>JAZLLF010000017.1:0-14109 GCA_045598005.1 Saccharofermentans sp. | reverse complement strand
CCTGCTTCGAGATAACCTTCGTTCTGCTGACAGATACAGAATTCAGCAATATCGTATTCTGCAGAGTTTTCGTTCAAAATGTAACTGCCCTGGTAATACAACTCACCATCTTTATAAACTGTAATTCCGAATGAATCACCTGCGTTATAAAATTCAATAGTCTGGCACTGAATATAGATTCCATCATCACCTTCAAAGAATGGATAAATCTGATTTGTAGTAGCTCTTGAATCATCTTGAAAACCTGTATATACAACTGGCTGGCCTAATTCACTAATTGGCTGAGCAGAGAATGAAATTCTCCAGAAATCATCTCCAGGAACAAAATTCAAAACCTCAGCATCAACAAGTTCATAGTAATCAGCATCATCTCTATATCCCTCAGAATCGTTATTTCCTGAAGTAGTATTTGTATTCTCATTACTTGTGCTATTAGGAATATCCTCTGGCTCAAAAGCATCCTCATTTACGAATTCAGTAGTAGTTGCTGCTGTTTCTTCATCATTAGAATCATCAGTATCTTTATCTTCATCGTTTGATTTGATTTCAATGTCGCCATTTTCTACAGCTTCCTGGAACTCACCAGCGATTCTTTCAGGGAGGTCATTATCAATGTTAATTGTGCATCCAGCAAAAGAAAACATTGTTGCTAGAGCGATTGTTGTTGCCAAAATCTTACGTACCTTCTTGTTCATTTTTGTATCCTCCACATGTTTGTATCTCTTATGATTTTGGCCATTCCTTCGTGGCCGACAATATCATTATAAGTACCTTCTGTAAACGTAAAATAAGGGGGGATAAAAATGAATTATTCAGTGATTTTAGCGTATGTATGAGGACGTCTGTCTCTAAATAAACCCCAGCTAAGTCTGGGTTCGTTAATAGAATCAAGCTCAAATTCAGCGTAGAGAATTTCTTCCTTGTCACGTGAGGCATCAGCAACTATTGCACCAGTATGGTCAGTAATAAAAGAAGAACCAAAGAACTTTAAAGCAGACTTCTGGCCACCGTTTTCGACAGAAGGAGTAACTTCCTCAAGGCCGATTCTGTTTGCTGCAACTACAGGTACTATGTTAGAGCAAGAGTGGCCTCTCATACAAATTCTCCAGTGCTCCATACTGTCTACATCAAGGATAGGCTCTGATCCGATTGCAGTAGGATATAAAAGAATCTCAGCTCCCATAAGAGCCATTGATCGTGCTACTTCTGGGAACCACTGATCCCAGCAGATACCTACGCCGATTTTGCCGTAGGCTGTATCCCAAACCTTGAATCCAGTGTTTCCTGGAGTAAAGTAGAACTTCTCCTGATAGTAGTGGTCGTCAGGGATATGTGTCTTACGATAAATACCCAGATAAGAGCCATCAGCGTCAATCATGGCGATTGTGTTATATAGAACGTTGCCATCCTTTTCGAAGAAGGAAATTGGCATTACAACGTGAAGCTCTGCGCATACTTTTTTAAAGTGAAGTACAGCAGGGTTCTCGTCTACAGGAGTTGCGTAAGAATAGTAATCGTAAACTCTTTCCTGGCAGAAATACTGACGCTCGAAAAGCTCAGACAAAAGAATTACATTAGCGCCATTTGCTGCAGCTTCTCTTGTGAGTTTATCTGCATGAGCGATATTCTCATCTACATTTCTTGTCATAGCCATCTGAACGGCTGCTACTTTAACATTTCTCATAAATACCAGTCTCCTTTAAGTGGTACCTGCTGTGTTATGCAGTGAATATTTCCGCCTCCAACAATGATGTCTCTGGCTTCAATAGGAATAATCTCGTGTCTAGGGAAGAGTTCGCCCAGAATCTGACAGGCAATGCTGTCGTTAGGGTCTCTGAACTGTGGTACGAGAACCTTTTTATTAGCGATATAAAAGTTTGCGTAAGAAGCTGCAAGTTTCTCGCCTTCTTCTCTAATGTCCTCGCCTTCTTCGAAAACGAATCCATCAAGATCCTTCTTAGTAATTACTACAGGATTTTTAGGAAGTGGAAGTTTATGAACCTTAATAGTCCTGTTCCTTGCATCCTTTGTATTAGTTAAAATCTCGTAGTTTTTAACGCATACTTCATGCTGTGGATCTGATTCGTCATCTGTCCATGCCATAATGACTTCACCAGGCTTTATAAAGCAGCAGAAGTTATCTACATGCTCGTTAGTCTCATCACCAAGAATACCATGAGGAAGCCAGATTACTTTCTTTACGCCCAGTGTGTCGCAAAGTTTCTTCTCGATGTCTTCGCGGGTCATATCAGGGTTTCTTCCAGGGCTTAAAAGGCATGCTTCAGTAGTAATCAAAGTGCCTTCACCATCAACGTGGATTGAGCCGCCTTCCAAAACAAAATCGTGTTCATCAATTACTGGGAAACTGAATGTCTTGCAGAAACTCTCTGCGAATTTGTCGTCGTCTTCGTAGTCTTTATAAAGACCATCGTAGTCGCCACCCCAGGCGTTGAATTTCCAGTTGATTCCGTGGATTGAATAATCGTCTGTTTCTTCAACAAAAGTAGGGCCAATATCTCTTGCCCATGCATCGTTAGTTGGAAGAACAACAGGGAGAATATTTACGTGATTTGAAAAGGTACTACAGATTTCCATATAGTGGTCATCGTCGCAGATTAAATATACCTTCTCATGTGCGCTAATTTCTCTTGCAATCTCCTTAAAAGCCTGCTGGGCATTCTTACCGCCATAAGTCCAGGAACCAGGTCTTACGGGCCAGATAAGGATTGTTCCGGCGTGCTGTTCAAATTCAGCTGGCATTCTTTTCATGAGAGTCTCTCCTTAAAGTCTTTATATCCAAACTTCTTTATAAGTTCGCATTCGCCGCCTTCCTTCATTAAGTAAATAGAAGGGAGAGGAATACCATTAAATGTATTGTTTTTTACCATAGAATAGATAGCCATATCTTCAAAAATAAGACGGTCACCGATATTAATCTCGTGGTCGAAAGAATAGTCTCCAATTACATCACCTGCAAGGCATGTCATTGAAGATAAACGATATTTATAAGGCTTATCCTGATCTTCCCATGTACCAGAATCCTTAAGTGGTGGGCGATATGGCATTTCGAGAACATCTGGCATATGACATGCTGCAGATGCGTCGAGAATCAATACCTTTATATCGTTGTCCACGATATCCATTACCTCAGTTACAAGGTATCCAGCATTAAGTGCAATTGCTTCTCCTGGCTCAAGATAAACATCGATATCGTATCTTGATTTAAGATTTGTAACTATCTCAATAAGTAAATCCACGTTATAGTCATCTCTTGTTATGTGGTGTCCACCACCCATATTAAGCCACTTTATGCGTGGGAGAAGGTCACCAAACTTCTCTTCAAATGCTTCAAGAGTAGTCTTAAGATCTTCTGAATCCTGCTCGCATAAAGTATGGAAATGAAGACCTTCAACATAGTCCATGAATGAAGGATCTTCAGAAAGAGCCTTGTCGAGATTTGCTCTTGTTACACCAAGACGAGATCCTGGGCTACATGGGTCATAAATAGCGTGATCTTCCTGTGTAGAGCACTCAGGATTAATTCTAATACCGATGCTGCAGTTGCTGTTAATTGCTTTAACTGTAGGCGCGTGCTTTCGAAGCTGTGCTACAGAATTAAAGATAATATGGTCACAGATTTTTGCGAGTTCCTTAATATCTTCGTCCTTATATGCAGGCGCGAAAACATGATTCTCCTTCTTCATTTCTTCATATCCAAGACGTGCTTCAAAGATACCTGAAGCAGTAGTTCCAGAGATATATTTTCCAATCAGAGGATAAACAGCAAAATTGGAGAAGGCCTTCTGCGCAAGAAGAATATGAGCCCCAGTTTTTTCTTCAACTTCGTGAAGAATCTGAAGGTTCTTAATAAGCTTAGCTTCATCAATTACATAAGATGGAGTAGATACATTATTTAAATTCATTTCGCGCGCGGGCCCCCGTTAATTTAAGTGCGGGCCCCCGTCAATTCAGGCGCGGGCCCCCGTCAATTTGTTAATTACTCTACGAGTGTAGGATTCTCTTCAACCTGCCATGGAAGTCCCCACTTGTTAAGTGCCTCCATGTATGGGTCTGGATCGAACTCATCTGTTGTGAATACGCCTGGCTTTTTCCAGTCGCCACGAAGTACCATCATGGCACCAATCATTGCTGGAACACCTGTTGTGTAAGAAATAGCCTGTGATTCAACTTCCTTATAGCACTCCTGGTGATCGCAGATGTTGTAGATATAGATTGATCTTTCCTTGCCATCCTTGATACCTGTGAAGATACAGCCGATGTTTGTCTTACCAACTGTACGTGGGCCCAAAGATGCAGGGTCAGGAAGGAGAGCCTTAAGGAACTGGATAGGAACAATCTGCTGTCCGTTAAATTCGATAGCATCAGTTCTTAAAAGTCCTACGTTCTCAAGACACTTCATGTGTGTTAAGTAGCTCTGACCAAATGTCATGAAGAAGCGAATTCTCTTTACTTCTGGCATGTTCTTTGCAAGAGCTTCAATCTCCTCGTGGTGGAGAAGGTACATATCCTTCATGCCAACGCCATCGAAGTTATACTCGCGCTTAATAGACATAGCAGGAATTTCTACCCACTTACCATTCTCAAAGTAAGATCCTGGAGCTGAAACCTCTCGGAGGTTAATCTCTGGGTTGAAGTTTGTAGCGAATGGATAACCGTGGTCACCACCGTTACAGTCGAGAATATCGATTGTGTGAATCTCATCGAAGTAATGCTTCTTTGCATATGCAGCAAAAACAGAAGTTACACCTGGGTCAAAACCAGTACCGAGAAGTGCTGTGAGACCAGCCTCCTGGAATCTCTCCTGATAAGCCCACTGCCATGAGTAATCGAAGTAAGCAGTAAAACCTAATTCCTTACATCTCTTCTCATAGATAGCTCTCCATGCTGGATCTTCAGTATCTTCAGCCTCGTAGTTAGCTGTATCAATATAGTGAACGCCAGTCTTAAGGCATGCGTCCATAATTGTTAAATCCTGGTATGGAAGCGCAAGGTTCAATACTGCCTCTGGCTTATACTCGTTAATAAGAGCAACGAGTTCATCAACGTTATCTGCATCTACCTTTGCTGTAGAAATCTTTGTTGAAGTTGTGCCCTGAAGCTTCTCCTTTAAAGCATCGCACTTAGATACTGTACGTGATGCGATCATGATGTCATCAAATACTTCGCTGTTCTGGCAGCACTTGTGAATTGCAACTGAAGCAACACCGCCACATCCAATAATTAATAATTTACTCATTTCTTTCTGTCCTCCTCTTCTTCAAGTAATTCTTCAACGTACTTAGGAAGCATAAATGCGCCCTTATGTAAGTTGGTTGTGTAATACCATGTTTTAATATTTCTTTCTTTCCACTTTGCTGCGTCGAAATCCTTAAGTGGATGGTACTTTTTGGATGCAAATCCAAACATCCAGTAGCCTGCTGGGCAGGTAGGAATCGAAGCCTGATATACACGGCTTATAGGGAAGCACTTATATACCTTTCGATGCATTGAGCGAAATGCCTGCTCGTCTTCATCGTAGAATGGTGATCCGTGCTGGTACACCATAATGCCATCTTCCTTAAGTGCTTTAAAGCATGCGCCGTAGAATTCCTTTGTAAAAAGTCCTTCTGTGTGACCGAATGGGTCAGTTGAATCGTTGATTATAAGATCGTACTGATTCTGAACTCTTCTTAAGAAACGAAGACCATCCATGTTGTGAATCTTTACTCTTGGATCTTCGAATCCTTTGGCTGTTTCAGGGAAGAATCTACTTGATACTTCAATGAACATCTCATCAGGTTCAACTACATCGATTTCTTCAATCTCAGGGTACTCAGTAAGTGTACGGGCTACGCCTCCGTCGCCACCACCAATGATTAAAACCTTCTGCACCTTTGGATGAACTGCCATTGGTACATGAACTACCATCTCGTTATAGATAAACTCATCTGCCTCAGAGAAGATAATGTCGCCGTCAAGGACAATCATCTTTCCAAATTCTTTTGACTGGAATACATCGATTCGCTGGTAATCGCTCTCATTAGAGAAGAGCTGCTTATCAACACGAACGCTGGTTTTAACGTTCTCTGTATCCATCTGTGAAAACCAGATATCCATTAATTAGCCCTCCTTTATTACGTTTATGAGTTCAACATCCGGGTCCAAAGTTCCCTGAAGTGAACATCCTCTTTCTCTTGCGAAGTTAATATATTCAATAATCTCGTCTGTAATCTTCTCACCAGGAGTAAGAATTGGAATTCCTGGTGGATAACACATTACGATTTCTCCGCAGATTCTGCCGTTTGTACTTCCGAGAGGAATCTGTTCCTTGTCAGAGTAGAAGGCCTTTTGTGGACTCATTACAACCTCTGGCTGAATGAAGTCACCGCAGTAAAGATCTGCGCCATCTTTTCCGTAGTTACGTTTAATATCTTCTAAGGCTCCAACGAGTCTCTCGATATCTCTGATTCGGTCTCCAATTGAGATATATGCGAGGATATTTCCAATATCACCAAACTCAATCTGAATATCGTATTCATCTCGGAGGAGGTCATATACTTCAATACCTGTAAGACCAATTCCTTGTGTATAGATACTTAATTTTGTTACGTCGTAATCGTAAACGCTGTCACCATCGATTAAGTCTCTGCCGTAAGCGTAGTAGCCACCGATTGCATTGATTTCAGATCTTGCATATTCGGCCATACGGCTTACCTTAGAAAAAGACTCTTTTCCTCTTAAGGCAAGATTTCTTCTTGAGATATCAAGCGAACTTAAAAGGAGGTAAGAAGCACTTGTTGTCTGTGTAAGGTTGATAATCTGTCTTACATACTCAGCGTTTGTATTCTCACCACAAAGAAGGATTGAGCTTTGTGTGAGACTTCCGCCTGACTTATGCATCGATACTGCAGCGAGGTCGCCGCCTGCCTTTATTCCTGAAATAGGAAGATCTTCTCCAAAATAAAGGTGAGTACCGTGAGCTTCATCCACTAATACCTTCATGCCATGTTCATGGGCAATTTTTGAAATCTCTTCTAGGTTAGAACAGATGCCGTAGTAAGTAGGATTATTAATGAATACAGCCTTGGCATCAGGATGCTTCTTGATTGCCTTTTTAATCTCTTCTACTTCAATACCAAGAGCGATACCAATCTTTGGGTTTACCTTCGCCTTAACGTAAACTGGAATTCCACCGCAGAGAACGAGAGCATTAATTACGCTCTTATGTACGTTTCTTGGAAGAATGATTTTATCTCCTGCCTTAATCACAGCAAGAATCATTGTCTGAACTGCAGATGTAGTTCCGTTAACCATAAGGAAAGCATGTGCTGCGCCAAATGCTTCTGCTGTTAAGTCCTCAGCATCCTTAATTACAGACACAGGGTGTCCAAGGTTATCAAGTGGCTTCATGGAATTTACATCAAGTCCTACGCACTTTTCTCCCAAAAGCTCAACAAGCTCTGGATTACCTCTTCCTCTTTTGTGTCCTGGAACATCGAAAGGTACAACTCTTCTTTTTCTGAAAAGTTCAAGTGCCTCGTAAATTGGCGCAGATCTCTGATTCATAACGCATACCTCTACTTATTCCTATAAGTTAATCGCCTTAGAATCTGTGCCAACAAAAAGGGAACCGACGCTACATCGATTCCCTGAATTAGTCTTACGTAAGTACATTATATAAGTCAAGAAAATGACTATTTATGTAATGTTTCTTCGTGCTCAGAGTTCTGCAACAAATGCTACTCATATTGACCGTTTCACAAGATGATGTGCGCTTGGCACTGATTATAAAGTAATCAACTTATAAAATTTGAGCTTCTAACTCAATCAATAATTCGCTTTGTAAAACAGACTCTGTTTCACTCACTTGAGTGCGATTATATAGGTCTATTTGACTGGTGTCAATTACTTTGGAACAGGAAGTAACATTCGGGTTTCTTTCTTATATTCCATGTACCCTTCTTTCGTTGATTGCCTGCCTTCTGCAAGGGGTATGCTGACGCAAAGAAAAAGCAGAGTATTTAGCACGGCGCCAAGGATATAAATCCAGCTAAAGCCAAGTGCGCCAATACTTAAAATGGCGATTCCCCACCACATTAAAATCTCGCCCAGGTAGTTTGGATGGCGGGAATATTTCCACACGCCATTACGGATAAAAGGCGCATTTCTGTTCTTGCGGTATTTATGCATCGTAATATCAGCAATTCCCTGTAAAGTAGCAGCTCCAACAGAAATACAAAAGCCAATAACTGCAAGAAGTTTAGAAAAAACTTTATCCTCAGAAATTAATACATAGCAGGCTGGTAAAGTCACAAAATATACTACAATCGTTGGCACCATATGAATTCCGACAAAATTAATCACGGGATAAAATATGCCTGTCTTTTCCGAGAGCATCGTGTATCGCCAGTCCTGATGGTTAAGTCCGCCGAAGGTATAAGCCCAGTTAGCTGTAAGTCTTATTCCCCAGTAAAATACTGCAGTTACCGTAAGAATTTTAACTAATGTGATCTTTCTTCCGATTATAAAAGCGCCAAGAATTACTATTGGCTGTACGCTCCAGTATGGGTCATAAACAGAAGCGTTTTTGAAAATAAGGCTTCCAATAAATGTGAAGATTGTTGAAACAGTATCAGCAATTAATAGCCTCAGCCACCATTCACCAGATGTGAGGTTATAGGTCATAACGCCTATTACTGTTGCTGCAGCATAAATAATCCCGAGCACAATAAAGCTCAGCAAACGGTTTTGCTTAATCTTATCCATCCCTTTGTCTCCCGACATAATGTATTCCAATAATAATTCTGCTTTATTTCGCTAAAAAATCAAGCAAAAATAGGCATTTCAAAATTGTAATTCCTTATAAATTTATATATAATAAGCACGTCGTATGGCCTGTATCACGAATTCTTCTAACGTGTATAAATCTGTGGTCATACTGAGTTTGGAGGTTAACCATGGTTAAGGCTATTGTTGGAGCAAACTGGGGAGACGAAGGTAAGGGTAAGATTACTGACCTTCTTGCTAACGAATCAGATATGGTAATTCGTTTCCAGGGTGGAGCTAACGCAGGACATACAATTATTAATGAGCACGGAAGATTCGCTCTTCACCTCATGCCATCAGGTGTTTGTCACGAGAATATCGTGAACATCATTGGTAACGGTGTTGCTTTTGATATCGCTAAGTTCATTAATGAGCTTGGTGAGATTAAGAAGGGTGGACTTGATCCACAGATTCTCGTATCTGACAGAGTTCAGGTAATCATGCCATACCATGTACTTTTCGATCAGCTCGAGGAAGAGAGACTTGGCGGAAGAGCTTTTGGTTCTACTAAGTCAGGTATCGCTCCTTTCTATTCAGATAAGTTCGCTAAGATCGGTTTCCAGATTACAGAGCTCTTCGATAAGGATCATCTTAAGGAGAAGCTCGCAAGAGTTCTCGAGATTAAGAATGCTCTCATCGTAAATCTTTACCACAAGGATCCAATCGATGTAGATGCTCTTACAGAAGAGGTTTACGCATTAGGCGAGCAGATTAAGCCTTATGTTACAAATACAACAGTTGTTATCCATGATGCAATCAAGGCTGGCAAGAAGATTCTTCTTGAGGGTCAGCTTGGTTCAATGAAGGATCCAGATCACGGTATCTACCCAATGGTTACTTCATCTTCAACTCTTGCTGGATACGGTGCAATCGGTGCTGGTATCCCACCTTATGAGATTAAGGAGATCGTTACAGTTACTAAGGCATACTCATCATCAGTTGGTGCTGGTGCTTTCGTTTCTGAGATCCTTGATGAGGCAGAGGCTGAGGAGCTTCGTAAGAGAGGTGGAGACAAGGGTGAGTACGGTGCTACAACTGGTCGTCCAAGAAGAGTAGGCTGGTTTGATGCTGTTGCTACAAGATACGGATGTGCTATTCAGGGTGCTACTGAAGTAGCTATGACAAACATTGACTGTCTTGGATACCTCGATGAGATTCCAGTATGTGTAGGTTATGAGATTGATGGTGAGATCACAAAGGATTTCCCAAACCCACTCGATCTTGAGAAGGCTAAGCCAGTATTTACTAAGCTCCCAGGTTGGAAGTGTGATGTAAGAGGCTTTACAGAGTACGATAAGCTCCCTAAGGAAGCTCAGGACTACGTAGAGTTCATTGAGAAGGAGATTGGAGTTCATATCGGTATCGTTTCTACAGGACCTAAGAGAGAGGAAATTATCTACAGATAATTAACGGTTAATACCTAATGAGAAAATTAATAAGTCGCGTAATAGGAAGTGTTTTAACATTTTCTATTATTGCGGCTTATTTTTGTGGGTGCAGTCTGTTTAACAAAAATCAGATAAAAATCGAAGAATCCATTAATGGTTTTTGGGAGAGTCTGGTTTCTGAAGATGTTCGTGGACAAAGCGGATTCATTAACAGAAATGATGCACGTAGTATTGGCATAATTGCTGATGATCTGGCAGATAACTATAGTGATATTTGTCTTATCAGAACCCTCATCACATCTTCTGAAGTGGAAGTCGGTGATATTAAGGTTCATTCAGACAGAGCAGATGTTACTTTGGAGATTATTACAAAGGACTACTCTTCTTTTGACAGAAGAATCAGACTGGATGAATTAATTGCTGGTCTTAATAGTACATCTGATACAACCAGTGAAGAGGTTGCGATTGAGATGATTAAGGTTGAGGGCGAATGGCTTCTTACTACTGATGCGATAGATGTCATTAGTGAGTATTTTTCTGGTATTTCATCTGATTTTGAATTTTATGGTATTCCTGAAGCCGTAGCTATTTCTTTTGTTGAGAATCTGATTGAAGCATTTAAGCATGGTGATTATGAAGGTGCTTCAGGATACAGATTCCTGGCTCAGACTATTGAGTCTTATCCTGAACAGTATCGTGATGCTATAAGAAGCTGTTACATGACAATCTTCAGAGCATACTTTATTACTGCTGAGGATTTGACATTTGAGGTAGTTGATAGTGATGATGACAGCGTTAATGTACTTGTTCGTGGAACTATTGTTGATGCTGGTGCTGCATGGGAAACACTTAAAAATGACAGAGCACGTTATGTAGAGCTTCTTCTTGGTGCATACAGATTTGCATTTTCTGATGAGGATTTTGACCTTTCTGATTATGCTTCTTTTTATGCAGAGACATTCAGAAGTATTCTTGAACTCTGTGATGTAAGAACTGATTTTGAAGTAATTTTCCCAGTTTCTCTTAGTGAGGATGGTGAGCTTCAGGTATATCTTGAAGACATGTTCCTTCATAATTTTGATATTTTCTCAAATACTGGAAGTATCGATTTTGCTTCAATTCTTGAAGAGATTTTAAACTTAACAGGAGACGATTCCGATGATGTAAATCCTGCTCCTGAGTTTTCTTATACAGAGAACGATAATATCTATTCATGTACATATAGCATAAGTGAGAATACTATTTCCATTAATCTCATTACCTGGGAATATTACGACAAAGATACTACTTTTATTTATGATGTATATAAGAATAATGAGCTTGTAGCTGATAATGTTTCGTTTGTAATTCCTGAAGATCATACTGACGATATAGTTATGCGTTTTGAGGATGAGCTTTCGGAGGAAGAAGAATTAAGCGGAAGTTATTCTTTTGTTCTTTACGATGTTGATGGCGTGACAGAGATTATTACGGTTTCTCTTACTATTAACGGTGTAGCTACAGCTATCGATGTTACGATTCCAAATATTCCTTCTGAAGTTGAGACTGGTGAATCAATGACTTATGTTTCAGATTTTGCGAGTGATATCTATTATGTTCATTTTGAAAATCTGATTAACGATCAGCCTCCTTCTTTCTGTAGTGGTGATGACGGTTTTGTAATTGATGTTTGTACAATGCAGGATTATTCTGCTGGTGATGCATTTGTTTATGCAGTATATCGCGATGGTGTTATCGTCGGTGAAGAGAGGATCGCATTTATAAATCTTACTGATGGGCTCGACAGAATTAAACTTATCTATGAAGGTGAGAATTCTTCTGGTCTTGAAGTTGGCGATTACACAATAGTTTTATATAATATTAACTCTAGTGATGTGCTTCTTACGGCATATCTTACAGTTACTTAATTATAGATATTTAAATATTAAATATAAGGTGGATTAGTTATGGCACAGGATTTGGTATTGGTTATTGACTTTGGTGGTCAGTATAACCAGCTCGTTGCAAGACGAGTACGTGAGTGCAATGTGTATTGTGAGATTTATTCTTACAAGACAGACATCGAGAAAATTAAGGCAATGAATCCTAAGGGAATCATCCTTACAGGAGGACCTAACAGCTGTTATGAAGAGGGTGCTCCTACATATTCAAAGGAACTCTTCGAGCTTGGTATTCCAGTACTTGGACTTTGCTACGGCGCACAGCTTATGAACCATATTCTTGGTGGTAAGGTTGAACATGCTCCTGTAAGAGAGTACGGAAAGATTGAGACATTTATTGATGGTTCTAAGGATAAGCTCTTTGCTGGCGTTGAGGATTCTACTATCGTTTGGATGAGCCATAACGACTACATTTCTCAGGCTGCTCCTGGATTTGAGATTATTGCTCATACAGCTGATTGTCCTGTTGCTGCTGCAGCTAATGAAGAGAAGAAGCTTTATTCTATCCAGTTCCACCCAGAGGTTCTCCATACTGTTAAGGGTAAGGAAATTCTTTATAACTTCGTTCGAAATATCTGTGAGACAGATGGCGCTTGGAGAATGGATTCTTTCGTAGAGAATGCAATTAATGATATTAGAGCAAAGGTTGGAGACGGTAAGGTTCTTCTTGCTCTTTCAGGTGGTGTAGATTCATCTGTACTTGCAGCTCTCCTTGCTAAGGCAATCGGTAAGCAGCTCACATGTGTATTCGTAGATCACGGTCTTCTTAGAAAGAACGAAGGTGACGAGGTAGAAGAGATCTTCGGTAAGAGCGGTCGCTTTGATATTAACTTTGTACGTGTTAATGCTCAGGAGAGATACTACGGTAAGCTTGCTGGTGTAACTGAGCCAGAAAGAAAGCGTAAGATTATCGGTGAAGAGTTCATCCGTGTATTTGAGGAAGAAGCTAAGAAGATTGGTACAGTTGATTTCCTTGCACAGGGAACAATCTATCCAGACGTTGTAGAGTCAGGTCTTGGTGGTGAGTCAGCTGTTATTAAGTCACACCATAACGTTGGTGGTCTTCCTGATTATGTAGACTTTAAGGAGATTATTGAGCCACTTAGAAATCTCTTTAAGGATGAGGTAAGAAAGGCTGGTCTTGAGCTTGGTCTTCCTGAGTTCCTCGTATATCGTCAGCCATTCCCAGGTCCAGGACTTGGTATCAGAATCATTGGTGAGGTAACAGCTGAGAAGGTTAGAATCGTTCAGGATGCTGACTATATTTACCGTGAGGAAGTTGATAAGGCTCTCGCTGAGTATAAGAAGGAGCATGGTGTTGATGCTCCATGGATGCCTAACCAGTATTTCGCAGCTCTTTCAAACATGAGATCAGTTGGTGTTATGGGCGATGAGAGAACTTATGACTACGCTGTAGTTGTTCGTGCTGTACGTACAATCGACTTCATGACAGCTGAGTGTGCCCAAATTCCATTCAACGTTCTTATGACAGTAATGAATCGTGTAATCAACGAGGTTCAGGGTGTTAACAGAGTGCTCTTTGATATGACATCTAAGCCACCAGGAACAATCGAGCTTGAGTAGTAAACAAGACCTTGTAAATGCCCATAATATAGGCGTTTCAAGGTGAAGACAGTTGCTTTTGATAAAGTTTTGATAAAGTAACAGATTTTATCAATATTGTAGTTACCAAGCGGTTTATAAGTAAACATATAAATACTGTGCACTTCTTCCACCAGGAAGGGGTGCATTTTTTATGCGAAAAAAATAGGAAAAGGAGAAATATGCTATTGACAATGCAAACAAATGTTCTATAATGAGTGAGAAAGGAATTGTTATGATTCCTTGAACAATTAGATAGATAAATCAATGCATAAATCGTGCAGGCGGAGAGAATTAGCAGCCAGCTGAGGAGACTTCCAGGCGCCGTAAGAAGTTGGGTTCTATTACTAGAG
>JAZLLF010000016.1:0-88131 GCA_045598005.1 Saccharofermentans sp. | reverse complement strand
AAAACAATATATAATCTTAAGTGGTTCATTGATGCACCGAGTTATTCGGGCGCATGAAAATAAATTATCAGGAGTGTATCAACATGGCATACTACAACAAGAAGAATGTTGAAGACCTCAAAGTAGCTGGTAAGAAGGTTATCGTTAGAGTTGACTTTAACGTACCTCTCGACAAGGCTACAGGTGAGATCACAGACGACAAGCGTATTAAGGGCGCTCTCCCTACAATCAAGTATCTCGTAGATAACAATGCAAAGGTTATCCTCGTTTCACACCTCGGACGTCCAAAGAATGGTCCAGAGGCTAAGTTCTCAATGAAGCCAGCAGCTGAGAGACTTGCTGAGCTTATTGGTAAGCCAGTTATCCTTGCAGCTGATGTTATCGGTGAGGATGCTAAGGCTAAGGCAGCAGCTCTTAAGGATGGCGAGATCCTTATGCTCGAGAACGTTCGTTTCCACAAGGAAGAGACAAAGAACGATCCTAAGTTCGCCGCAGAGCTCGCTTCAATGGCTGACCTCTATGTAAACGATGCTTTCGGTACAGCTCACAGAGCACACGCTTCAACAGCTGGACTTGCTAACTATCTCCCATCTGCTTCAGGTTACCTCATTCAGAAGGAGCTTGATTTCATCGGTGGTGCTCTTTCAAACCCACAGCGTCCATTCGTAGCTATCCTCGGTGGTGCTAAGGTTTCAGATAAGATTGGTGTAATCACAAACCTCATGGATAAGGCTGATACAATCATCATCGGTGGTGGTATGGCTTATACATTTATCGCTGCTAAGGGCGGTTCAATCGGTAACTCACTTTTCGAGGCTGATAAGGTTGAGCTCGCTAAGGAGCTTATGGCTAAGGCAGAAGAGAAGGGCGTTAAGCTCCTCCTCCCAACAGATACAGTTGTAGCTGATGATTTCTCTGCTGATGCTAACTCACAGATTGTTCCAACAATGGAAATCCCAGATGGTTGGGAAGGTCTTGATATTGGACCTGAGACAATCAAGACATTCTCTGCTGCAATTGCTGAGGCTAAGACAGTTATCTGGAATGGTCCTGCAGGCGTATTCGAGTTCGAGAAGTTCGCAGTAGGTACAAAGGCTCTTGCTGAGGCTATCGCTAAGACAGACGCTACATCAATCATCGGTGGTGGTGATTCTGCAGCAGCTATCGAGAAGCTCGGCTATGCTGATCAGGTTTCACACATTTCTACTGGTGGTGGAGCTTCACTCGAGTTCATCGAGGGTAAGGTTCTCCCAGGTATTGACTGCCTCCTCGAGAAGGAGAATGGTCGTACATTCGCAGCTGGTAACTGGAAGATGAACTGTGGTGTTCCAGCAGATGCAGCTAAGCTCATCAACGAGCTCAAGCCACTCATCACAGAGGCTAAGGCTAAGGTTGCTCTCGGTGTTCCATTTACAGCTCTTGCTGCAGCAGTTGAGGCAGCAGCTTACTCTAACATTAAGATCGCAGCTGAGAACTGCCACTTCGAGGAGAAGGGTGCATTCACAGGTGAGATTTCACCACTCTGGCTTGCTAAGATGGGTGTTTCTTATGTAATTCTTGGTCACTCAGAGAGAAGAGAGTACTTCGCTGAGACAGACGAGACAGTTAATAAGAAGGTTCATGCAGCTCTTAAGTATGGTCTTAAGCCAATCGTTTGCTGCGGTGAGACACTTGAGCAGCGTAAGGCAAACATCCATAAGGATTTCATTAAGAGCCAGATCGTTGGTGCTCTTAAGGATGTTCCAGCTGATAAGATGTGCCAGATTACTATCGCTTACGAGCCAATCTGGGCTATCGGTACAGGCGAAGTAGCTACAGACGATCAGGCTGAGGAGATCTGTGCTCTCATTCGTGAGCAGGTTAAGGATCTTTATGATGATGAGATTGCAGCTGCTATCACAATCCAGTATGGTGGATCTGTTAAGTCAACATCTGCTAAGGGCCTCTTCACAATGCCTAACATCAACGGTGGTCTCGTTGGTGGTGCTTCACTTAAGGCTGATGAGTTCTCAAAGATCGTTCTTGCTGAGGAGCTCTAATTCTTAAGTAGAATTATTACAAAGTAACAATGGGATGCTTCCTTTTTAGGAGGCATCCTTTTTGTTTGCCATAAGTACTGATATGGTATTAATATAAATAGGTGAGTTAGGTTATTTTGGAGAAGTAGTATGAATTCTATTAATAGTTCAAGAGTTTTGAAGATAATTGAGACAATTATTAATTTTTTTGTATTTTCCTATTCTATTATTTTTGTTGGGCTCGCAAGCATTATTGCATTCTTTGGTTCTGGTTTAAGATTCTTGTGGTTTGGTCACTCTGATGCGGAAACAAGAGCGTCTGCATCGTCAGGCCTTATTCTTCTTTTGGGAGCTTTCGTTATATTTGCAAGTTTGATTCTGTTTATTGTATTTTGCATCATTACTTCTGTTGACTGTTCAAAACTCAAAGCAAAAACAGATAAAAAGAAGATATGCAAGCGTATATCGGGACTTTATATAGCAGACATCTGTATTGTCGCACTCAATATGATTATTCTTCCTGTTTCTGGTCTGGTTATAAATAATGCAAATCTTGATTTAATGCTTGATGGAATGTTCGGTCTTGAAGCTGCACTGATTTTGGACGGGGCACTGGCATTGTCAATTATTCTTGCTATTATTAGCTTTATTCAGGTAAAAAGTGGCTCAAAAAAGATAACTTGTGAATAAGTTATTAATTATTGCCTATCTTAAGTAGCCTTAAATTGAAGTTCAAATCTACTAGTGTTAACATCAAAGTTAGCGACTATTTTTCTATAAGGAGACTTATTTATGAGTTACGAATTCTTGGATAACAAAGGCAATTTCAAACTCGAGAATCCAGATCTTTACAGCTATCTTTATTTCCCGGTTGGATCTGAAAGTGGCATGATGGGTGCAGTTACACCTGAACTTGGAGGAGATCTTAAGACTTCTCAGAATACATTTATCCTTGAGCCTGTAAGCTCAGATAATCTTCACAATAACAGAAGCACAAGAAATTTCTGGATTTATGAGAAGAATAAACCTCTCGTTTCTGCTACTGGTGCTTCAGCACTTCAGAATTCAAAGAAATTTACTGATGAGAAAGATGAAGTAACACTTTATGGCGGAATGCTTTCGCAGAAGGTAGTTCGTAAGATTAATGGTCGCGGTATTACTACTGAAGTTACAACTTTTGTTCCAGTTAAGACAACAGACAGAATTGAGCTTACAAAGATTACTGTTATTAACGATGGTGATGAGGCAATTACTTTCACCCCTGTAGCAGCAACTCCAATTTACGGAAGATCTGCTGATAACATAAGAGACCACCGTAATGTAACATCAATGCTTAACAGAATGCTTGTTACAAAGTTTGGTACTGTTAATAACCCAACTCTTACATTTGATGAGAGAGGTCACAGAAGAAATAAGGTTGTTTATGGATTCTTTGCTTCAGATGAGAATGGTAATGCTCCTGTTGGTGCATGCCCTGTTGCTGAGGACTTTATTGGTGAGGGTGGAGCATTCGATAACCCAAGATTCCCAATTACAAAGACACCAGTAAGAACTTGTGGATATCGTGAAGATGGTTTTGAGGCTATAGGTGTTGCACTTTTCGAAGAGAAGACACTTGCTCCTAAGGAGAAGGCAACTTACATTACGGCTCTTGCTATCGGTGATATCAGTAAGCCTGCTGATACAATGGAAGATCTTACAAAGGATGCAGAAGTACTTGAGACAATGGCTTTGAAGTATTTGTCTGAGTCTTCTTTTGACAGTGAGTTTAATAAGCAGCAGGAGCACTGGGATAAGAAGAATAACGTCAATTTCAGAACAGGCGATAAGGCTTTTGACAACTGGATGTACTGGGTTGGAATTCAGCCAATGCTCAGAAGAATTTATGGATGTTCTTTCCTTCCACATCACGATTATGGTAAGGGTGGAAGAGGCTGGAGAGACCTCTGGCAGGACTGTCTTGCGCTTATAATTATGGATCCAAGTGATGTTCGTTCCATGCTTATTGATAACTTCGGTGGTGTAAGAACTGATGGTACAAACGCTACAATCATTGGGTCTAAGAGTGGTGAGTTTATTGCTGATCGTAATGGTATCACAAGAGTCTGGATGGATCATGCAATGTGGCCATTTATGACAATGGAACTTTATATCAAGCAGAGTGGTGATATTGGAATTCTTGATGAGAAGGCACCTTACTTTATCGACAGACAGATTATGCGTGGTGAGGCACTTCTTGATAATGAGGTTGATGTTGAATCGCTGAGATCTTCTGGTACTGTTCTTGAGCACCTCCTTCTTCAGAATTTAACTGCTTTCTTTGATATTGGTGAGCATGGTCATATGAAGCTTAGAGGAGCTGACTGGAACGATGCTCTTGATATGGGTAAGGACAGAGGTGAGTCAGTTGCCTTTACAGCAGCTTATTGTGGTAACTACAGACGTTTCGCTGCAATTCTTCGTAAGTATGCAGAACTTAAAGATATTGAAGTAATTGAAGCTGCAGCTGAACTTGATGATCTTATGGGTGTTCCTTCAGGTGACAGAATGATGAAGGAAGCACTTAACAGTTACTGCGAGAGTGTAAAGTGCGGACTTGGCGGAGCAAAGATGTTCTACGATATTGAAGACCTTGCAGCAGATCTTGAAGCAAAGGCTGATTATATCGAGAAGCATATTCTTGAGAATGAGTGGTTTACTGATAAGAATGGCTACTCAAGATTTAATGGTTACTATGACAATAGTGGACGTCCACTTGAGACTGGTGACGAAGGTAACATGATGCTTACAAGTCAGGTGTTTACTGTAATGTCAGGTATTGCTTCAGAGGGACAGATTAAGGAAGTTGTTAAGTCAGCTGACAAGTATCTTTACGATGAAGCTATCGGAGGATATAAGCTTAATACTAACTTTAATGAGATTAAGACTGACATGGGAAGAATGTTCGGATTCTCTTACGGACAGAAGGAGAATGGTGCAGTATTCTCACATATGACAGTTATGTTTGGTAACAGCCTTTACACAAGAGGATTTAAGAATGAAGGCTGGAAGGTAATCGGTACACTTTATAAGCATGCAACTGACTTTAACAGCAGTAAGATTTATCCAGGTGTTCCTGAGTACTTTGATCCTAAGGGCCGTGGTGTTTACCACTACCTTACAGGAGCTGCAAGCTGGCTTATGTTAACAGTTCTTAATGAGATGTTTGGTGTTAAGGGTGATTACGGTAACCTTAAGTTCGAACCAAAGCTTGTTGATTCACAGTTCGATGATAATGGTGAAGCAGGTGTAAGCTTTGAGTTTAACGGCAAGCCAATTAATCTTACATATAAGAAGACATCTTCTGGTGACAGCTATAGTGTTAAGAGCATTACTTCAGATGGTAAGCTTATTTCAACTGGAAGTGATGTGCTTTCAAGTGATAATATTGGAACAGATATTATTGTTGAACTTGCTTAATAAAGCATTTAAAGGAGATTTACATGGCCACAGAAACTGTTGTTACTATTGGTACATCTAAGTTTGAGAAAGTGACGTTTGAATCTAGCATCGGAGGCGGCAATAAAATTGCTGCCTTTTTTGCACCTTCTGATTCAAAAGAGATAAAGGGTATCCTTCAGATTTGTCATGGAATGGCAGAACATTTCGGTCGTTATGAGAAGATGATTTCGTATCTTAACAGCAACGGCTGGCATGTCTGTGGAATGGATATGTTAGGACATGGCGCTACGTATGAACTTAACAAGGACAATGACATGCCACTTGGATATTTTGGTTCGGTACGTAATTCCCATCTTTGCATCCTTGAAGATGAGAAGACATTCAATAAACTTGTTCGCGTAAAGTTTAATGTTGAAGAGAATAATATTCCGATGATTCTTTATGGTCACAGCATGGGTTCTTTCGTGGCGCGTGTTTTATATTCGATGACGGATTTTTCCGGCTTTTTCAAAGGCTTCATCTTCTCTTCAACAAAGGGCTATGAACCATTTGTTGGAACCGGTATCCTTCTTTCAAATATTTGTGGCCTATTCGGACTTAAGAGAAGACCTGGAAAGCTTTTGAATTCGATTGCTTTCGGTGCATACAACAAGCGTATACCAGAGAATAAGACACGTTTTGACTGGATAAGTACAGACATAAAGGAAGTAGTGGATTATATGAGTGACCCACATGCGGCATTTATGTTTACATGCAGAGGTTTCCATGACTTGTTCGAAATCGTTAACAGGATACAGCTCGAAAGTACGTATAAACATTCCTCTGAGGTGCCATGTATGTTAACATATGGCGAGGAAGATCCTGTAGGCAACTATGGTAAAGGCCCTGTTGCTGTTGCCAAGAAATACAGCAAGAACCCTAAGCGTAAGGTAGTAGTTAAGAATTACGGTCCTTATCGTCATGAGATTCAGCATGAGCCAGAGGTAAGGGAGAAGTATTTCGAGGATATTCTTGAATTTATGAATGAGAGTGTAGAGATAACATGATTACAGAAAGACCAACAGATGAACAGTTCAGCAACTGGCTTAAGATATGGCAGGAGTATAGTTCTAAACTTAAGCCAAACAGAAGAACAGGAATTGAAGTAATTCGTTTTATTAAGAAGAAGTATAAGACTGAAGAGATTAAGGATGCTATGGCAGCACAGGAATTTGCTGCAGCACTTTTTATGAATGGCTTTCAGCGTGAAAAAATCCCTGAAGATACTGAACCAAATCCAGTTATTCTTAAGATTTTGAAGGAAGGTCCTGGTGTGGATCTTTATGAGAATCAGGATGAAGTCTTTAAGGATGTTAAGGATATTATTGTCATTGTAGATACTGCAAGTGGATGTTATTCAGTTGAAGGAAGTTCAAAACTCTGGGACGAACTCTGTATTTATCAGGGAGTTGATAAGAGCGATCTCGAAAATCCGGTTACAACTGGAATTTATGTTGAATTAATGAAGAAGGCAGGTAAGCTTCAGTGAAGGGAATAGATAATTATGAGCACGTTGTTCAGTACTATGAGACTGATCAGATGGGAATTGTGCATCACTCAAACTATATAAGATGGTTTGAGGAGGCAAGAATTTATTATTTCGATAAGATTGGCCTTGGTTACAAGCAGATGGAAGAGCAGGGTATTATTAGTCCTGTTGTTGCAGTTTCTGCAAAGTACAAGGTGAGTGCGAAGTTTTATGACACAGCAGAGATAGACATTAAGTTTACACGCTATACTGGAGTTCGCCTCTTTGTTTCTTATGAAGTAAAGAATAAGGATACAGGAGATATATTCTGCACAGGTGAGAGTGAGCATTGCTTTGTAAGTCCTGAGGGTGGAATTCTTTCTGTAAAGAGAGCATTTCCAGAGGTAAGTGCTATTCTCGAAGGGTATGTTGAGAAGGAATAATTTTTCTTTTCTCGAAAACTTGATTATTGAGTAACAGATATCCAGATTACAGGATATCTGTTATTTTTTTGAATTTGGAAAATTAGTAGAATTTCTATAATAAGAATGAAATTTTAACCATGCTTAATTGTTCCATTTCCTGATGATACCCTGTAAAAGGGTTATTTTTGTTGAATAAAACGGCGTTTCAGGGTATAATTCCTATGGTTTTATAAATCAAAAGAAAAAAGAAATAAAGAAAGAAAAGAGGGTTTAACGATGAAGAACGTAATCAAGGGTTTCACATCTGTTTTGCTTATCGGTTCAATGCTCTTCTCTATCGCAGGTTGTGGAAGAGTTAAGGCTTACGACAAGAAGGAAGTTAAGTCAATTCTTAAGGATGATCTTGGTCTTAAGGATGATAAGGATTATTATACTTACGATTGGGATGATTACTATGTTTTCACAGGTTCAAATGGTAAGTCATCTTTCCGTATTGCTATTTACGAAGACGAAGATGATGCTGCAGATGAATTTGAAGATTTGCTTGATAATTTCCAGGATGATAAGGATGATGACTGCTTCAGCGGAAGATCAAGATATGTATCAGGTAAGTCATCTGGATATATCGTATTGAACGGTGAAGCTGATGATGATGGTGATTTCTTCACAGAGGATGAGTACTATTACGGTGGTATCTACTGGGCAGACAATATGATTATCTGGGTACTTGCTGACAAGGATAAGGATAACGCACGTGAGGATGTTAGAGCATTCCTTAAGGCTTTCGGTCTCCCTCGTCCATAAGAGTATAAGTTAAGATTTATGAGGTCCTCTTCGGAGGACCTTTTAATTTGCTTGTAAAAATCTTGCGAGCTATAATTATAAGTGTGTGGTGGGGGCCATACTTGTTTGATTTATAGTTTTAAGGAGGGGTTTATGAGAGCAGCAGTTAAGCGCACTTTGGCATTGATTCTTGTAGCATCTTTTGTGTTTTCGATTGCAGGATGTAAAAGCGTTAAGTACCACGATGAGAAGGAGATTAGGAGCATTCTTAAAAATGATCTTAAACTCAAAGAAGACGACGACTATGAGTTTGACGAATATAGAGATGGTTGTGAATTTGAAGGAGAATATGATGACATATATTTTAGTATCGCACTTTTTGATGATACAAAAGAAGCCTATCATGATTTTGATGATATAGCAGATGTGATTGAGAATGATCAGGATGATTTCGATGGTAGAATCAAACGCTCTGTTAAGGATAAGTCTGGCTATATTACATTTGATGGAGAGGGAACAGAATCTGGTGATTTCTTCCGTGATGGTGATTACTATTATGGTGGAGTTTATTACTGCGATGGAATGTACATTATTGTTCTTACAAACAAAGACAAGGATTCATTCCGTGCAAGTGTTGATGAATTCTTAAGAGCTTTCAGACTCCCTCGTCCATAATCGGTTTGAATATTTATCAGAGATTAAAGAACACAGGTTCTCTTCGCGAGAGCCTGTGTTCTTTTGTACCATTAATAACCCACTTTGGAATATACGGAAAATACTTTCCAAAAAACTATTTACAAAACATTTGTTCGGTTTTACAATAAGCACACGATTCGTATTACCGGTAAGACTAATCCTGAGTATTCTAATTTATTAGGAGGATCCGGATATGTCCAGAATGCCACATTATTTTACTTATGATGGTACGCTTGAGGGATTTCTTTGCGCTACTGTCAGATGTATTAATATGCGTGCCATGCCTAAGGCAATTAAGCCAGCATATGAGATTATGTATAACTACAATCCTGATGACTATCACCATGTTGTTACGGATTTTACGATAGCAGAGAAGTTCTATAGATATATTGGTGACTACACATCACTGGATGTGCAGCAGATGGTCCTGGATGGCTTTTTAACGACGTTTCCCAATAAGGAGAGAGATCTTTTCTTTTTTATCTGTAAGGCGCTTAAATACGGTGCGTCAGTTGCCGAAGAATATGATGATAGTGTTATGCACCGCGTTCAGATGGGAATAAGAGATTTGTATCGTGAAGCACAGTCATCTTTGTCTGATATTGTGTTTACAGAGATTAATGATGTCAGTGTGTCTGTAATTAATCCGCGTAATAAGATAATCCCTATAGTTAGAAGCTCTGTCCTTAAGAATAAAAGTATCGATGATATGATGCTTTACGATAAGAGGCATAATATTCTTCTTATGAGACACGGTGAGAACTCTCAGGTGATAGATACGACACTTATAAGCCGCAGTGATATTTCTACGCCTAATAAGGTCTACGACTCTATGTGGAAGTATTTTACGGAGTTTGACCATATAAGAGATCTTGTACCAGGAAGCAAAGAGAAGATCTCTACTAGTGGTCTGTCACGACTCTGGTATGTTGCGGTGTAAAGTTATTAAGTGCAAATAATAAAGGAAGGTTCATAGAAACCTTCCTTTATTTATGCCCGAATATCCTTAACGGATTAAATATTCAAGTAATTACTTATTCTCATTAGAGTTATCGTTAGCACGAATCTCTGTACGACGAATCTTACCTGAGATTGTCTTAGGGAGTTCTTCTACGAACTCAACGATACGTGGGTACTTATAAGGAGCTGTCTTCTCCTTAACGTAGTTCTGAATTTCCTTCTTAAGCTCGTCAGAAGCCTCAGCCTTACCAGGAACAAGAACGATAGTAGCCTTAACTACGATACCACGAACACCCTGTGGGTCTGGTGCACCAGTTACAGCACACTCAAGAACATATGGGAGCTCCATGATTACTGACTCAATCTCGAATGGTCCGATACGGTAACCAGAAGACTTGATAACGTCATCGATACGACCTACGTACCAGATGTAACCATCCTCATCCATCCAAGCTGTATCACCTGTATGGTAGTAGCCGTCGTGCCATGCTTCAGCTGTCTTCTCTTCGTTTCTGTAGTAGCAAGAGTAAAGTCCTGTTGGAACATACTCAGAAGTCTTGATACAGATTTCACCTGTCTCACCAGGCTTACAATCCTTATCCTCAGCGTCAAGGATGTGGATATCGTAAAGTGGGTTTGGCTTACCCATAGAACCCATACGGATTGAAGAACCAACAAGGTTAGCGATAGCAAGTGTTGTCTCTGTCTGGCCGAATCCTTCCATAAGACGGATACCTGTAGCCTTGATCCACTGGTTAAATACCTCAGGGTTCAAAGCCTCACCAGCTGTTGTAGCATACTTGATAGAAGAAAGATCATACTTGTTGAGGTCTTCCTTAACAAGGAAACGGAACATTGTTGGTGGAGCACAGAATGTTGTGATTCCGTACTTAGAGAACATTGGGAGAATCTCATCTGACTTGAACTTATCGAAGTCGAATGTGAATACAGGAGCCTCGCAGAGCCACTGTCCATAAATCTTACCCCAGAGAGCCTTACCCCAACCTGTATCAGAGATAGTGAAGTGGAGACCATTAGGGTCAACGTTATGCCAGTGCTTAGCTGTTGTGATGTGGCCCAATGCATACTTATGTGAGTGCATAGCCATCTTAGGATATCCTGTTGTACCAGATGTGAAGAACATAACCATTGGCTCGTCACCACATGAGCAGTCCTCTGGTCTTTCAAATACGTCAGAGCACTCAGCGATTCCCTTATCAAAGTCGAGCCACTCGCCACGAGCGCCGTTTACCATCATGAACTTTGTTGGAGCATCCTCGCCCTTTGCTGCCATTGCCTGAGCAGCCTTAATAGCCTCTTCAGCTGTATCTCCGTCTGGTGTCATAACAACTGCAGATACACCAGCAGCCTTATAACGATAATCGAAGTCGTGCTCTCTAAGGAGACATGTAGCAGGAATAGCTACAGCACCGAGCTTCTCAAGACCTACGATTGAGAACCAGAACTGATAGTGTCTCTTGAGGATGAGCATTACCTTGTCACCCTTCTTGATACCGAGGCTCTTGAAGTAGTTAGCAGCCTGGTTAGTCTTCTTGCTCATCTCCTCGAAAGTAAATCTATGATCTGTAACGCCGTCCTTAGCAACCCACATCATAGCTGTCTTATCAGGTGTCTTCTTAGCAATCTCATCAACTACGTCGAAACCGAAGTTAAACTTGTTGCAAGCATCCTCATGGAAGCCAACCTTAACAAGCTTTCCATTTGTATCGAACTCATCCCAGAAGAAGTGCTTGTAAACTGGATCTACAACGTTTGTTGCAAGATCTGTGTTTGTAACAGAATCAGTCTTAAGTTCAGACTTAAGTGTCTCCTTACGTGTCTTACCCTCTGTCCATGCTTCTGGATTGAAGATAATTGACAAGAACTCACAGTTCTCACCACCAACAGCACACTCGTAGTGAGGTGTTGTACTGTCGAAGAAGATAGAATCGCCTTCACGAAGGATTTCTGAATTGTCACCAAGGAGAACCTTAAGAGTACCCTTAGTTACCATGAACATCTCCTGTCCAGCATGAGAATGCATCTCATAAGGTGGGTTAAGAGCATCGTCTGAATATGGGATTTCTACGTGGAATGGCTCGAAATACTTATTTCTGAATCTTGAGCCAAGACGCTCGTACTTAAATCCATCGCGACGAGCAATGTTACGACCCTCGCCCTTACGTGTAACAGTGTACTCAGTGAGAGTTGCTGTAGAACCCTCCATAAGTTCCTGGATATCAATCTCTGCAAGTGCAGCAAACTTACTTAAGAAGCTGTAATTAAAATCATTCTCACCATTCTCATATGTGAGATATTCTGCCTCTGACATAGCCATCTTCTCGGCCATCTCTGAAGCTGTCAATTCCATGTCAAGTCGAAGACCCTTAACTCGGTCTGCAATTTCCATGATCTTCTGACTCATGTTGTTGTCAAGTTCTGCCATTTTTCGTTCTCCTTTTGTTAATTCTCATTGCCCATAGGTGTCAGCCTTGTGGCGGTTGTTGTTGTCTTCCATCAGAATAGGAATTGGAGCAATAAAAAACGCCCCAAGCCTTCTTCTTCTGAAGTTACTTGAGACGGAAATAATCCGCGGTACCACTCAACTTGCGTCTGATAAACGCCACCTTATGGGTTCTGACAAACCCCTTGCCTTAACGCGGCTGCCTTCGGGTACAGCCTACTTAACAAATAAGTTGTTCGGTATACCAGCTCGGGAGTGATAGTACTGGATAATTGAAGTTATATGGCTCTCAGCAATGCCATACTCTCTGTGAACTCAAGGTATCCGACAGTCTCCGTCATAGCCTTTGATTATTAATACAATCATAAGAGAGAATACAATCATATAAAGGTAATGTCAATCATTTTTCGATACGAAAAAGTGTCGTTTTCTAGTTCACATTTAATTTACATAGAAAGAGGTTTGTTTACATATTTAGGAATAATAACTATTTTTGATGAATTAAAATATGAACGTACAGGTTAATCAATTAACTGTCAACTAGGGAGGATATATGTATCAGGAATATTTGGTAACAGGTGCCTGTAATCCGGTAGGTAAGCTCGTTGCAATGAAGCTTGCTGAGAGCGAGTGCAAAGTCAGAGTACTTTTGCCAGCAGGATCTGAAGGGGAAGAATTTACTGAGAAGGGAATTGAAGTCTTTAAGGGAAGTGTATTTGATAAGGATACAATGAAGGACTTTTTCCAGTTAGAGGATGCAAGACATTCAGCAATTGTTCACTGTGATGAAGTTGTTAATGTTTCAGAAGTAACTGATCTTAATATGAGACGTATTAATGTTACAGGAACACAGAATGTTATTGATCAGTGCATTAAGTATAAGGTTGGTCGTATCGTATGGCTTGGTTCAGCTTATGCGCTTAATCCAAGTTCAAGACTTGAGAATTCAGTACTTCATTTTGACCGTAGTAAGGTTGAAGGCGAGTATGCAAAGACTAAGGCAGAGGCTGGAGCTTATATTATCGAGAAGACATCTCTTAATAAGCTCAGTGCTGTAATGCTTCTTCCAACATTTATCATTGGTCCTGGTTTTGATGAGAATTCTGACCTCAATAAGATGCTTCAGAAGTATCTTGAGCAGGGTGTTTCCACAGTTCCTGGCGGTCATGCTTTCGTAGATGTAAGAGATGTTGCTGAGACACTTCTTGCAATCTGTGAGAATGGTGAAGTAGGTGGATGTTATATTCTTAATGGAGAGTATAAGTCTTCAGAAGCTTTCTTCGATTCTGTAAAGAATGCTACAGGTTCAAATAAGGAAGTAAAGGCGATGTCAAAGTGGATGTCAGGAAAGTCCATGGCAAAGTTCGTAGATACTTATTATCGTCTTACAAAGAAGGATAATCCTAAGGAAGTGTATGCAATTTTCAGAAATAGTCCTGATGCACACTTCAAGAGTACTGTTGAGGGTGTTGCTCCTGAGCTTCAGCTTAAGAGCGTAGAAGAATCACTTAAGGACAGTTTAAAGTAATTAAGATTTTCACAACTCTGGATTTGGGGCCCGGTTTTATATGCCGGGCTTCTTTTTGTGATAGAATTCATTGCAATAGAAAACAGAGGTTAATTTTATGAAGCATATTATTCTTGCAAGCGGTTCTCCAAGAAGAAAAGAACTGATGGGACTTATAACAGATGATTTCTCAATTAAAACGGCAGATGTTGATGAGCGTTTAATTGAGGAAAAATATCGTAGTGAAGGTTATAAAAGCGTTGCCGTAAATGAGGCGCGTGCCAAGGCAGAAGCAGTATGGAATACTCTTGATATTATCGAAAGGGAGTCCTCAGTAGTTGTAGCAGCAGATACCTCTGTTGTACTTGATGATGTGATTATGGGTAAGCCAAAGGGCAGGGAAGACGCAGTTAATATGCTTACATCCCTGTCAGGCAGAAGCCATAGTGTTATTACAGGTGTATGGGTTATAAGCAGTAATTATTCAGAAGGTTTCTACGAAGAGACTTTCGTTCATTTCGCTGCGTATGATGATTATCAGAAGAACCTCATTGAACGCTATGTTGATTCTGGTGATCCATACGATAAAGCTGGCGCCTATGGAATACAAAATGGCGGAGCGCTTCTTGTTAATAAAGTTGATGGTGATTACTTCAATGTTGTGGGACTTCCAGTAATGAAGCTTGCAAGAATTCTTGAAGGAATTAAGTAAAAAGTTAGTTAGAAATTCCCTTAATGTATTCGCTGATACTTTCAAGTGTAAGAGGTGCGCTGAAATGACGACCCTGGAAGTATTTGCATCCAAAGGAAGAAAGCACCTGGAACTGCTCCTCTGATGCAACGCCTGTTGCGTGAACAGGAATATCTATCTCACTCAAAAGATCAATAATTGAAGCAGAAAGAATTCTGAAATGTGAGCCTTCCTTAAGATCAGCTGTAAAGTGTCCATCGAGTTTTACAATCGAGATTGGGAACAATGGAATGTTATTAAGAGAAGAATAACATCTTCCAAAATTATCAAGTGCCATAGTAACGCCAATTCCAGCAAAGCCTTCAATTACAGGCCTTGAAGCATTGATATTTGTAAGAAGACTCTCTTCAGGGATATCAATGATAACGTTATTACTCTTAATGTTGTTTACAGAAATAAGATCAGAAATATCAGTTACAATTCGTAAATCCTGAAGCTGTGCAGTTGCAAGATTAATAGCCATTGTAAGATCAGGATTAATTGAATTAATAAGCGCAAGTGCCTCAATGGATTTTCTGATACAGATAATTCCAATATCGTAAATCATATCGACATGTTCAGCTGCGATAAGGAAATCAGAAGTATCAATCTGACCATAAAGTGGGCTGTCCCATCTGGCAAATGCTTCAAATCCAATGAGTTTTTTATTGCTGTTGAACTGAGGCTGATAAACCATATAGAATTCATCACCCAGAATTGCATTTTTAATAGTGTTTTTAAGGATATCCGTATCAAGTTTTGATAAAGGTGAATCACGGAATGTCTTGGCACTGCTATCTGAAGAATAGTGAAGTGGATTAACACCAGTTCTGATAGCTTCACGAACAGCAATTTCAGCTTCAGAAAGAAGGTCGCCAGAAAAACGTGATATCTCAGGGAACATGGAATAACCAGCATAATACTTAAGTTTTGCATGTCCGGCATCGTCCATTACGGAATCTTCAGCAGCCATAATGAGTGAATTGATATAGCTTGTGAAAGCGTCTTCTGTTATGTCTCTGTTAGTTACAATAACGAATTCAAGTCGCGAAATTCTTCCTACAAGATCATCTGGATCTGCGCATTCTCTTATGCGATGAGCAATGCACTGAATAAAGAGGTCAGTTGCTCTGTGTCCAAGATTCTTAAGGAAATTCTCAGCATCGATAGCTGTCATATAGATTACTCTGATTTTTCTGTCAGAAGATTCTCTGATAGCTTCATCAACAAGATTATCTATACGTTCAAATATTTTTTCACGTCCAGGAAGTGTAGTAAGTGAATCAAGATGAGAAGATCTGGAATTACCAATTGCCTCTGAAACAAGTCCAGCATCCTTAATATCTTCGTGCTTAACAATAAGTGTTGGACGCATCATTGAGCTCTCGATAAGAGATGTAGTCTCACTATTAATTCGTCTCTGCTGCTCTTCGTCAATCTTCTCACGAAGGCTTATGATATTGTTCGAAACTCTTCGCATAAAGATCTGGAATACGACAATTATTACAATCGATAAGCCTGTAATTGCAAGCAGATAATAGTGATTTGAATCCCCAAATCTTAATAACTTATAAGAATAGATAATAACCTGAAGAAGGTTAAGTACCATCGATAAAACAAAACCTGTCATTCCAAGCACAATATTGAGCAGGAAAGAAATCATTACAAGAAAAATAGAAACTATAAGCTGGATAGAAAGCACAGGAAAGAAACCCTGCATTCCAACACCTGAAATAAACAGTATCGAAAGCAGGATGCTTGTAAGCAAAAATGCTCTTGTATCTCTGAAATAAATTTTATCCGTATTGTAGTCCATAATACAATTATGCGCCTAGAATTTAACGAAACCGTGAACAAAAAAAGTCAATTATATTAAACTTCAAGACATCATATCCAGGATATGATTGAATAGTCTGAGATGCTGCACATTCTCATCCAGGACTCTTCTGACCCAGCACCGATTTTGTCATAGCAGCAGGTAACCTTGAAATTACCGAGTTTTGCGCCTTTTATGGCAGCTTCTACATCTTCAAAAACAAGGCATCTTTCTGGAATAACATCAAGTGCCTTTGCAGTTTTAAGATAAACGTCAGGTGTACTCTTATCGATTCCATCCCCAAGGTTTTCCAGCGTGATTAAAGCGTCAAATAAATCAAGAATGCCGTTATTATTAAGCGCAGCCTCTGCGTTTACTCTGGTAAGTGCTGTTGCAGCAGCAATCCTAAATCCCATGTCTGAAGCCGAAGTAATGTATTCGTACACTCCATCGAAAAGCATAACGCTATTGCTGTAAGCTTTAAAAACCATTGAATTCCAGGTATCTTTTATTTCTTCGGGTGATTCTTTAAGGTTATATCGCTCTTTGGTGTACTCAGTAGCTTTGTCGATAGATACTCTTTTAACAAAGTCAGTATAATCCGGAGTAACTTCAAAACCACGTGAAGATAAAAATTCAATATCAACCTGGTTCCAGAGAGTCATTGAATCAAGAATTGTTCCATCAAGATCAAAAATAAGGGCATCAATATGCCCCTTAAGAGAATTGAGTTCTGGAAAATTTGAATTATCTTTAAAACTTGTTATATGAGTGCTGTTCATGTGTAGAATTATATATTAAAAAGTTGGATAATTAAAAGAAACGTGAGTACACATAATTCGGAGGCAGTATGAATTTTTATCCAGAATCATTTGAGCAGGAACGATTGGATTTTATTGAGCAGTGTCTTAAGTGGGATATCCCAAGACTTGAAGCTGAAACTTATTCTCCTGAAGTTAAGTGCATTTCTGATATTCCTTATGATGATGGAAAGTTCGGATACGATATTTATTTACCATCCGGAATGAATGAAGGTGAGATGTTTGAAGATGCTTTCCTTATGGTTCATGGTGGAGCTTTTGTTTATGGAGTTAAGGAGAACAACAAGCTTTTTGGAACTACTCTCTCTCTTAAGTCAGGAATTCCTGTGATTAATATGGATTACCCACTTCTTCCTGAATATACTCTGGTTGATGTTTTCGAGAAGATGCTTTATGTGGCAGATGAGATTGCTACAAAGTATGGTGTGAAGAGAATTCACGTTACTGGAGATTCAGCTGGAGGATATTTGTCTTTTGTTGGAGCCATGATTATGGCTTTCGATAAGATGCGCGAAGATTTGAAGCTTACAAAGAAGTGTGACTACACTGTAGGTTCTGCTTCTCCAATTTGTGGCTGCTACAGAACTCCAAGAGAGGCTTTCCCTTCACATTTTTATGAGAGAGGAGGCGTTTATGAGCTGCCTTCATATATGTACGACATTGGTGAAGCAGTAAAGCTTTTTGGCGCGCCAAAGACATTCATCATTACTGGTGAAGAGGACTTTTTGAGAAGTGATAATGAATACTTGAAGGAAGTATTTGATAATCTCCATTTGCCATATACATACTACATTGGCATGAATTGCGAAGATCGTAAGATGGAGCATATTTTCCCTATTCCACATCCGGACTGGCCTGAATCAGAAGTCGTTATAGGGATGATTATAGATAATGCAAAAAATTGAGATTAAAAAGCCTTCTTTGAAGACAGCTATAGATGTATTTTTACTGCCTGTAATTATTTTTTATTATGAGATGGTGTTTGGTCTGTCGACGATTGGAATATCGTTTATGGGCTCTATTCACTATGCTTTGCTGGCAGGTCTTTTTTATGGACTAATTCTTGAGATTCCACTCATGTTTTTGAAGGGGAAGGCACTTCATTTTACAAGAATGGCATTTGTAGTTTTTGCTTTTGTTCCATATCTTGTGGAGTATTTTATCTACAAACAGTTCAAGACTTTTTACGATGTAAATACTGTGATTAATGGTGGAGAAGGGGCATTTACAGGGTTTGGCGGAACTATTCTGTCACTTGTATTAAGTCCTGCTGGAATCTTTACTATCCTGCTTTATCTCCTGCCACTTGGACTTCTTATCTTTTATGCAGTTAAATACCATTTTGACTGTGGTGAGATGCCTGTTTTCATCAAACTTTGTATAACAGGTATTATTCTTGCTTCATTCGGTCTTAATTTAATGTGTGTAAATCTTATTAAGAGTGATTTGAATATTTATAAGACAGAATATAGTTTCCAGAATTCTGTTGGAAGATTTGGTGTATTGAACGGTATCAGATACGATTTGTGGCACATAAATAAGGTTAATTCAGGAGACCTCGAATTTACTGATGCCACAATTGAAGTTCCAGAGATTACTCTTACACCAACTCCGGTTCCAACACCTGTCCCAACAGTTCCAGGTGCAACTTCAACTCCTACACCAACACCAACTCCGATTCCTGTTCCTGAAGTTATGAATGTTGATTTCGAATTGATTGCTGAAAATAATAGCGGAACAGTAAGAACTCTTGCGGAGTACTGTAATTCACTTACACCTAGTCTTACTAATCAGTATACGGGCCTTTTTGAAGGTAAAAATCTCATATTAATTACTGCAGAGGCTTTTACTGCTGAAGTAATTGATCCTGTTCTTACACCAACACTTTATAGAATGGCAACACAGGGAATTAACTTCAATGATCACTATGTTCCTGCTACTGCTGGTACAACGGGAGGAGAGTTTACTCATTTATTCGGACTTCTTCCAACAGATGGTGGAAGTTCAGTTCCTCATATGACATCACGAGGAAATGCTGTTTACAATATGGGTGCCATGTTAAACCGTCTTGGATACTACGGTATGGCCTTCCATAACAATGACTATGCATTCTATTCCAGACATACTACCCATAATCATCTTGGATATTCAGAAGGATACTTTGGCTGGGGTAACGGTCTTGAAAGTTATATCGATCCAGTATGGCCTGAAAGTGATTTTCAGATGTTTGAAGCAACAGTTCCTATGTATATTGAACATCAGCCATTTAATATCTATTACATGACTGTAAGTGGTCACAGTAACTATAGTCATGGTGCAAATGCAATGTCACGTGCTCACTGGGATGAGACAGAATGTCTTGCTGAAACTTATTCAAGTACAGTAAGAGCATATATTGCAGCTAATCTGGAACTTGAAGCATCTATGACTTATCTCATTGAGCAGCTTGAAGCATACGGTATCGCTGATGATACTGTTATCGTAATTAACGCTGACCACTATCCATATGGTCTTGATCACGATGCGCCTCCAGGATCACAGCCATATCTCTCAGAACTTTATGGCTATGAAGTAACAAATTACATGCAGCGTGATCACAGCCGTCTTATTATCTGGAGCGGATGCCTTGAAGATATGGATCCAATCATTGTTGATTCTCCAACATCAACTATTGATGTTCTTCCAACTCTTCTTAATCTCTTTGGTCTTGAATGGGATTCAAGAATGTTTCCTGGTCGTGATGTTTTCTCGGATGCAATGCCACTTGTATTTAATCTTAACTATGACTGGAAGACTGATCTTGGAACCTATATAAGTAACAGAAGAGAGTTTATTCCAGCAGATCCTTCTATCGAAGTGAGCGCTGAATATATTGAATACATTCGAGGAATAGTTAATAACAAGATTACTTTCTGCAGAGGTGTATTGTCCTCAGGATTTTATCGATATGTTTATGAGTCGATGTATCCACCGGTTGAAGGGTAAGTGAATTATTGAAATTAATTTTTTAGTGGCAAAAATTAGGCCCTGTACGCCCTCATGTATGAATGTCCCCAAGGGTCATACATGAAGTCGTACACAAACACTAAAAACGGCATTAAGAACCGTTACAAAACAAAAGCGGGAGCCAGATGAATCCAAAGTCTGACTTCCGCTTTATTGATTCTGAATTAATTAACTAATCTTACGCCTTGTGTGTCTCTTTATAAGTTCTGTTAATAAGTCTTGAAATTGGCTTATAAACCCAGAATGTAATGAATGCTACTACAAGTCCCTTAAAGAGGTTAAATGGAACGAAGCCCCACATGATAAGAGTCATCTTTGAAACTACGAGACTGTTAAGTGGGTTTGTCATTGCAACGAATGCATCAACGGGAGCACCAAAAACCTTTGAATAAAGTGGAAGTGTAAAGAAGTAGTTGAAAGGGATTGCAACGAGTGCAAGAAGTGCTGTTGCACAAAGCATGCTGATTACTGCGCCCTTACGTGTTCTATTCTTTGTGTAAAGGAAACCAGCTGAGAATACGTAGATGCTTCCAGTAATAAAGTTAGAAAGCTCACCAACACCAGCTGTTGCTGTAGCAGGGAGGTGGATGAGGTTCTTAAGGAACTCTACGATGATTCCGTAAACAGGTCCAAGTGAGAAAGATGCAACAAGAACTGGCACCTCAGAGAAGTCAAACTTCAAGAAAGGTGGCATGAATGGCAATGCAATCTCAAGATACATCAATACTACAGCAAGAGCTGTCATGATGGCTGCACATGCAATCTTACGGATAAAAATTACGCGGGATGAATTCTTTGAATTTTTCAATTCAGACATAAAAAAATCGACTCCTTCCATCCGGACTTTACCGTCGGCCACGGAATCTAACCGTGTCAGTCCCATCCTGATTATGTTATTTGATGGGAGTTGCGGGCTTACCATTACTATTGCTTCTGGCACACCGCCGGTCGAGGAATTACGCCTCACCTTGGATTCGCTTTTGATTATACATTGTTTATAAGATTTGTGAATACGCTTTCGAGAATAAGTAAAAATGCGTAAGAAAAATTAAAATGCATTATTCGTCGAGAGTTTCTACTGTAGTAAGTCCCCAGTACGCTTCAAGTGACATGTTGTGCTCGTAAAGATATGTTGCAAGTTCAACACCAACATAACGGTAGTGCCAGCCTTCGCGGTCATATCCAGTGTCGTCAATAAATTCGAACTGGTAACGCATAATAAAGCCGTACTCGTAGCAGTGCTCGTTAATCCATGCGCCTGGAGTAGTCTCATCAAACTCATCAATGAGTCTGTCGTAGCCTACAGGAGTTAAGTCCATGGCAAGTCCAAGCTGATGCTCCGAACGTCCTTGATATGCATTACGTTTAACGGCAAATGCTACACCCCTGTTGTTTACTGCTCTCTCGAAAAGATATCTCTGAGTGCTGTAACTTCTGTATCCAGACATGAGGTATACTTCCTGACCAGTTGCTTCAAGGCAGTCAGCATAAAGAGCGTTCCATGCGTCATTTGCTACTGCACGAAGCTGCTGATCCATTGAATGTTCGCAGTCTACAAGATCTGAAGGTTCATAATCTTCAGGAAGTGCGTAGTATTTATTTACAACGCAGTTAATGTCATCTGGGTTTTGAACTATTGTCGCTCTTATAGATCTTGGGTCTACAAAGCCGTTGTACCATGTCTCATCAAACAGTGGTTCAACATAAACTGGTTCTGGTGTTGGAACAGGTGTAGGAGATGCTCCGATGAGAGGACGAAGGGATTCTGATTCCTGTGCTGCTACGGTAGTTTCTGCTACTGCTTCCATTGAAGTTTCTAAGGCAGGTGCAGCTTCGTTAACTGAACATGAAGAAACAAAAAGTGACATCAAAACAGAGGTCACCATAAACATAGTGACAACTATAGTTTTACGCTTTTTATCTTCATTATTTATGTTCATGTGCATAAGTTTGTTCATTTAAAATTAACTAATTAGACGCTTTGGATAATATCACTTTTTGATATAATAAAAGTGCTTTTAACTAAAGCGTTATGTAAATGTAACAGGGGGAGACTTTTGAAAGTCTGTCCCTTTTGATGCGTTAACTTTGATAAATAATATTTTTGAATGAGGTTATAAGAATGGATATTTGTGCAGTAGTAATGGCGGCTGGTAACGGCACAAGAATGAAGTCTAATTACTCTAAGGTAGTTCATCAGGTTTGCGGTAAGCCTATTATTCAGTGGGTATGTGATGCCCTTTGTGATGCAGGCTGTAATGAGCAGGTTTATATCGTTGGCGACAAGCAGGAGCAGATAAGAGATGTTCTTGGAGAGGGTGTAGCGTATGTATTCCAGGAGCAGCGTCTTGGTACAGGACACGCTGTAATGCAGGCAGCTCCTTTCCTTGAGGGAAGAGATGGATATACAATCGTTCTTCCAGGTGATTCTCCAATGGTAAGTGCTGAGACAATTAATAAAGCACTTTCGAAGATTTCGGAGGGCGATTATGCTGCAGTAGTTATTACTGCAAAGGCAGATGATCCAACAGGCTACGGCCGTGTTGTAAGAGATGAGAATGAGAATGTTATCGCTATTGTTGAGCATAAGGATGCTACAGAAGAGCAGCGTAAGATTCAGGAGATTAACTCTTCAATGTATGTGTTTAAGACACCACTTCTTCTTTCAGCTCTTGGAAGATTAAGTGCTCAGAACAGTCAGAAGGAATACTATCTTACAGATACAATCGGAATTCTTATTGGCGATGGATATGTTGTAGGTTCATGTGTATGTTCAATTGAAGATACAATGGGTATCAACGACAGAGCACAGCTTATGGTTGCTAACAAGATTATGAACAGAAGAATCCTTGATAAGCACATGGCAAATGGTGTTCAGATTCTTGATGAGAATTCAACATGGATTCACTCAGCTGTTGAGATTGGTAAGGATACAGTTATTCTTCCAGGAAGCACACTTATTGGTAATACAGTAGTTGGTGAGGATTGTATCATCGGTGAGAACTCACGTCTTGATTGCGTTCAGGTAGGTAATGGTACAGTTATTGATTATTCAGTTGCTACTTCTTGTATTATCGGTGAGGACTGCCGTATTGGACCATTCGCTCATATAAGACCAGATACAAAGATTGCAGATAATGTAACTCTTGGTGCTTATGTTGAGGTTAAGAATTCAACAATTGATGAGTATACAAGAGCAAGACACCTTACATATATCGGTGACTCACAGGTAGGTAAGAACGTTAACTTTGGTTGCGGTACAGTTACATGTAACTACGATGGTCAGGATAAGGTTGGATGTGTTATCGAGGATAACGTATTTATCGGTGGTAACTCTAATATTCTTTCATCTGTAGTTCTTGGTAAGGATAGTTATATCGCTGCTGGTTCTACAATTACAGCAGACGTTCCTGCACTTGGCCTTGGTATCGGAAGATCAAAGCAGGTTAATAAGGAAGACTGGGTTTCAAAGAAGAACAGACTTCGTGATGCAAATTACATCAAGGTAGATAGAAAGAGATCCGAGGTTTAATTTATGTGGCTTATTGCAGGTCTTGGTAATCCAGGAGACAAGTATGCCTATACATGGCATAACTGTGGTTTTCTTGCTGCAGAACTTCTTGCTGACCGTAATAATATTGAATTTGATAAGAGTAAGTTCAAGGGAACTTTTGGAAAAGGAAAGATTTCAGGTGAGGATGCCATTATCTTGAAGCCTTCAACTTTTATGAATCTTTCAGGTGAATCAATTGTTCCACTTGCTCAGTTCTTTAAGATTCCAGCGGACCACATCATTGTAATGTACGATGATATTGATATCTCTGTTGGAACAATTCGTGTCCGTTCTAAGGGCAGTGCTGGTACTCATAACGGAATGAAGTCTGTTATTAAGTGTCTTGGTTCTCAGGAGTTTCCAAGAGTTCGAATCGGTACAGGTCCTGTTCCTGAGAAGTGGGCTCTTATTGATTATGTTCTCGCTGATATTCCAAAGGATCAGAGAGAGACAGTATTCAAGTCATTTGAAGACGCAGCAAAGGCTGTTGAAGACTATATTAGTAATAACAAGTAATTATCGTTTTAATGGAAAAAGATTTAAAAGAAATCCTTGAACTTATAAACAGGGACGAGCGTTTAATCTCGTCTTATCAGGCGGCTACTCAGACAGTCACCCATCTTAATGTGTCTGGACTTTGTGAGCAGCAGAAGGGTTATATTATTTCTGCACTTTCTTCAAAGTTTGATAAGAAGCCTGTAATTATTGTTTCTGACTTCTCCAGAGCAAGAATGCTGTCGGAGGGACTTACACCTTTTATTGATGGTGAAGTTGTTATTCTTCAGCCTTCAGAATTATCTCTTGTAACTGCTGTTGCAAGTTCACGTGACACAGAGACTTCAAGAGTTGGTGTTATCTCGAAGATTGTTAACAGAGATTTTGGCGCAGCAATTATCTGTGCCGGAGCTCTTCTTACAAAGATGCCTTCAAGCAAGAGTTTTGCTGGCAGAATGATCAAACTTAAACTCGGTACAGTTATTGAACCTGAATCTCTTATTAAGAAACTTGTAGCAAGTGGATATGAGCGTGTTGGAACTGTTTCTGCTGCTGGTGAATTTGCTGCAAGAGGCGATGTAATCGACGTATTTTCTCCTGATAAGACTGAGCCAGTAAGAATCAGTTTCTTTGATGATGAGATTGATCAGATTAAGACATTTGACCCAGATAGTCAGCGTTCAACAGATTCTTTGAAGCAGGTGACTATCTGTCCTTCCAGTGAAGTTATTATTCCTGAAGCGAATCGTGCTGAAGTTGCAAAGAAGATTCAGCTTGCAGCTGCTGAAGATATAAATCAGATGAATGCAACATCCCATAGGTCAATCGCTGAACTTTTAAGAAGAGTTACTGAGGCTGACAGTAACAGCATTAGTGAAGGCTTAAGAGTTACAGGTATTGCAAGATGGCTGGATGTAATTATTGAAAGTCCTGTTACGATTCTTGATTATGTGGATAAACTCCGCTGTCAGTTATTTGTGGACGAGATGAGTGAATGCCGTTCAAGAATGGATGGCTTTGCTGCGGATTATATTTCGAGATGTAAGAATTCTTTTGAGACAGGAAGCTGTCCTTCATGTGGTTTTAAGGCAATTCATGAGATTCCTGAAGCGATGAAGAGAATTGATAGTAATGATACGGTTGTTACTATTTCGTGCCTTCTTACTTCTGGTAATGGTCTTCCTGGAGGAAAGACTATTGAATGTACTGGTATTGCTGGTGAGAACTGGAGAGGAAGAGACAGAGAACTTGCTAATCAGGTAAGACGCTGGGCAAATGAAGGTACTATCCGCTTCATGATTACTGGAGAGCAGAGAACTGCTGCTTTCCGTACACGCATGATGGAGGAAGATACCGAGATTTCCATTGTTAAGAAGGCGCTTCCTGCAGGTTTTATTTACCCTGAGATTAATCTTGTTCTTGTTGGTGAGCAGGATATCTTTGGAAGCGAGAAAAAGATTTCGAAGAAGAAAACTTCTGGAAATAAGATTACTTTCTTTGGCGATATTGCGCCTGGAGATTATGTTGTACACGATGCTCACGGTATCGGTCGCTACGAAGGTATCGTTAACATGCGTATGGGTAAGTCCTCACAGGATTACCTTAAGATTACTTATGCAAAAAATGGCGAGATTTACCTTCCTATAGATAAGCTCGACAAACTTTCGAAATATGTAGGTCCTAACGGTCGCGAGCCTAAGCTTTCCTCTCTTGATTCAGGTGAGTGGAATAAGTCTGTTGAGAAGGCAAGAAGTGCAACAAAGACACTTGCCTTTGACCTCATTAAACTTTATGCGGCAAGAAGAGCAAATAAGGGATATTCTTGTAAGCCTGACGACACATGGCAGAAGCAGTTTGAAGAGAATTTCCCTTATGTTGAGACAGACGATCAGCTTCGTGCAATTCGTGATATTAAGAAGGATATGGAGAGCGAGACACCAATGGATCGTCTCCTTTGTGGTGACGTTGGATTTGGTAAAACTGAAGTTGCATTCAGAGCAATTTTTAAGTGTGTTGAGAATGGTCATCAGGCATTTATGCTTGCTCCAACAACACTTCTTGCTCAGCAGCATTACGACAACTTTAAGGAAAGAATCAAGGGCTTCCCAATTAAGGTTGTTTTGCTTTCGAGATTTGTACCTGCTCCTGTTCTTAAGAAGAATATTGAGGATATAAAGTCAGGTAAGGCAGATGTTGTAATCGGTACGCACAGAATCCTTTCCAAGGATATAGTTCCTAAGAAACTTGGACTTCTCGTTGTTGACGAGGAGCAGCGTTTTGGTGTTAACCACAAAGAGCAAATCAAGGTTATGAAATCTAACGTTGACGTGCTTACTCTTACTGCAACGCCAATTCCAAGAACTCTTCATATGTCTATGTCAGGTATAAGAGACATCTCAGTTCTTGATGAGGCTCCAATGAATCGTCGCCCAGTTCAGACTTATGTTTTGTCTTACGACGAAGAGATTATCGTTCAGGCGTGTCAGCGTGAGATTGCCCGTGGCGGTCAGGTATTCTACCTTTATAACAAGACTGCTGATATTGAAGATAAGGCAAATCACCTTCAGTCAATTATGCCAGGCTCCCGCGTACTTTATGCACACGGCAAGATGAGTGAGCATCAGATGGAGCGCATCATCGAAAGCTTTGTGGCAGGAGAAGCAGATGTTCTTGTCTGCACCACAATAATCGAATCTGGTGTTGATATGCCAAACGTAAATACAATGATTGTTGAAGACGCAGACCGTTTTGGTCTTGCTCAGCTCTATCAGATTAAGGGTCGTGTAGGCCGTTCTGACAAGCAGGCATACGCATATATTACATATAATCCTGATAAGGATATGAATTCAGATGCCAGAAAACGTCTTATGGCAATTCGTGAATTTACTGAACTTGGTTCAGGTGTAAAGATTGCTCTCAGAGATCTTGAAGTTCGTGGTGCCGGTGACCTTCTTGGTGCAGAACAGCACGGTCAGATGAATGTAATTGGATACGAACTTTACTGTCGTCTTCTTGATGAAGAGATTAAGCGTCTTCGTGACGATGGAGATGAGGATTTCCTCCCAGCTCCAGTTGTTAATCTTGAGATTGATTTCGATTCATATATTCCTGTTCGCTACATTCCTGATGAAGAATCAAGAATGGTCGCTTATCGTCGTATTGCATCAATTGTTACTCGCAGAGACTACGATGACTTCATTGACGAAGTAATGGACCGTTATGGTGATCCACCTCGTGAGGTCTATTTCCTTGCTGGTGCTGCTCTCATTCGTTCACTTGCATCAAATGCAGGATTTACACGAGTAGCATTTAAGGATAACGGTGTGCTTCTTTATTATGCGATGGACCGTAAGATGGATCAGGGCGCTCTTGGAAAACTTATTGGAAATCCTGATTACGCAGGACGTGTTTTGTTCTCTGCTCAGGGTGCTCCATATATGCATCTTAAGCCTCGTGGAAAGCGTTCTGAACAGATTGTTGACGAAGTTATTAATGCAATTGAATTCTTAATTGAAAACAAGTCAAATTAACTTTTGTTATTTGGCTTATATGCCCTCATAGTTTAATGGATAGAACAGCAGTTTCCGGTACTGCTGGTACGGGTTCGATTCCTGTTGGGGGTGCCATAAACTCATAAAGCATCTTGCTTTGCTACGAACAGTCCTCGAGCGCATAGCGCTCTGCGGAACTAGCAGCAAGATGCTTTATTCGTTTCCTGAGGAAAAGTGTAACTTGCAGAACAAAGGGCATTCACTTTCTCATAAGCCCAGTTGATGTATGCGTAACTTGCAGCAAGGTATTATCTTCGGTTGCTAATTATTAGTAGTGATTGTCTGATTACAAACTGCAACTATGAATGAAGAAATACTCTTTTTCTTTATCGCTTTTCTATAGGGAAGTCCACTGCGATAAATACAAAGATATACATCCATAAATGCTTTTTCTGCACGATTCATATCTCCGAAAAATATGTAGCATTCTCTTAATACATAGTCAGCGGTTTTACGAATTAGTTTTTCAATTTCATCGTAATTCATACATCATAGCTGTTAGTTGTATTCTTCATAAATCAAACTTATTCGACTGTTTATGATATCGATAACCTCATCTAACGTTTTGTCCCCTGCAAAGTATGCTTGCATTTCTTCGTAAAGAATTACTTCGACATCGCCGTTGCTAATAATCAAATGGTCAATTGATGATGCCATATCTACATATGCATTAATATTATCTTCAGTTGCTCTTGTATATGGATCATTGAAAATTGAAGACTCGTACTCCATAGCTTTATTAACGTAGTCAAGACTCTCGATATTTATTTGTTCGAAGGCATCTTTGTTTATAGGAGACTGTATTCCATACCATATCTCGCCAGGATGTGAGAAAGATTTAATCTGAACTTCGGCATCATAAAGCATACATATAAATTCCCAGGCGCCTTCAGGAGCGTTGGTGCCGTTAGTTATAGATACATAATCATATGAACTTGCAGCTAATCCTCTTCCATCAACAGAAGGTAATCCAAGAATGTCTGAATTATTAATATCAATATATGCGTCGCGGGAATCATCAATCCAGTCAGTTGGTGTACTGAATAAAGTATTACAACCAGGATAATAACCAGAATCGTAAAGACGTGTATTAACTATATTTTCAAATGTATATGTAGCTATTTTCCTGAATTCGTTACAATCAAAGTTAGGGCATCCATCCGTAGTGAATAAATCATAATGATTGTTTACTATGGCCATAAAGAAATCCATTTGTGTAGAACCGATTGGATTATGACCATTAAAGTAATATGACATGAAATCTGTATAATCATCTAATGACATTACTCTTCCTGGATTTTCATAATGAGTTCTATCCACAAGAATTCCGTTCAATGAAAACGATAATGGCATTGCATAAAGACCGTTATCTTCAGTTGCAGCAGAAATAATGTTATCAAAGAGTTGATTGCTTAAGTTGCTGGCATTGTAAAATGAACTTAAATCCATCATACAGTTACGATTATTTACCTGTGGGAAGTTTCCAACATAAAAAACTACATCAGGGCACTCTCCAGCGACAAGATCAACCTGCATTTGAAATCCTACCTGTTGACGATCTTCTCTTAGAGCTTCTTTCCACTCGTCTTCTGTAGTGTATTCAAGTCCATTACCGTATTCATATGAATATGGTACGATTCTTACAAAATAGTCCTCATTTGTTCTGTTGAATTTGTAAACTGCCTCATACGCCAAATTAGAATAACCATCTGTCGTTATTATTTGCTTACCAGTATTTGGATTGCTTTCTGCAATTGTTGCTGTATATACACACAATACACCATCAGAGAAAGAAGATTTCTGCGCGAAAACCATGCAATCTGAATCTGCTTGTAATATCTCTATACCACTTGACCATGAGACTTCATTGCGGTTAACGTCGATATTTTCAAGAAGAGCAATTACATCAACAGTAGAATTATCAAAATCTACTTTAATTACTTCATAACTTGAAATCATAGTTAGCTCTTTGTCATGGGTAAAAGAGCGACTCATTTTTTCGTCAACATAAGGCAAAAACCACGCGAGTTCATCATTAGCTTCACGAATTTCCTGAGAATTAATATCTAAAATAAATATATTATTATCATGAGTATCAACAATCAGCATTTCATGGTCATTCATAGGAATTGGTGGATATATAAGTGAGTTGTTGCTAAGACAGTCATCTCCAAGGCTTTCTTTCATGCTACAAACTGTCATGTTATGTTCGGAATCCTCTATAACAAATTTGATGTCGCCCGACATATCGTAGGCGAATCCAGTGTGGATGGTTTTGTCGTTAATTGAAATTGTGTATTTTCCCCATTGCCATTCCCAACCATCGAGTCTTGGTAATTCCTGAAAGTTTACTAAAGAGTTATTTTCAAAATCTACAGTATAAATTCTATAATCTTCCACTAAATTATGGAGTTTTACCTTAACTTCATTACCTGATAGATAGACCCCGCCTTCAAATAAATTTGTATAGTATTCCTCAAGATTTTCTTCAAGATAAGATTGAAGTTCGAATTTATGGAGCAATTCGCCTTCTTTTGAATACACACAGATATCAAACATGTGATGCCCATATTCAGTTCCATCTTCTACATCTCCACTGATAGCATAAACAAATCCTTCATCTGTCTGACCTATGTTATAACTCACCATGCTACCAATGGAAAAATCTATATTGGAATACTCTGTGCCAATCCTTATTTCTTCGCAATTATACCAAGGTGTATCTTCAGCAACACGAACTACTTCGCGAGTGTCTTTTGTTTTAAACAAAGAACAACTCACAATTGAAGTGAGAAGAAACAAGGTTGCAAGAATTGCTGCAGTGCTTTTCTTGTAGCCGTTCATAATCTTCACAATACGATTTTTAAGGAAAGAATAATTACTATTGCTCAAAAGAACTGCTAAAGTTCCAATATTATATGTTCTCTTGCTTGCAGTATTAAGAAGAGTCTGACTATAATTAGCCCTTTGCTCTTCGCCAAGCATACTAATTACGCTTTCATCAACAGAATATTCGCTGTCTTTCTTTACCATGAAATAAGCAATCCATACCAATGGATCAAACCAAAGAACAACAATAAAAATGCATTCCAGGAAATTCCAGAAGTAATCACCCTGCTTAAAGTGGCAATACTCATGGCATTCTGAATACTTGTATGACTCCATATTTTTATCCATACCATTAGGAATATAGATGCTATTTAGAAGCAAGAATGGAGAATTGATTTTGCCTAACTTATAGACGTTAAGATTTCCATAACTGGACTTATCGTAATATTCCCGTGAATTTTTAATTCTTTTTATAAGCATAGCATTGCTTCTGATAACAGCAGCTGCAACAACTAAGGCACCAACAATATAGATGGTCACAAGAACAAGCTTTATATCAACTTTCTTTTGTGTTGTCTGATTTGTGTTTTTGACATGACTAACAGATGAATCACTACTAACAGCCTCATTATTCGAATGTGATACATTTTGAGAAACTTCTGAACTTGCGTGCATGGGTACTGTTCCTTGTGCTACTGGTTCATAAGGAGCTGAAACTGTTGTTTCCGGAAATCGATAAATTTTCTGAACAGCTTTATTAGGAACTGTTTTATTAACAGGGATGCTGATAATAGAAATGAGCAATAAAAACATGGGTATTACTGCCCATAGAGAATACTGCATTTTGCGACTTATCTTATTCTTAAATAAACCACGTAGAATGATAAGTGTAGCGATAAGTATATTTAGAAACAGAAATGCTTTCATATTATTTACCTTCGTTAATAATCTTCTGAATCTCTTCTAACTGTTCTTTATTGAGTGCTTCTTCAGAAACGAGGTTACTGATTAAAAGACCGATGTTGCCGTCGTAAAACTTTTCGAGGAAGGACTTTGTTTCCTGGAGTTTGGCTTCAGATCTAGTAATTACTGGAGAGTATTTCTTTGTTTTATTTTCTACTTCAAAGAGAATGCTTCCTTTCTGAACCATTCTGTTAAGTACAGTAATAACAGTAGACTTTGCCCAGCCATGTAACTCGCTCATGTCTCTAATAATTTCCATAGTAGTAAGGGAGTTCTTTTCCCAAAGTAATTCCATTATTTTCCATTCAGCTTCTGTTAAATCGATCATGTTGCCTCCTATGGTCTATTCCGATAGACCTTTATTGCATTATATGCGATTGGTCTATTCATGTAAACCTATTAATTCGAAAGCAAAAACATTAATTAATAACCAAATGTAGACAATCACGATACATCTTTGACACATCTGTTTGTTACATTAAAAAAGTTAATTTGATGATGCACGTGACACTTCTTGTTTTGTGTGAAATCTAACGAAAAGGGGTTTATATGAGACGTTCTATTCCATTTATTCTTACAGTATCGTTTCTAATATCATTGGTTGGATGTAGTAGTAATAGTGAATCGGTTACTGAAAATTCCACTATTAATACAATGGAGAATTCTGTTAATACGACTGAACATATTGATTTTTCTGATGAATTTATTGATGAAAGAGAAGTAATTACATTAGAATTTGAATTAGTTGATGATAGGCTTTGTGCTTCATATGAAAATATTACTTTTGATGTCCAGTACCCTTCCGTAACACCGGAGTCGGTAAATATATATCAAATAGCAGTTAGTGATTCTCCTAATCTTGAAGGTTATTACAATGGAAATGTTGCTTCAGGTGAATACGACTGGGATATGAGCTTTCCTGATTATGACAATGCAGTGTATCAGCCATTGTTCGATACACAAAGCTTAAGGTGGTCATATGAAATGTATGATACACATTTAAGCTTTTGGGATTTTATTCTTTTAAATAGAGTTAATAATCTTGAAATAAGTGAAATTGATGAGATTTGTAGTGATTGTATTGAAGCACTAAATTTTGATCTGGAAAACTATTATTCAAGATGCATGCATAATACTGTGCTACTTCCTGACGGAACTGTTCGAAATAATTATTCGATTCCACAGCAGATAGACGATATTCCATTATTTAATGGGCGTTTGTATCCTCAATATTCATCCCATTTGGATTTTGTTAATATAGATGGAGAAGTAATGCTTGTATCAGTGTTAAGTGGTAGACGTTTTACTATGTATAATGAAAATTATGATTGCTGTAATTTGGATCAGAATACATACGAAATCGTTGATACCGTTGAAGAAAACGTTAGTATTATTCCTTTGGAGGAATGTATTACAAATGTACTGCCTGACATTGGACTTGAAGGTCACCGAGATACTTATGTATATTTAGCTGATTTATGCTATGTCGTAGTTAATCCTATTGATGTTGATAATAATGAGATTAGCGATATTTCTTATACAATACCTTGTTGGGTTTTATTCTACACCGCTTGGGATGGAAGCATTGAAGGTGGCGAAGTAGATGGAATTGTAGCTATCAATGCAATTACCGGTGATAACATTGATATTGATGACTATGATATTTTTAATTACTTATGGCCGGATGTTTAAGCGTATGAAGAAAATAGTATCCATTTTTTTGTTAATGATATGTATTGGAATTACCGTTCTAACGGGATGTTCTAAAAAAGACGAGGGCAAGTACTCATATACAGGAAGACCGGAGAGCTCACAAGGTTATACCTCTGAGTACTTTGAATTAATTTGTGATGATGCCGAAAATAGTTTTCTTGAAAGCTATTTTGTTTATGATAATGTGTTATATCTTTCAGTGTCTTCCTTTTGTGTTGATGAGTCATCAGGACAGAATTGGAATGAGGAAAAAGTGTACGCAATCGATTTGATAACAAGTGAGATAAACGATGTCGCAATACCGGAAAGAGTTAGTTTTATTTCCGATAACTGTTTTTATGCAATTACTGAATTTGGAATGGCAAAGTATGATATCGCTACAGGTAGTATGGTTGAAACTTTGGAAATGTCATTCCCTGCTTCAGTCTATGATGCCTACTCCGTTTCTGATGGATATGTAGTGTTAGGTTCTGGGTTTGTGCGAAAATATGACTCTTCTGATAATTGCATTGGTACTGTAGAAAACGAAAATCTTACATCGTATATTTCAAAAAATGCAGTATATGAAGCAGATGATTACACTGTTGTTGTATGTGATACAGGAAATACTTGTTATTATTATGCATTGGATTTTGAAAACAATACCTTGGGGTTATTGGGAGATTCATCTGATTTTGCTGCTGTTTCTCTGTTCTGCCAAGGGAATTATGTATGTGATGGATACTCAATTGTAAAATTCGATTTTTCGAACAGTGAATTATATAAACTTGCAGACTTCAATAAAGTTGATATAAGACCTGAAAGCAAAAGGCTTATATGTCCGGGGGATACTATAGTAATAGATGATGATCATTTCGTAACTGTTTACGAATATGACGATGGAACAATAGAACTACAATTATTCACATATTCCTCGGAAATAACTACTGAATATAGTCAGACATTGACGATTGGTGGTTATGGATGTAAAGAAGATCTTCCCCTTAAATGGGCGGTTTTTCTTTTTAATACTAGGCAAAACGATGTCAGAGCAATTGTTTGTGATTATGTTAACGAAGGTTATTGCTTTAGTGATTCCTCATCTGCTCAGGCAGCTAAAGCAGAGTTGATACAATACTTTAATGAAGGAAATGCTCCTGATATATATTATGGTCCGGAGTTTGATTACAATTATTTTGGAAGAAACTCTATGGTTATTGATTTGATGCCTTATTTGATAAACGATAGCGAAGTCTCGTTTGATTTGCTCTCTGATACAGCACAGAATTTAGTTGTGAATAACGATGGGCACTGTTATCAATTGTTTTCTTCATACAATTTAGACGGTTTCTTTTCCTATGAAAGCGAAGTGGATTTGAACAATCTTTCTATCACTGGTATTGAAAGTGTAGCTCCAATTGATCAGAAACCTCTTTATAGAGGAACAACATACGCACAGATTTTGGATACGATAATTCGCTATGAAATTCCTAATAGAGCTTATGAATCTCACGAACACTATTTTACTATAGAGGAATTGGAAGATGCCATAAACTATTCAATTCAATATGGATATCCTGATGCAGAAACAGCTGGAAATATGAGCAACTATTCTGTAACTCCTATTCTCGAATTGGCCATTATGGGTGATGCACAGGCATATAGTGGGATGTATAACGGAATGAGTTTTATTGGGTATCCTTCACTCTATTCTACAAACCGAGTAGTTGCACCTAAAGGATTAGTTTCTATTTCAAGTAACTGCAATTGTCCGGATGTAGCCTGGGAGTTCATCAAGTGTTTGTTTGATATTGAAGTTCAACGCATATGTATAACTGATTGGTCATGTCCGGTCGTACAAAGCGTGTTGGATGAATATCGAAATTGTCTTTTGGATCCTGCGAGCATTCCTTCTGAAATAATACAATATGATTTTTTGAGAAATTCGACAGCATTGCCTGAAGAAACTGTAAATGGCTATTTTGATGCAATGAGTTCTGCTGATTCTGTTAGGACTAACGATTGGGGAGTATTCAATATTATTTGTGAAGAGATGTTAACATATTCTCAAGGTAAACCTGTTTCTGAAATAGCTGAATCGTTACAATCAAGATTGGATTTGTATATAAATGAACAGTACGGATAATCATGGCAAGTGTAGCTATTCAGATGTTGATTAAAGATAATGAGGGATAACAATAGGTCCTATAATTGAATTAAGAATGACCAAGTGAGAGAATGGTTTTGAGAGGTTCACATGAAAACTAAATCTTTACTGTTAGCAATTCTTATTTTTATTCTTGCTGTTTTTCCTTTAGCAAGTTGTTCTTCTAATTCGAAAATTCAGAAACGATCATCTGTTTATGTGGAAGATTCTGAATGGTTTGATAACGAAGTTTATACGCTCGATAGCAACACTCATAATAGCGGATTTTCGTATCGTGGAAATAGTCCGATTATATATGCTGACGATACTCAGGTTGTCATTTGGGAAGAGTATCAGTACTTCGATAATGGCACGGAAGAAGAGATTGTGCAGTATGGCAGATATGAGTTCGGTGATAACGGTGAAGTTACTTGTACCGGAGCCATTGATCTTGTAGAAGCAGGGTTAACTTATCATTCTGATGACTGGACTGAGGTTAGTGACATCGGCTCAGAGTTTTACTTTAACGGCAGAATATATTGTAACGTCAGAAGAATGGATGAGAATGGTTATAGTTCCTATTGGCAGGTGGTTGATTTGGATAACAACTCATTAGGCGAAATAATCTCTAATGAGACTACTGAATTACTACTCGAGATTGAGAACGGTGGAGTGTATTCCAATTGGATTGAAGATGGCCTTCTTAATATGATAATTGCTAACTTTAGCAATCAAGATAGCGTGCCAACTGAATATTCTCATATTCGCATTAATGAAAGCTTTGAGATTGTGGATGAACACTCTTTCTACCCTCCAGAAGGAAAAACCAATTACATTAGAATTCATACTGTTGATGAGAATTACTTCTTGGGTGAGACAGTGGATTATGCTAGTGATACTTTCGACGTTTACCTGATTGATCGTAATACTTATGCTACAACTCATGTAGAAGAGAATCTGGAGGATTACTTTCTATACAGATGGTACGATTACGGTGGAAATATGCTTTCATCCGATAGACATAATGTAGTTGTGTTTGATAGTACTGACTGTAGTGCAAGACCTATATTTTCTTTTGATAATTGCAATGTAGACCGCTCCAGATCTTCGTACATGAGCATTGCTTATGCAGATGAAGATGTTATTTTGCTTTGGGTTTGTGGGCCAAATGGCAATTTTCAGTTCTGGAAGTTCACTCGTGCAGAGTCAAATCCTAATGTTGGCAAGGAAATCATTAGACTTGCTGATTTAGGTGAGCGTACTGAACATGATGTAGCCAGAGCTATATATGAATATAACGAAGGTGACAACGAGGGTTATATTGTGTTCGATGATAGGTATGACCTGACAGATAGACTTGATATGGATATCGATGATTACAATTATGAGAACACGGATGAATATACTGATGCGGTTCGTAATGCCAGATCTGAACTATCTAATCAGATAAGAATCGATATCTTGGCAGGTGAAGGACCTGATATTCTGATTGGAGCTTACGATTACAGTGAGTTTAACAATGAGCAGATTTTGATCAATCTTAGGGATGAATTAACCGTAGATCAGTCTCTATACATCAATCCGATATTTGCAGGAAACGAGCCAATATATCAGTTACCACTTATACTTATGCCTACAGGTGTTATGTGGGAGTTCAGATATGTGGATGAACTTGTTCCTGGACAGGGTTTTACATATGCTGACTACGATCAGTATGTTAATGAAATCTATGTTGGTATTGATCCGATTTCGGAGAGTTTTGATAGAGTGAATTACTTTATTACGCTCTTTAATTATTCATATTCACACTTTGTTTCTGATGGCGTGATTAACATCAACAACGATGAATTCAAGGCTATGGCAGAGTTTGCATATTCTCGAATCGATATGGAGAGGAACGATATGCCATCCAATGTGTACTATACGGACTACCTTGATTACTATAGTGCTAATAGTGGTGTACTTACTGCAATGCCTTCTGCTGATGGAGATAGTGGCATCATGCTTACCTGTAATTTGTCTGTAGGAGTTGCTACTACTTGTCCTAATGAGGATGCAGCCCTTGGGTTTGTAGAGACACTGATGGATCGTTATTCCAACCAGATTGTAAGAGACGATATTCGTGAAGATGTAAATGAGTATATAGAATGGGAGAATGCATATATTGATCGCAATATTGGTTCACCGTTATTTGAGTATTTAACAGAAGATTCTTACATTCGAGAGGAACTTGCCGATGAGTATGTAAATCTTCTTGATAATGCTAATGGCATTATTGTCAGTGATAGTGATATTTCAATTGTTCTATTTGAAGAAATGCAACCATATTTTGCTGGAGATAAGACAATCGAAGAGGTGATTCCTATCATTGAAGATAGAATTCAGACAGTGCTTAGTGAGCGTGGATAGAAATTGATATAGCGCAAATTATTAGCTGTTATTTCGCTACAATGACCTCTGAACCAGTTGTTCCTGATGCTGAAATTGTTTTGCAGTACTCTGATGAAGAATTACAGGAATTGGCATCAACAGTAGATGAGCAAAAACTAATTGATGCTTGGGGTAAACCACAAGTAGTTGAAAATAGAAGATTTTGGTCGGTGCCTCTTACAGGTGCAACAGAATATTTAGTTGCATACGTTGAGAATGGAGAGATTACGTCGTTTTATTAAACGTGAGGTAATATCATGGTTGGATTTGTTATATGGGCTTTTGTTGGAGTAGCGATAATCGTATTGGGAATTAGGGATTTATTTTCTAAAAAGCCAGTAGGGTTTTGGGCTAATGCCGAAACAATGAAGGTAAATGATGTAAAAGGATATAATCGTGCAACTGGAATATTGTTCATTGTTTATGGTGTTGTTTTTATTCTTTTAGGCTTACCACTATTAGATGGGCAAAATACGCCGCTTATTTTGGTGTCAATATTAGGAGTAATGTTCGAAACAATTATAATTATGGCAGTTTATTCGTTGTACATTGTAAAAAAATATAGTGCCGATAAATGATTAACTACGATATAGACATCTTTGTGGTAGTCAAAGATTTTGCTAATGCGGTGCAAAAATATTGAGATTTAGGTACATGTTGTACACAACCTCTACACATCTTATTTGTAGGATTGATGTGTAAAGAAATGAGGTGACAGCATGAGTTTGTATCAGATTTCGAATATTGATTGTACGAAGGCTATTTTTGCTGATGAATATAGAAAGACATCGAGACTAATTATTCTCGAAGAAGCAATTGCATATAATGTGAATGTCATAAAGAGTAAAACCAGCGCCAGAATAATTGCGGTCATAAAAGAGAATGGTTACGGAACTGGCCTAATTAACGAGTATGAGATTTTAAGAAAGCAGGGAATTGATTTCTTTGCTGTTGCAGATGCTGACGACGCACTACTTCTTCGTGACTATGGTGCAACTGAAGACATTCTTCTCATGACTCCCTCATACGATAAGGAAGAGCTTAAAGAACTCGTCTTTGAAAATATAGTTGTAACGCTCGAAAGCGAAAGGCAGCTTGATACCCTGAAGACAATCTTTCGCGAAAGTAAAATCATGCCTCGTGTTCATATCAAGATTGATACAGGTATGGGACGCTATGGTTTTTACTATTCTTCAATTCCAGATTTGACTTCCATTACTGATTACGTCAATGTTGAAGGCTGCTTTACACATCTTGCAGGAGGCAGCAATTATAAAAGAAGCGTAAGAAATCAGATTCAGAGGTTCAATCAGGCAATAACTGCGCTTAATAATATGGGCATCAGTCCAAGACTTATGCACATTGCAAATTCAAGAGCGCTTACTACAGTTGGTGACTGTGGTTTTAATGCTATTAGAGTAGGATCTGCTCTTCTTGGAAGAGTGGCATCGCATGGAAAATTCAAAGATGCAATCTGGCTTGAAGCGAGTGTGTTTGAAATCGTAAGAAGACCTAAGGGAGCAAGTATTAGTTACGGCTCACTTGTAACTTTGAAGAAAGACAGCAGACTTGCAATTATCAGGGCTGGTCTTGGAGATGGTATAGGTCTTAAGGTGATGACAAATGATAAATCGGTTTTGCACATGATTTTTGATGCAGTTAGAAGTATCAAAAACCGTAGGAGGCAGGGACTTTCAGTTAGGATCAGAAGCAGAAAGTATAGCGTTATTGGAAAACCAGGATTCTCACATATGGTAGTGAATATTGGTGACGATGACATCAAAGAAGGGGATAAGGTTATGATTCGTGTAAATCCACTTCTTATAAATAGTAGCGTTGAGCGTGTTACTATTCGTTCGATTAGTTGAAATTCTCTATTTAAAAAGCAAGAATAGCCGCATTATCGGATGTTCAAGAACTGTTTGCTATAATGTAGAAAAACATTACGCAAGGATAGTAACCTATGAAGAGCAGATGGGTTTTAAAGTTTTTCTCATTTATTTTAATTCTGTGCATGCTGTTTCCTCTTACAGCGTGTGATTTCAGAAAGAAAGATAAAGAAGAAATCTCATCGAAGGTAAGTGAGTTTTCAGATAGCGCTTTTGCAACTGATTTTTCTGGAATGGAAGAATTAATCTCAGATGAGTGTAAGGAAAAAGATGTAGAAGAACTCTCGAATCTTTGTAGCTATGCCCAGGAAGATTCCGTATATTTTGAAAGAAGCGAGATAATAGAAGCGTTATTTTCAAATTGCAGCTACGAGATTGATGAAGAATCTTTTGAGTTCTTTGAGCGTAATAAGAAGTGTACTCTAAGTGTCATTTTTTATAGTCCTGATTTAAGTGAATTATCAGAGGATGAGACAAAGGACAGAACTACTCTGATGCCTGCTTTTGAGACAGTTGATACGAAGGAAACAACTATTACTTTTAAACTTTCAAAGGTAGATAAGTCCTGGTTAATTACAGATATATCTGATGTAAACAAGTTTATTCGAAAGCAGATGGAAGGGATACTCGATATTCATTTCCATCCTGATCTTGATACGGCTATAGTTTCTGCTTTCTGGGAGCACTCAACTAATGGACGTTATATCACAACTGAGTTTTTGAAGTACGATATTGATTTTATCTGCGATGTTGAAGACGATACCATTTCAGGAATTACTTATGAGATTTCAAGGGATAGTGAAGTCTTCTATTCTGGAAGATTTATTGTGGACAGGCACCATAGTTACTGTGCTGAACTTTTGGCAGTTAATACACCTTATGATGACGGAACAGGATGTTTTCTTGTTGGAGAGTATTCGATTGTTTTCTATGGACCAGACGGCAACATTTTCTTAAGTGATATCTGTACTGTTTTGTATGATAACTATGATCCTGACTCAGGAAATGATGGTAATGATACTGATCCAGCAGATGAAGACTCCGAGTTTGATGGAATGAGTTCAGGCGAAGTTAGATATTTTGAGACCAGTAGTAGCTTTTATTTGAATACAAGCGCAGCTATTTTCTGTGACAGAAGCGCTTTATCCCAGGTTTACTCATATGAATCAGGGGTAACAGCTCTCCAGTTCGCATTTGAATCACTAACTGATTTCGGCGAAGATGTCAGTTACAGATGGTATTATTCTTCTACAGGACGCTTTGAGGATTCCACAGAAGTAGGTAGTGGTATCTGTAGTATTCAGCGTTATTTTGGTCATAATGTGTATTACATTACATATTCGGAGGATATTCCTGATGGATATTACTGGTGTGTGATTTATAGTAGAGATGGTTCTGTATGTTACCAGGCAGGCTTTGTAGAAGTTGGATGATTCTATAGTATAATTGCTGTAGTTATCTTGATGTTAGGATTAATGTTTTTCGATGAATATAGAATTTGGTAAAAGTAAAAAGGATATTATCCGTTATATAATTCTTGGTCTTCTTTATATTGTTGGAATTATTCTGACATGGGATGGTGGTTTGGAAATTAAATTCATTTACACCTGGTTGCTGTTCCTGGGTGTAGTGAGAGTAAGTTTTAAAAGAGATTTATCTTTCCTGGAGGATATTTTCTATCCACTTCATGCATTTGTAATTGGTTCTTACATTAACCATGCACTTTTCCTCTATAACAGTATCATGGTGGAATTACTGGAGGTAAAATCCGTTACCCTTTATTCGATTTTTATGCTTAAGTGGGGCGGATATATAGTTGAATTCTGCGTTATTGTTGGAATTTATTTCCTTTTAAGGCTGTGCTGTGTGAAGGCGAAGGTTTCTGCAATTATTGCCCCTGTTCCAACACTGATTTTATGCCTTGCAGATCTATTTGTTTTCTATTTCAGAAACAACGAATTATCGCCTTTGGACTTTTTAAGCATACGTACTGCGATGAATGTTGTTGGAAATTACGTATTTCCGTTTAAAAGGCCTCTCATGCTGGCATATATTCCTTTTACGCTATTTGTATTTTCTGTTTTTGTATTTAAGGGAAAATCTTCAAAGGCAAAGGTGTCTTTAAAGAAGAGAATTATTTCTTCTTCTGTTTTTCTTGTGCTCATTGTCAGCTGTGTGTGCACAGCGTACTTTTCAACTCTTGAGTTATCCAAGACACGCAAGGTTGAGTATTTTGGAAGTAAACCAGCATGTGGTAACGGTTTTATCACGAATTTTGCCATGCAGATTCAGAATTTGAAGCCAAGAAAACCTTCAGGATATGATGCCAGCCAGTTTGCTGATTTATATAGTGCACCTTCTTCACCTGAAGATAAACCTACAATTATTGTAATAATGAATGAGTCATGGGCTGATTTGTCTATTTATGAGGATCAGATTGGAACTTTTGAAGAAGTGATGCCTTATATCAGAGGTATGGCTGATATGGAGAATACTATTAGCGGATATGCATATTCTTCTGTATTTGGAGGAAATACTGCAAACTCTGAATTTGAATTCTTAACAGGTCTTACAATGGCAGGCCTTCCAAATGGAAGTGTTCCATATTCACTTTATCTTTCGGAAAGTGTTTATTCGCTTCCTCGATATTTGTCTATGCTTGGTTATGAGACAATTGCCATGCATCCATATTCAAGTTCAAGCTGGAATCGTACCATGGCATATCCAAATCTTGGATTTGACAGCATGATGTACGTCGATGACTTTAGTTATCAGGAGTCAGATCTTATCAGAGGTAAGTCTGGCCTTATTCCTGGTCTTGGTTATGTTTCGGATGAATGTGCATACAGAAATATTATCGAGATGGAAAACAATAACAGCTCAGATGCTCCTGTGTTTTATTTCCTTGTTACTATTCAGAATCATGGTGGATTTATTCCTTCAGATGAGACATATGAAATCCCTGATTATGTTCAGGGTGTTACCAATGCGCCTGAACTTAATAATTATCTGACACTTGTAAATAAAAGTGATGAGGCTTTTGAGTATCTGATTAATGAATTATCTGGTTCTGATAAGAAGTATGTCGTATTAATGTTTGGTGATCATCAGCCAGCACTAGATGACGTTGAAGGTGAGGAGATTGCAGGTGGTAGACGCTGGGTTGTTCCATATGTTCTCTGGACAAATTATGATATGTCAGATGAATACGAAGGAACCAGAGGCACGTCTTTGAACTATCTCCCTCTTGATGTTCTTAATGTATCAGGAATTCCAATGTCACCTTATTTCGAATATATTAGTGATATTCGCGAAAGCATACCTGCTCTAAATCCTGCTGGTTATTTTTCACGTGAAATAAATTCCTGGTGCGAGCCTAGTGTATATGGTGCATCCATGGATGAGACTTATCTTAATCAGTATTATGCACTTGAATACTATGCTTTGTTTGATTCTTCAAATGAATGGTAATCAAATATCAACCATCTCTTAACCATTTGCAATTCCACAAAGGTTATATTCTTTTTGTATCATTACAAATATTTGTAATTCTTTTAAGTTAGTGATGCAACATTAATGAAATACCTATCGTCTATAATGAGAATGATAAAAGGAAAAGTGTGGTATTAACATGAATGGTTATAAGGATTTTCAGAAAGAGAATCTTAAAGAGAAGGCCTCAAAACAGAAGATTACTCCTGTTACAGTGGATCCTTCCAATAAGGAGATGCTCCGTAAAACAAAACTCAAGCTCCACAGAAAAAGGAAATTTCAGGAGTGGGCACTTTTTACAGGATATCTCACACCAAGCCTTGTTGGTGTAATGGTCTTTTTCTTCCTTCCACTTCTTATGCTTCTTAAGACTTCATTTCAGAAGTCAAATACTAATACGGATTTTATTGGTTTCAAGAACTATGAGAGAGTTCTCACTAATGAAGCTTTTATTGATGCGTCCAAGAATACAATGATGTTTGCTCTTATGGCAGTGCCTCTTGCAGTTCTTCTTGCGCTCGTGCTTGCGCTGCTTTTGAACTCTGGTCTTCCAGGAAAGAGTGTTTTCAGAAGTATCCTTCTTAACCCTATGATGGTTCCAGTTGCTTCAATCGTTCTTATCTGGCAGGTTTTCTTCAGTTATAACGGTTCAATGAACGGCTGGGGAGTAGCTCATCTGTTTGGATACGATAAGCTCGACTGGCTTAAATCGGATTATTCGCAGCTGGTTGTTCTGCTGCTGTTCCTTTGGAAAAACTTAGGTTACAACATGGTATTGTTCCTTGCAGCACTTAATAATATTCCTTCCGAGATTTTGGAATCAGCTGAGATGGATGGTGCCGGAATATTCGTCAGATTTTTTGCAATCAAGGTACATTATCTGCTTCCTACATTCTTCTTTGTAGCGATTATGTCCCTTATTAATACATTTAAGATTTTCCGTGAGGTATATCTTTTGTCTGGAGACTATCCATACAAAACTTTGTATATGCTCCAGAACTTTATGAATAATGCGTTTACAAAACTCGATTATTCAAAACTTTCGGCTGGTGCAATCGTAATGTGTATTGTAATGATTATTATCGTCGGACTTCTTTTCTTTATTGAGTCCAAGCTCGACGCGAGTGTGGAGGAGTAAATATGAGTGAGAACATGACTAATCCTTCTAATAATCGCGATGCAAGACGACTTGCTGCCACAAAGGCAAGACGTAACGTTTACACAACAGTTCCAAAGATGACTTCTTTCTTCGAAAGTATGTCAGAAGCGGAGCGTGAAGCTTTCTTCCAAAAAGAGAAAAAGCGTTCGACTCTTGTGCTTAAACGAAGAAAATTTGTTAACAGGATTTTAACTGGAATTGGACTTCTGTTTGCGTGTCTTGCAGCTTTCCTGGCACTCGTTCCAATCTTCTTTACTTTCCTTAATTCGTTTATGTCTTCAGAGGAAATAATTTCGAATTACGGAGTAATTTTCCAGAGTCTGTCAGGACACAATGAGAACGGTGCAACATATCTTTCAACTGCACCAAGTCTTCAGCTCATACCTGAGCAGGTAAGTATAAGCCAGTATCTTAACCTTCTCCTTATGAGCCCTACGTATCTTCTTAAGTTTTGGAATTCACTTATTCTTGTAATTCCAATTGTATTTGGACAGATGTTTGTAGCATGCCTTGCTTCTTACAGCTTTGCAAGATACAGAAGACTTCGTCGCGAAATCTTATTCTTCTCGTACATTATCCTGATGCTTATGCCATTCCAGGTAACACTTGTACCTAACTATATGATTTCTGATAAGCTTGGAATCTTAAATACTCAGTGGGCAATTATCCTTCCAGGTATTTTCTCAACATTTAGTATCTTCCTTCTTACTAAATATATGAGACAGATTCCTTCAGCATATATCGAAGCAGCAAAACTTGATGGTGCTTCTGAGTGGCAGATTTTCACAAGAATTGCACTTCCAACATGTAAGAGTGCTATCTGTGCACTGACCATTCTGCTTTTCATAGATTACTGGAACATGGTTGAGCAGCCGCTCGTCCTTCTTACAGATCCTGAGAAGCAGCCACTTTCAGTTTTCTTATCACAGATTAATGAAGCTGAAATTGGTATAGCTTTTGCAGCATCATCGCTTTACATGATACCGCCACTTCTTATATTCCTCTGGGGTGAAGAATATCTGGTAGAGGGTATCTCAAGATCAGGTGTTAAGTAATATATAGTAATTATTTTAAAATAAAAGATATTTTATAAATTAATAAGTCTTTTAAGACAGGAGAAAGAATATGGCAGAGAATACTTCCAAGGGTGGAATGAAAAACGGAAGAAAATGGGTTATTTCAGGAATGTGTATTTTCCTGGTACTTCTTGCACTTTTGACATTCTTTTCGAATACGATTATGAATGCAACTATACCTAAGGTAATGGGTGTATATGCAAACAGAGGCAACCTTTCTTATACAAATAACGCGACAGGAGTAATTACTGCCGATTCAAAGGTTGAAGTGAAGGGTATTGAAGGAAGAACAGTAGATCAGGTTCTTGTAGAAAACTACGAGTCAGTTTACGAAGGCGAGGTTTTGTTTACTCTTGTTCAGAGTGAGGACGATGAGACTTTGCAGCAGCTTCAGAAGGAATTAAGAGATCTCGAGCGTGAGATTGAGTATGATTCAAGAAGACCTGGAAGTTCAAATGATTATACTTCCTATCAGGAGGCAATCATTCAGGCTCAGCAGGCGCTTCAGGAAGCTAATGAGACACTTGATAAGTGCCGTAACAGAGATTCAATTATCGCTACAAACCAGTCTATTGTAACTTCTGTTGGCGCAAGAATTCCTGGACTTCAGTCAACTCTTGATGCAGAGACAGCAACAGTAAGCTCAATTAATGCTCAGATTAGTGAACTTGAGACACAGATTGCTACTATTGAGCATCAGATTGATACTCTTGTAATTGTTGGTGTTCCAACTCCAACACCAATGCCTGATGATTATGAATATATTTATGATCCAGCACAGCCAACTCCAACACCTGCTCCTGCTCAGACAACAGAAAGAATTGGTCAGCTTCAGGAAAGCATAATGGCACTTGAGGCTCAGATTGAAATTCTTAATGAGCAGCTTGAAGCAGCTTCAGCAAGAGTTGATACAGCATCAGCGAGTCTTGCCGAAGCTCAGGCACAGGTCGATGAGGCACAGGCAAACATCGAGGAAGCTGAGAACCTCCCAACAGTTTCTGAGGCACAGTCAGCAGTAAATCTTGCGGTTTCAAATCTTAATTCTGCAAGAAGAAGTTACAGCGAAGCACAGATTAATGCAGGTATTGCTGCAGATCAGCACAGGGATGAAGTAGAAGATCGCAATGAGCGTCTCGAAAGACTCAGAAGACAGGTTGAAGAAGCGGAAGCTAATGCACTCGTTACTGAAGTAGTTGCACCAGCAGATGGATTTATCTTTAATCGTGCAGTAGCTTCTGGTGACGTTCTTACAAAGGACGGAGTTGTTTTGCAGATTATCCCTGAGGATTCTACATATTCTGTAACATTTACTTTCAGCGCAGAGACAGCACAGGCTTTTTATATCGGCATGGAAATGTCTACTGATGTTTACTATGTAGATTCATGCGTTATTACAAACATCAGACCTGATGAGCTTAACCCACGTGACAGCAGAATTGTAAAATGTTCACTTGATGGTGAGTGGCTCTGGCCAGGCGAGTCAATTACTGTAACTGCAGACAGATCAAATTCAAATTATGACACGGTTGTTCCAAGCAGCGCAGTTAACGAAGATAATAACGGATCATTTGTATACGTGATTATTGAAGAATCAAGCCCACTTGGAAAGAAGTACACAGTAAGAAGAGTTTCTGTAACTGTTGAAGCAACTTCTGGCGCATACACAGCTATTTCTGGTGAAAACCTTGATAGAAATCAGATTGTTGTAAGAAGTGAGAAGCCACTTAACGACGGAGACAGAGTACGTCTTGAAGATTATAACGGTAACGGGGCAGGGTAATTAATAATGGCAGCATTTAATTCTGTAAAAACTTATTTTGGCAATGTCCACAATAAGAATAAAGAGAAAGCTACAAAGTTTATTCTTGCTCTCCCTGTATGGATTATTCTTATTGCCATTGCACTTCTTGTAACGGGTTTTGTGCGCAACAGTAAGATTAATAATCGTGCTGATAACGATATGGCAGCTTACTGGTCACAGGGGTCAAATACCTCATACAGACACATGGTTGCATTTGCACGTGGAACACGAGCAGATGGTATAGAAGCTCCACCTATCTATATCGATCAGGATGTATCAATTCGTAAGGCTGATATCTCAAATATCAGAACATCACTTCAGTCTGTTGTTGATTCAGGTCGTCAGGATAAAAAGGATGGTGGTCTTGACAGTGACGGTTCTCCAAGATTCTGGGAAGACTGTTACTCATGTGATTACAACGATACAGTTACAATGATTGACGAGAACAGTTCAGCGAATATGCCATCTGTTCAGGCAAACATTGTTGCAGTTGGTGGTAACTATAAGGTATTTCATCCATTCATCTACATGTCCGGTGGTTTTCTCCCTGAAGCATGCATTGATATGAATCAGGTGGTAATTAACGATGAGCTTGCATGGAGATTCTTCAGATCCTACGATGTTATCGGAAATAAGATCTCGCTTCTTGATCAGACTTTCACAATAAGCGGTGTTGTAAGAGAAGGTAACTCGTCTCTGGATACTACAGCCAAGGTAAGAGAGCCTAGATGCTACATTTATTTTTCCGCTCTCGAAAACTTCTACCTTGACTCAGCAGAGGATGGTCCTGAAAGAGAAATTGCAATTACATGTTACGAAGCGATGCTTCCAGAACTTGTATCTGGTGTTGCTGTAAATGATTTTAAGAATGCACTTCCAACATATACAGAAATGAATCCACAGCTTTATGTTGTAAGTTATACAGGCCGACTTGGACTTATTAATGTATGGAATTACATGATGCCAATAGGTGCAACTGCTGAATCATTATCACAGTACACATTCCCATACTGGGAGAAGGTGGCACAGCTTAAAATTCAGAATGTATTCTTTAATCTGATTATCATAGTTCTTGGATTCGTTTTACTCTTCATTGGAGTAGTAATGCTTATCCTGAGACTTCGCAAGGTTGCTGCAGGAGAGAAGAACTGATTACATAGTTAATAAAGTAACAATTTGACTTATTTTTGAAATATTACGGAAAAGACCGAAAAGTATAATGTTATCAAGTATACTTTTCGGTTTTTATATTTTACGCAATTTTAAGAAGGAGGGACGCCCCCATGCTTAATAAAAAGAGATACATAACATTTATATCAGCAGTAGTTTCACTCGCTTTACTTATGACTTCATGCTCTATCAGCAAGGAGAAATTCAATTCTGCCTGGGAGCACTTTGGTGAGAACCTTAACGAGGCTATGGGAGATGAGAGTGATCCATCTTTTGAATCAGAGATTGAAGAGACTTCAGAAACAACTGAAGCTGAAGAGGAGACTACTGAAACTTCAGAAGAGCCAACAGTTACTCCAACAGAAGTTCCTGAGGCAACTAATACTCCAACACCAACAGAAATTCCTGATCCAGAGAGAGTTGATTTCTCTGAACTTACAGAGGATGTTTTGACTGACACAATTACTGTTGAGGCTGAAGCTTTCGCTGAGAGTTATGTTCTTGACGATGACGACGAGACACTTATTGCTGAATTTGAAGGTTCACGTATGCTTATTCTTGCACAGGAGGCTACTAACGTTCAGGTTGCGGTAAACCTTATTCTTGATGGCTTTTATGAGGAAGCAAATGGAATGTACCACAGATATATTAATGAGGCACTTGCTGAGAGAGAACTTCTCCCAGAAGAGGACCTTTCAGAATTCGCTCCAGTTAAGACTACAGTTAATTACGAATATGGTTTTAATGGCAGAGTTCTTTCAGTAGAAATGACATATGAAGTTACACGTGAGGATGAGGTAATTAAGAGCTCAATCGAGTGTGTTTCATTTGATCTTTATACAGGAAGTTACATCATGCTTGAGAACATTATTTCAGATATGGATGGATTCCTTGCAGCTGCAAGAGCACAGCTTGCATTCACTTTGGGTGATGAAGAAGTAAATCCTGAAGATTTTTCTGAAATTTCTATAATGGCAAGAAATGACGATAGTTCTTTCTATATTGTTGGAACAACAGCAACAGGTGAAAGAGTTCAGGCGCTCGTAGATATCAATGATTACAGTACTTTCATGACAAGATACGGCCGAATTATATTCTGATAAATATTTGTACAAAGGATATGCAAAAGCGAAAAATTGATATTTTAAACAGATAAAAGTTGAAGGAAAAAAATCATACGTTCAAATTGCATAAAAAAAAGTTGCACAACTGTACAAATTGTTATACAATGCATCCGTAAGTATTCGTGTTTTTACATTCGTAGTGGTTTGTAAGGCAGGCGAATCGCGACCGGCTAGCCCCGGCGCCAGTAAACTTAGGTCCTAATTGGACAGAAATAAAACCTTAAATTTATGAGGAGGCAAAAACAATGAAGACAAAGAAGATTATTGCTTTGATGTTGTCATTGGCAATGGTTCTCGGTGTAGTTGCTTGTAGCAAGGACGCTGAGGAGACAACTACAGCTGCTCCAGCTGAGACAACAGCTGCTGAGGAGACAGAGGCTAATGTTGATGAGACAGAGGCTGAAGAGACAGAGTCACAGGAAGTTGACGCTTCTGACTATGTAGAGCTCGCTATTGCTGATGTTACAGACGAAGGCGACAAGGTATTGGTTTACGGATGGAACGAGGAGTTCCCAGGACTCGTAGACACATATTCATCAATTGAGTATGATCTCGAGACAACTGAGTCAAACACATACCAGACAAAGCTTGATCAGGTTCTTTCATCTGGTGAAGATGCACCTGACATTTTCGTTTGTGATGCTGACTACGCTTCAAAGTACATGAATTCTGACAACACAATCGCTATCAACGATCTCGGTATCGCTTACAGCGAGTGCGCTCAGATGTACAACTACACACTCCAGTTCGCTTGTGATGACAACATGGTTATTAAGGGTCTTGCATGGCAGGCTTGCCCATGTGGTGTTTTCTACAACAGAACAATCGCTGAGGAGATCTTCGGCGTTTCAGAGCCAGAGGATGTAGCTCCATACTTCGCAACTTGGGAGGCTTTCCTTGAGACAGCTCAGCAGGTTAACGAGGTTTCTGGTGGTGAGAAGAAGGCTGTTTCAGGTACAGATGATATCTGGAGAGCTTACCTCAACACACGTACACAGGGATGGATCTCTGGTGGTGAAGTTGTAATCGATCCAGTTATGGAGGATTACTTCGATCTTGCTAAGACACTTAAGGATGAGGGTCTTACATTCGAGACATCACAGTGGGGTGATGCTTGGACAGCAAACATGTCAAATGAGTCAGTTCTTTCTTACTGGGGTCCAATGTGGCTTGCTAAGTTCTCAATGGGTCTTGGTGACGGTTCTAACCCAACATCTGGTAACTGGGGTCTCGTAGTTGCTCCTGGTTCATTCTATTGGGGTGGTACATGGATGATGGCTTCTAAGTACTGCGATATGAAGGCTTCTGTTGCTCAGATCATGAGAGACGTTGCTCTTACAGACGCTAACCTCGAGGATATGGCTGCTAACGGTGAGTTCGTTAACTCTATCGCTATCATGACAGCTGTAGCTAACGATGACAGCTTCGCACTCGACTGGCTCGGTGGCCAGAACCCAGCAGCAGTTCTTCTTGCAGCTGCACAGTCAATCGACAACTCAACAGTTGGACAGAATGACCAGCAGATCAACGAGGAGTTCAACAACGTAGTTAACTCTTACCTCAATGGTGATATCGCTACAGTTGCTGAGGCTGAGGATACATTCATCTCTAACGTTGAGGAGCTCGGTATTGTTTAATTCATACCAAGTGAATCAAACTAACTAAGGTAATTGTGCGGGGCAGGGCAACACCCTGCTCCGCATTTTCTTTATTCAAAAATTTGGGCAAAAAAATTTTGGAGAGTGACGAAGATGGCAAGAGGTACTAATCAGGGAACCAAGCATAAGTCCATGAGCTACACAAAGTTTGGTTATCTCTTTATTGCCCCATTTGTTATTGTATACTGCATTTTTAGCTTGTACCCACTCCTTACTACTTTCTGGTATTCAGGTGCAAACTTGCAGAGTGCAACATCAAATTTCTGGGGTTTCTCAGACAAAGAAGTATACTATGATGAATATCTTGATCTTACACAGTATATCGACGATGCTGATTTCGAGGCACTTGTTGGTTGTAAGAAGCAGGATTACATGAAGGTTAGAAACTTCTTTGTATCACAGTCTGCAGCAGATATGTATGATCCATTGAATGAGAATGGTATCAACGCAATCCTTAACAACGGTGATATTTCACAGGGTGCAAAGGATGAGCTTCAGCAGGCACTTAATAATCAGGATTTCTCACTTGTTTCAGCAGATACAATCAATGAGTTGGTTGCTTGGAGAAGTGGATTCACTGATTTGCAGCTCACAATTACAGGTCAGCTTTCAGGCATTAGCTCAAAGCTTGATTCTATCGTAAATCCTGCATCATCTGATGATGAAGAAGCAGGCGAGACAGAGGCTGTTACAGCAGAGTCAATCCTTGAGAGTGATTCATACGCAGAGTTCGTAGCTACACTTGAAGAGGCTGATTTTGATGAAGGACAGCAGCTCCTCGTTAATTATCTTACAGAGAAGTCGGGAGCATCTTCTCTTGCAGCATACTTTAGTGATGCTAACGTAAATGTAAATGATCCTACATTCTACTTTATTTGCTCTAACCTCAGTAATCCAAAGGCTACAGACGCTGAAGGCAACAGCATTTCAGGAATCGCTGTTCCATTCATGTCTAATCTTGAGTCATACCTCACAGCTAATGGATGGGCTGATACAATCACAGGACTTAACACATATGCTAATTTTGCTGGATATGCAGATGGTTCTGTTGATCTCCACTCTGATGAGCAGGCTTTCTATGAGGACCTTCAGGCTCTCTATGAGAACGGTTTCATCAATAGTAACGTAGCACTCGTTGCAGATGGCGATACACTCGTTCCTGCAGAAGATGCTGGTTCAAACATTCTTTACGCAACAAACGAGTTCATTACAACTGGTTATACACCAGACGCTAATAAGGTATTGTCAGCTATGCAGATTTCCAAGATTAATTCTTATGTTGGAAACTCAGGCCGTTCACTCCTTATCGCTCAGGGTATTGAACTTGATAAGTACATCACTTTCAGTGGAAAGTTTGATCGTGCTAAGTACAACGCTTTTAAGTCTGAAATCGGACTTTCAAGCATCCTTACAATGGATAAGTACAACGCTCTCGATGATGCATTTAAGGCAGCTAAGAGAGAGGCAGCTCAGAAGGACTATGACGAGCTTTCACCAAAGCTTGCTCCAGCTCAGGCTGAGTATGATGCAGCAGTAGCTTCAGGCGATGCTGACAGAATTAAGGAAGCACAGGAGGCTCTTGCTGGTGTAACAACAAAGCTTGCTCGTGCTCAGCAGACAATCAAGAACCCTGCAAGTCTTCTTGCTAAGGTTAACGCTAAGAGCGAGTATATCGCTGTTGGTTTCCAGAACTTCTCTGATATCTTTGCTAATAAGACAAGAGCTAACACAATCTTCGGTGCATTCTGGGCTACAGGTATTATGTGGCTTATCGGTTTCGCTCCACAGATTCTCCTTGCTCTTCTCCTTTCAGCTTGGTTCACAGATACAAAGCTTAAGCTTAAGGGTCTTGGACTCATGAAGGCTTTGATGTACTTACCTAACGTTATCACAGCCGTAACAATCGCTATTTTCTATAGAAGAATCTTCTCATATGCATCTGGTGGTGCTCTCCCAGTATCACAGCAGATTCTCCGTGCATTCGGTGATGCAGATGGATATAACTTCTTCGAGAATCCATGGGCAACAAGATTGATCGTATGTTTCATCAACTTCTGGATGTGGTATGGTAATACAATGATCGTATTGATCGCTGGTATTACATCTATCTCTGAGTCACTCTACGAGTCAGCTCAGATCGATGGTGCTAACTCTTTCCAGACATACACAAAGATCACTCTCCCACTTTTGAGACCTATCGTTCTTTATACATTGGTTACTTCCCTCATCGGTGGTCTCCAGATGTACGATATCCCAATGAACGTTAACATGAACCCTGCTCTTATTAACTTCAACGGTACAATGATCAGATCTACAAGAACTGTTCTTATGTATGTTAACCAGCAGGCTTTCGGTAAGCAGGATGTTAAGCAGGTAGGTATCGCAGCTGCAGTATCAGTAATTCTCTTTGCTGTTACAACAGTACTTTCAGTACTCATCTTCTATCTCATGAGAGATAAGGATGCAGCTAAGGCCGCTAAGGCTAAGAAACTCGCTAGAAAGGCAGGTGCAACAAAATGAGTAATAACGAACCAAAGTTGCGCAGTAAGTCCGGATCTATCGCGGCATACAGCACATTAGTATATGTAGTAGTAATCTTCTTTGCTATTCTTGCTATTATCCCTTTCTGGTACATGTTCATGAATGCTACTTGGGATTCATTCTCAATTCAGAGTGGTATCATCCTCTGGCCTAATTTCAAGAATGGTTTTAACCAGCTTGCTACAAACTGGACAACACTTGCAGAGCGTTCAACATTCAGCTTTGCAATCGGTTTTAAGAACAGCTTTATCATTTCTGTTTGCTCAACAGCTTTGACAGTATACTTCTCAGCTATGACTGCTTACGGTCTTTCCGTATACCAGTTCAAGGGACGTCAGCTCGTATTCACAGTAATCGTTGGTGTTATGATGGTTCCTACAGCTGTTAACATTACTGGTTTCTACAGATTGATGAACGCTATGGGTCTTCTTGGTACAAAGTGGCCATTGATCATCCCAGCAATCGCTGCTCCTTCAACTGTATTCTTTATTAAGCAGTATCTTGAGTCTTCACTTTCAATGGAAATTATCGAGGCTTCTAGAATTGATGGTGCTGGAGAGTTCTTTACATTTAATAGAATCTGTCTCCCAATCATGGTTCCATCACTTGCTACACAGGCAATCTTCTCATTCCTCGGTTCTTGGAACAACTTCTTTGCTCCATCAATCCTCTTGAACAGAACAGAGAACAAGACACTCCCTCTCATGGTACAGCAGTTGTACGGTGACCGTTATCAGGACTATGGTGCTATTTACATGGGTCTTTCGGCTTCCGTTCTCCCAGTTGTTATCGTTTACGCTTTCATGCAGAAGTACATCATTCAGGGTGTTGCTGCCGGTGGTGTTAAGGAGTAATTCTCCGTTAGGGTTTTACAAACAACAATTAAGACGCCTCTTCTTCGGAAGAGGCGTTTTTTTGCCTAAAAAACGATTTGATGAAAATTGATAATATTTTCGCAAGAAAGGTCAATAATTTATAAATTGTTCATTCATATTTCAATTCCAATAGTGTAGAATGAAAATACTTTTTATGAATATATAAATGGAGGCAACATTTATGAAGTTTGGTTATTTCGATGACGCTAGAAGAGAGTATGTCATCAATTCCCCAAGAACACCTTATCCATGGATTAACTATCTTGGTACACAGGGTTTCTTCTCATTGATTTCTAATACAGCAGGAGGTTACAGCTTCTACAAAGATGCAAGACTTCGTAGAATCACACGTTATCGTTATAACAATGTACCTATCGATATGGGTGGACGTTATTTCTATATCAATGATAACGGCACAATCTGGAATCCAGGTTGGTCACCTGTAAAGACAGAGCTTGACGCATATGAGTGCCGTCATGGTATGGGCTATACAGTTATCACAGGTAAGAAGAACGATCTTAAGGCTGAGGTTACATTCTTCGTACCACAGGATTACGATGGTGAGGTTCAGCAGGAAGTTCTTACAAATGAAGGTTCAGAGGCTAAGGATTTCTCACTCTTCTCATTTGCTGAGTGGTGTCTCTGGGACGCTCAGGATGATAGCAATAACTTCCAGCGTAACTTCTCAACAGGTCGTGTAGAGATTAAGGACTCTGTAATCTACCACAAGACAGAGTACAGAGATCGTCGTAATCACTATGCTTTCTATTCTGTAAATGACACAATCGATGGATATGATACAGACAGAGATTCATTCATCGGTCTTTATAATGGATTCGGTGATCCACAGGCAGTTGTAGCAAATAAGGCTACTAACTCATTTGCTGATGGTTGGGCACCAATCGCTTCACACTATAAGAAGATTACACTTGCTCCAGGTGAGACAAAGACTCTCGTATTTGTACTTGGTTATGTTGAGATGCCACAGGATCAGAAGTTTGAGGCTGATGGTAAGACAATCAACAAGGTTAAGGCTATCGAGATGATCGAGAAGTTCAATACACCTGAGAAGTTTGCAGCTGGTATGGCTGATCTTAAGGCTTACTGGGATCACCTCCTCGGCATCCTTACAGTTGATACACCTGATGAGAAGGTTAACAGAATGGTTAACATCTGGAACCAGTATCAGTGTATGGTTACATTTAACCTTTCACGTTCTGCTTCATACTTCGAGTCTGGTATCGGACGTGGTATGGGATTTAGAGATTCTAACCAGGACGTTCTTGGATTTGTTCATCAGATCCCTGACAGAGCTAAGGAAAGAATTATTGATATCGCTTCAACACAGTTCCCAGATGGTGGTTGCTATCACCAGTATTCACCTCTTACAAAGAAGGGTAATGCTGACATCGGTGGTGACTTCTCAGATGATCCACTCTGGCTCATCCTTTCAGTAGCTGCTTACATCAAGGAGTCAGGTGACTGGTCAATTCTTGATGAGATGGTTCCATACGATAACGATATGTCTATCGCTCAGACAATGCTTGAGCACCTTAAGGTTTCATTCTATCGTATCGTTAATAACCTTGGTCCTCACGGTCTCCCTCTTGCAATGAGAGCTGACTGGAACGACTGTATCAACCTCTCATGCTTCTCAGATACACCAGGCGAGTCTTTCCAGACATACACAAACCCTAAGTTCGCTGCTGAGGGTGGTTACTCTAAGGTAGCTGAGTCTGTATTCGTAGCAGCTCTCTTTACATATGCTGGTCCTAACTATGTTTCTATCTTGAAGCACCTTGGTAAGGATGATGAGGCAGCTGCAGCTCAGGCTGAGATTGATAAGATGAAGAAGAACATGATGGAGTCTGCTTGGGATGGCGACTGGTTCCTCAGAGCTTACGACGCTAACGGCGAGAAGATGGGTTCTAAGGAGTGCGAGGAAGGCCAGATCTTTATCGAGCCACAGGGCTTCGCAATCATGTCAGATATGGACGAGGAAGTTACAAAGAAGACTCTCGCAGCTATCGATGAGAGACTTAATACTCAGCACGGTCTCGTTCTTAACAATCCTGCATTCTCTAAGTACTACATCCAGTATGGTGAGATTTCAACATATCCAGGTGGATATAAGGAGAACGCTGGTATCTTTACACATAACAACGCATGGATTATCTGTGCTGCTGCTTATGCTGGTGCTGGTGATCAGGCATTCAAGTACTATTCAGAGATCGCTCCTGCATTTACAGAGGAGACATCTGATATCCACAAGACTGAGCCATATGTATATGGCCAGATGATTGGTGGTAAGGATGCTGGTTCTGATATCGGTCAGACAGGTAAGAACTTTGGTCAGGGTAAGAACTCATGGCTCACAGGTACAGCTGCTTGGAACATGGTTGCTATTTCACAGTACATCCTTGGTGTTCAGGCTGACTTCGATGGCTTGAAAATCGATCCATCTATCCCATCAGCATGGGATGGAATGAAGGCTACACGTCAGTTCCGTGGTGCTACATATGAGATCTCAGTTAAGAACCCAGATCACGTATGTAAGGGCGTTAAGTCAATGGTAGTTGACGGACAGGCTGTTGATGGAAACATCATCCCTGTATTCGCTGACGGAACACACTCAGTAGAAGTAGTTCTTGGTTAATTAAATTAAGAAATAGTTTTCTCCCACTATCCTTAATGGGGTGGTGGGAGATTTACTGTTCGGGGCATGTTTAGAAGTGATTTTGAACAAAAATAAATTAAATTGGGAGGAATGACCAATGATTATTAAAGGTGAGAAGGCCAGAGAGCAGGTTATGCCCGCTGCTGAACTTTTGAAGAAGAAGTTCGCATCTGTTATTTCTGGCGAGATCAGTGCACAGTATATTCGTCTTAAGGGAGACGCAATTGTAGCTGGTGTAGCTGGTTTGAAGTTTGAGTCACCATTTGTTTCTGTTCTTCTTGGTAAGGATGAGCTTGATTCACTTTTCTCTGAGGCTTTTGCTGCTAAGAAGAGTGTTCTTCTTACAAAGGATGCTGTGTATACAGAAATCGATGGTAAGGTTGAGGAAATTACAGTTGCTCCAGAAGTTAAGGCTGTTATTGCAGCAGAGATTGATGGAACAAACTACTGGGGTGGTTCTCTTAATGAGAATGGTGAACTTATTGCAGACCCTGCAACACCAGCACCAGGACCACACTACTATACAAATATGCTTCTTGGTAACAGAATTGGTTTTGACAGACCACTTCAGAGTACACCAAAGAGTGCAGTAGACAGACTTGGTGGCGGATGCTTCAGAGCACACGCTGATACACAGGTTCTTGCTACTAAGTGGGACTATCTCCCTGAGGAGAATGGATTCCCTGCAAACAGACAGTTCTATATTACAGAGAATGGAAAGCAGATTTTCTATTCTGGTAAGGCTGTTGATAGCAATCTTGAGTCAGTAGAGACTGTTCATTCACAGAACAGAACAACTATTTCTTATGTTCTTAAGGATGGACTTAAGGTTAAGAGAACTATTTTCATTCTTCCTTCAGAGGAAGGTATGCCTCTTGCAACTGAGGCTCAGATGATTGATATCGAGAACACAGGTTCTAAGGATCGTGACCTTCGTATCGTTTATACAGGTATGTTTGGTACATCTGAGATTCACGCTCTTCGTGAGGACGTTATCTTCTCAACTGTAGTTGCTCAGTCAGAAGTATTCTTCGATGAGAATAACGAGATTAAGGCAATCAGCTTTAACCCAAATCCAAAGTGGACAAAGGGTAATATCAGATTTGATACACTCCTCGTTCATACAGATGATGGCGTAGCTTTCCCACAGGAATACTGTGCTAGATATAGTGAGTTTGTAGGTTCAGGCTCACTTGAGAATCCAGAGCTTATCTCATGCCTTTCAAATAAGCCATCACGTAAGGGCCCAGGTTTCTATGCTCTTGCAACAGAGTTTACAGTAAAGGCTAATTCATCTGTACGTGCTGATAACTTCACATGTCTTTCATCTGATGCTGTTAATGACAATTATGTTGTTGATGAGACAGTTAAGGTTGAAATTGCTAAGGTTATCGAGACTTACTCAGATAAGTCAAAGCTCCCAGCTGCTCTTGATAAGGTTATCGCTTTTACAAAGGATTACGCTAAGTACCTTAAAATAAAGCATGACGACAAGAACTTTGAGGCTTATGTAAATAACAACCTCCCATTCCAGGTTTTCTATCAGACATTCGTTTCACGTTCACTTGACTGGACACAGAAGGGTTATCGTGAGATTGGATTTAGAGAGATCCAGGATATCTTCGCTTCAATGTACTACTTTGCTGGTATGGGCGAGACAGAGTTTGTTAAGAAGCTTCTCCGTGAGTGGGCTGGTAACGTATTTGAGGATGGTTATGCTAACCATAACTTCTACTGGACAGGTAAGGAGCCAGGCTGGTGGTCAGACGACGCTCTCTGGCTTCTCCAGGCTCTCGACAGATACGTAAAGCTTACAGGCGATTACGATTTCCTTAAGGAGCAGATTGCTGTTGCAGTTGCACCAGAAGAGGAGAAGAAGACAAGAACACTTCTTGAGACAATCAAGGCTATTATCATGTATTCAGCTAAGATTTCTGTAGGTAAGCACGGAATTCCTCTTATCGACAGAGCTGACTGGAATGACTGTCTCCGTGTTGATCCAGACTGCGTTGGCGGTGCTGTTAAGATGGCTCAGTACAGAGAGCAGCTTGCTAATTCTGGCAAGGCTTTCGGTGAGGTTCCATACGAGTCAGAGTATTCTGAGTCTGTAATGAATGGTTTCCTCCTTAAGGTTGCTATTGATGCTGCACAGGATATGTTCGTTAAGGTTGGAGAGCAGGATTATGCTGATGAGCTTTCAGCACTTTCAGTAAAGGTTAAGGAAGACCTTCGTGCTTCATCTTGGAAGAATGATTTCTTCGCAAGAGTACTCTTCAATAGATCTAATAAGCCAGAGCTTGAGTACCTTGGTGCTGCTGGTGATAACCTCCAGGTTGAGGATGCTCCAGGATCATACTTCCTCAATGCATTCTCATGGTCAGTTCTTTCTGGCTGTGCTGATGAGGCTCAGATTGAGACAATGCTCAATTCACTTGATTCTTACTTGAAGTCACCTTATGGATTCCGTCTCTGCTCAACAGTTGACTATTCTAAGATTGCTCCAAAGATTGACGTAGCTCTCTATTATCCAGGTGACAGAGAGAACGGTGGTGTATTTAAGCACGCTAACATGATGGCTGCAGCTGCTATGCTCAAGGCTTCTAAGGAAGTTGAGAACGAGGCTCTTGCTCAGCGTCTTGCTGAGACAGCTTACTGGGTAATCGACATGATTCTCCCATATAGAACACTTAAGTCACCATTTACAGTTTGTGGTAACCCAAGATGGTGTACACAGTACAACAACAGTGATTCTGGTGAGAACATCGGACCTACACTTTCTGGTACATCAACATGGCTTCTCCTCTGCCTCTTCTCATGCTTCGGTGTTGAGTTTACAGCAGATAATCTTATCGTTGAGCCACTCCTCAGAACTGATGATACATTCCTTAATGTAACAGTTAACAGTGGTAAGGCTATCTACGATATCGAGATTACAAAACCAGCAACATTCAAGAGAACAAAGAATGGATGCAAGGTATTCTGCGATGGTGCAGAGCTTGTTGATACAAAGGTACCAGTATTTGCAGATGGTGCTACACATAAGGTTGAAGTTAAGTTCTAATTTCACTTATATCAGATTAATCAGACAGTCTCTCCTTAACAGGGGAGACTGTTTTTTGTTGTTTTCAAGCATAGACAAGGTGTTCTATGCTAAAATAGAAAAAGACTTATTAAAGGCGAGGGATTCTTATGCCATACTCAAGTGTTTTTCTGTCAGAGATAGTAAAAGATTTTGACCTTGAAGTTGTTTATGACTCAGGGGATATTGATCAGCGAAGAATTAGTGTTGCTGACGTAACAAGACCAGGCCTCCAGCTTGCTGGATATTATGACCATTTTGGTCCTGACAGAATTCAGCTTGTAGGTAACATGGAGTTTGCTTACCTTGAGCACCTTACTTCAGACGACAGAAGAAAATCCATTAGAGATTTGTTTGCCAAGGAAATCCCAGCACTTATTATTACAAGAAATCACGAAGCACACAGAGAAATGCTTGAGGAAGCAGAAGCTGCGAAGGTTCCTCTTTTAAGAACAAAGGAGGCAACTTCAGACTTTTCGAGTGCACTTATTAAGTATCTTAAGATGGAACTTGCTCCAAGAGTATCTATGCACGGTGTTCTCGTAGAAGTTAATGGTGAAGGTATTCTGATTTTAGGTGAGAGTGGTGTTGGTAAGTCTGAGACTGCTTTGGAGATTGTAAAGCGTGGTCATAGACTCATAGCTGATGATCAGGTTGAGATTCGTAAGGTATCTGAAACAACTCTCGTTGGACGTGCTCCAGAAGTAATCAGACATTTAATTGAGATTAGAGGTATTGGTATTCTCGATGTTAAGGAACTTTACGGTGTATCTTCTGTAAAGACACAGGAAGGCATTGATTTTATTATCAATCTTGAGATTTGGGATGAGAAGAAGAATTACGATCGTCTCGGCCTTACTGAAGAGACAACAGAAATTCTCGGAATTAAGATTCCATCTCTTACTATTCCTGTTGGTCCTGGACGTAACCTCGCAATCATTGTAGAGGCTGCTGCTATTAACTATCGTGTTAAGAAGATGGGCTATAATGCGGCTGCAGATCTTGTATCACGAGTATTCCCAGGAGGTAACATGGCAACATGATTAGCGATTTATTAAAAGAGGGAGTAATCCTTAAGCCATATACAACTTTTAAGTGCGGTGGTCCTGCAAAGTATTTTGCTGAACCTTCAAACGAGGAAGAGATTAAGGAACTTTTGCAATATGCAGTAACAAACAGTCTTGAAGTTCTTATTCTTGGTCTTGGTTCTAATGTTCTTATTTCAGATAGTGGTTTTGATGGTCTTGTAATTCATCTTGGTAAGAAATTTGCTAATTTGGAATTAAGTCAGGAAGATGATGAAGGATTTGTAACTGTTAAGGCTGACGCTGGTTGTGCTTTGGGACTTTTCGGTATGACATGCGCAAAGGAAGGTCTTGAAGGCATTGAATTCTGCTGTGGTATTCCTGGTTCAGTTGGCGGCGCAGTATTTATGAACGCTGGTGCTTATGGTGGAGAGATCAAGGATATTGTTACAAGTGTAAGCTTCATTGAAGATGGAGAATTAAAGACAATTGCTGGAAGCAATTGTGAATTTGGATATAGAGAGAGTATTTTCGAGAGACTTACATCTGAAGGGAAGGCAGTTGTTGTTACTTCCATGGAAGTAAAACTTAAAAAAGGCGATAAGGATGCCATTTTGGATAAAGTTGCTGAACTTAAGGCAAAGCGTACTGCTTCACAGCCTGTAGATGTACCTAGCGCTGGTTCTACTTTCAAGCGTCCAACTGGTTATTTTGCAGGAGCTTTAATTCAGGATAGTGGTCTTAAGGGATTCAGTCTTGATGATTCAGGTGCGGAGGTATCACCAAAGCACGCTGGTTTTGTTGTAAATAATGGCGGTACTGCAAGTGCAAGCGACGTCATGAAGCTTATTACTTATGTTCAGGATAAGGTTTATGCAGATTCTGGCGTCAGACTTGAGACTGAAGTTCGTTTGATTGGAGGCTTTGAAGCTTGATGGAACTTATAATTCTTACAGGAATGAGCGGTGCAGGTAAGAGCCAGGCAGCTGCGTTTTTTGAGGACAGAGGGTATTTCTGTATTGATAATCTTCCACCACAGTTCCTTCCACAGCTCATTGAGACTTTTCAGAAGAGTGAGAATGAGCCAGGAGCTATTAACAAGCTCTGCTTTGTAGTAGATATCAGAAGCCGTGAACTTCTTCTTGGTTGTGGTCCCGCACTTAAGAAAATTGATGAGGAACTTGGTGTTCCATTCAGTATTGTTTTCCTCGAGGCAAGTGATGAAGTTCTTGTAAGCAGATACCGTCAGACAAGAAGAACTCATCCTCTTATGGATGAGATGTCTTTAAACGATGCCATAAAGGCCGAGAGAAAGATGCTTGAGTCTATCCGAGGTAGAGCAACAAGTATCATTGATACAACAATGCTTACTAATGCAGGTCTTAAGCGTGAACTTAAGGGTATTGCCGAGAGTCTTTCTGACAAGGGAATCTCTATTCTTGTTGAATCATTTGGTTTTATGTACGGAATGCCAAGCGATGAAGATGATGTATTTGATGTAAGATTTCTTCCTAATCCATTCTGGGTGGAAGATCTTAAGATGCTAAGCGGTCTTGATAAGCCTATTGCTGATTACCTTGAAGGTTTTGAAGAGACAAATGAATTCGTAGAAAAGATAACAGATATATTCGCATTTACAATTCCACAGTATGTAAAGGGTGGAAGATCCAGACTCAGTATCGGAATCGGATGTACTGGCGGTCGTCACAGATCAGTATATATTGCTGAGGCGTTGGGTAAAAAGTTAACAGAATTAGGTTATAGAACAATAGTTAATCACAGAGATATAGACAGGGATCCTCGCTATGTCACAAAAGATGACAAATCAGCCTCAGTTTAATGAGGACAGCTTCAGTATAGAAATAAAAAAAGAATTAACAGTGAGACCTCCCCGTAAGGATGAGGCCGCTAAAGCTGTTATGGATGGAATTATTGATTCTGCAGGAATTGAAGCAAGACTTCCAGATATTATCGTTGATTACATTGAGAAGCTCCTTCAGCGTGATGGCGTTGATTTGTACGGTTCTGGAGATTTAAATTATGTGAATTCTCCTCTTGGACGTTACTATCTGCGTGGAGTTTTTCTTGCCTGCGGTTACGCATCTGATCCGGTAAAACGCTACAGAATTGAACTTCATGTCCGCAACGAAGCAGTTACAGCTGAAATATCTGCACTTCTCGAAAGAGAAAATCTCGAATTTGCCATATCTTCAAAGGGTACAATGACTGTTTTTTATCTTCGTAAAGGTGACAGTGTATCTGATTTTCTTGGAGTAATTGGTGCCAACAGCAGCAGGCTTGAATTTGAGAATATAAGAGCAGAGCGCGAAGTAATCGGTAATGTTACTCGTACCATGAATTTTGATTCAGGTAATACAAAGCGTCAGGCAGATGCTGGAGCAGTCAGAAACAGCCTGATTTCAAAACTAATGAATTCCGAAGAAGCACAAAATCTTACTCCTGAACTTAAAATGGCAGCAGAAGTAAATCTTGCCAACCCAGGAGCTTCTATTTCTGAACTTGGAAAACTAATGGATCCGCCAATTGGCAAGTCTGGAATGAACCATAGAATCCAGAAGCTCCTCGAAATCGCAAAGTCTCTTGATTGAGAAACTATGCATACCGTGATATTATGTAGATTGGTTTTTTATAATCTATTGAGAGCAGGGGACAATGAATCGTAAAGATCAATACATAGAACCGGATAATACGTTCTACGAACCATCGAGGGATACCTCATCCGGAACAATGATGCTTGTAGTCATCGTGACAATTTTGTCTGTCATTTTGACTTCTGTTCTTGCGCTCATTTATTTCAAACAGAAGAATAATCCTAACCCTGAGAAACAGGGTGTTCTTGGTGATACAGATACATATATTTCGGTAGCAACAAGTACTCCAACACCTGTGCCACCAATGAATTCTAACCAGAATCCACTTCTTTATCCTTCAACAGCACGAATCTTTGTTGATCCTGATGCAGTGGTTCCAACTGAGAATCTTCCTTCATACAGAGGCATTACACAGAATGTAACTAACGGTGCAGTAATTGTTACTGACTATGTAAGACCAAACCTTATTTTTATGCCAGATCCTCTCGATTACAGTAATATCGCAGGTATTACAACTTACAGAGGTAATAATTTCCGAAATACAGCTACATATGGATATACAAATCCTGATGATTACGTTCCTGGTAACAGCGATATCAGACTTGATACACTTACACAGGTTTGGGAATTCTCAGGAATGCATTCACTTCTTGCTTCAAGCCAGACATTTGAGTGGACTGGTGTTCAGCAGACAGGTCAGCCACTTGTAGTAAGATGGCCAACTGAACTTAGAAATCAGATGAACATGTATGACAGCAAGCGTGTTAAGGATGGCCTTGTTGAAGTTATCGTTGCAGGTCTTGATGGATACGTTTATTTCTTTGATATCGACGATGGTCAGATGACAAGAGACCCACTTTATGTCGGTGCTTCAATTAAGGGTACACCTGCAATTGACCCACGTGGCTACCCACTTCTTTATCTTGGTCAGGCAGATAATAACGGTAATGATGGATTTGGTATGTATATCTATTCTCTCATTAACTGCCAGCGTCTTTTCATGTATAACGGACTTGATGATGGTGCATACAGAATGAACTGGAGTGCATTTGATTCCTCTCCTATTGTTGACGGAGCAACAGATACTCTTATCTGGCCTTGTGAGAACGGTATTATTTATACATTCACACTTAATACAACTTATGTACCAGGAAGCGGTACAATTTCAATCAGTCCAACATGTACAGGATATAAGTATATCTTTACTGATACTCAGGGAAGATATCTCGGTGTTGAGAGTTCCGTAGCTGTATACGGTAACCTTGCTTACTTTGTTGATAATAACTCTAACCTTATCTGCCTTGATCTTAATACAATGCAGATGGTATGGGTTTTCAGAACTGGCGATGACTCAGATATTTCGCCAGTATTAAGTGAAGAGAATGGTGTTCCTTACTTGTATTTTGCAACTGAGGTAGATTACCAGGGTGGTTCAGGCCAGTATTCAGGTGCAGCTTATACCTATAAGCTTAACGCGCTTACTGGTGAAGAAGTATGGCAGACATCCCAGCCTTGCTATACATATAATGGAGAGACATCTGATACAGACCAGAATGGTGGATGTATTGGTAATCCAATTCTTGGTAAGGGACCTATTTCCAATCTCGTTATCTTCTCATATAGTATGACCAATGGTCTTATGAGTGGTAACTTACTTGTTGCTTATAATCGTGATACCGGAACAGAAGCCTGGCGTTACGAGATGAATATTTATACTTATAGTTCCCCAGTGGATCTTTATGACCAGAACGGAAATGCTTATGTAGTTATTTGCGATAGTCTCGGTCAGATTCACCTGGTTGATGCTACAAATGGTTATCGAATTGCTTATATCCAGGCATCAAGCAATACTTTTAGCGGAACTGAATTCCAGGCTTCACCTGTTGTTTTTGAGAACATGCTTGTTATTTCTACAACGCAGGGCTCAGTATTCGGTATTCGAATTGATTAAGAGGTGTATTAATGGAAATGAGTAAATCTTACGATGATATTGTTCTTCTGGAGGTTGGCATCAATAATCGCTCTGGCGGTTATAAGGTGAAATACGACTTTGAGAAGAACCTTATCACATGGCGTGATTCTTATATGTGGAACAACAACTTTATGAAGCATATGAATCAGTCAAAGATTGACATATTAAGAAACAAGCTTCCTCAGACAGAAATGCTTGAGTGGCTCGTAGGTTACATGAACGACGAGAAGGATAAGTACGGTTCAACTACTGCTAATCCTTCAACCTGGGAAATAACAGTTGTGTTTGAAGATGGAACCAAGCTTAATCATGTAAGCACACAGCATTTTCCAGCAAAATGGAACAGTTTAAAATTAGTAATTGAAGAAACAACAAGTTGTACTTTCAGACTACATTAATGAGTTTATGGTACAATATAAGAACTAACGGCAAGGAGGGCGTAAGTGGACTATCTCGAAGGATTATTCCTAGGTAAGCTTTGGAGCGACACAGATTTCGAGAACAGGCGTCACTATGCTCTGTTTTTCCTTTATGGCTTCTTTGTTGATGCCTTGTTTTTTGTGAAGTACTGGACAGGAAGTGCTATTTTGGGATTTGGAAATGGCGCTTTGTGGAAGATTATTATCTATGCTGTTTTGTTTATTGCATGTCCGTTCCTTTGCTTCAGATATTATCGAATGCCTCTCTGGGGCAAGATTCTTGTTTTGATTGAGAAAGTTTTTAAGACTTTACTTGTTGCTGATATAACAATCAGTCTTATCTCTCCACTTGTTCGTGTAAGTTCAGATGGTCTTCAGGATTATCTTATTTCTTTCCTTAACGGAACTTTGGAAAATTACACAGAGAAGTTTGCTGCTGATGCAGGTTCCTTTGCTACTGTTATGGGAGTTCTTGCAGGTGGAATACATGTTGTATTCGTTTGTCTTCTTGTATTTGTTGCAGCGATTATTATTCCTGGTCTTGTTTTTATTGCAGTCAGATATATTCAGAAGGGTTTTGATTACATAATTAACAGACTGATTTTAAAGAGATACTTCTAAGCGGAAGTTTTACGGAGGTAAATATGGCTGAGTTAAGTAACAAGATGGATATTACAGTTGAAGAACTTGAGGAAAGCCTTGGAGCCAAGAAACTTCCAGAGTTCATAAAAAAATGTGAGCAGGGCTTTATCGATAGAATTGATTCTATTGTTGAAGGTATCTGCAGTGATTCATCCAAGAGAGCAGTATTCGTATCTGGTCCAACATCTTCAGGTAAGACAACATTTACAATGAGACTTTCGGCATGCTTCGAAAGACATGGTCGTAAGGCAGTTTTCCTTTCACTTGATGATTATTACACAAATAAGGAACTTACTTTCGACAGAGATGGAAGACCTGATTTTGAGACAATTGAAGCGCTTGATATAGAGCGTGCAGCAAGAGATGTCGAAGACATTGTTGCTGGTAAGAAGGTAATCCCACCATTTTTTAATTTCAAAACAAGACTTCAGGAAGAGCGTGACGAATCCGAGGCAATCGAGATTGGAGATGATGGTATTCTCGTTGTAGAAGGACTTCACGGCCTGTCTTCAAGAATTAACGGCGGTGTCCCTTCAGAGAAGGCAGTTAAGGTCTTTATAATGCCTTACGGTAATGTTTTCTGTGACACAAAACTTATGGACATGGGCGAGATCAGACTTTTAAGAAGAATCGTAAGAGATAACCGCCACAGAGGTGCGCATGCGATTTCAACAGTAGATTACTGGCCAATGATTGAAAAGTCTGAGGAAGCATATTATACGGATTATCTTACAGCTGCAGATGTTCATGTTAATTCGTTCCTTCCATATGAGAGCTTAATTATTGCTCCGCTTGCACTAAGTGACATAAAGAAGGCTTTAAAGATGGTAGAAGAAGGTAATATCGAGCCTAACTGCTTTATGGAAAGATCCAATAAGAATAAGCCTTTCGCGGATTTATCTACAGCACTTAACAGATGCCAGAAGCTTATTAAGCATCTTGAGATGATTCCTGTTGTAAATCCGGACCACGTTCCTTCAGAGTCGATTCTGAACGAATTTATTTCTGACTGATAGTTAATAGAAGGGGGCATTAAGATGCCAATTAGAATAGCAAACAATCTTCCAGCACGTGAGACTTTGGAGAAAGAAAAAATCTTCGTAATGGAAGAGACACGTGCTTTAAATCAGGACATAAGACCAATAAGAATTATTATTCTTAATCTTATGCCAAATAAGGCTGTTACAGAGACACAGCTTTTCAGAGCTTTTTCAAATACACCAATTCAGGTTGATGTTGATCTTATGCGTGTTGCTTCACACGTGTCTACACATACAAGTGAGGATCACCTTATTAAGTATTATGAGACTTTTGAAGATGTTAAGGACCGTTATTATGACGGACTTATCATCACAGGTGCTCCTGTAGAGCAGATGGAGTATGAAGACGTAGATTACTGGCCAGAACTTTGTGAGATTATGGAGTGGAGTAAGACACATGTTTATTCCACAATGCATATCTGCTGGGGTGCTATGGCAGGACTTTACTATCACTATGGTGTTCCAAAGTATGGTTTGTCTGAGAAGGCTTTCGGAGTATTTGAGCACAGTATGACTTACAGTATGCCAGTTAAGCTTTTCCGTGGTTTTGATGATGTTTTTTATGTTCCACATTCAAGACATACTGAAGTTCGAAGAGACGATATTGCAAAGTGTGATGACTTAAGAATTCTTTCTGAATCTGACGAGTGCGGTGTATATGCTGTTTCAGATAAGAGAGGACGGCAGTTCTTCATTATGGGTCACTCTGAATATGACAGAACTACTCTTGATGATGAGTATAAGAGAGACGTTTCAAAGGGACTTCCTATTAAGATCCCTTTGAATTACTACAAGGATAATGATCCTGATAAGGAGCCAATCATGAGATGGAGATCTTCAGCATCTCTTCTTTTCTCCAACTGGCTTAATTTCTACGTTTATCAGGAGACACCATTCGATTTGTCACTTCTTGAAGAGATTGATCACAGTGCTTCAAGAATTGATTCTGAGATTAACAAGGAAAAGTAATGTCCATGGAAGAATTCAGAGTTATTGACGAGAAATATATAAGAGATATGTCTCCTTTAAGGCCTGATAGTGGTCATAAAGGAACTTTCGGTAACTGTCTTATTGTTGCCGGAAGTAAATATATGACAGGCGCTCTTGTTCTCGCAGCAGACTCTGCTCTTAGAAGTGGTACAGGAATAGTTCGTGTTTTTTCTGAAGATGAGGCACTTCTGCCACTTAAGATAGCGTGCCCATGTGCTGTTACTTCCGCCTATAAGGACACGCTTACAAAGACTTTGAAGGAACTTAATAAGTTAATCTCGATTTCTTCAGCTACTGGCATTGGCTCTGGTATAGATATTAATAACAGCTATAATGAAGCACTTCTTGAGATGGCGATAACTTCGTCTTCAAGTCTTGTAATAGATGCCAGTGCACTTCAGATTATCTCTTCTAATGAGGAGCACTTTTTCGCTCTCCTTCGAAATAGAGTAGCTGAAGGTAAAGCTCCAGCAATCTTAACACCACATATTGGTGAGTTCTCAAGATTATTAGGAACAGACCTTCATGGTAAGTCTGAAGATGAACTTAAAGTGCTTGCTTCCGATTTTGCCGAGACTACAGGTGTTGTTTTAGTTTTAAAGAGTAGTACAGTATATATATCGGAAAGAGGAAATAATAATCGCCTTTATGCTGGAAATAATTCCGGAATGGCAAAAGGTGGAAGTGGGGATGTCCTTATGGGGCTTATTGCAGGTCTTATGTCTCAGGGCTTAAATGCTTTTGATGCAGCCTGCGCCGCAACATATTTCCATCAGAGAGCTGGTGTTAAGGCTTCTTCTGATATTGGTAAGAGAGCAATGCTTCCTTCTGATTTAACTAAGTATTATGGGCTCGTCTTTGACGAGAGTGGATGGTGATATTAATGAATAAAGAAATGGGTTCTGTTATCTTTGACAGATCTTGCGTACAGATCGATCTTGGCGCAATTAAGAATAATATCTGCGAGATTCGTCGCGTTACAAAGCCTGATGCTGACATTATGGCAGTAGTAAAGGCTGATGCATATGGTCATGGCGCATACGAGATTGCAAAGACTCTTTTGGAGAATGGCGCTACAGGTCTTTGTCTTGCTACAATCGACGAAGCAATTCATTTAAGACAGAGTGGAATTACAGCAAGACTTCTTATCTTAAGTGGTACAGATATTGCAAGATATGCAGATGCAATCAGATACAATGTTGATCTTGCTGTATACGATATTGAGTCAGCAAAGATGCTTTCTGATGTTGCTTTAAGACTTAATAGCAAGTGTAATATTCACGTTAAACTTGATACAGGAATGGGAAGAATCGGATTTCCTACTGATGGTTCTTCAACTGAAGAGATTGAGAAGATTTGTGAACTTCCAGGTCTTGTGCCTTATGGTATTTTCTCTCACTTTGCCGTAGCAGATACTCCAGACGATGACTATACGCGTCGCCAGTTTGATTTCTTTATGAATCAGATTGAAGAACTTAAGAAGAAGGGTATTACTTTCCAGAAGCGTCATATCTGTAACAGTGCAGGAATTTTAAGATTCCCTGAAATGCATCTTGATATGGTAAGAGCTGGAATTATTCTTTACGGTCTTCTTCCACAGGGTTGTCCAAAGCCTGATACAGATGTAAATCTTATTCCTGTAATGTCATGGTTTACAAAGGTAATTCATGTTAAGGAGATTAATCCTGGAACGTCAGTAAGTTACGGAAGACACTTCGTTGCAGATAGGAAGACAAGAGTTATTACAGTTTCCGTTGGTTATGCTGACGGACTATCAAGAAGATTAAGTAATGGCTTTGAACTTCTCTTAAATGGCGTTAGACTTCCAATTATTGGTAACGTCTGCATGGATATGTGTATGCTTGATGCGACTGATTATGAAGGCGAGATCAAGAAAGGCGACATAGTTGAGATCTTTGGTAAAGATCGTCACGCCGATGAGATGGCAGAATATCTTGGAACCATTAACTATGAGATCACCTGTGATGTAGGTAAAAGAGTTCAAAGAATATTTGTTGACTGATGAAAGCTCCGCAGTAATGCGGAGTTTTTTGTTGCGGAGTATGTGGTGAAGATTTTTCTTAATTGATTAATTAATTTAATTAAATCTTTCTATCACAATATATTTTCCCAAAAACAAAGGGTTTGTCCGGTAGCGGACAAAATTGTCCGTTGGCTTTTAAACCTATTTCATGTTAATAAATACTTATAAGGAGGTTACGAAATGCTGGTTGGTGAAAAAGTTCGTAAAGCTAGGATAAGCGCTGGTGTGACACAATCCGAATTAGCTAATATTCTGAAGTGTTCAGTGAAGACAATTAATAGAATTGAACATGATAAGAAAGACCTTACGCTTGAGGACGTCGATAGGATTAATAAATTTTTAGGTGTTGATTTGCTGAAGGCAGACGAAAATTCATCCGTGGATAATGTTGCAGAGAAGACGCTTAATTCTATTAATCAATTATCGCTTAATATTGAAGATGTCAAACTTGAAATCATAAAAAATGAACGGAAGAATATTCTAATGGTAGTTTTAATATTGTTTTTTATTTTTCTTCTTCTATTTATTGGTTTTGTGTTTTTGGCAAATTGGAAGTCTCCTAGAGATACTAATGAATCCATAATAGTGGAATATATTTATAGTGAGCGGAGTTAGAAAACGGTAAAGAAACTATTTGCATTGTTGACAATGCTCGGTTTGATGATTTCGTATGCAGGTTTTGTATGTGCTGACGAGGTTGAAAAATTAGATTTGATTGAATATTTGGAGAGTAATGATATTCAATCAAAATCTGAGTTTGATGAAGTAATTCAGAGTAATGTAGGTTGTGCGCCAATGAGTATGTACACATACTCATTAACATATGTTAATGACCAAAATGAAGAAATTGTTGTTTATTATTGTTTTTGGTATAGCAACAACTGTTTCGGCTGCAGGGTCTAAGTCGTTTACACTTTATTATAATGGTATTAATTCTGGAAATCATGAATATGCCACTATGTCACTTCCTGTTGCTAATAGATATACAATTAAGGAAGCATCTCATACTGGTTCCTGTCAGGGATTAGTAGTGTCAATTAATCATGTGCGAATTGGTTCTTTTGGTTGTTCTTCTCTTAATGAAGGAATACCTATTGAATACAGCTCTTTAACTAATCCTGTTTTTGAAGCTTCGCTTCGCCGTGGTAGTGGTCAGGCGACTATTAATGTTCAAATATCATATTAATTGATGGAGGTTTTTTCGATGTATTCTGCAAAAAGGAGTTATAAAAAGTTTGCTGTTTTTATCTTAATTCTGGTTTTCTTTTCTAATTCATATGGTTGCTTTTCAGAAAAGCATGCTGTGCGTTTGTCGGAATATATTGATGAATCTACAGAATGGTATAGTTGTGAAACTACAACTGTTGATGATAGCAACGCAGGGAATATAGATAACTCGTTCCCTGTATTTGCTGATTCTAAATGTAAAATTATTTATCAGTTTTACGATGAATCGAATGAATTCTGCGGCAAGTTATCTTACATTGAAGACTCCAACGTTGCTGTGAATATTGATTTAAATGACAATATTGAAGACTGTGAATTAATAGAGTTAAAAACTTGTTATTGTAAAAACGATGCCTATTATGCTGTCATTTTTTGTGTTAAGGAAGGTGAATTCTACAATTACGCATATAAAATTAATGTGGAGAGTGGAACGTTAGAATTTGTTTTCGAACTTGATAGGAATTTAAAAGACACAAGATATTACGTGAATAAAGCAATTAGCTTTAACGAGTTGTTATATGTGCAGGTTTGTTATTTAGACGGCAATTACTATAAGAACGCATTTTATATCCTAGATAATCAATATAATGTTGTGGATGGGTTTGACTACTCAGAGGATGTTATGCAATGGACCATTGATGAAGAAGGAAAGATAGTTGTTATAAAGACTAGTCGTAGCAGTTACGATGATTCAGATCGCAGTGCAGTTAAATTGGATGTTAATTCTGGTGCTTTGACACAATTAAGTATTAGTTCCGATGTTTTAAGTAAATATGGTTTGGGATACATATCAGAAGACGGTAATTATTATTCTTTGAATAAAGATTTGACTTTGTCAAAACTAAATCTTTTAACAGGTGAAGAGTCTTTAATTGTAGATTTTAATAACTCAGAAATAAGTTTGTTTGATTTAGACGGTAGTGTTTTGCTTTATTGCGATGATTTAAATATTGAATTGGTGAAAAATACATTTTATCCAAGTGAGCCTTTAGAGTGGAAGTTTTATTCATTAACAAGAGAAGAAACTAATCCGAATATTGGCAAAAAAATATTATATGCAGCGCCTTATTTTAAAATTAATTCTTTAGCTGCCAATGCAATTAAACTAATGAATGAATCAGATGAAAGCACATACATTTATGTAACTATGCGATATAGTTCTGTTTTGTTTGAGGATTATGAGATTAATGATAATTATGTTATCAATCAATATAACAGAGATATTGCATTAATTACTTTACTTAAACAAGATATCAGAAATGGCGAAGGACCAGATGTATTATTGGATTTTGGTAAATTTTCAACACTAAATAGTAGTGATTATTTAAATGATTTGCTATTTGTTATTAATGATACAAATAGATTTAATCGTGAGGAATACTTCGATAATATTTTTGATGCTTATACAAAGGATAATAAATTATTTCAATTGCCAGTAAGTGCATGTATTGGTGGTATATATACCGATGAATCAATTACAGATGTAAATCATGTGGGAGTCACATACGAAGAATATAACGAATACATAACTAATAGTTGTAATGGATATGATCCGTTGGAAGAATCGTTAGGAAGAGATAGAAGTTTTTCAATACTTATTCGAAGCTGTTACGATGATTTGTACGTGAATAATAAACTTAATCTTGATAATAATTCTTTCAGATGTTTGTGTAGTTACGTTTCTGGGATGAGAGAAAATCCAAGCGTAGGGGATATTAATAATGAAATTAGTTTCGTTGAATTTAATAGAATCCATTTTGATTTATCAAGACTATTAATCAAAGAAAACCGTAATCTGTTTGGATTTCCTTCGGTAAATGGAGATAAAGGCCCAGTTGTTTTTCCGTATGAGTCTGTAGCGATTACAAGTTGTTCTGGACAGTTTGACAGTGCGTTTGACTTAGTAAAAAACATATTAAGTTATGAGATACAAATAACGAATGTTACCTATAATCCTATTAACAAGTCAGCATTTGAGTACTATGCTAATGACGCATTGAATTATGCAAATAGTTATATCGAAGAAATGTTTGGCATTGTTAATTACAACGATGAGAGTGTTATTGATGAATATATTGAATATATTTCTTCTGCTAATACGTGCTATCTTGGTGATGATTATTCACTGTTAATAATGAATGAGGAATTACAAGCTTATTACTATGATCAAAAATCGTTAGATGATGTTATTCCAATAATCGAAAGCCGAGTAAATAATATGATGGAAGAAAATTATTGATTCATAAGGTTTTGGATATTACATATGATTGTTCATCTGCCGTCGAACTGGCAGGGTAATAAAAAGCAATCCTTAACTGGAACTTAAGGATTGCCAAATGTGCATCGTAACTACTAATTAAATGCAATGTGATTATATCATATTGCTCATTTGAGAGGAATATATATATGAAAAGTTTTATTAAGATTATTATGACATGTTTTTTTTAGTTTCTGAATTTTGTTTAATGGTGATTGCACTGTCGATGAAGCAATTGAACTAATCCAATACAGATTAGAAATAATAATAAATGAAAGAGTATAAAATGAAACGAATTGTAAGATTTTCTTCTTGTTTATCGTAGTTTTCACTAAGGTCTTGCCTTGGGGATGGCACCTGATTTAGCGCCAATAATTATGTAAAAACAAAAAAACACGAGAGTTTCGATTGAAACTCTCGCATTTTTATTTAGAGGAGAATTATAAGTTAATTAAGCCTCAGAAGTAATCTCGCTCTTCTCTTCCTTCTCGATTGTTTTCTTAATTGAAGGGAAGACAAGAACAAGAATGATTGCGATTACATAAATAAGTGTTACAGCAAGACCACCCTCGAGACCAAAGTCACCACCGTTAATGAGTTCACGGCCAGCAACTGGTGCAGTAGTAAAGAGTGTTGTTCCAGCATCGTTACCACTTACGAGTACTCCGAAGAAGTTACCCTGAACCATATTCCAGATGGAGTGCATTGCTGATGCGAGCCAGATGTTACCACTCTTTATAAATACAAGAGAAGCGAAGATACCAAAGAGTGTTAAGTTAACAAGTGCAAGAGGTGCGATGCCGTTGTTACCGAGGTGAAGACCTGCAAAGAAGAGGCTGTTAAAAAGAATAGCTGTAACAAGGCTGTGCTTTCTTGCAACTGAAACAAGGATAAAACCTCTGCAGATAACTTCCTCTGCCATACCCTGGAAAAGCCATCCGATAAAGTAAGCAGCGAAAAGCATTGGCTTAAATGTAGATGGATCGTAGCTCATCTTTGATGCGCCGCAAAGAACTGAGAAGAAAACAGCTGCTGCAAAAAGAACAAATCCAAGAAGCATTCCAATAAGATAATGTGAAACGGCATTCTTCTTAACAAATCCAACTGTTGAAATCTTACGTCTCTGATAGAACTTTGCTACGAGAAGTGTAAGTGCAGTCATAACGAACTCAAAGAAGAGAGAAATTGGTGCGAAATATTCCCAGGCAAAAATTCTCTCGTTAAGATCCATTATATCGAGTGCTCCGTCTGCCACAGCTGACTGAATCTCAGCTGCGTTCATAAGTCCATATATAGCACCTGCAAACATTGAAGCAATCATTGAGTATGCAATATTAACTACATAAAAAACTACAATTGCGAGAACAAGTTCAAGAAGTAATCCTACGAATTTGTTCTTTACCTTAATTAAATGAAAAGTGTTTTCAGCATCTTTAATAATCTGTGGACGCTCTAAAGAAATACGCATGTTACCCTCCATGTGAAAGAAAATCTTTTTTTGATGCTTGTAGGTTACGACTGAATTTGCAATATATTTCCAAGAGAAGTTTAAGAAAATGTTAATTATGGAGCTATCTGGGGAATTTTGTATATTTGGGGAATATAATGTAATTTGTGGAGGGATATATGAGTAAGAAGGAATTAGTTAAAAGATATATTTTATTTATTATAGGATTGTTTTTCTCGGGACTTGGGGTTGCAGCTGCTAAGCACGGGGCGCTTGGTGTTACACCGATTTCCTCAATACCTAATATTTTAAGTATTAGATTTACTAATATTACTATTGGTACATTCCTTATGATTTGTAACTGCCTTATGCTTATAGGCCAGATTATTATTCTTCGTAAGAATTTTAAGATTGTGAATGTTCTTCAGATTCCTTTGTCATTTCTTTTTGGATGGTTTACGGATTTTGGCCTTTTTATCGCAACACATATTATTCCTAACGATATTTATGTTTGGAGATTTATCTGTGTAATACTTGGAATCCTTCTTTTGGGATTTGGTATCGCACTTCAGGTAGTAGCTGATACTATTCTTAATTCTGGTGAAGCTTTCGTTAAGGCGATAAGCGACACTATTCATAAGGAATTTGGAAATGTAAAAGTTGTATTTGATGTAGTTAATGTTCTGACAGCTATTTTGTTGTCATTTATTTTCTTTGGAACAGTTAAGGGAACAAGAGAGGGAACAATTATTGCTGCTCTTACACTTGGATTTGTAGTTAAGTTTATAACTCCAAGAATTAAGCCAGCATTATTAAAGATTCTCAAAGATTAAGAGGTGACATCTATGGGCACTGAATTTACTAATCCTGATGAATTTAAACTCGTATGGTCAGAGGAATTTGACCACGATTCACTCAGCCTTTCTGACTGGAGTGCTGAATTAAGATCAAGTGGTGTATATAACAGCGAACTTCAGGCATATGTTCAGAGTGAGAAGAATATTTTCATTAAGGACGGTATGCTCCATCTAAGCCCATGTAAAGAGCACGATACTTTTGGAAATGTTTATTACACCTCAGGTCTTTTAAATACACTTGGTAAACATGAGTTTTTGTATGGTCGATTTGAGGTGAGAGCAAAGTCACCAAGAGGAAGAGGACTTTTCCCTTTCGTGAAGCTTTGTTCAAATCTTAATGAGTATGCACCTTGGCCTATAGGCGGGCAGATTGATTTTATGACGATGCCTTGCCATGTTCCAGGCAAGAATTATGCTACAGTTCACTATGGTGAAGTGAGTGCAGTTCAGCAGTGTGCTTATAGTTTTCCTGAAGGAAATGATGCTTCAGCGGATTTTCACGTTTATGCTGTTGATTGGGTTCCTGGGAAGATTAGTTTTTTTATTGATGGAGAGTCTTATTTTGAAGTAAGTATTGATGAGCCGTTTACTCATGCTCTTTATCTTGAGGTTGGCCTTTCTGTTGGAGGTTCTTTGGGAAGTACTCCTGATGAGACTACAAGATTTGAGGATAATGATTTTATTGTTGATTATATAAGAGTTTTTCAGAAGGAAAAGTACGAGAAGAAGACTCAGGGTCAAAAACGTAAGTTTATTACTGTATGTGGAAGCTGGATTGATGCAGAGAATTTTAATTCTTTTCTTAGCAACCTGGATATTGAAGAGATTCGCGACAAGTATGTTGTAGCAGCGTTTTCTTTTGGAATCCCGGATATTTACGAGGCTGATAAATCATTTGATGAGAGTAAGTTTGCTGAATTTGTAAACCTCCAGGATTCAGAGGCTCTGATTATCTTTGCTGAAATGGTTAAAAATGACACCATTGTCCAGAAACTTATAGATGAAGCTAATGCTAAGAACATTCCAGTATTTACACTTGAACGTAAGTACAGTAATGCAATTAATATTTCGATGGATCACGTTAAGTGCTTTGAAGAGATCTGCAGGCACATAGTTGAGTATCACGGAATAAGAAATGTTGAGATGTTTGCTGGTATTCGTGGTAATTCTTTCTCAGATTCAAGAATTGCTGCCTTTAAGAAAGTACTTGAAGAAAATGGCATAACTTATAGTGATGACATGGTTTATTATGGTGATTTCTACGATATCACTTCCGCAGCAATTATCGATAAACTTGTTAAGAATTCGCATAAGATGCCAGAAGCTTTTATCTGTGCCAACGATTCCATGGCAATCGGTGTTACAGCAGCTCTAAGTAAGCACGGCTATCGTGTGCCAGAGGATATTAAAGTTACAGGTTTTGATGGTAACAGATCAGGTCAGATTAATAATCCTCCGCTTACAACAGGAGTTCCTGATTACAGAAGTCTTATAGATAAACTTATTGAAGTAATAGATAACTGGGATAAGGAAGGATACAGGGACAGCCTTATAGGAGAGACTGTGGAATTTGGATGCTCTTTGCTTCCAAATCATTCATGTGGATGTTTGAGTGAAAATCGTGCTGACTGGAAGGAACTTGTAAATCAGTTCTCGGCAGATAATGAAGACTGCATCAAGCACATGTTTGAGATGGGAAAGTTTGTATCAAGCAATGTAAACAGTTCAGATCTTCTTGAGGCAATGAGTACTCTTGAAAGATACATCTGGCTTTGGAATCAGTATTATTACTATGTTGGATTTAAGGGATCGGATAATAAGCTTCGCACTCTTTTCACGTGTCGTAATAATAAATACAAGGTAAACCAGAGATTTACACATCTTTCTAGCTGGGTTCCAGATATTGATTCTTTCCTTGATAAGAATAGTAACGAGAACTTTCTTCTTTTTAGACAGGTAAGAGTTCAAAGTGATGATTTCGCTTTTGTATGCTGCGGTTATGACCACTTAAGGTTTAGAACTCAGCAGAGATTTGAGGAGCTGTCTTTATTTATTTCTGCTGTTATGAACTCTGTCTGCAACAACCAGAAATATATAAAAGCCAATAATGAGATTGAGAAGATTTCAGGAATGGATTATCTCACAGGCCTTTATAACAGACGTGGATTCTTCCGTGAAATTGAAAGAAGAATTAACGAGGGAAAAGCATTTGGCAATAAACTCTCACTTGCTCTATTCTCAGTTGATATGGATGGCCTTAAGTCAATTAACGATCAGTATGGTCATCAGGAAGGTGATGCTGCCATTAGTATCTTCGCAAATGTTCTTCTTCGTTTCTGTGCTGGAAATGGTATCTGTTCGCGTTATGGTGGCGATGAATTCGCGTTTGCTTTTATCTCGAACGATAGTGAACCAGTAGATATTGATTTTGTGCGTAAATCGATGGATCTTATTATCAGCAATGACTACAGTGCATCTTCAAAGCCTTATAAGATTGGCGCGAGCATCGGCTTTGCAGAGTGTGATTTGAATAAGGACTTTGACATGGAAGCGCTTATCAATCAGGCGGATAAATCGATGTATCTTGAAAAGCAGCGTCGCCATCAGACAAGAAAATAAAATTAATAACAAAGGGACTATCTTAGTTTTTAAGATAGTCCCTGATTTTTAACCTATTGCTGTCATCTCGTCATGAGCGTGATTAAGTGCCTGAAGAAGCGGTCTTAATGGCTCGATATCACGAGGAACATTGGATTCAATTACAAGGATATATGTTCCGCTGTCTGCATGTACAATTCCTGCATCAACTGTTGTTGTATGCTGCGGATTATCATCTACCATCCATCCAGCCTTTGATTCAGTAACATAAAGACCATCAAACTCACTATGAATTAGTGAATATTCAGGTTCTCTCATCCAGGATGCAACAAGCTCTCCGTTCGGATCATTTGTGAAGAATTCGTAATTTCTAATCCATAATCTGAAAAGGCATCTTGTGCAGATTCTAGGGTACTTATACTGGATGCATTCAGGTTCAACACCAGCTTCTGCTGCCCACTGGTCAATATATGTTCTTCTGAATGTGTTGAAAAGACGTGTGAATGCGTCGTTATCTGAGAAAACCAGCATATTCTGGAAAGTTGACTCGTAATTCTCAATTACATCAGGATTAAGGCAACAAAGACTTGCAGCAAATGGTCCCTTGATTGAACTTGCAGAATAGTATCTTCTGCTTACGTTATAAGCGATACCGCGTCCAGTATTAACATCAACAAGCATAAAACCACAACTGCTGTAGTGTTCATCAAGAGAAGCGAGAGCATCGTTAATCTCACTAATTACAGCGTCGCTTGGAAGATAACCTCTTGTTGTTGAGATAAATTCACCTTCTGGTACGCCTGCCACGATATCGTAAAGTTCACTAATCTCGTTAATGGTCGTATTTGTATTTCCAGGATTAAGTCCAAAAGAATAACATGTTGATATGAACTGCTCGCAATTTATAAGCATTGAGATAATGTTTTCTCTTCCTGCTCCTGCTTCAAGCTGTGCCAAAAGGAAATCGTTACGGCTGCTGCTTAATGTATCGTTAAGCATTGCAAGCGACAGGCGAAAGATATATTCATCGTCGCTTAAATTGAGCTCTATAAACTCGTCTGATGTGACAATTGATTTTATAAATTCTTCAATCTGAAGTTCACCATGAGCAATTAGGAGAGAGGAAGTCATAACCTCATCGTCAGCAATCTCTCTTCCAAGAAGATCTCCAGCAATATCCTTTGCAAAAAGGAGAGCCATATCTTCCTGAGAATATTCGATATATTCTTCAGTTTCCTCTGTAACGTCAGTTTCAACCGGACTTGACTCTTCGCTGGTTGCGACATATTCAGAGTAATTGATAGTAGTATAAATTGGTTCTGTTGTTGCTGAAGTTTCACTTGAAGCAGAACTATTAAATCCCGGAATTGCGCAGGAAGATATGGAACTGCCACAAATGGCAGCCATAAGAATTGCTATCGCGATTCGCTTTGCGCTTTCCGACTTCCAATGAAAATGCATCTATGCTACTATCCCTCTATGCATAAGTTACTTCCACTCATTATAACAGTTTTAGTTTTTAATATAATTGCTTTTTTTATTTATGGCATTGATAAACTTAAGGCAAAGAAGAATCGCTGGAGAATTCCTGAAGCGACACTTCTTCTTTTTGCTTTATTTGGACCACTGGGTGCTTTTCTTGGTATGCGAATATGGCACCATAAAACAAAGAAAGCAAAATTCTTTATTACGGTGCCATTATTTCTGATTATTAATATTGTTCTTTTGTTTATGATTATCAGTCGTCTAATGCATTAAAAGCTTCAAGACCTTTTGCCGGAGTTGCCTTAACGTCTCCATGATTTACAAAAATCATTGTGATAAAGCTTGCAAATGAGAACAAAGTTGCATAGATAAAGAGAATCTTATAACTGATGTTTCTCATAAGGAAACCAGCAAGAATAGGAGTTACTACCTGGCCTGCCATGGAAGCTGTGTAGTAAAGTCCTGTGAACTTTCCACTGTCTGAACCCTTACACATCTCAACCATCATTGGGAGAGAGTTAACGCTGATTGCTGCCCATGCAACACCAATCATTGCGAAGATTACATAAGCAAATACAGGGATTGATGTAGCGTTATTAAGAAGGATTACGCAAAGAAGGAAACTTGCTGTAAGAAGAAGTGTTCCAAAATAGATAGATTTCTTACGACCAATCTTCGCTGCAAGAATTCCAAGAGGAATATAAGAAACAATTGCACCAGCGTTAGCTACAAGGAAACATGTGGATGCTCCACCAATTCCTTCTCCCATGATTACACTTACATAAGTTGTAAACCAAGTTGTTACTGCGTTATAGCCAATGTACCAGAGTGCAATTGAAGCAAGAAGGAAATACATTGATTTTTTTACTGCCTTAGGAAGAACAGCGTTACCTGAAGTTGTCTCCTCGGTAAGATCCCATTCTGGGTGCTCTTTCTCAATCTTGTCATTCTCTGCTGCAAGTTTTGGTTCTCTTAAGAAAACAAACATAATAATCATGCAGACTGCCATGAAGATTGCCATAAAAGTAAAGAGGAGTCTGTAGTCTACGTGAGTAAGTCCTTCTGTCTTTGACTTAGGATATGCAATTGCAGTAAAGGCAAGATAAATAATACCGCCAGTTGCGCCCATAAGATTAATAATGGCGTTACCACGTGAACGAAGTGGCTTAGGTGTGATATCTGGCATAAGAGCAACTGCAGGAGAGCGGTATGTGCTCATTGTGATAAGAAGAAGTCCCAATACAACGATAAAAGCAGGAAGTGAGTAGAAAGATGCACTCGAGAATGCTGCTACACCGTTATCGATCATTGGTAATAGATTAAGAAGGATAATTGTAACAGCGGTGCCTATAAGGATATAAGGCATTCTTCGTCCAATTTTTGTATTTGTCTTATCTGACAAATTTCCAAAGAGAGGCAGAAGGAATAATGCGAGCACATTATCTGCTGCCATAATTACACCAGTAATTGTCTCGTTAAGGTGGAAAGTGTTAGTAAGAATAAGAGGAATAATATTATCGTAAAGCTGCCAGAAGGCGATAATTGCCATGAATCCAAGGCCTGCCAGAAAAGTGTTTTTGTAATTCAGTTTCATGATGAAATTCTTCCTTGTATATGTTTAATAAAATGAAATATAATTTCTTCTGTGATTATCATTTAATCAGATAATAAGGGAGGATACAACATGAGCATTTTTACTTCGGATAGAAAATTTGGATTCGGTACAATGAGACTTCCTCTTGTTGATAGCAGCAAGGAGACTTCAATTGATATTGAGCATTCATGTAAGATGGTTGACTACTTCATGGAGCACGGTTTTACATATTTCGATACAGCGTGGATGTACCACGGTTTTGAGAGCGAGAATGCTGTAAAGAAGATTCTCGTAGACCGCTACCCACGTGATTCATATACACTTGCTACAAAGTTTCACGTTGGTTTTGTAAAGAGCAGTGAAGAGAAGGAGCAGGTATTTACAAAGCAGCTCGAAAAGACAGGCGCAGGCTACTTCGACTACTACCTTATCCACGATATCGAGCGTGGAAACTACGCTAAGTATAAGGAGTACGATGCATTTAACTGGGCACTGGACAAGAAGGAGAAGGGTCTTATTAAGCACCTTGGTTTCTCTTTCCATGCTGATGCTGAGCTTCTCGATCAGATTTTGACAGAGCAGCCATATATGGAATTTGTTCAGCTTCAGATTAACTACCTTGACTGGGAGTCAGATAACATCCAGTCACGCAAGTGCTATGAAGTTGCTACAAAGCATAACTGCCCTGTAATTGTTATGGAGCCTGTTAAGGGTGGAACACTTGTTAATGTTCCTGATTCTGTAAGAAAGATGTTTAAGGACAGAGAGCCAGATCTTTCAATTCCATCATGGGCCATCCGTTTTGTAGCATCCCTTGATAACGTAAAGATGGTATTAAGTGGTATGAGCAATATGGAGCAGATGATTGATAATGTTTCATATATGGAGAACTTTAAGCCATTAACAGACGACGAGATGGAACTTTGTAAGATGGCAGGAAAGATGATTTCAGGTGACATTAAGATTCCATGTACAGGGTGTTCTTACTGTACTGAAGGATGCCCACTTGATATTGCCATTCCTAAGCTTTTCGCTCTTTATAATGAAGATGGAACAGACTACGAAGGCGCATGCGGAACTGGATCAAAGGCTTCTGAATGCGTAGAGTGTGGCCAGTGTGAAGGAATCTGCCCACAGCATCTTCCAGTAACATCTTATCTTAAGGATGTTGCTTCAAAGTATGAGGCTTAATTTTTAAACGAAAGAAGGAATTTCTGATGTTTTTGCGTAAGTTTAGCGCGCTTCTGATTAGCTTAATTGTTGTAACTTTTTCCCTTATGCCATTTACGGCATCTAAGGTTAATGCTTTGTCAGGTGACTTCCTGCCAGCAAATCAGGCTGTTGCACAGATTAGCGTTGGCTGGAATCTTGGTAATGCTCTTGATTCTTATGGTACGTGGATTAGTGGAACATCTCCATCTTCTTTTGAGACTGCGTGGGGAAATCCTGTTACAACTGAAGCCATGATTGATTCTGTAAAGGCGCATGGTTTTAATGCAATCAGAATTCCTGTGACCTGGTCTCAGCACATTGATAACAATGGTAACGTTGATTCGGCGTGGATGGACCGCGTTAAGACAGTTGTTGATTACGCTTATAACAACGACATGATTGTAATCCTTAATGTTCACCACGATACAGGTGAAGGTGGAGGAGACAAGGTATCCTGGATTTTTGCTGAGAATGACAACTTCTCAAGTAACAGAACAAAGTTCAGTAATCTTTGGACGAATATTGCCAATGAGTTTAAAGATTACGATGGACGTCTCCTTTTCGAAGGATATAACGAGATGCTCGATAGCGGCAACACATGGAATGCTCCTCGAAATAATGCTTCATATCAGGCAGTAAACGATTATGCTCAGGCTTTTGTAGATGCTGTAAGAGCTACAGGTGGTAATAATGCTGAGCGTAACCTCATCGTAAATACTTATGTATCTTCAGTAGATCAGGCTGTACTTGATAACTTTGTTGTACCAAACGACAGCAGTAGTAATCACCTGATTGCTGAAGTTCATGTCTATGCGCCATGGGGCTTTACTGGAACTGCAGCAGCAGTTAACTGGACAAGCACTCATTCGGATTTTGGAAATTCTGACAGAGGCGAGATTGACGATATCATGAATCGCCTGAGCGCATTTTCTTCAAGAACAGGTCTTCCTGTAATTATTGGAGAGTGTGGTGCTGAATATAAGAATAATGATTCCGAGAGAGCTTCTTATGCAGCATATCTTATTTCTGCTGCTGCATCGAAGAATATCAAGTGCTTCTGGTGGGACAATGGCGACTACGGTAATGACTCAGCAGAAGGCGGATACGGAATCTTTAATCGTAATTCAGATGAGTGGAGAGAAGAAGTTGCTAATGCGCTTTCATCAAATGCAACATCTTCTGTAGCCCAAACAACTGAAACTACTGAAGTAACGGAAACGACTGAGGCGACTGAGACAACAGTTCCTGAGACTTCTGAAATTATTGTGACAACTGAAACTTCAGCTGCTGAAACTACACTTCAGGAAGAAACTGAAGTAAAAGAAGAGGAAACTAAGAAGTTTAATCCGGTACCACTTATTATCGGAGGCGGCGTAATCGTTGTTCTTGGTGCTTACGTTGGACTTTATTTCCTTGGAAGAAAGCATCGCAATTCTTAATTGGTTATTTGTATAGCAGGTGTTCCAGAATATGGGGACACCTGTTTTCATTTAGAAAAAGTATGTTTAATTTTACATTTGTTTAAATTTAGTTTTCATTTGGATAATGTACTAGAGATTAATGCTATGCGATAATATGGTATCGAATTTTCACTATGGTGGACGGAATATGGGAAAAAGACTTAACATTGGATTAATTGTTGATGATTTGAATAATCACTTCACTAATCAGGCTTGCAGAGGTGCTGAGATTGCTGCAAGTGCAATTGATGCGAACCTCTTCATTATTCCTGGTCATTATCTTGGAGATACTGACAGCCGCTATGCGACTATGGAATATGAGTATCAGTACAATACGATGTTCAATCTTCCTAATGAGGAGATGGTAGACATCATATATGTTTTGATGGGTACTATCGGTTCAAGAGCGTCTGAAGAGATTCAGAATGAGTTTCTTAAGAAACTTCCGGATGTTCCTGTCGTTATTCTTTTTACTCACGCAGATGAGTATCACAGTGTAGTTTTTGATAATAAGTCAGGTATCGTTGATCTTATGAATCATTTTAAGAGTCATGGCTATACAAAGTTCGGCTATGTTTCAGGACCAATGACTAACCGTGATGCATGTGAGAGACTTAACGCCTTTAAGGAGATGGTTGAGACATTTGGTTATCCTTTGGAGGATAAGCAGATTGTTGAAGGTGATTTTACTGATGCAAGTCATAAGGTTGTCCGCAAACTTCTTGATATTAATCCAGACCTTGAAGTTATCGTATTTGGTAATGACAGAATGGCATGGGGTGGTTATGACGTATTAAGAGAACGTAATCTTGTGCCTGGTGTTGATATCTTTGTCGCTGGTTTTGATGATGATCTTAATTCTGCAACCATGAATCCACCTCTTACAACAATTAAGGCCAATTCTGCAGATCTTGCATACAGGGCCGTTCTTAATGCTGATGAGTTTATTAAGAATAAAGAACCTCAGCATATTACTATTGAGACATCAATGGTACAGAGAAGTTCCTGTGGATGTGATGGTCTTAATGTTCAGGAACTTTGGGAGAATCTTTCTTTCCATGGTGTTATGAATGGATGTCGTGCCTGCGTAGATTATTGTGAAGATTATCTCTTTGGTGTATTCAGAGATCAGGGTGAGATTGTAACTGTAAAGCAGGGCTTTAAGGATTTTTGTAATACATATATCGATTATCTTGTAAGTGGTGCATCTTCAGAACTCGACCAGAAGGTAAGAGATTCATACCAGAATCTTTTGAAACTTGGTGTTATTGAATACCTTAATTATGAGCGTTTTATTAATATCATTTCTGTACTTCAGTATGAAGGATTGAATGACTTTGATGATACAGCAAAAAGAGAGCGCCTTAACGACCTCTTTGCATTTTTCTATAGACTTCTGTCTATTGCAGGCCTTTCTTCAAAAGACAGTGAGATGAGCAGAAGAGATGGTCTTGTAAGACTTGTGAATATTCAGACTGGTGAACTTTACATTATGTCTGAAGACGATGAGATTCATTATGAGCATCTTGTTGATGGTTTTAATACTGTAGGATTTAACGGAGCATATATTTATTTGTTCCAGGGTAATACTCAGAATAAACCTGATACAGAGTGGAAGGCTCCAAATACATGTCTTCTTAAGGCATATATTGGTTCTGTCGGAGATGCAGTTGCACTTCCTGAAGAGCAGCAGCTTATAAGAACTGAGCGTATCTTTAGTAATGAATATACAGAGGAAGATGTAAGAAGAACAATGACTGTTTTCCCTTTGTTTGTTGGTGAAGACCTTTATGGACTTCTTGTTACAAGTCTTGATACATCAAATCTTGTAAGCGTCACACCAGTTGCTTATCAGCTTTCTGTTACTTTGAAGTCTCTCTTTATGATTGAGAATCAGAATAAGGCAAAGAAGGAACTTCAGTCTTCTCTTGAGCAGTTTATGCGTGATAACAGCCTCCTTAACAAGGCTGCAAGAACTGATGAACTTACTGGCTTGTTTAACAGAAGAGGTTTCCTTGAGTACACACAGAAGCTTATATCTGAGCCTATGAACATCGATCGTAAGGCAATCATCTGTTACGCAGATATGGATAACCTTAAGATGGTTAATGACGTTTATGGTCATGATGAAGGTGACTTCTCACTTAAGCTTATTGCAAAGTCCCTGAACGAAGCATTCCGTAATACTGATATTATCGGACGTTTGGGTGGTGATGAGTTTGTTGCTTTCGCTATTATCGACAGTGCAGGTAATGGAGACGCTATTAAGGAACGTTTGCAGGCCATCCTTAAGCGCGAGAGTGATAATTCAGGTAAGGAGTATCCAGTAGAGATGAGTATTGGTATTGCTGAGTTTAGCTGTTCTCCTGAATGTGATATTTATGAACTTTTGGATATAGCTGACAACAAGCTTTATCAGGAGAAGCGTGAGCGTAAGGCTAAGAATGGCGCCTACAGATAAGCAGTAATAGTAGTTCTTTTGGGACTTAACTGAAAATCATTTGATATTGTAAAAAAGACAAATCTGAGATTTTTTCGGATTTGTCTTTTTGTTTTACTTACAAAAGTTCTGTTGTTCATTCTTTTTTAATACAAATCGCTCTGAATCTATGGTAAATTATTCTTGGCTTATGTTAACTAATTCTATTATTGTGCCCTGATTACGGTCGTTGGCGCATAAATAGCATCCCAAAAGGATGATAGTTTGGCGTAAGTCAGGCATTTTGCAACATTTTTGGGAGGCACTATGAAATACAGTTATTATCCTGGATGTACCCTTAAGAACAAGGCTAAGGAGCTCGATATGTACGCGAGAGCTTCTGCAGTTGCATTAGGCTTTGAATTGGAAGAGATTCCAGACTGGCAGTGCTGCGGTG
>JAZLLF010000015.1:0-2408 GCA_045598005.1 Saccharofermentans sp. | reverse complement strand
CAACACCTGAAACACTTAGATGTTTTGTAACAAGATGTTATACAGAGTGTCTCGGAAGAGATTACGATGTAGCTGGTCACGATTATTGGGAGCACTGCCTCTCTGGTGCATTTAACGGTTGTGATGTTGCTAAGGAGTTCTCCTTCTCAGATGAGTTTGTAAATGCACACCATTCAAATGAGGAGTTCGTAAGAAGACTTTATAGAACATTTATGGATCGTGATCCTGAGGCTGAAGGATTCCAGTTCTGGATGAACTGCCTTAATAATGGTTCATCAAGACTTGATATCTTCTATGGCTTCATTAACTCACCAGAGTGGAGAGATATCTGTGCAGTATATGGAAGCTGCATTAACTCAAGCATCAGATCTGGTGGATATGTAATGCCACAGGGTGTATCAATCAGTGCATCAAATCAGACAATTGCATTCGTAGCAAGACTTTATTCTGAGGGCCTCGGAAGAGATCCAGAGGGACCAGGTCTTGAGATGTGGTCAGAGGCACTTGATCAGGGAACAGCAACTGGTAGACAGGTAGCTCGTGAGTTCTTCCTTGGTGCTGAGTTCACAAACCTCAATGTATCTAACACTGAGTTCCTTATTAGAGCATATAGAATCTTCATGGATCGTCCAATTAATATTGATAGTGATCCAGGATTCCTTTACTGGCTCAGCCAGCTCAATAGTGGCGCTATTTCAAGAGCAGACATTATTGATACATTTGCTGCTTCAGACGAGTTCGCAGTAGTTTGTAGAAACGCTGGATTCAACGCTTAAGTAAAAAACAAATAAGCAACAACAAAGCCCATCGGATTTATGTCTGGTGGGCTTTTTGATTTTAGAAATAATAAATATTTTTATTGAATGTTATCTATTTGTTATGTTAAATTGATTGTTGGTTTGTTTGCATGGGGTAATGCAGTTAAATCAGAATAAAAATAAAAAGGAGAAGAGGAAGAGGAAATGAATTTTGTAAAACGCATTAGTGCTTTACTTGCTGCTATTATGGCGTTTTCATTCATAGGAATGTCGATTAATACGGAAACCGTTCAGGCTGCTTCGACTATTAGTTGTCCTATGGGTGATGTGGTTAATTATTATGGCCACGTCAGTTATTCTGCAGTTAAAGTAGGCAAGGCAAAGTATATTGATTTTAAAGTGCCTAATACAACTAACGCTACTATCAGCGACTGTACATACTATGACAGGATAGCGTATTTGTATAGCTCAACAATTTTGCCTTTTACATCTTTTGAAAATATATCTTATACATCTGCTGCTGCGGAAGATAAGTATATAAGACTTGGTAGTTATTATATTAAGCCAGAATTTTATGATAATTCAGGTTATCTTATTCCTGGAATCTATGAAATTACAGTAAACGGTGTATCGTTTATGGTTGAGATTACAGGTAACGAGTCTGACGGCGAATATAGAAATGTTAATACCGGAACATTGAACATAAGTGTTGATGGAGCTTCACAGAGTTATACACAGAATGTACCTTATGGATCAATTTCAATGATTAAGACAGGAAACACTTATAAGATTGGTGCTAATCTTCAGAATGTCGGATATTCTGAATGTGTGTATAATATGTACAGTTGGGAGATTAATTATTGGGAATTGGGTCAAAATATTAATATTGGTTCTCCACAGATCTTTAGTTATGTAACAGGAGTTCGCAATTGGAGTTTTGATCAATTTTTACTCCCTGATCAGTATCAAAATGCTAATGGTTATATAAAGCCTGGTTATTACCAGTTTGTTATCAAAGATTATTCTCCACGTGGCGAGGTTATTGCTTCACAGTGGTTATATATCACTGGTGTTGCTTCTGATGGTCATCCAACGACAACACCTACACCACGTCCATCTACAACTACAGCTACCCCAACACCATATGTAAATAGAGCTAAAGCTAAGTGGTACTATACAGATAACGGTATTATACCTGCAACACAGATGGCTTATTACACTGATAGCGATCACATTAATCTTTTCTTATCTGAAATTGGAAATGTAGAGCCAAGCCAGTATGGAAATATAACTTGGAGATGTACATACAATGGTTCTGAAATTGCTTCTGGTATAGGCAGAGATGGTAATGTTTATTTATCAAGGACATCAGTTACACCAGTAAATGGTAATTCCCCAGAAGGTAGATATTATATTACTTTCTATTATAACGGAAAGCAGATTTTTAGTGATTACTGTGATGTACTTGCTTATACAGTTACAGCTACCCCAACACCATATGTAAATAGCTCTGATGCTAAGTGGTACTATACAGATGATGGTATTATACCTGCAACACAGATGGCTTATTACACTAATAGCGACCATATTAATCTTTTCTTGTCTGAGATAGAAAATATGGTACCAAGCCAGTATGGAGACATCACTTGG
>JAZLLF010000014.1:0-22533 GCA_045598005.1 Saccharofermentans sp. | reverse complement strand
AACAAAGGCTTTTGCACTTACAGGTAATATCAACAATACTGGTCTTATCGAAGTTCCAATGGGAACTACACTTCGTGAAGTAATCTTCGATGTCGGTGGTGGCATGAGAGGTGACGGTAAGTTCAAGGCTGTTCAGATTGGCGGACCTTCAGGTGGATGTCTTACAGAGAAGGATCTTGATATCCCACTCGACTTCGATTCACTTCAGAAGGTTGGAGCAATGATTGGTTCTGGTGGACTTGTTGTAATGGACGACAAGACATGTATGGTTGAGGTTGCAAGATTCTTCATGAACTTCACTCAGAACGAGTCTTGTGGTAAGTGTGTTCCTTGCCGTGAGGGTACAAAGAGAATGCTTGAGATTCTCGAAAGAATCGTTGCTGGTAACGGCCGTGATGGTGATATCGAACTTCTTGAGGAGCTTGCAGATACTATTTCTCATACAGCTCTTTGTGGTCTTGGTAAGTCAGCACCTTCTCCAGTAATTTCAACAATTGCTAACTTCAGAAGTGAGTACGAAGCACATATCTATGACAAGAAGTGTCCTGCAGGTCAGTGCAAGAAGCTTGTTAGCTACGTAATCGATGCAGATCTTTGTAAGGGATGCTCAAAGTGTGCACGTAACTGCCCAGTTGGTGCTATCGAGGGTGTTATTAAGAGCCCTTACACAATTAATCAGGACAAGTGCATCAAGTGTGGTGCCTGCGTTTCAAACTGCCCATTCAAGGCAATTAAGGAGGTATGATTATGAATCAGGAATATATGATTATTGATGGCATGCCTGTTGCTCTTGAGGGTAACGAGAGAAATCTTATCGAAGTAATTCGTAAGAGCGGCATCGAGATGCCAACATTCTGCTACCATTCAGATCTTTCAATCTACGGTGCCTGCCGTATGTGTATGGTAGAAGATGAGAGAGGCCGTCTTATGGCTTCATGTTCAACACTTCCATACCCAGGAATGAATATTAAGACAAACTCAGAAAGACTTAGAAAGTACAGAAGAAACATTCTTGAACTTCTTCTTTCAGAGCACTGCCGTGACTGTACTACATGTAACAACAACGGAACATGTCACCTCCAGTCACTTGCAGTTAAGTTTAATATCACAACAGTAAGATTCGAGTCTACAAAGACTCCTGAGGAACTTAAGGTTGACGATTCTTCTCCATGTATTGTTAAGGATCCATCAAAGTGTATCCTTTGTGGTGACTGCGTACGTGAGTGTAACGAGATTCAGCATGTTGGAGCAATCGACTTCGCATTCAGAGGTTCAAAGTGCTCAATTGCTACATCTTTTAACGTTCCACTTAGCGAGTCACCTTGCGTTGGCTGTGGTCAGTGCGTAGCAGCATGTCCAACTGGTGCTCTTGTTGTTAAGGATAACAGACAGACAGTATGGGAGAAGCTTGATGACAAGAATACATATGTAACATGTCAGATTGCTCCAGCAGTTCGAGTTGCTATCGGAAGAGCACTCGGTGTACCAGAGGGTGAGAACTCAATGGGTAAGATTATTGCAGCTCTTCACAGAATGGGATTCGATGAGGTTTATGACACATGTACAGGTGCTGACCTTACAGTAATCGAGGAAGCAAACGAGTTCCTCGAGAGAATTGAGAAGAACGAGAAGCTCCCACTCTTTACATCTTGCTGTCCTGCATGGGTTCAGTATGTAGAGAAGAAGTATCCGGAACTTCTTCCAAACGTTTCTTCTTGTAAGTCTCCTATGTCAATGTTTGCAAAACTCATTAAGACATACCAGAAGGAGAATGCTGTAATCGGCGATAAGACTTCATATCATGTAGCAATCATGCCATGTACTGCAAAGAAGTTCGAAGCACAGCGTGATGAACTTAAGACAGATGGAGTACCTGATACAGATATCGTAATTACTACACAGGAACTCATTAAGATGATCAGAGAGAGCGGTATCCTCTTTGATGCACTTCATGCGGAGTCAGTTGATATGCCTTTCGGTACTATGTCTGGTGCTGGTGTAATCTTTGGTGTTACTGGTGGTGTTACAGAGGCCGTACTTAGAAAGATTGCTGACGATAACTCACGTACAACAATGAATGCACTTGCTTATGTTGGTGTTCGTGGTATGGAAGGTGTTAAGGAAGCTACTGTTAAGAAGGGTGACAGAGAAGTTAAGATTGCTGTTGTAAGTGGTCTTGCTAATGCTGATAGACTCATTCAGAAGCTTCTTAAGGGAGAAGTATCTTATGACCTTGTTGAGGTGATGGCTTGTCCTGGTGGATGTATCTCTGGTGCTGGTCAGCCATATCTTTCACGTGTTGAGCGTATGGAGAGAGGTAAGAGCCTTTACGAGGCAGACCGTTCAATGTCTGTTAAGAGATCTCAGGATAATCCACTTATCAGAGAGCTTTATAACGGTATTCTTAAGAACAGAAATCACGAGATGCTCCACGTTCATTACGAGGGAAGAAAGTAATCTTTATACGATTTAATTGCAAACTAAAATCGCAGGTGTTATACCTGCGATTTTTTTATTGGGATTAACTTTCTCATAAATCATGCACCAAATGGGTGTAAAACCTTCTTCTTTATTTCTGAAGCGATAATTCCTGATGCAATATCTGAAATTCTAACGCCTTCATCAATTGAAACATTAAGAGCTTCAGAAATCTCAGATTCAACCATTCTCTTGCTGTTCTTACCAATGATTGAATGATTCTCCATAATGTCATTTACTACTGATGCCTCTTCGATTGTGATTGCTGCTTCCTCTGAAAGTCTGTTGATAAAATCGTGTTTTCTCATTTTGATATCCTCCGTTTGGTTTGTTTTGGTTTTGTATGAACGAAGTATATCTTTTCAATTATTAAATAATCATTAAATGGGATTAGTGCGATTGTGCAAATTAAAATCGCAGGCGTTAACCTGCGATTCTAACTATTCACATCCAGTCGGAACGCTGAACTCTTTTCGCCTTCTTTATCGAAGAAGAATCAAAGTATTCGTTAGCGTCAGGTGCTCTATCGATAATATGGTATACAGGTTTGTCGATTTCTAGTTTTGCCAAACCAAATAAGTATTTGACTAGCGGTATAACGAAAAAACGTCCTACAGCGAGCAAAATTCCGAATAATATGACTGCAAGCATATCCTCGCTGTCATCGAAGTCGGTAAATATAGCAAAAATGCAAGCTAAAGTTATTCCAGCATATAGTAAAGCTAATAGGATAATTCCAATGAAAGAGAGGATTTTCTTTGTATAGGCTTTACCATAATGTAACTTACTATAAGGAACATCCAAACCCTGAACCTCACCTGTCTGACCATTAATCGCATACTGGTATTTCTTACCATCGTAACTATAATTCAAAAACCAAACAGGGCAGAGAGCATACTGCTGCTTAAGTTCCCCAACATATGAGAAATTCTCGTTGCGAAATGTTTCTTCCTGCTCGCCTCTTGTGTTGCGGTAAACCTCATCGAGATAGATTTTAAATCGATCATAGATTTTGTCTGTCATTTCTACAGGTGATTCATCATATCTTTGTGCTTTGAAACCATGAAGATATCCATCGCTATATGGAACAAGCTCATCGTAGTCGAATGGTTCAATCGCCTTCATTAGAATATCTGGAATTGCATGGGAACCATCAAAAGGGACTTTCTTCAATTCAAAGTCGTATTCAACACTGTCACCGTAAGATTTCATATAATCGAGGTGGCAATTTGCATCCATCAACCAGAATGGAACGTAAACGCCCTGCATTTTTTCTACAGTACCAGATGATGCAAAATCTTTTGGAGCACGTTTATATTCTGATGCCCACGACTTAAATATCTTTGAAGCCTCATCTTTTGAAATTTTAAAAGGAATGATTGAATCGGGCTTAAAATCATTTCTAAGTCTTCCTTTTACTATTGAAGGAGAACCACAGAATGCACAGATATCTGCTGCTGTTGTGTTATCAGTAACAACAACAGCACCACAGCTTCCGCAGTTATACTCAACACGATTATCGTCTGGGGAAGCTTTGCCTTTGTCCTTTATCTCAAGTTGGAAATTAAGTTCCTTTGTATAGGGGTCAAAAAATGAGCCACATGATCTGCATGTGAGTTTCTGGAATTTTTCATTAAAGAAAATATTAGCACCGCAGTTTGAACACTTTTCAGAATTTGTTGACTCTTCCCAAACAGGCATTGTTCTTCTCTCTATTCTAGTTTTCTATAATAATATCTGAAGCCTTGATGCTGTTATATCAATCTTATTGCAAATTATTGGTTAGTTTTATGTCTTAAACTGGAAATTATAAATAGTATGGAAAAATCAAATCCACAAGATAAGCATTTGCCAGACGGAACAGGATGACGATAATAAGCCAGATTACTATTCCAGCGATAATATGTTGTGTCTTTTCCTTGCTTTTTACATATGGGAATTTTGCCCAAAGGCCAGTCCAGTTAAATTCAAGGTCAACAATAGAGAAGAAGATTATTGTTGTTTCAATTAAGAAGAAAAAGAAACGACCGATAGGCCAGTTGTGTTTGCTCATATTGCCGAAGCAGGCAACAATAATTATGAATATTGATGTCAGATAATATGGTATTGCAATAAGCATATGCCACCATGTACCAGTTCTAAATCCAGGTGGAACAAGAATTTTGCTTATAAAATTTGTGCTGTTATTGCCATTAAGTGCATTTCGAAGCTCAGCTATAGTCTGATATCTGTCTCGTGGATCAAGGTTTGTTGCTTTGGTTGCAATTTTCTTCATATAGTTATTGTCAGGGAATAATCTTGAGATAAGTTTTCCCATGGCATAAATATCAGTTCTTGCATCAGACTGAGCAAAGCCGTACTGTTCTGGTGCAGCAACATCCGGTGTTCCGAGAAGGACAGTATCCTTGGAACTTCCTTCGTGATAAACCTTTGCAGCGTCGTAGTCGATGAGTTTAATAACCCCATCGTTTGTACGCATAATATTAGTGGTTTTAAGATCTCTGTGAATAATTGGCTTTGGAGCCTTGTGAAGAACATCAAGGCAGTCACAGAGTTCCAGAAGAATCTTCTTTTTATCAGTATCAGTAAGTGCGTTTCTGATTAATAAATCTTCAAGAGTATCGCCCTTTATGTATTCTTCGATAACCATAAGTTCCCCGTTATCTTCAAGTAAATCGTAAATTCGGGGAATACTATTTGAATTAATGCTTTTTAAGTAAAAGAAAACACCCTTATCGTAGTTTTTCAGAATTTTAAGAAGGCATACTTCATTTGTTATCTCGTTTAGAACGAGATAGTGATTTGTGGAATTATCCTGGTGTATGACTTTGTAAAATTCAGGTATTTTCATGACTTGATTATAGCATTCAGCGTTTTTTGTTAATACTTTGTAAAAAGCAACAATGTGTGAACTTTTTGTAGGCTGTCAGCACACCAAACATACCGTACAAATCATTAGTATTTAAGCGAGATTACATTTACGAGGAGAGGTATGCATGAAGATAGTTAAAGTTGAGTGTCCTGGATGCGGATCAAAGCTTGAAGCTGAAGAAGGTATTTCGAGAGTAGTATGCGAGTATTGCGGAAGCGCGGTTATAGTTGAAGATTCCAAAATGGAGGGATATAACCAGGAGCTTGGAAAGATGGAGGCAAGAGCTAACGTCTCCAATAATCTTGCAGACAGAATCCTGACGCTTATTAATCCGCTTTGCGACATGAAGAATAAAACGGATGAGCTTGATGCTCTTACAAAGCAGGTAAACGCATTTAAAAAGCAGGATGCACTTTTTAAGAAGGGGGCACGTTATTTTCCTTATGTAATTGCAAGTGTTCTGACACTGATTATTCTCTCAATATTAATTGCAGCAAAGGCTAACATAGTTCTGTTTATAATTTTCGATATTATCTGTGTGATGCTATATCCTGCTATGGGAAAACTGATTTTCCAGTACTGGGATAACATCTCTTCCAGCATCGAAAGCACAGAGAAGGCAATTCTTGAAGACAAGAAGGCGATTAACGATTATACAAGAATTCTTGCTGAAAATAGTGACATTAAAATCCCACCTAAATATCAGAATCCAAAGGCTCTAACCTTCATCAGTAAGGCAGTAAGAAGTCAGGGTGCGAATACGCTTGAACATGCTTATTCACAGTACGATGATCTTCTTTTGAAGGAGAAGTCAATCGCGCTTCAGGAAGAGCAGATAAGACTTCAAAAGCAGCAGCTTGCACAGACGCAGAATCCACAGGTTAAAGTAATAAGACAGAAGGGCCATAGCATTATATGGCATCTGATTTTGTGCTCCGTTGGAATAGGACTATTTACAATTCCATACTACACAATAAGCAAGCATCATTATTGGCATCTTTAAGGAGTAACGACAATGGAAAACAATAATAATAACGGAACAATCTCTGAGGTGCTTTCTTATCTTGGAGGCAAAATTGCATTTCTGATTACAGCTGGAATCGTTACTTTTGTATTCCTTGCTTCAGGTATTTACGTCTCCGCAGTAGTAAGGCCACGCGAAGCAAAACTTAAGCTCGAAAGGGAAATTGCGGCTTCAGAGGCAGAAGCTTCAAGACAGATAGAAGAATCAATCAGACAGTCAGAAGAAGAGGCACTTGCTGCTGAATTCGATGGCACAGGTATTTATGTCGGAAATACCGGAAGTGTTCTTATTCTTTATGACAATGGTTTTGCTGATTATTATCACGAAGCTGTAGGTCTTAACAAATCCAATGTGTGGACATATGTTGATGGCAAACTTGATATAACTATTCTTTGTCTTTTGTCTGAAGTTGAGGCAACTTACAATAGTGAAGATCCTACACACTTTAGTTTTGTGAGTGAATCAGTATTCTGGGATAACGAAGAATTCACTTATATATCTGCTGATCCTCAGGAAATGACAGAAACTGAGCTGGCGGACCTTGTTTCTGAATACAATCAGTAATTTTGTAATGGTACAATGAGTATATATGAAAGGGTTAATGACAAATGCAGGAAGATAAAACAGGGGAACTTCTTAACAGACTAAATAAAGCCGATAATATGGCATCTCTTGGAGAGTATCTTGAATCAATTGATGGGAAATTCACAGGTACTTTAAGTGAATACATGCAGCAGATGATTGATGCACGTGGCATTACTGTTGCTGAATTAGCTCGTCTAAGCAAAATTGAAAGAACTTACTGTTATCAGATAATGTCAGGCAAGAAAAATCCTGGTCGCGATAAGATTATTCTGATGGCTCTTGCAATTGGAATGACATATGAAGAGACACAGCGCGCTTTGGAGATTTCAAAAGAAGGCGTACTCTATGTAAAGAGCAAGCGTGATAGTAGTATTATCTATGCGATTAACAAGAAATTATCCCCGATGGATGCCAATTCTATCCTGAAACAAATAGGTGAAGCAGAACTGCAGTAACATAGTCTGTCATTATGCACAAAAGTGCATAACATATCGTCTTATTTTGGTTCAAGTTCTGTTTATTTGAAATTGCGAAACTACGTTGACAAGCCTATTTTAATTAGTTATAAAATTTAAGGTTTAAAAAATACTTTTGTAACTAAAGAAAAGGGGAAACGTTATGAGCATTCTTTTTGATAAGCTTGGCTTTATCGTAAAGGCTGCAGAGACAAAGATTTTCGGATTAAGTGGTGTAACACTTGTATTGTTCTTTGTATTTGCAATCATCTTAGTTGGTTACCTTGTAGGTAAGATTAATGTCAAGGGTGTTACTCTTGGATCTGCTGCAATCTTCATCGTTGCACTTGTTGCTGGTCACTTCAAGGGTGTAACAGTTGGTTACGCAGGACATGAAGGTGCAATTGAAGGATGGGCAGCAAGCCTTAGTTCAGTTGATGCATACTTTAAATTAATTCAGAATATCGGTCTTGTATTCTTCGTTACTGCTGTAGGACTTATCGCTGGTCCAACATTCTTCAGTAATCTTAAGAAGAACTTCAAGTCATACATTCTCCTTGGACTTATTATTATCCTTTCAGGTTGTGGTATTACAGCACTCATCATTATGTTCGTTCCAGGCATGACATCTGCTATGGGTACAGGACTTCTTTCTGGTGCTCTTACATCTACACCTGCTTTCGCAGCTGCACAGGCTGCTCTTGCTGATTCAGAAGTTTATAGTGAGATCGCTGTAGGTCACGCTGTAGCTTATCCATTCGGCGTTATCGGTGTAGTACTTTTCGTACAGCTTATGCCTAAGTTCCTTAAGTGCAACATGGATGAAGAGAGAAAGGCTCTTATCGCTTCTGCTTCATCTTCTGGTGCAACAAGAGATTCAATTACAAAGTACTTCGAGATTGAGAAGTGGGGTCTTGCTCCTCTTTCACTCACAATCGTATTTGGTCTTATCCTTGGTGCTGTAACAATCCCTCTTGGTGCTACTGCTTCATTCAGCCTTGGTGCAACAGGTGGAGCTCTCATCATGGGTCTTATCGTTGGTCACTTTGGTCACATCGGTAAGCTTAGCCTCAAGGTACCTGCAGAGGTTCTCGGACTTCTCCAGGAGCTCGGTCTCATCATGTTCCTTATCGGTGCTGGTGTAGACGGTGGTGCTGCTTTCGTTGATACACTTAAGGAGCATGGTCCAATGCTCTTCGTATGGGGTGCAATCATGACACTCGTACCACTTATCTGTGGCTTCGTATTTGCTAAGTTCGTTGTTAAGCTTTCAATCCTCAACAACCTTGGTTCTATCACAGGTGGTATGACATCTACTCCAGCTCTTGGTGCTCTTATCAAGGTTGCTGGTACTTCAGACGTTGCTTCAGCTTATGCTGCAACATACCCAATCGCACTCGTATCAATCGTTCTTCTTACACAGTTCCTCTGCATGCTCTAATAACGATTGATTAATTAAGATTAATTAAGACTCCGGCTTCCTATGAAGCTGGAGTTTTTTGTTGCCTGAAATACCGCAAGCGCAGCGCCAGTGAGAGATATATTGTGTTTTGCAGCGTATTCCGCACAATCAAAGCACTGGGAAGAGATTAAGAATGCTTTTCTGCAAGTTACGCGAGCGAAGCGAGACGTTATGTTCGCAGCCAAGAAAAGCATTCTTTAATCTCAAGTTGTGTCAAAGTTGTCATATTTTTGCGTCAACGTACAAAAACGCCTTTTCTTATATTACAATGGTTTCATAATAGTTTTAGAGGGGCGTTATGATCAGAATTCTGACAGTTGAAGACGATTTGGCAATTTCAAATCTTATTTATATGACACTTACTTCTGAGAGGTATGATTGCGTAGTTGCAAATGATGGTGAAGAAGGATTAAGACAACTTCAGTATGGACAGTTCGATCTGATTCTTCTTGATTTGATGCTTCCAAAGGTAAGTGGTTATGAGTTATTAGAGATTATTAGAAGAACTACTACAACACCAGTAATTGTTATTTCGGCGATGAACCAGGTTTCTGACAGAATCAGAGGCCTTAAGATGGGTGCCGATGATTATCTTTGTAAGCCTTTTCAGATTGCAGAGCTTGTTGCAAGAGTTGAATCTGTTTTAAGAAGAACAATTAAGCAGAGCGAGGACTTTAGTTATAACGGTGTAACTGTTAATACAAATTCCAGAAGAGTTTTTGGCGCTGATGGTGCAGAGGTTATGCTTACAACAAAGGAATTCGATCTTCTTGAGACATTACTTCGTAATAAGAATATTGCGCTTACAAGAGAGTATCTTTATGAGTCAGTCTGGAAGGAAGAATACTTAGGTCAGACCAGAACTTTGGATAATCATATTCAGAGACTTCGTAAGAAGCTTAACTGGGATGATACAATTCAGACTGTATTTAGAATTGGATACAGACTTTATGTTCCGGAGAATCATTATTAAAATAGGAATATGAAATTCTTCACCAAGCTTTATTTTGTAATGATTATTATTCTTACGGTGGCGCTCGCGTTCACCGAGTATTTCATTATGGCAATAAGCCTTGATTCCGCTATAGACAGACAGGTTGATGTGGCGCTTAAGCAGCATCAGCTCGTTAAATATGCAATTCAGTCAGATATGCTTTCTGCCTATCAGGCAGGAAGTACAGATCTTGTTTCCGTTGTACGAACAGTAGGAAGAACTACTTCTGATAATATGTCCGTTGATCTTGTTATCATTAATGAGAACGATGCGAAGGCTACAATTCTTAAAACAGTAAATGTTCATCACCCAAAGCCTGAAGGTGCGCTTAACGATACGCAGATTACTTACCTTACAGTTAGCGAGGGTGGCAAGTATTATTTGCAGATGAATAGTCTTCTTGTTCAAAATGGTCTGACATTAAGACTTGTTACTATTAGTGACATCACACTCATTTACGATAATATCAGGACCATGCAGGTGAGATGTGCTGAGGTATACCTTGTCGTAATTGCCATTAGTGTACTTGTTGTAATTATATTTTCGAGAACTGTTACGAGACCGCTAAGAAAGCTTACAACTGTTGCGGAGAACTTTTCGCAGGGCGATTATTCTGAACGTGCCAGCGTCAAATCCCGAGATGAGATTGGTGAACTTGGTGAAGTTTATAACAAGATGGCAGATACAATCGAGGAGAAGATTAACGAGCTTGAGCTTGCTGTAAAGCAGCGAGAGGATTTTACTGCTGCTTTCGCACATGAGCTTAAGACTCCTATGACGTCAATTATCGGCTACGCAGATACACTTTATCAGAAGGATCTTGATGAGAATGATGCGCGCGAAGCTGCTGGATTTATTGTTAATGAGGGTATGAGACTTGAGTCCTTGTCCTTTAAACTTTTGGAGCTCATGACTCTTAACAATAATGATTTTCTCCTTGAGGAGATTGAGATGAAGGATTTCCTTAAGGATATCGAAGACACAATTAAACCTGCCGCAATTAAGAAAAATGTAAATGTTTTCTTTGACTACGAGGGTGGCTACTGCAAGATTGAGTTTGATCTTTTTAAGACTCTTGTAATTAATCTTATTGATAATGCCATGAAGTCAGGAAGTCCTGATGTTGCTGTGCTTTCACAGAGTAAAGGTGACAAGTACATGATTGCCATCGTAGATCACGGAAGAGGTATTCCAAAGGCTGAACTTAAGCGAGTAACAGAAGCTTTCTATATGGTAGATAAGGCGCGTTCACGTAAAGAACACGGTGCAGGTCTTGGTCTTGCTCTCTGTGAAAAGATTGCAAGAATTCATAATACAACTCTTGATATAAGAAGTTCAGAAGGTGAAGGAACAGCCATAAGAATTGTCCTTGATCTTGTAACTGGAGGCGACGAAGATGAAGATTAATAAAAATACAATTATTCGTGGCGCCATTGTTATAGTTGCAACGGTTCTTATTGTTTCAACAGGTATTGGCGTACCAGGACTTCTTATAAGAAACATGACTACAAGTAAAAAACTTCCAAGTGGTTCTGTAGATATTGCCAGTGTCCAGCCTTATGGAGCTGACATTATTAATCGTAAGACGGATTTTCTTAATGCAGTTGTTGCTTATCATGAGAGAAGCAGATCGTCTTCAATTAATCTTCGAAGTGTGTACAGATCAAATGGTTTTGCTGATATAGGAATTCAGAATCAGGCTGACGGACTTGGAAGTGGGCGTGAAGAGTTTATGGCTGGAGCCTATAGAGTTATTAATGATTATTTCCCAGGTGCGCTTCCAGTAAGTTACTATGCCCGAGATTTTCGAGCAGGAACTTATGAATTCACAGAAGTATTTAACGATACTTCTCATGCTGAATTTGACAGAATAACTGGGCTTCCAGTTGATATGAGTTTTGTTTTGTGCTCTGTGAATGATTGCAATCCTGGTAATATTTGTGCGGATATGGTTAACCTTTATGCAGACTATATTGGTATCACATTCCCTGAAGCAAGCGTTGGTGAGACATATAACGATGGTTACAAAGATAGTATGTACGAGTGCATTTATACAAGCTCAGATGGTGATTTTGTAATTAACTGTTATGTGACATCAGGATGGTACTTTACACCGCCTTCAAATCCGTATGGCGAATGGGAGCCGACTGATATGTATGAGTGGACTTTCAATTTTTACGTATTGCGAATTCGCTAAAAAAGTGTGGTAATATATCCCCATGAATAAAAAGGCAGTACTTACTTTTCTTATATCGATGGTCGTTATGGCAAGCGTAATACTTCTCGTAATACGTGGTGTTCAGAGTGGATTTTTTGGAAGCCTTGTTGCAAAGAAGCCTGCTGAGACATCAGCTGAAATTACTGTCATCAGTTCTTCAGAAACAGCTGAAACCACACCGGAAGTTATTAATTTCCTGACAGAAGCAGAGGCTATGAATTACGTATCCAACTATGCTTCTGAGAACGGTATCGATATCAGCCTTTATCCACAGCCATTATATGGACTTCTTGTAAGAAATCCTGATGCTCTGGAGTTCGTTCTTAATTATCCACTTCATGTAATTCAGCCTACAGCAGTTCCAGTTGAGACTACTTCTATCGAGACCGATGAGGATGGTGAGACAGTTGAGACTTCTGCTACATCAGCAACTACAGAAGAAGAGACTACAGCAAGTGTTACTGAAATTGTGTCACTTGAAGGTGATGTATCAACTGCAAGGATTACGCCACTTTACACATGGGATTCAAGATGGGGCTATACAGAATACGGTAATGGCCGTTTCTGCTTTACAGGAAGTGCTCCAACATGCGTTTCAATTGTTGCAATGTACCTTCTTCGTAACGCAGCATTCTCTCCACAGTGGATTGCGGCGTATAGCATGAACAATGGCTACTGCAACGAGAATTGCGATGGCTCTCACGAAAGCGCTCTTGTCGCAGATGGTGGTTTTGGTCTTGGAATCAACGTTACTCAGATCCCGGCTTCCGATGAAGACAGAATCAAGCGTAATCTCGATGTTCCTAATCCAATCATTTGTGATGTAGGAGATCACTATATTATTCTTCTATCTTATGAGGAGGAAGAATTTACGGTTATTGATCCAACTTCTGAATACGATACAAATAGAACCTGGTCATGGACTGAACTGTCACAAAGACTTGAAGGTCTCTGGGTATACAGAGTTTTATAAGTGTTACTGAATTATTTAGTTTTTTAAATCATCTCCGTTTGGGGATGATTTTTCTTTTGTCATACAGATGTCATACGAATCATGCAAAATCTTAAGAGTATCTTAATAAAGTGTTCAAGTAACTTATACCTTTTAAGATTAGTATGAATGCATTCATTAATGAACGGGATTTATTAATCCAAATAAATTCTGAAAAAATGACAACTCTGACACATCTTTGGGGAAAGTTGTTTACATCGCTTGTTTATCATAGGTGCATAAAATGAGAAAACGAGTTTGAGGTGATTCATTATGAATAAGAATTTAATAACTATAGGAGTATTTGCAACTTTAATTGTTGTAGCGTTTGGATATATTGTTTTTGATTTTTTGAAGCCAGAAGATGAATTAGTTGATAACGTTAATCTTCCAACTATCACTGTTCTTGATGTTGACTGTACTGATGAGAGCAGAGGTGGGAAGGGTAATGACAAAGGAAATAGTATCCAGACAGAGGAAGAAGCAAGAGCAATCATTGATGAGTTTGCTATGAATAATGGTCTGAATGCTGACGATTATCCTTACTATCTTATTTCGAGAATGGTAAATAATCCGGAACTTACAGATTTTGTTCTTAACTATCCGCTTAACAGAAATGCAAATACAGATCCTGCTGCTGTTGATGTTACAAGAGATATCGATGCTGCAGCAAATGGAGTTCCACTTTTTCTTCAGTGGGACAGCCGCTGGGGATATACAACATACGGAAGTGATCTTATGGGTCTTACAGGCTGCGGCCCAACATGCCTTTCGATGGTATCAACATATCTTTTGGAAGATTCTACTAAGAATCCTCTCTGGATGGCGCAGTACAGCATGGAGAACGGTTATTACGACTATAGTAACAACAGTGGCACTTTATGGAGCCTTATGACAGATGGTGCAAGAGATATTGGCCTTACAGTTAACGAGGTTCCTGGTGAGGAAGAGTTTTTAAGAGAGGCACTTACGAATGGACATCCGGTTATTGCAATCATGGGTCCTGGTGATTTTACAAGTGAAGGTCACTTCATAGTTATTACAGGTTACTGTGATGGACTTGTTACTGTAAATGATCCAAACAGCATTAATAATTCATTAATATCATGGCCTATCGAGACAATTCTCGAGCAGGCAAACGGTATGTGGGAGTACAGCATTTAATATGAGACGTGAAAGCGAATTGATCAGACTTTATGCAGACGATGTTTTAAAAGCATGTGTTTACTATCTCGAAAGCAGAAGTGACGCAGAGAATGCTTTCAGGGAAACATTTGAAATCGCATTGAAGCGCGGACTATTTCTGGACGAGAAAGATTTACGAATTAATCTTTTTAAGGTAGTAAGAGAAGTCTGTGGAGCCTTGTATTTCCCAGATGATAATGAAGAGTGGCTTTACTACAACTATTTCAAACTTACTACAGAAGAGACGCTTGATATTCTTGGCGAGATTAAGACTTCCAGATTCGCAGTTAAGTATTCTTCTTAAAATTTAATATACCCCTTCTCAACATTAGAACCGGTCACAAATATATTTGTGCCGGTTCTTGTTTTTTTGCCACAAAACGTACATTGATTTTTGCTTTTTATAAGAATAGAATAGGTCGCATGCTACATAATTATATTATTGGATTATAATGCTATTGTGAATTTGGGAAGGATAAATTAATGGGTCATACTTGTAAAGTGAATCCGAATGCGCCTATTGGAATAAGGTTTTCAGTGCTTGCAAGAACTTTTAAGTCCAGAATTGATGACAAGTTCAAGGATGAAGGTCTTACAGCGGTTCAGGCATCAACGATAATGACGGTCTCAAGACTTAATTGTCAGCTTGGCCGTGATGTAACCTTAAAAGACGTCCAGCAGGCTCAGAATATTGCGCACCCTACGCTTATCGAGATTATAAAGAAACTAGAAGCGAAGGGATTTGTTGAGACTTTCAAATGCGAGACAGACAAAAGATCACGCAATATCAGATTAACATCAAAGTCAGATGGTCTCCTTCATTCGATTAATGACGTCAGTAAAGATGTCTACAGCAGTCTTTGCGAAGGCATAGGGCCAGATGAAGTTGAGATTATGGAAAAAGTTATAAATAAAATGATTATAAATGCAATAGGAGGGGAGAATTAATGGGTATATACGTTAAGAGAGTTCTTAAATCTGTCAGAGAATATAAGACTCCTGCAATTGTTACCATTCTTCTTATGATGGGCGAGGTTGCGCTTGAAGTATTGATTCCGTTCATCACAGCTAACCTTGTTAACAACATTAAAGCTGGTGCTGAACTTAATCTCGTTTTACGAGATGGTGGAATAATGATTCTTGCTGCTATCCTTTCGATGGTATGCGGTGCTGCAGCAGGTGTAACTGGTTCAAAGGCTTCTGCAGGTTTTGCAAAGAATCTTCGAAAGGATATGTTTGAGAAGATTCAGGATTTCTCATTCAAGAATATTGATAAGTTCTCATCCGCATCACTTGTAACAAGACTTACAACTGACGTAAACAATGCGCAGATGGCATTTATGATGTGTACAAGAATTGCAATTCGTGCGCCACTTACATTTATCTTCGCTATTACAATGGCGTTTATCATGGGTGGTTCTCTTGCAATGACATTTGTATTTGTAATTCCTGTTCTTATCTTCGGTGTTCTTTTTATTGCCGGTAAGGCACTTCCTTCTTTCCGTGCTGTATTTAAGAAGTATGATAAGCTCAACGAGTCTATCGAAGAGAACGTACGTGGTATGCGTGTTGTTAAGGGCTTTTCACGTGAAGATTATGAGACAAATAAGTTCGGTGATGCTTCAAATGAAATCAGAAGAGATTTTACAAGAGCCGAGAGAATCGTTGCATTGTCTTCACCAATCATGCAGTTCTGTATGTACTTTAATATGATCTTTATCCTCGTTATCGGATCAAAGCTCATCATCACAAATCAGGGACAGACAATCGACGTTGGTCAGATTTCAGCCATGATGACATACGGTGTTCAGATTCTTATGTCATTCATGATGATTTCGATGATTTACATCATGCTTACAATGTCAGTTGAGGCAATCAAGCGTATCGGCGAGGTTCTTCTTGAGGAACCATCTATTGTAAATCCAGAAAATCCTGTTATGGAAGTTAAGGATGGATCAATTGAGTTCACAGACGTAATCTTCAAGTATTCTGAAGAAGCAAAGAACGACGCACTCTTTGATATTGATCTTAAGATTGATTCAGGTATGACTGTTGGTATTCTCGGAGGTACTGGTTCATCCAAGTCAACTCTTATTCAGCTTATCCCAAGACTTTATGATGTAACATCAGGTACAGTTAAGGTAGCAGGCGTCGACGTTCGTAACTATGATCTTGAAGTATTAAGAGATGCAGTTGCTGTTGTTCTTCAGAAGAACGTTATTTTCTCAGGAACAATCAATGAGAATTTAAGATGGGGTAACAAGGACGCAACTGAAGAAGAGATCATTGAAGCTTGTAAACTTGCTCAGGCTCATGACTTCATAACTCAGTTCCCAGATGGATATGAGACAAAGATTGAGCAGGGTGGTACAAACGTATCAGGAGGTCAGAAGCAGAGACTTTGTATTGCAAGAGCTCTTCTTAAGAAGCCAAAGATTCTTATCCTCGATGACTCAACAAGTGCTGTTGATACAAAGACAGATGCATTTATCCGTAAGGGATTTAAGGACTTTATCCCTGATACAACAAAGATTATTATCGCTCAGCGTGTATCTTCTGTAATGGATGCAGATCTTATCCTCATTATGGATGGCGGTAAGATTGTTTCCCAGGGAACTCATGATGAGCTTCTTAAGTCCAGCGACATTTATCGCGAGATTTATGAGCAGCAGACAAAGGGAGGTGAAGAATAATGGCTAGAAGAAATCCTGGTGCTATGGCAGCAATGGGCAAGGAAGGCAGACAGGCTGGATTTAAGAGCCTCGGTCGTGCCGTTAAGAAGTTCTTCGGATATTATCCAAAACTCGCTCCACTTGTAATTGTCTGCATTATTTTCTCATCTATTGTAAGTGCTATCCCTTCATTCTTCACACAGAATGTTATCGCACTTATTGAAGAGTGGTATAAGACTGGAGACTGGGCATCAGCACAGCCTGAGATCATGAAGTACATCTTCGTTCTCATCGGCCTTTATGCTCTCGCACTTGTTCTTACAACAGTTCAGGCTCAGGTTATGGCTTATATGACACAGGGCTTCCTCGATAACCTCCGTCGCGAAATGTTCTCGAAGATGCAGAAACTCCCTATCAAGTATTTCGATACTCATAAGCATGGCGAGATTATGAGCCATTATACAAACGATATTGATACTTTGCGTCAGCTTGTATCTCAGGCTTTCCCAACACTTATTCAGGCAGGAATTGTTGTAGGCGTTGTGCTTTTCATGATGCTTTACTTCAGCGTATGGATGACAATCGTTCTCTTTATCGGCGTATTCCTTATGTTTATCGTAACAGCCAAGGTAGGTGCTGGTTCTGGTAAGTACTTTGCAAAGCAGCAGAAGTCAGTTGCTGACGAAGAAGGTTTCGTTCAGGAAATGATGAACGGTCAGAAGGTTGTTAAGGTGTTTAACCACGAGTCAGCTTCAATCGAGGAGTTCAACCGCCTTAACGAAGAACTCTTTACAAACAGTAGCAGAGCTAACGCTTATGCAAATATCCTCGGACCTGTAATCAACAACATCGGTAACCTTCTTTATGTAACACTTGCTGTTGTTGGTGGTGTGTTCATGGCTTTGGGCGTAAAGAACGTATCTATCTCAGGTATCGCGTTTGGTGTAAGTATCCTTGTACCATTCCTTAACATGAGTAAGCAGTTCATGGGAAGCCTTAACCAGCTCACAATGCAGATGAATGCTATCGTAATGGCTGGCGCAGGTGCCCAGAGAGTATTTAATCTTCTTGACGAAGAGCCAGAAACAGACGATGGTTATGTAACTCTTGTTAACGTTCTTAAGAAGGAAGACGGAAGCCTTGAGGAAGTTCCTTATCAGACAGGTCACTGGGCTTGGCGTCATCCTCACCAGGCTGATGGTACTGTAACATATCAGGAGCTTAAGGGTGACGTTCAGATGGAGGAAGTAGACTTTGGCTACGTTCCCGAAAAGCAGGTTCTTTACGATGTATCTGTTTACGCTAACCCAGGTCAGAAGGTTGCTTTCGTTGGTTCAACTGGTGCAGGTAAGACAACAATCACTAACCTTATTAACCGTTTCTACGATATTGCAGATGGTAAGATTCGTTACGATGGAATTAATGTTAATAAGATTAAGAAGGCTGATCTTAGAAAGTCACTTGGTATCGTTCTTCAGGAGACTAATCTCTTTACAGGAACTGTAATGGACAATATTCGTTATGGTCGTCTTGAGGCAACAGATGAAGAGTGTATCGAGGCAGCAAAGCTCGCAGGTGCAGATGATTTTGTTACACGTCTTCCAGAGTGCTATAACACACAGCTTACAAATAATGGTTCTAACCTTTCACAGGGTCAGCGTCAGCTCATCGCTATCGCTCGTGCAGCAGTAGCAAACCCACCAGCACTTATCCTTGATGAGGCAACATCTTCAATCGATACTCGTACAGAGTCAATCGTTCAGAGAGGTATGGATAAGCTCATGGAAGGACGTACAGTATTTGTAATTGCTCACCGCCTTTCGACTGTTATGAACTCTGATGTAATCATGGTTCTTGACCACGGTAAGATTATTGAGCGTGGTACTCACGATGAGCTTATTGAGCAGAGGGGTACTTATTATCAGCTTTATACAGGAGCATTCGAGCTCGAATAAATTTTCTTCGCGGGCTTCCGCGCTTCGCTTGTGCAGATGTCTCAGAAAATTTATTCTCGCTCGTCCCAAAAGCGTAACTTGCAGAGAAGTTATTCTCGCTCGTTCCGTAGTGGATTTTTAAATAATTAGTTTTTAGGAGGCTGTTTCCTTGGTGGAAATGGCCTTCTTTGCTGTATATTTTTTAAAATGGGATTTCGTGTTATTCTTTTGGTGTTAGAAAAAACTGTAAAGGAAGTTAAGGGTGGATTTTCTTAATAAAGAACAGACGACAGCGATAAAGGGAATCCTTTGTATTATCGTTTTACTGGCGCATTCATGTGGTCCTCTTTATATCAGATATTTTGGTGCATGGGCTGTGGCATGTTTTTTCTTTTTGAGCGGATTTTCCATGGAATTAACTACAGCGAATAAAGAGATAGCAGGACGCTTCATTTTAAGACGGATTTTGCTTCTTATTGTTCCAATGATTCTTGTTGAACTTCTTTATCATCCGTTGTTTTCAATTATCGGAATGAACCTGGATCTGAATACTTTTGCGGGGTATGTAACTGGAGTTCTTACTTTTGCTCCTCCGATAAATGTTGCCTGGTATATTGAGATTCTTGTGCTTTTTTCTGTTGTTTTTATGACATTAAGAAAGTGTTTTAAAACTGATTTTATCAGAACATCGGTTTTCTTTATTTTGTTCTATTTATTACTTCTGGTTTATACGTTCCTTTGCACTCCAAATTCATTTGTAATGAAAACTGCTATCTGGTTCTATTTTGGAGCATTTTATTCACATAACCGTAAGGCGATAGAAGAGAAATTTGGTGGAAAGACATGGCTTAAGTATTTGCTAATTGCTATTGCACTGATTGCTTTCGTACTGCCATGGTTATCGGCGAGAGTTGAGTACCCTTTGTCTGGTGCCTTGATTGTTTTGTTCGATAACACTGCGCCACTTTTGGTTTTTGGCTTAGCTTCAATTATTGATTTACGTAATAAGGTGTTTTTGTGGCTTGGTAAGCTTAGTATCTGGATTTACTTATTGCATTATGGTGTAGTTACTTTCTGTGGATTTGTTCTTAGAAATATTGAACCATTCAATAAGATTCCTGCACTTTTGAGTGTTTTTGTGTTGACGCTTTCGATGGCGTATTTGTACGAGAAAATATATAGTAATACTTTCTTAAAGCTTATTAACAAACTTAAGTAAGTGGCTCTGTCTTCAGAATTTATTCGAAATTACTTTGTAATTGCTTAAACATTTAGGAATATAATTACTGTCGGAAATGGAGGAAATAAACTTATGACAACAAACATGAATTTTAAAAATGCAAAAGTAGTAAAAGAGTCTGGCAAGAAGTCAGGTGCTAAGGGTATTGTTATTGCGATTATTGCGGCTCTTGCAGTAGTAGTTTTACTTGTAGCAGGAATTAAGATTGTTCCTACAGGTTATACAGGCGTAAGAGTTCGTCTTGGTCAGGTATCAAGTACAACTTTAGCTCCTGGAGTTCACTTTGCTATTCCTTTTGTGGATCAGGTGAAGAACGTTAACAATAAGCAGCAGGATGTTACTCTTGATGGTCAGTACTGGGCAGAAACACAGGAAAGAGCTGCTCTTTACTATGAGGGGATCACAATTACATATCAGATTCAGCCAGGTGCATCTTCATGGCTCCTTGCTAATGTAACTGATTACCAGAACAATATCATTACAACTTCACTTGTATCTTCAGCAGTAAAGACTGCTTCCAAGCAGTGCCAGGCAATTGATGCTACAAACCGTGGAATTATTGAGCCAGCTGTAACACTCGCTCTTCAGGGTTCAGTTGATGAGAAGTACGGTGTAGACAAGGTTACAATTATTAAGGTTGTAATTAATAATGCTGATTACGAAGAGCAGTATAAGCAGCGTATCGCAGACCTTCAGGCAGCACAGATTCAGTATCAGACACAGCAGATTGAGAATCAGCGTGCAATTGAGCTTGCTGAGGCAGAAGCAACAGTAACACGTACAAATGCACAGGCTGAGGCTGATGCACTTATCATTGCAGCAGAGGCTGAGGCAGATGCAAACCGTATCCGTGAAGAGTCCCTTACACCTACAGTGCTTTATTATGAGTACCTCACAAGATGGGATGGAAGACTTCCTATGGTTCAGGGTGATGGTGTGATGCCATTCATTGATATTTCGGAACTGGCAAATCAGACTCCAACACCTACACCAGCATCAGAAGACTAATAACTTTTGGATCCTCCAGTTTTTAAAACTGGAGGATTTTTTTGATAAAATAGAACTGATTGGAGGCTTATATGGGAAAGATTTTGCTTTATAACGTTAATATGATGAAGGCAGATGCCATTATTAAAGTGGCAGAAAATCTTGGTCATACGGTTCAGATTGTCTCCAAAGATCAGTTTGGTATTCCTGTAGGCGTTATTGGCATGGGAGTTCCAACAGTTATGAAATCAGTTTCTTCAAATACAACTATCCTAGGGGAACTAATGGTAATGATTGGTCTTATTGGAAATAGTATCGATGATTTTCTTGATGCATATAACGGGGCTGGAATTTCAAAGATTGAATGTAAAGCAGTATTAACTGCTTCGAATTCAAAATTAAATGCCAGACAACTTTACGATGAACTGATTGAGCATGCAAAAAAAGTTAAATAAAAACAAAAATCCTGTTATTGACGTTACGTTTAATTCAGTGATAAAGTTTTTGTATTAATGTTTGAGGGATATCCTGATCTTTTCAGGGTTATTAAGGAGGAATAATATGGGATGTTTTATCGCACCTATGACAGAGGCTGTTGTTACAACAATTGCTACTAAGATTATTGAGAAGAGAGAAGTAGCTACTGGTGTTAAGGTTTCTGATTCAACAAAGGAACTCTGGTCAACAAGACTTCACAGACTTAATAAGATGCTTTGGGGTGGTTCAGCACTTCTTGCTTTCGAGCATGTATGGCATGGTGAGCTTCAGCCATTTTTTCCATTTCTTACAGCAGCTTCAAGTGCAGAGGCTACAGCAGAGATGCTCCATGAGATTGCTACAACAGGTGTTATGATGGCAATTCTTGTAACGGCTGTCTGGGGAGTTTCCTGCGCTGTATTAAGTGCAGTTCGTAAGAAGGTGCCAGCAACTGAAGTTAAGGAGGCATAATTATGACTCTTTTGATTTCTGTTGTTGCAGCAGTTATTTCTACTGTTGTATGGTATGCAAGCCCAAAGGCTCGTGAACTTCAGGTAAGTGCACTTTGCTATATGTTCTGGGGTGCTTCACTTATGTGGTTCGTAGATGCAATGGTTGAGTTTGCTGAGCTTCGCGCTGAGTATTTTGCACCAGAGGCAGCAGACGTTTTGAATGATACTTTCCTTGGCCTTGCAGTAGTTGCTTTGGCACTTGTTATCTGGGTTGTAATTCTTCTTGTTAAGGATCCTAAGGGTGTATTGAAGGCTTCACTTGCAGCTAAGTAATTAAGTGGAATTTAAAGATTTGCGGCTTTCTTCGGAGCAATGTCATTAAGTTAAGATTACTAACTTGGTGACGAACGATTAAAATTACAAAATGAGATTAAAGATTGCGTAATCTTTAATCTCATTTTTACTTTTCCAAAAATTTATTGCAAAGCAAACAGACAGATACATTAT
>JAZLLF010000013.1:0-90941 GCA_045598005.1 Saccharofermentans sp. | reverse complement strand
TTGCATGTGTTAAGCACGCCGCCAGCGTTCATCCTGAGCCAGGATCAAACTCTCAAATTGTTATTTGAGAGCCATATGTTTGGCTCAATTACTAATTTAAAAAACTCAATTCTAAGAATTGAACATAAGGTTCGTTGTTTTTAAGTTCTGCTTCTATTCAATTTTCAAGATCCGATGTCTTCGTTAAGCTTTGCTTTCCGAAGCGCTCAGATAGAATACTCTTGTTTCTACCTGATGTCAAGAACTTTTTTCAAAGTTTTTGACCTTTTTACAAGGGACTTTTTCCCCTCGCTCAAGGCTTCGTTAGTTTATAGATAAGTCAGCTGTTTTTCAAGTACTTTTTTCGATTTTTTGAATTTATTTTTTTAACAAAAAACCTGCCTCATTTTGAAGCAGGTCAGTAGCTTATTGTTTCAACTAATTCGTCACCTTCGTAGACGAGTTTTAAGTTAAAGAATTCTCTTTCTTTAAATAACTTATCAAATATGACTTTATCCCCTTCCCAGATTGGAAGATCATATATCTTCTCTTCTGGTATCCAGGTAAGTTCGCCTTCAGAAGAATAATCCTTATTTATTAATCCGCTACCCTCATATACGCCTTCAAATACATACATATACTCGTTATCACATTTGCTGTTTACGAAAGTAACTATTCCACGAAGTTTTAGTCCTGACACTTCCTTCGAAGTAATACCTGTTTCTTCATTAAGTTCACGGAGTATACAGTCATTAGGAGATTCACCATCTTCAAAGTGTCCTCCGATACCAAGATACTTACCATTATTAAGTCCATCTGATTTCTTTACGATAAAAAGAATCATCTTTCCTGCACATGTATTTCTTCTTAAGTATAGAAGTGTTGTCATATTATCTATTCTCATGCGCTTATTTCCCTGTGTCTTGTTGCAAGAGTAAAGTGGCCTCTTGATAATCCATAATATAAATTGATTCTATTTATTAAGTAAGTTGATACATCAATCTTAAATGTCTCGCAGAGCGCACATCTCTTGTCAGCATAGCAGACGATTCCACTTTCGATGAAACGAGGCGGAATCAAAGTCAGTGGGAACATGTGCTTTCGAATAATGTCGCGTTCTCTCTTGTTAAGGTGGAAATCTCTTGTTGCGTTCTCAAGAGCAGTCATTGGATGGGTAAAACCATGAAGATTGTGGAACACATGCTTATCATGCCAGTCATAAAGGAAATAGTCGTGAAGAAGCGCACCTCTTACAAGACTTTTATGATCAACTTCCACATTAAATACCTTCTCAAGCCAGAGCGCAGTAATAATACTGAATTTTGCAACAGAAACTGCATGCTCAAACACACTTGTTGTACCGTGCTGAATGAACTTCTTCATTGTCTGTGCTTCATCAGTAAGAATAATATCTTTGCCGTAAGTAAAAATTTCCTTGGCAATTTTATATTCAGTTATCTCCCTGCCCAAAAGTTCTCTCCCCGACTTTTTTGCTTAACTACAACAGATGATATCTTAATTGTCTTTAATAATAAATATAAAAACATTAATAAATTACGAATAACTTTTGAATATTTTTGCAATGAATTTGATATTAACCTTGTGAAAAAAAGTTAAAATGCTCACCATGGGTATAAATAGTATTAATAAGACCAGTAAAAGAGTTACAGATTTAACTACAGGAAGTATTCTTAAGGGAATTCTTCTTTTCGCGCTGCCAATTTTCTTAAGCAATATTTTGCAGCAGCTTTATAACCTTACAGATATCTCTATTATCGGGCATGCGCTTGGTGATGATGCTCTGTCTGCAATCGGATCGGTATCTACAATTTATGGTATGTTCAACTCACTTCTCTTTGGAATGGGAAGCGGATTTTCTGTTGTAATCTCAAGATACTTTGGAGCTAACGACAGTAAGGGACTTAAAAGAGCTGTATTTAACACTACTTTCATAGCCTTCGTATGGCTTACTGGAGTTACATTAACAGCAGTAATTATCCTTAAGCCTTTGATGCGTCTTCTTAATACTCCTGTTGAGCTTTTTGATACTGCTTATAGTTACGCGATAATTATGCTTTCGCTTATTGTATTCTCATTTGCATACAACGTTATGATGGGAATGCTAAGAGCTATTGGTAATTCAAAGGCAGGGATTTACTTCCTTCTTATTTCAGTATCAAGTAACATCGCCCTCGATTTATTCTTCATTTACATTCTTAAGATGGGCATAAGAGGAGCTGCCATTGCAACAATCATCGCTCAGTTTATTTCTGCGATTGTAAGCTTCATCTATATTATGAAGTTTGTACCAGAACTTCACTTTGGCAAAGAGGATATGGTTTTAAATAAAGGTGTAATCTTAGACCTCTTCTCTTCTGGATTTGCCTTCGCGCTTATGTTCTCAATCGTAAATATTGGTACTGTTATTCTTCAAAGTGCGATTAATTCATTCGGCCCGACAACAATTGCTGCACATACTACAGCACGTAAAATTTCCGAGCTTTGCATGATGATGCTAAGTACTCTTGCTAACGCAATGTCTACATTCTCAGGACAAAATCACGGCGCAGCAAAGTACGACAGAATTATGTCAGGACTTAAGAAAACACTTCTTTTCTCTTTCGCACTTGATTCTGCGCTTATCCTTATGATTTACACTATCGGTGGTTTCCTTGTAAGACTTATCTCAGGTTCAACGAACAAAGAAGTAATCGATACAGCTATTTTCTATCTTAAGATAGATCTTCCTTTCTACTATGTATTATCAATTCTTCTTATCACAAGAATGACGCTTCAGGGCATGGGGGCAAAGCTTGTCCCTCTTGCAGCAAGCATCATGGAGTTATTTTTAAAGGCAGCGACTGCATTTTATCTTGCAAAGAAACTCGGCTACCTTGGAATTGCAATCTGCGAACCTGCAACATGGACTATCTGCGCAGTTTATATCCTTATTGTATTCAGACTTACAATAAAAAAGCACCTCTCCTCTTCGAAAGGCGCTTCTATTGAATCCAGTTACGATGGAACTACAGGTGAAGAATAATTCTTAAATCCAGAACTTATCTGAAGGATTCTTCATGTCATAATCGGGAATATCTTCCCTGTCTTTTAAAAGATTATAGATATGTGAAGCATAATTAATATCGTGTGCCGCAATACCTATGTTATAAGCAAGAATTCTCTCATCGTCATTTTCTCTTCCAGGAACAGTTCCGTTAATTACATCAGATACTTCAGCAAACTTTCTGAATTTATCAAAATTCTTAAAATGATGAACGTGTCCATAATCATCTGCAAACACCTTATCAAAAAACAGGTCGCAGTTTGAAAAACCTCTCGTATGAACCGGAACAACGAGAACACCCTTTGAAAAACAGTCATCAGAACAGATATCGTAATCAAGGAATGTTACACAGGAAACGATTACATCGGAACCTCTTACTACTTCTTCCTCTGTATCAACAATAGTAAATTCAAAATTTGGATAGTCCTTAAATCTTTCTATAAGATTTGTTTCCTGACCCTTGTATCTGTAAAGCTTAATGTTAAACTTTCTATCCTTATAAAGTGATGCAAGAACAAGCAATGTAGCACGGCATGTATTTCCAAGACCGATAACACCTATAGTATTAAAATCTTTCTTCGCCAGATGATAAATTGAATGAGCGGCTACAGCACCCGTTCTCATAGCAGTAATCCAGTTTGCATCCATTATGGCAAGAAACTCACCAGTAGCATTATCAATAAGGAAAAGTCTGCTATCAAGACTAGGAACACGCTCAGGATATCTGTTAACAATCTTTACACCTGACCAGTTCTCATTAATTATGCAAGGCATAACATTACAAAACATGCCAGGCTTATCGCTCATGCTGATTTTTGGCGGAAGAAGCATTGCCTTCTTATTACTGATAGTCTCACAGACCCACTCATAACACATATCAGGTGTTATACCAAGATTAGTAATCGCTTCAAAATCGATAATCTTCATAAACTTAACGTCACCTCAGACTCTGGATAAAACAAGTTTACCCTTTCCAATAACCCTAATAGAACTATCTGCTGCAGGAACAAATGCAGATTCACCTGCCTTAAGTTCAACTGTAGTTGGAGTAACGCAGACTGAGACATTTCCTTCAGTACAGATTAATGTCGCAAACTTACTTGCATCCCCTGCGATAACAAGAGGATTTTCCTTATCTGCATTTACATCAAATACAAGTGTCTCGAAATACTTGCATCTGCATACAACATTCTCTTCACCAGCAAAACTTTGCATCTCATACTTGGAGTAATCCAAAACATCCAAAGCCTTCTTAAGGTGAAGTTCACGCTTGTTACCAAATTTATCCTTACGATCAAAGTCATAAAGTCTATAAGTACATGTACTGCTCTGCTGAATCTCGCAGATAAGATTTCCCTTACCAATTGCATGTACAGTTCCAGCAGGAATGAAGAATACATCGCCCTTCTTTGTTGGGAAGAAGTTAAGAAGACCTGTAATAGTTCCATCAAGAACTGCCTTCTCTACTTCCTCTGGTGTCACGTCCCTGTTAAATCCAACATAAAGACCAGATCCTGGAACAGAATCCATTACATACCACATCTCATTCTTACCGTACTGATTCTCGTTCTCCATCGCATAATCGTCATCTGGATGAACCTGAATAGACAAATCATCACGTGCATCAATGAGCTTTGTAAGAATTGGGAACGCAGAAAGAGGTGCACACTTCCAGCCAAGAATCTTCTTGCCTACAACATCAATATACTTGCCAAAATACATGCCTCTGTGACGTCCGTTTACAACAACAGACTGTCCATCAGGGTGAGCAGACATAAGCCACGCCTCAGCAATCTTACTATAGTCACACTTGAAACCATACTCATCGCGAAGTCTTGAACCACCCCATAAGAAATCCTTAAAAGCAGGTCTTAATTTCAAAATAGTATCGCCGTCAACACCAAGATCTTCTTCCTTAATATCATTAACGAATCTTGGAAGATTCTCTTCACTTCGCAAATTCTCACCGAAAGCAGTATCAATGAACTCAAGGATATCCTCACCTACGTTGGAAATCTGATGGAATGTCTCAGGAGGGATAGTAATATTTATTGGTGTATCAATATACTTATTCTCGCTATTGATTGTTACATAAGCCTTACCCTTAAGAAGAGTCCAGTTCTCAGTAATCGATTCGTGCTTATGAGAATAAATTGTCTTACCTGGCATAATGGTAATGCGTCTAATATAGTAATCGCGACCATTTTCAAGTTCGTTATAGTAACCCCACTGTCTATAAGTCAGAGTTCCTCTTTCAGCATAAGGGATAATCTCTTCGTTATCGTGAAGAATTGTCTTCATCTCAGAAGATGAACCCTTACGACCAACATAAACAGCATCTTCAGTATTTACAACAACAACATCATCAAGATTATTGATTACAAGGGCTCTATCGGGAGTGTTATTAATCGCTACTGTGTTATTACAGTTATTAACAATACTTACACCAGAAGTCTTAAAATCCATCTTGGAAAGATCTTCAATATCAGTAAGTTCATGCCACGAAAAATCAGAAACTACAGCCTTAAGATTATCAGCATTCTCCAAAATTGAACGCTCAACAGAAATAGGCGCTAATAATTCGAACTGATCTTTACCGTAAATTACATCGCCCTTCTCAAATTTTCTCCTAGCAAAAACGTCACGATAAGATTTAAAATCATCAGAAAGAATCTTGGATGCCTCATGAATAAAATCTTCTACCTTAAAAACAATCATTCCAAGATTACGGAAATAATCGCTTCCAAGAATGCTTACATCCTGTGGCTTCTCAACAAACAGATCGACATCGCCATTACTTTTAAGTCCTGAGATATAACCGTATCTGGAATCAAAAGTACTCTCCTTTTTACCAAATACAGAAATATTACCTTCAGAAGCATAATTCTTGGCTTCCAAAATGGCGTCACGATAATTTGAATCAGACTCAATAAAGATATCTGAAGAAGTAACAAAAACATATTCTGAAGGCTGAAGACCCAAGGATGCAAGAATAATAGGAGCCGCAGTTCTTCTTGGAATCTCCTCGTAGATACAGTAGTAGGAAATTCCCTGGAATGCCTTCATCTGATTCTCAATAATAAACCTGTATTCATAACTTGTGACAATAATGAATTCATCACAATAAGGCATGTTACGGGCAACTGTATCCTGAAACACAGAATGATTATCTTCTACCCTTATAAACTGCTTTGGATAATTCTTACGTGAAAGTGGCCATAAACGTTCTCCACGACCACCAGCAAGTATCAAACACTTCATTAATAATTACTCCAGATTAATATGACTTCTTAATTCTAAGTCTCCACCAGATACCAACAGTATCAGTAAACATCTTCCAAATATCGCTTACCTTAATTCTTCCAAAAGACTCTCCTCTTTGGAAAACAATCTCAACTGGCATCTCAATAATTGATGCCTTCATACTATTGGCAAGAGCAAGAATCTCAATATCGAAAGCGTAACCATAAACAGTCAGCTTATCCACAATATTTTTAATAAATTCAGCCTTATAAAACTTAATACCGGTCTGAGTATCCTTTACCTTAAGGCCAAACAAAATCTTAAGAAGAACAAAATATCCCCATGAGAAAAAACGTCTCATTGGTGGATAATCAAGTTTGGAATCCTTATGCATCTTGGAACCAATTACAACATCAGCATTCTTCTCATTCATTGCACTAATATAAGAAGCGACATGAGAAGGACTAATATCAAGGTCAGCATCAAGGAAACCAATAATGTCACCCTTACTATGCTTAACACCTTCAACAATTGCAGCACCCTTGCCCTTGTTCTTCTCATAAACAACAGGACTAATCTTGGAATTAACTGATGCAGCTCTTAAAATCTCACTGCCAGTATTATCTTTACTTCCATCGTTAACAGGAACCAGCTCAAAATCATCAGTAAACTTACTGATTTCTTCTGAAATGATATTAAGATTATTAAAAATGTGATCGCCTTCGTTATAAGAAGGAATTACAATACTTAACATTATCCTGGTCCACTTTCAAAAACATTAACTTGTTAATTATACCATAGTTGTTATTTTTAAAGCGAATCGTCCTTACCATTTAACAACTCTTCACGCTTCGCGATAAGATAATCCACCGTAAGCTTTGCTGAATTTCCGATATTATTCCATCCCTCTTTACGAGCTATCTCGATCTCTTCAGCAATATCTCCACTCGAAAGACAATCGTCAATTGTATTCTTAATTGTCTTATCAAAATCATCTGCGATAGGACGACCAATCTTATGGAGTTTCTGGAAAAGCCATGGTTCTTCATCAATCCAGTGAGCATCGTAAATCGAATCATCAAATTCAAAATCCGCATAGAGAACTGGCTTATTAAAGACAAGTGCATAATCAAATACAACGCCTGAATAATCAGAAATCATAATATCTGCCCTGCTCAAAATATCAAAGTTATCATTATCCCTGTTCCAGAATACCTTCTCGCCATCAGGATACTTGGCCATAAGTCTGTCCATCAAATCCTTCTCTGACTTAAATGACTGTGGATGAGGTCTTATAACAATCTCATAACCTGTATCAATAAGAGCATCAATCGTTCTCTCACCATAACGGTAAAGAATTGAGTTCTCACCCCAGGATGGAGCAAGAAGAACAACTGGCCTTTCGTTCTTTGGAGCAGGTGTCTTACTTGCACGCTCGTACATAGTATCAAGGTATGGAAGACCAACTACCTTTATCTCCTTTGAAGGAAGATTTCTTCTCTTCTCAAGAGCTCTAATCTGATGCTCAAAGAATGGTCCCTGTAATAAGATTGCATCGAAATAATCTATTCCATAAATTCTATAAAAGGAAAAACCTACAGCATGCAAAATATGAACGTAATACTTTACATCCTTTGAACGCTTCCACTGAAATACATCAAGGCTTGGAGTAGTTGATAATACAATATCAGCCTTAAGAAGATTCATTCTTGAGAAAGCCTTGTTACCTTCTCCAATATACTCACACTTAACATATTTATAATCTGCCTTTAAAGCTGGATCATCTTCAGAAGCAGTAAAATAATGAACCTCTGTTTCTCTCTTCTCAAATTCATCACATACTGGCTTAAAATTGCTCCAGTATCTTTTGTCGTCAGAAAAGATAACATAGGAAAATGCGTTTTTATCAGCCTTGGACTTTCCACCAGAAAAAAGGAACTTAATTTTTACAATCAAAGCCCTGAAAAAGAAAACAGCAACGCTTACAACACCAATAAGTATTGTAAAAAGCATGCTTCCAGTTCCTGGATCGATATATAAAACCATTAAGTTCCCCCCCCCAATTATCCGTCAGTCGTAGGACTCCATAAAAGTCCAGTTTTCATAATTAAAGATGTCATCACCAGATATGCTGTACCATCCATCATTACTTATGAATGTATTTCCATTAGCTCTTAAAATATCGTGATCGATGAATCTTGATACAACTAATGGACCATTAAACTTATCATCATTAGAAATAACATTTCCTGTAAAAGGATTTATAGGATTACTAATAACGCCATTTACCGCAAGAAAAGCAGTATCAGCATTTGTCATTACTTCCTCAGAAATATTAAATCCTGAAGCGCCAAAATCCTTAACGAGCATAATTGTGCTGAACGCTTCAATTGCTCTGTTGGATTCTCTTGAAGACATCTCGTAACCGTGGTCTGCAGTAATAATAATTCTTGTATTATCGTAGACACCGATTTCCTTAAGGTAATCAAACCAGTCAGCAAGAAGAACCATTGACACGTAGTTACTGTGATAATAAGACATAAGGTAATCAAGACCGTGAGACACTTCAGTAAAAGCATCTGTCTCATTATGTACATCAGAACTTATACTCCAGTCTTCTGTATCAAAAATGGCAGGTTCATGTGGGAGCGAATTCTGCATTACAACAAAAGAGCCACTGTTATCACAAACTGATGTAGAAGCACCAAGGCTTCTAAGCATATCGTACTGAAGTGTTGTGTAGAAAGGAATTCCGTTAGCAGTCTTCTCGTCTTCAAAAACCTGATTTACATAACCAGTTGGATCTGGCATATGGTATCTTCCTGAATCATAAACAAAATTTCGAAGGAAGAGAGGCACAGATGCACTCTCGGAAAGCAGGAACAAATTACGCTCACGTGACTTAAGTGCTGTATTTACAAGTTCTGGAGCTGTAAAAGATACTCCTGTGTAGTAACAGTTAACGCCATCATAAGAATCAAGAACCGAAGTATCAGTAATTGCCTGATATCCAAGATAAGGAAGATTTATGGCAGTAACATCATAGTTATTCTGTGAGAACAACACTGGAAGCACGCTTAATGCTTCATTGTGCTTTGATTCAAGTGACTCATCTGGACGTCTGTTAATGTTGTATGGAGTATACTCATATCCGCCAAAAAGTGCAGGAGTTGCTACATTAGTAGTCATACCATATGAAACTGTATAAGGATAGAAAGTGAAACCATCAAGTCTTTCCTTAAGTTCCGGATGAATTTTCAAAGCAGTGTTAAACAGAAGCCCTACGTCTCTATCGAGCATAATTACGATTACATTCTGCCCTTCCTTACTGAGTTTAATATCAAGCATGGCATCAGAAGGCTTATTAAATCCATCATAAATTCTATTGATCTTAACCACATTAATTACCGAAGAAATCAGAAGCGCCATGGCAAGTATTAAAGAAATCGTACTTACTATCATCTTCTTATTACGAACGATAATTACAATAAGCATAATGAAAAGAACAAGCATGAGAGCATCTGTCATATACTCCATGCCGGAATAGTAGAATTCAAATCCGTAATTAATGCTCATATTGGAATTAACAGCAACAAGTGAATTCTTATTTACAAAGAAAGACGCAACTGTATAAATCGCAATTGCAGGATAAATCATTGAGAATAGTGTTCTCACCTTGGAAGATGAAAGATAGTAAATAATGGATGCCCATACAACATAAGTTCCTGCTGATACGGCAAGAGCAAACCAGACATACTTAATAGAATTATCGTATAGGTACGGATCCAGAAACTCCAGTGGTGAACTTGCAACTATCTGAGATGGAATAAAAAAACCTGTCATTACTGCAAGAAGAATGCCTGAAATTGCAAACAGGAAATCGTTTTCCTTTGTTGATTCCTTAAGCGAATCAATAATACTTTTCTTAGATTTCTTTGCTGTATTATTCTTTGTAAATCTTTCAACCAGAGCCATAATAACGTTCTTCAAAAGCGAGAACAAATTATTAAGCATCCAGTAAAAAGCAAGTCCTGAAGGTGACTTATAAAGAAGAACAAGGAATAATCCTGCCATCAAAAAAAGCTGCACCTTCTCCTTCAAAGGCGCACCCTTTGTATAAATTATTCCGGAAATAATATTAATCAGTGTCATAAGGATAGGAAGCACATTAATTGAAAGAGCCCCTATCGCAATCATTCCATCAGCTGCACCAAGATCTCTGATTGGTCCAAAAGACACACCTTCCAAAAGCTTAAGAGAAGAAAGCATCTTATATGCAGCCATAAAAAAAGGAATCTGAAGTAAGAGTGGAATAGCACCATTTAAAGTATGAAGCGGACTATAGTTGTTCTGACGATAAAAAGTCTGAACAACCATAAATCTCTCATCACCTTTAAAGTGCTTATTCAAAAAATCGAGCTCAGGCTTAAGTTTCTTCTCAAGCTCCCTCTCCCTCTTCTGAATTACATCAGCACGACGATAAAGTGGAAAAACAAGAATATTTACAACAAGACTTAAAAGAATAATTGCAAATCCAGGATTACCAACATGCCTGTTTGCAAAAGAAAACAGGGTCTCAAAAATAAGAAGAATTGGTCCTATAAAAAGTTTGAAAAGAATGCCGCCAAGACTCATCTTAAACTCTTAAATACAACTTAAAGATTTGCCTCAATTGCAAGTGCGAGCTGATCAGCACATGAAGTACCCTTAAAACCACACTCGTTACCCTTAAGGATACGGATAACATCTTCACCCTTCATACCTTCAACAAGCTTTGAGATAGCCTTAAGGTTACCATTACAACCACCCATAAACTCTACATTTGAAACAATACCATCGTTCAAATCCATCTCAATCTGCATGGCACATACGCCCTTAGGTGAATACTTAATATGCATAATTAAAATCTCCAATCAATTTAAAAACATTCTATTATTATAAATGCTAATCACGAAAAAATCTCATTAAAAGCATTAATTAAAACATCATTCTCTTCAGTATTTTTAACTGCAATTCGAATATATTGCTTACCATAATCCTTAACCTTTGAAGACAGGTCCTTAATTATAATGTGATACTTAAGGAGCATAATCTTACATAGTTCCTTAGAACTCATGCCAGATGTTATCTCCACCATAAGGTAATTCGCCTGCGAAGGAATAACACGAATGCCATTAACTTTACTCAAAAGCTCAACATAGCGTCTTCTCTCCTTCTTAAAAAGCTCAAGTGCAGAAGCATAATCGCTCTTATACTTCTCTTCAATCTGCATATAAAACTCTGCGAAAGAATTAATATTCCAGATTGAAACATCCTTCTTGATTCTGTCTATTGTCTCCACATCTCCAGAACAGAGAACTCCAAGTCTTAATCCTGGAACACCATAAGACTTCGAAATGCTCTTAATCACATAAAGATGAGGATACTTATCCAAAATCTCCTGATTAATAAGAGTTGTATCTTCGTAATCTGCAAAATCAACAAAAGACTCATCAACAATAAGCTTAATGCCTTCAGACATTGTCCACCTGATAAGCTTCAAAAGACCATTCTTATCAATATAATTACCAGAAGGATTATCCGGATTTATAAGCACAATATTTGAGACAGCTTTGTCACAGTAAAAATTAATAATATTATCTGCTGTGTAGCTGAAATCATCATTATAAGAAACATAAACAACGACATCTTCCTCTTTAAGTCTGTGACCATACTCTTCAAAAGAAGGTCTTATTATGCCAACTCTGCCCTTAAGATCAGACATTAATGACTTAATAAGTTCCGCTGCACCATTACCTACAACGATATTTTCCTGATGCACAGCAAAATTCTTAGCAGCAACAAGAGAATTTACCTTCATGCCTGAAGGATACTGAGTAAGAAGCTCAACAAAGCTTGCCTTAATCTCATCAATCATTCGCTTTGGTGGGAAATACGGATTTACGAGGTAGCAGAAATCCATAAGATTAGGATATCTCCAGTAACCACCATATCTTGAAGCAAGAAGCTCTACTCTCTTATCGTCATCCTCAATAAACATCGAAGAAGCAATATCAAGATCCTGAATGTCATCAATCTCATACCAAAGCTGCCCCTGAAGTCTCTTCGCCTTAATTTCAGGATTATCAAGCATCGTTATTACGCGCAAAACCTGCTCGTAGTACTCGTTCTCACCAAGAGCCTTCTGATACGCCTCAAGGAATGGCACATAGTGCGTCTTCGAAAAGTGACTACTGAACTTATAAATATTTACAGTCTTATAGTACTCAGTAGTATCTGTAAACTTCATCTTCTTCCCAGGAATAAACGAAAGGATATCGTCATCAGAACTAAGCTTAACGACAGTACCATCCATCCACGCTTCATACTTGTCTACAAGAGCCAGAGTATCTCTTGGATCTTCAAGAAGTGTATCAATAACCGAATCCTCAAAAATCAGATCAGACTCAAAAAGAAGAGTGTCTTCCTTAACAAGATAATTCTTTGTAAGCGCAAGTGAATAAATATTATTTGTCTTGTCGTAAATTGGATTATTTATATAGACAACTGGAGTCTTTATATCAAGTGTGGAAATATACTCCTTAAGCTTATCGCCCTCATAACCAATGACAATAACAATTCTTGAGAGGTTCTTCTTATCAATCTGATGAAGCATACGGTCAATCAGAGTAACACCATTAACTTCTACCATGCATTTGGTATTATTGGATGTTAATTCCTTAAGTCTCTTACCCATTCCGGCAGCAAGAATAACAGCCTGCATACTAGCGCCTCCAAGAATCAAAAATCAATTATTAATTATACTTCATCTTAAGACTATTATCTAATAGAAATACGTTAACTTGAAATAAAGGGCCTGGGAGTTTATAATTCTTCGCATGAGCAGACGATTTTTTACAAGCTTTAGATTCTTTACAGGTTTTGCATTCTTTTTTACGAATACAATTCTTCGTTTCACTGCTTGAAATCGCCGATAGATAAATAAGTAAATCACAAGGCTTCGCAGTGGAACGGCTGCGAGGCCTTTTTGTTTGATGTATAGGAGGATATTGGGAAATGGTATCAGAAGATAAGGAACTTAAGATTACTGAACTTGATAAGAGAATACGTGAACTTTTCGAGAAGAGAGTGAAGCTTGTTACTGAAAAGGATTCAGCTATGACAAAGAGCGAAGCTGCACTTCAGAGAAGAAAGTACGAGCGTGAAGAACTTGCATCTTTGGATATCGGTAAGGATCTTGATCTAGAAAGCTGCGAGAGAGTTCTTATGCAGAATATCTTTAACCTTTCGCATTCTTATTCCGAGGCTTCAATCGGAAAGAAGTCTGAGCTTGCTGACAGAATCAGACTTTCGCTGGATTTCACTCCAAAGGAGTTCCCTACAAGTGCTCTCGTTGCATGTCAGGGTGTTGAGGGTGCTTACTCACAGAAAGCAACTGACAAGCTTTTCAAAACTCCAAATATCATGTACTTCAGAACTTTCGAAGGCGTTTTCCAGGCTGTTGAAGACGGCACATGTAAGTACGGTGTCCTCCCTATCGAGAACAGCTCCTACGGATCAGTTACTCAGGTTTATGACCTTATGAAGTCCCACAGATTCCATATCGTTCGTTCAATGAAACTTCAGATCAGCCACAGACTTCTTGCAAAGAACACAACAAAGTTCGAAGACATCAGAGAAGTATTCTCTCATGAGCAGGCAATCGGTCAGTGCTCACACTTCCTTAAGGACAACAAGCAGATTAAGGTTACAATCGTTGCAAATACTGCAATTGCAGCTCAGATGGTTGCAGATTCTGACAGAAACGACGTAGCTGCAATCTCATCCCAGGACTGCTGCGAGCTCTATGGTCTTCAGATGCTCCGCGACGACATCGTAAACTCAGATCACAACTACACAAGATTCATCTGCATCAGCAAAGACCTTGAGATCTACCCTGGCGCAAACAAGGCATCAATCATGATGGCTTTGGGTCACACACCTGGTGCCCTTTCAAACACACTCGCAAGATTCTCTGCTCTTGGCTTGAACCTTACAAAGATCGAATCACGACCAATTATCGGAAGAGATTTCGAGTTCATGTTCTACCTTGATATCGAAGCATCCGTTTATAACGACACATTCTTAACTTTGATGTGTCAGTTGGACCAGGACCCTGCAGCGTTTACTTTCCTTGGAAGTTATATCGAGGTGTAAGCTCGTAAAGATTCCCGGTTGTACATGAATATGTATACATCAGGGGGGCATACATACATAATCGTAGACACAACCCCGATTCAGGCGCCTTTGTACATGAATATGTATACATCGGAGTGTCGTGCATACATAATCGTAGACACTACCCCACAAAACAATCAAAAACTGCCTCCGGAAGTGATAGTTCAAAACTTCACTTCAGAAGGCAGTTTTTAATTTATAAATTTAATTACTAATCAGACTTCAAAATCCAAACAGCTTCTTGTCTTTGTAAATGGTCTTACCTTTGTGTTTGCAACCTCAACATGAGCTGGGCAAACTGAATAAGCCTTAAGCGCGCTTGCATCTTCAAACAAAGAGTCAAGCATTACATCAGCTGTTGAACTAGGAAGTCCCTCTGTATAAACCTTGATTGACTCAAGACCTGGAATTCTTCCCTCTAAGCCTTCAAGTCCTTCCTTGATTCCAGCTTTTACTGAAGCTAATTCTTCAGCTGGAATATCGTCTCTTAAATTCCACAAAATAACATGTCTTACCATAATTTAATCTCCCTCTATCAATTAAACCTTAAAATCTTAAGAACTCTTCAAGACTTGCACCATCGTCGTTATAACACTTCACATAAGATGCAGCGCCACCCACAGAGAAAATCTCCGAAATAAATACGAGACAGCCATCTGAATCAATTCCAACCTTCATGTTGTCATTCAGATTACTAGAAGAGAAAGTAATATCATAGAACTCTTGAGCGTGATCACCCAACCATGCATAAACTGAATGACTAGTATTAAATCCACCATCAACAATCAAAGGCACACCGTTGTCCCAGTCATAGAAATCATTAACAAAAGTAACTGTCGCATTATTTGCTACCTCTGTAATAGAACTCTCAACACAGTTTGAAGCGGCAAAAATTTCAGCATTCGAAAGCGGGTTGCCTGTTGTTGTATCAACAGTCCATGTGAAACAGTCATTACTCTCCCACTCACTCTCAATTGTCCATACAACTGAAACAAGATTCTCGTATGTATAAATAAAATAATTAGATCTGTATACTCCATATTCATTGTACTCTGTGATGAGTCTCTGAATCTCAGAATTAACACCAGAACAGTTTGGATAATTAAACACAGGATAATGCCATGGTGAACCATTTGTTGCATTGAAAGATGTTAAACCACAAGTAACACCACCTGCTTCACCATTAATAACTGGTGTTGGAACTCCATGAGGGCTATGCTGTACACGCTCTGTAGCAGCTGTAGTTTCTTCAGTTGTTTCAATTACAGTCTCAAGAGTTGCTTCTGTAGTTTCTTCTTCCTCTTCTGAAGTTTCTTCAGTTCTTTCAGAACGTGTTTTTGTCTCACGTGTTTCTCTTTCCTCAGACTTTTTGGAGTCTTCGGACTTACAACCAGCAAGGCCAAAAACCAATGAACATGTTAATAAAACAGATACAAGTTTTTTCATAAAAACGCCTCAAAATCTTAGCGCATCAGATAATGCTCAAGATTAATTCCATCATAATTATATACACGAGTGTACTGACCAGCACCAGCAAATGAGAAGATTGATGAGATAAAAATCATAGTACCTTCAGAGTCAATTGCTATTGCCATGCCATCCTGAAGATTATCAGTTGAGAATGTGTAAGCAATCTCTTCAGCAAGATATTCATCTGAGAACTCTGCAAATGGATGAGCAGGATTCATCTCACAATCAATGATCAATGGTTCACCTGATTCATCGTAGTAAAGATTATTTACAAAGCATGTTGTTGCATAAATTGCAGCCTCTCTGATTGTATCCTGAGAGCACCATGAGAGTGAATATACTTCATCGTTTGACATTGCAAGACCAGTATTTACATCGAATGTCCAGGAATAGTACTCAGCCAAATCCCAGTCGCCATGGAGACACCATACAACTGACAATGCGTTCTCGTATGTGTAGTAGAAGAAATCAGAACCATAGTAATTGAATCCCTCTGCACATGATTCAGGAACCATTGAAATGAGGTTATCGATAAAATCATTTACATTTCGAGCGTCTTCAGTGTTGAACTCAAATACAGGATAGTAAAAATCTGTTTCCTCACCGTCTACAGTGTACTCAGAGATGCCAACATACATTCCCTGATATCCCTCATTTACTGTTGGATTAGGGCATCCGCCATCACCATCAAGACCTTCGGAAGCCGGAGTAGGTGTAGCAGTTGGAGCAGCAGTTTCCTCTGTTGGCTCTTCTGTCTCTTCCTCAGTCTCCTCAGTAGTAGCCTCAGTCTTTCTTCCGTGATCTCTGTCGCGATCCCTATCCTTGTGCTTCTTGGAGCTTCCTCCACCAGAACATGCACAAAGTCCAAAAGCAAGTGAACAAACAAGTAATACCGAAACAAGTTTCTTCATAAAATCCTCCGATTATTTCTTAAGTTTATTAATGAATGCCAAGCGATCAAGCGCAGCATTTAAAGTCTCGTCTCTCTTCGCGAAATGAAATCTTATCAGGTGATTAACATCTTCCTTAAAAAAGCTCGATCCAGGAACTGCGCCAACGCCAACTTCCTTTGCAAGGTCAACACAAAATTCATTGTCGTCCTTGTAACCAAATTCGCTTATATCAAGAAGCACATAGTAAGCTCCCTGAGGATCAGTAAAGTTAAGACCAAGATTTCTAAGGCCTCCAGTAAAAACTTCCTTCATGTGAGTATAGTGATTCTGAAGTTCCACATAGTATGAATCGCCAAAGTTAAGTCCTACAACTGCAGCTTCCATAAGTGGCGCCGCAGCACCAACAGTAAGGAAATCGTGTACCTTCTTAACTCGCTCCGTTACCTCAGGATTTGCGATTACATATCCAAGTCTCCAGCCTGTAATTGAATAAGTCTTCGAAAGAGAATTGCAGACGATTGTCCTTTCGCGCATGTTAGGAAGTGACTGCATGTAAACGTGCTCATTTGGCTTATACAAAATGTGCTCGTAAACTTCGTCCGTAATTACCCATGCGTCGTACCTTGTAGCAAGCTCGCCAATTACGGTAAGCTCTTCCCTTGTGAAAACCTTGCCGCAAGGATTACTTGGATTACAGATAACAATCGCCTTCGCGCCCTTCTTAAAGCCATCCTCGATAAGGTTAGGATCAAAGTTAAAAGCCGGTGGCACAAGTGGAACATAAATTGGCTCCGCTCCAGAAAGAATTGTATCCGCACCATAGTTCTCGTAAAATGGCGAAAAGATAATTACCTTATCACCAGGATTTGTAACCGACATCATAGCAGCCATCATGGCTTCAGTACTTCCGCATGTAACTACAATCTCAGATTCAGGATCAATATCAATCCCCGAAAAGCGCTTATACTTACGTGCAAGTGCTTCTCTGAAGTTCTGTGCACCCCATGTAAGAGCATACTGATGAGGACCTTCAGGAGCAATCTCGCTTAGTCTGTCAGTAATCTCCTTTGGAGGGTCAAAATCAGGAAAACCCTGCGAAAGATTAATCGCATTATATGAATCAGAGATTCTGGTCATCCTTCGAATAACCGAATCAGTAAATGTGGATGTTCTATTAGATAACTGTGGCATATATTAAGCCTCGTCAGCAGCAGAATAACCAATTCCGAGCCAGTAACGACCTGTACCTATCTGATCAACTGAAGAATAGTAAGGCATTGCAAGATGTCCACTAAATGTAGCGTTACCAGTCAAAATATCTGCTACAGCATTACCACCTTCAGACCCTGGGAGATAACACATAATTACGTTATCCCATGAATCGATGTAGTCGCTGATAATTACATTACGTCCAGCAACGATAAGTGTTGTTGTAGGAAGTCCGCTATTTGCAGCAAGTTCAATTGCCTCAAGATTACCTTCAAGAGCCAACGCACCAGTAATCGAAATATCCTCAGAGTCACCAAGCCACTCTGCATAAGGCATCTCACCTACTACAAGAATTACAACATCACATGTATCAATCTCAGATTCATCAGTAACAATCTCGAATCCAATCTCATCAGCAGCAGTCTGAAGTGCTCTCAAAATTGAAGGGCCTTCAGCACACCAGCGCATACCAAGATCAGCATCAGATCCGCCTTGCCATACATATGTCCATCCACCACAAAGTACACCAGTATCATCTGAGGCAGGACCTGTTACAAATACTCTCATACCCTCTGTAAGTGTGACATCAGAATTAAGCTTAAGTGGAACCATAGACTCAGTAGCAAGTGTTCTTGCAACCTCATGCTCGTGATCACTATTAAAATCATATGCTGGAGTTCTGCTCTCCTGATATGGATCTTCGAAAAGGCCAGCAGCCATCTTCATCTTAAGGATACGAGTAACAGCGTCATTGATTCTCTCTTCCGAAATAAGTCCCTCGTTAACACCTTCGATGATATAGTCTCTTACCTCTTCGTAAGTTGTTTCTTCCATAAACATATCAATTCCACAGTTTACGCAGTGGATTACATTATCCTTAAGTGTCTCACCTGAGCAGTTATGAATTGAATCCCAGTCAGAAAGTACAACTCCTTCAAATCCCATCTCAGTCTTGAGGTAATTAATGTAGAACTCATACTCATGCATCTTTGTACCATCCAAAGATGAGTGTGAAATCATAATTGACTGAACGCCCAAATCAATAAGTGACTGATAAAGAGCAAGACACTCATCAATCTGATCCTGTGTCATTGATGCGTCACCTCTATCAATAAGGTTATCGCCCTCACCTGTACCAAACACTACATAACCATCACCAAAGAAGTGCTTTGGGCAAGGAATAATACCCTGATCCATAAGTCCTTCAGTAAATGCAAGTGCAAGTGGCTCTATAATTGAGTTATCAGATGAATAAGACTCATATGTACGACCCCAGCGTGGATCCTGAGCTGCAGCAACGCAAGGTGCGAAATTCCAAAGCATACCTGTATAAAGCATGTTAGAACCAGTAATTACACCCATCTCACGCATAAGTTCAACATCGTTAGCTGCACCAAGATTGATGTTATGTGGAAAAATAGTATTTCCAATTACCATGTTAAGACCATGTAAGCAGTCATTACCATAAATAAAAGGAATTCCAGTATCACTACTTAATGCAGCAATCTGATAATTCGAAATAATGTTATGCCATCTTGAATACTCAATAGAAGGCCAGTTTCCATCGTAAGAAAGAACTGAACCATAGCAGTTAGCACTCATCTCATCACGTGACAAATTGTAGTTAGTACCCTGAACCATCTGAGAAGCCTTCTCCTCAAGTGTCATAAGTTCAACTATCTCTTCTGCTGAAAGTCCAATATATGTTGGCTTAACACCAGGAGTTGGTTCTGGTGTTGCAGTTGGAACTGTAGTCTCAACTGTAGATTCAGAAGGAAGTGTAGGTGCTTCAATTGTATTTGAAGGTATTTCAGGTGCAGCTGTTGACTCTGTAGGACGACGAAGCGAACAGGATGCAGCATTTAAAACAAAAATAGATGCAAGAATAACACTTACAAGACGCTTATAATTCATTGCCATATCTCCCATAAAGAAAATTAATCGTTACTAATTATATATTATTAATAAGGGTTACGCACCACCAAGAAGGACTAATCTCAATCAAAAATGGGACCCCGAAGGATCCCATCTGATTGTTCATTTACTACTCTCCTGCACAAGCGAAGCGCCCCAAAATACTTAAGCAACTTTGCTGCAAGTTACTAGATAATCCTTAATAAATTTTCGTAAGACTCTTGCACAAGCGTAGCGCGGAAGCCCGCGAAGAAAATTTATTTAAGGATTAATCCCTGCTGCCCTGCACATATCCTTATACTCATTTGAAGAAACAAATGAATTGAAGACAGCATCTCTGCTTGTACCACTATTCAAAAGACCAAGCCAGTAATTTCTACCAGCATTATCAGCCTCACGACCAAAGAATGTCTTATAAAGTCTGTTTACATAAACAGTGTTATCCCTTGTAGCGTTAATAAACTCTGGACTGTAAACAAACTGATGAGCAAGTGTTGAACCGCTAATCTGTCCATTAACAAGCAGGCTCTTCCAGTAATCAACCTCAGACTGGGCTGGTGTTCTTCCAAGACACTCTGTATAAAGTCTTGTAACAAATTCAGTCATTGCTCTTGTTGAACCAGACTTGATTCCACATGAAGCACAGATTGATTCCCACTCAGGTGAATTTACGAAATTATCAAATACTACTTCTCTTGAAGAATTAGCTACACATTCTACCCAGTAATTAACCTCAATATCTGCTGGTTCTCTTTTCATGAATGTGCTGTAAAGTCTTCTTACAAATACTTCATTTGAATGATTACTGTTAATAAACTCTGGTCCAAAGAAGAACTCATGTGCAGCTGCTGCACCACTTGTTCCATTCTGCAAAGAACTAACCCAGAAATTAACTCCATCCTGCTCTGCTGTTCTTCCCAAAGCACATGTATAAAGTCTCTCGCAGAAACCTCTAACTTCATTTGTATTAGGTGTTGGAGTTGGAGTATCAGTAGCTGTTGGACGATTTGTAGGAGTAGGTGTTGGTGTGTCTGTATTTGTTGGAGTAACTGGTGCAGAACCACCTGTAAATCCAGGAATAGAAGGAAAATTACTTGTTCTTCCTGTAAATGCTGGAGTACGGCTTCCTACATCAAGATCAATAATTATCTGACCACTTGTAGGATCAGTATAGTACCATCTCTTTCTTGAAGCATCTGCTGTTGCAAAATGCGCATTAGGATTTCTGTCAGCAACAGCCTTAACTACTGCACTGATATATCCAGCCTTACTAACTGTATCGTTTGTAAAATTAATGTTGGTTGGAGAATAAATAAATCTGAGCTGTTCGTTATTTGAGAGATTAAGCTGCCACTCTCTTGTATTAAGCTTAATTGAAACAAGATTTGGAAATGAACCCAAATCGAGAATACTTCCATCGTAACTTGACGGACCTGTAACATCCTGTGGACATCCTGAAATATCAAGATACTCAAGAGAACTCAAAAATTCGATTCCCTTAAGCTTTGATACACCCGAAAGTGAAAGATTCTTGATATTAGCTATCTCATTAGCTTCAAGTGATCCGTTATTGTTTGAATCATAACCTTTAAGAACATTTCTCAAAGTTGAATCTTTAACGCCAGTTGATAGATTAAGTGTTGCCGCATTAGCAGGAGCTGCTGGTACTACACTGAAAATTACAAGTGAAGCCAAAAGCGCTGCACATCCCTTAATAAACCTCTTCATAAACTCTCTCCTTAACAAGAAAACTCTACCCGAAAATAGTATCACGTTTCACTACTGGTTTGTAGTTTCCAAAATAAAAAATCTCGAGTAAAACTCGAGATTTTTTATTACTTATACTCTGATTCCTGCCTGATTACAAAGACTTATGAACTCTGTAGAAACAACGAATCCGTTAAATACATCATCACGGCTTGCTCCGTTATTCAAAGCATTAATCCAGTAATTCCTTTCGCTATTTGCAGGACTTCTTCCGAAGAATGTCTTATACATACGATTAATGTACTCAGTATTATTTGAAGTTGCACTTATAAACTCCTGACTGTATACAAACTGTCTTGCGATTTCTGAACCAGAAAGCTGTCCATTTGAAAGAAGCTGTACCCAGTAATCAAGTTCAACATCGTATGCCTGACGTCCAAGACATTCCGTATAAAGTCTTGCTACAAAAGTTTTAATAGGAATATTTGAACCTGACTTTATACCGTAACCTGCACAGATATCTTCCCATTCAGGTGAATTTACAAAGGCATAGAATACTGTCTCTCTCGAAGAACTTCCAATGCAGCCTACCCAGTAATTAATCTCAGAATCGGCGGGTTCTCTATTCATAAATGTCCTATAAAGTCTTAATACAAATTCTTTATCAGAGTGTCGTGCATTAATAAATTCAGGTCCAAAGAAGAACTCGTGCGCAGCTGCTGCACCACTTGCTCCATTCTGCAAAGACTGAACCCAGTAGTTAACTCCATCCTGATCAGCAGTTCTACCCAAAGCCTTTGTGTAAAGTCTTTCGCAGAAACCTCTTACACCTGTTGATGTTGTAGGAACAGGTGTATCTGTAACAGTAGGTCTTGGTGTATCTGTTGGCCTTGTCGTACTTGTAGGTCGAGGTGTATTAGTTGGTGTGTTTGTTGGCTTCTTTGTCGGAGTTGGAGTATTTGTACTTGTAGGACGTGGTGTTGAAGTTGGAGTATTTCCAGCAATTACATTTAGTCCATTTACACTTGTACTCCAGTTGATTGAAGTATTACCCTGTTTTGCAGAAACAACCTTAATCGATGTCATATTGCTTCCCGAAAGCGCAAATCCAAGTCCATTAGCATCCTTGATTCTTGCCGCTTTTGCAGTAATAGTAACCCTGTTTCCAGAGATGGAAACACTCATGTTGGAAGCATCCCAGACAGTTGCACTTAAATTACTTCCAGAAATTTCCAAAACAACTACTACATCGTTGTTATTTGGCAAAACTGCATTTCGAAGATACATATTTCCGCTACTACCCCAGAAATCACCTGCAATCTGAACACTTGAACCAGCAACAGTTGTTGGTGTTGGAGTATTAGTCGCAGTTGGCTTAGATGTAGCCGTAGGCTTTGTTGTAGCAGTAGGCTTGGGAGTATTTGTTGCCGTTGGCTTAGGTGTATTTGTAGCTGTTGGCTTAGGTGTAGCAGTAGGCCTTGGCGTATTTGTTGCCGTTGGCCTTGGCGTATTTGTTACCGTTGGCCTTGGCGTATTTGTTGCCGTTGGCTTTGGTGTACTTGTAGGCCTTGGAGTATTAGTTGCTGTTGGGCGCTGTGTGTTAGTTGGAGTACTAGGAACAGAACCACCTGTAAATCCAGGAATAGAAGGGAAATTGCTTGTTCTTCCTGTAAATGCAGGAGTATAGCTACCAATATCAAGATCAATAATTACCTGACCATTTGTAGGATCAGTATAGTACCATCTCTTTCTTGAAGCATTTGCAGTCTCAAAGTGTGCGTTTGGATTTCTGTCAGCATATGCCTTAATCAAAGCACTAATATATCCTGCATTATTAACATTATCGTTTGTAAAATTAATATTAGTTGGAGAGTAAATAAATCTGAGCTGCTCGTTATTTGAAAGATTAAGCTGCCACTCTCTCGTATTAAGCTTAATAGAAACAAGATTTGGATAGGCACCCAGATTAAGAATGCTTCCATCGTAACTTGATGGTCCAGTAACTGTCTGTGGACATCCTGAAATATCAAGATACTCAAGAGCAGTCAGATACTCAATTCCCTTAAGTTTTGACACACCCGAAAGCGTAAGATTCTTGATATTAGCAATCTCACTGTCCTCAAGATAACCGTTTCTGTTGGTATCGTATGCACTAAGAGTGCTTCTCAAACTTGAATCCTTAACGCCATTTGTAAGGTCAAGTGTAGCGGCCATCGCTGGTACTGAAGGCATCGCACAAAAAATAGTTGCAGCCGAAAGCAAAGCTGCAAAAAGCTTAACAAATCTCTTCATAAAAACTTCTCCTCTTAACACGAAGATTTACTGAATCTTCTCGAAAATACTACACGAATATTTTTTGCATTACAAGACAGTTAGGCGTGCAATTCTAATTCAATAGATAAAAAAGCATCTCCCCCTTTGTGAACAAGAAAAAACTCCGACTGGAAACTAAATTCCAATCGGAGTCACTTTTCTGATTTAACGTGTTAATTAAAGAACAATTCCGTAATAATCACAAATTGATCTGAACTCTACAGAATAAGCGAATGTTGTAAATACATCATCGCGGCTTACTCCAGAATTCATAACACCAATCCAGTACTGAAGTCCGCCTTCATCAGCCTCTCTTCCGAAGAATGTTGTGTACAAACGACTCAGATATTCAGTTGTATCCTGAGTTGATGAAATGAACTCAGGGCTGTAAACGAACTGTCTTGCAATCTCAGAACCAGAAATCTGTCCATTTACAAGAAGTGGTACCCAGTAATCAAGTTCAACATCATAAGCTTCACGACCAAGACATTCTGTATAGAGTCTTGCTACAAACTCTCTGATTGGAAGAATTGAACCAGACTTAATACCGTACTCATCACAGATAGATACCCACTCTGGTGAGTTAACAAAGTTGTTAAACAATTCCTCTCTAGAGATTCTGTTCAAACAGTCTACCCAGTAATCAAGTTCAACATCATATGGAGTTCTATTCATAAATGTCTTATAAAGTCGTGTTACATAATCAGCGTTTGACACATTGGATTCTGTAAACTCTGGACTAAAGAAGAAGTCGTGTGCTACTGCAGCACCACTTGTTCCATTCTGAAGAACTCCTACCCAATAGTCAGTTTCAATGTCATATGCATCTCTATTAAGACACTCATTATAGATTCTCTCAACAAATCCGCGAACGCCAGCATCAGGTGTAACTGTAGGAACAACTGTTGGCTCTACTGTAGGAACAGTTGGAATTGGTGTATCAGTTACAGTAGGTGCAACTGTTGGAGTTGCAGTTGCTGTTGGTGTAGCAGTCGCTGTAGGTGTAGCTGTTGCTGTAGGTGTAGCTGTTGCTGTTGGTGTTGGAGTATTAGTAGGTGTTGGTGTGTTTGTAACGATCGTTGTACCACTAATCTCAGTTTCAAAATCAAGAACAACATCTCCCTGTGTAGCAGATACTACTCTTACAGAAGTAATTCCCTGTGAACTGATAGCAAAACCAAGTCCATCAACATCAACAATTCTTGAAGGATTCTTAACTGTAATAGTAATCAAGTTTCCTTCTACAGTTGCACTCATGGAATTACTATCCCAAACTGTAGCAGCCACCTGAGTTCCGATAACTTCAAGAACAACAGTTACTTCAGAATCATATGGCAAATCTGCATTTCTCAAGTACATATTTCCACTATTTCCCCAGAAATCAGCACGAACTGTCAAAGATCCAGAAAGTGTTGGAGTTGGAGTATTAGTAGCTGTTGGCTTTGGTGTATTTGTTGCCGTTGGCTTTGGTGTATTTGTAGCTGTTGGGCGTGGAGTACTTGTAGCCGTTGGTCTGGTAGTAGGAGTTACAGTTGGTCTAGTTGTAACTGTAGGTCTTACTGTTGGTGTAGCCGTAGCACGAGGTGTATTTGTTGCTGTTGGCTTTGGAGTACTTGTTGCCGTTGGCTTAGGTGTACTTGTAACTGTAGGCTTTGGAGTACTTGTAGCTGTAGGCTTTGGAGTACTTGTAGCTGTTGGCTTTGGAGTACTTGTAGCTGTTGGTCTAGTAGTAGGAGTTACAGTTGGTCTTGTTGTAACTGTAGGTCTTACTGTAGGTGTAGCTGTAGCACGTGGAGTATTCGTCGCTGTTGGGCGAGGTGTACTTGTAGCTGTAGGCTTTGGAGTATTCGTCGCTGTAGGGTTAGGTGTGCTTGTAGCCGTTGGCTTTGGTGTATTCGTCGCTGTTGGACGAGGTGTACTTGTAGCTGTTGGCTTTGGAGTATTCGTCGCTGTTGGGCGTGGAGTACTTGTAGCTGTTGGCTTTGGAGTATTCGTCGCTGTTGGGCGAGGTGTACTTGTAGCCGTAGGCTTTGGAGTATTTGTCGCTGTTGGGCGAGGTGTACTTGTAGCCGTAGGCTTTGGAGTATTCGTCGCTGTTGGGCGTGGTGTACTTGTAGCTGTAGGCTTAGGAGTACTTGTAGCCGTTGGAGTAGCTGTAGCTGTTGGCTTTGGTGTACTTGTAGCCGTTGGAGTAGCTGTAACTGTTACTGTAGCTGTTGGAACTGGTGTATCCGTAATTACTTCAACAACAGTTGGTACAGCAGTAGCACTTGGAGTTGCTGTTGCTGTTGGAGTTGCTGTAGCAACAGATGTAGGTGTAGCTGTTGGAGTATTTGTAGGAGTAGGAGTTGCAGTTACTGTAGGAAGAACTGTAGTTCCCTCACCGTCCTCTGTTGGTCTCTCATATGGATCTGGTAACTCTGGAAAATCAGTATATCTGTAATTAGCAAAGATAAAAGATCCTGTAATCATCTCAATGAGAACATCACCATTATCGTTAGTGTAATAATATCTCTTATAAGATGCTGTGCTCTCAAGTCTGCAGTGAGTCTTATCAAGATCTGCATTTACTGTATAAACAAGCAAACTGAGATATCCACAGTTCTTAATTGAATCGTCTACAAAACTTGGTGAATAATCAGACAAATAAAGATATCTGATATTTGGGCACTTAGTAAGATTCAAACGCCACTCAAGAGTACCTGACAAATTGAGGTAAACAAGATTTGGGAAATAAGTACAATCGAGAAGACCAGGATTAGCACCTGAATCTGGAACACGAATGCTGCCATTTCCTGACAAATTGATGTACTCGAGAGCTGTAAGATAATAAATACCCTGAGTTCTGATTACACCTGCACTAGGCAAGTCAAGAACTTTGGCATTTGCAATCTCTTCTGCTGACAAAGAACCATTCTTATCCTTATCATAATGCGTAGATACATAGTTCTTAAGAACTGTATCTCTGAATACTGTAAGCGGAACATCAGCTGCTGCAACAGTTTCAGAAGGAACGATAAATGGAATCATTCCCGCAATTATGAACATAGATAAAAATGCTGCACACATTTTCAAAATTCTGTTCATTAAAATTATCTCCTCCACTTGGCTACTTTACGTAGCCATACAGAGAAGATAATAACATGAAACATATGGATTCTGCCAAACTAAAAAGCAAAATTATCAGTATTATTTAAAAAACTTTCTTGCAGCAAGATGCTCATAAATATAAGTATCAATCATGGTTAAGTATTCATGGCTCTTTGAACTTTCGATATTTTCTGCTTCGCCATCTGAAGTAATTAAATCAATAGCAAGCATCTTACAAACAGTAGATAACAACTCAGAAGAATATGTATCTACCTTCTCGCCTGCTTCGTAAAGCTCGTTATCAGCCTCAATAAATCTGTCCAGAATGTTTGGAACCTTTGAAGGGAACTTTGTCGCAATACCAAAACTTCCAACGAAAGAAGCAAGTTCTTCAGGTGCAAAACTTATATCGAGATAGTATTCAATAACTTCGCACTCATCCCAGGATACAGTTCCATCAACGATTGAAAGATAACAGAGAAATGAAGTAAAGAAAAACTTCACAGGATCAAACTCAATACCATATACATTAAGTGATTCCCTTCTTCCTTCTGAAGTTGCATCAAAAATTGCAATCAAAGCTTCAATTGCTGCCTTAGTCTCTACCCTTAAATTGTCCATACCTTAATTACGTTCCTTCCTTCTTTAAGATTAACAAATGGTCCAACAGGAGAATTCTCTTCTCTCATGTTACCAAAGAAGTCTTCGTTAAGATTATAAGGGGCACAATTCTTATCTTCATAAAGGCCTTCAGTAAGACGTGGTGCACCCAAAGTAGAAGTTCCCCAGATTTTTGTTGGTACCTTAAGCATATCGCTATCAACAGTCAGTTCAAAATAAGTGCCGTCATCTCTTTCGACGATGGCAAAACAAGGGTTCTCCTTACTTACAAAATTATTTACTTCCTTCTTATAAGCAGGTGCATCGTTAAGGTAAGCATTGGCATCAATGTAAACAGCCTGAGGTGTTGCCTGGAACTTCTCGTGGTCGCTGTTGCCACCTTCCTTAATTAAAGTTGCGTACTCATCCCAGCCAAGTGGATGTCCATCGTATCCTGCTGTACCGCAGCTACAGTCATCAGCAACAGCGGAAGATCCTCCAAGGAAAATATTGTTATAAAGACGATCGTCACCGCCATAAACGATAGTACATCCTGCTACTTCAGCACTATGTGGGAAGTGGTAAGGTGTAGATCTGTCACGGCAGTCAATGCGACGCATAATGCCACCGCAGAAGTTATTAATATAAGCTCCACCCTGCGCAACATTATCGAAATTGTACTCAGAGCCAAAGATATTATTCTCAACAAGGTAAGGTCCATGAGTTACCTCAATCATGAGGTCTCTGTCGTTACCATAAAGAAGATTCTTATGGATATGAGCACCCTGTGCCTGCCAGTCAAGCCAGATACCAAGGGCGCTGTTATGAATATTATTATTCTTAATCTCAACATCGATTGCAGCGTGAAGTTTGATACCTGCAATCTCGTAGCCAAAGAACTCATGCTTTACTGCGATGTTATAAATAAGGTTATTCTCGATAGTACTGAAGATACATCCCATATGACCTACAACACCGTTCTGACCACAGTCATGAATCACGTTATTACGGATAATATGTGAACCAATTGTCTCTCTGCTCCATCCCTGACGCTGTGCTCTGAATACTGCCTCCATCTGATACTGGTAGCCAGGCTTACGCTGAGTTCTTGTACACATATTGTGTCCTGTTGACTCTTCCTTACCAATCGAAATGGCACTACACTTTGCATCGTGGATATGGTTATTCTCAATAATCCAGCCCTTACTCCAGTTAGCGCCAAGAAGACCTGGCTGATCTGCTGTTGGAGGTGTCCATGGGCATGCTGCCTGACACATCTCGAATCCACTTACAGTGATATAGTTTCTGCCAGTTCTCTTTGGGAAGAAGCAGCTTCTTCTTACATTAATCTCAGTTAACTCCTCGTTAGGATCTGCTCCCTGAAAGTTTGCATAAATAGTAGTTTCTTCCTTCTCATAATCAAGTTCAGCGAACCACTGATAAACTGAATCTTCAGGATGCAAAAGTGGCTCAGGCTTATTTGTCCAAGGTGGAGCAACACCTGTCTCTCTTCTTATTGGCTCTCTTAAATCTTCGTATCTTCCAGCCTCATAGAAAGACTTGCCGTTCATATAAACGTCACCAAGGTGAAGATCAAAATCTACAAGAACACCGTTCTCCTCATGTGGCTCCTTTGTAGCATCAGGGTAGATAAACCAGTCACCCTCGAGCTTTCTCTCATAAGGATTAAAATCACCGAAATAAGAATTAGGAAGAACTACCTTCCATACGTTTCCTTCAACGTTCTCCCAAGAAGTAATTCTCTCTGAACCTTTAATTACAGGCTTCTCGCCTTCTGCTGCGATATAAGTAATTCTTGTCTTATCGTTAATACCAGCATTTTCCGGACTTACCCACTCACGATATGTACCTTCGTGTACAACAACTGTGTCACCTGGCATTGCAATATATGCAGCCTTCGAAATAGTCTTGAATGGTTCATTAATTGAACCCTCGTAATAGTCCTTACCCAAATTAGCGTTAACGTGATATGTAGCCATAAAAAGCCTCCCTTATTTATTTCCTACATGAATCTTACTCTAATTAGTTTTTTGCAACTATAGATAAGTTAGTTATTTATGTATTGTTTACATTTTGCAAAAATCTGACCATAAACTTTTGTTTCAAATTGAGGCTAAACAAATGGTCAGATACATTATAAACTTCAAAAGGATTTCAAAGGATAGGTAAGAAAAATGAGTAATTCAAAAAGCAACGTAGAGTCCATTAGGACTATGGCATTAACGGCGCTTTTTATTGCATTAACGTATGTGTTTACAGCGTTTATCAATATTAAGCTTCCAATCGGAGGAAATGGTGGTCTTATCCACCTTGGCAATGTTCCGCTTTTTATCTGTGCAATTCTTCTCGGCAAAAAGTCTGGAGCAATAGCCGGTGGAATCGGAATGGGGTTATTTGACCTTCTTTCTGGATGGGTAAGCTGGGCACCTTTTACTCTTGTTATCGTAGGTCTTATGGGATTTACAACTGGACTTATAACAGAGAAGAAAAAAACGATTGTAAGATATGTTCTTGCATTTATTGTTGCAACATTAATTAAGATTGTTGGGTATTACTTTGCTGAAGTGATTTTGTACGGTAACTTCATTGTTCCGTTTGCTTCAATTCCGGGTAATATCATTCAGGTTGTTACAGCTGCTGTTATCGTTCTTATAGTAATAAAGCCACTTGAGATAGCTTCAAAAAAGGCAGGTATTAAAAATGTATAAGATTATGACTCCGGGACCAACTCAGGTCCTTCCTGATGTTTTGAATGCGCGAAGCATTCCATGTACAAATCCAGATCTGGATATTGCTTTCGTAGAGGATTATAAGAAGCTTTGCCTTAAGATAAGTTCCCTTCTTAATACTTCCAACGAAACTTTAATTCTTGGTGGAGAAGGAATTCTCGGCCTTGAGGCAGCATGCGCTTCTCTTACAGAAGAAGGCGACAAGGTTCTTGTAATAGATAATGGTGTTTTTGGAAGAGGTTTTCAGGATTTTGTTACTATGTATGGCGGTATCCCTACCCTCTTTACTGGCGACTACCGTGAAGAGATTTCCGTTAAAGATCTTGAGGAATACTTAAATAAGAACGATGACTTTAAGTATGCAACAGTAGTTCACGGAGACACGCCAAGCGGAATGCTTAATGACGTTTATGAGATTACAAAGCTTCTTAAATCCCACGGAATTTTAACTGTCGTTGATGCTGTTTCAACTATGTTTGGTGAGAAGCTTGATATTACTTATGTTGATATTTTGTGTGGTGGATCACAGAAGGTTATCTCAGCGCCTCCAGGGCTTACAATTAATGTAATTAGTAGCGACGCCAGAGATGCTATTAATAACCGTAAGTCACCTATTAGGTCTTTTTATGCCAACCTTAAAGTGTTCTTCAACTACTACGAAGAAAAGTGGTTCCCTTACACAATGCCAATTAGTGACATTAACGGACTTAAGGTAGCAATCGATAATATTGGGAATGACCCTGATATTTATGATAGACATGCCAAAGTTGCAGCAGCATCACGTAACGCTGTTTCAAAATCTGGACTTAAGCTTTATGCAAGAAGCGGCTTTTCAAATACAGTAACTGTTTTTGAAGTGCCAGAAGAAACTTCAGCTGAAGCTATTCTTACTACAATGAAGGAAGACCATAACATCTTAATCGCAGGTTCTTTCGATGTATTTGCAGGTAAGATTATCCGTCTTGGCCATATGGGTTCTAACTGTACAGTAGAAAATATGCGCGATGTTTTTGAAGCGCTTGATAAGACTTTCGAGAAGCTTGGCGTAAAACTTGAAGCAAGTCTTCTCACTTCTTTTAACGAGAATTTGGTATAATGAATCAAAATTTCAAAAGAAGGTGTTCAAATGAAGTCATTACTTATCGCTGATACTACAAGAGAAGAAAGAGAGCAGATTGTTAACGATTCAATTGGTTCACTTGGTGCCGCATGTGACGGATGTGCTCCGGGACTTGCAGAGATGTATCAGGATTATATCGATGGCAAGATGGAACTTAAGGATATTAATATGAGGTTCCGTGCTGGATATATCTCAGGCAAGGAAGCTCCAGAGAGACAAAGCTGCGGTTATATGAATTAAGGCTATTAATTTACAGACAAATTATAGAGGCTGTATCAAATAGGTTTTGCCCTAAGATACAGCCTCTGTTTTGTTAGCAGATTGTTTAGCGGGTCGAAGCCGCACTAACAGATTCACTAACATATGAGATTAAAACACAGTTTTGTTAGCGGATTGGTTAGTAGATTTTTCTCCACTAACAGATTCACTAACAAACAACCCCAAAACGGCTATTTGTTAGCAAACTGGTTAGTGACCCGAAGCTGCACTAACAGATTCACTAACATATGAGATTAAAACACAGTTTTGTTAGCGGATTAGTTAGTAGATTTTTCTCCGCTAACAGATTCACTAACAAACAACCCTAAAACGGTTATTTGTTAGCAAATTGGTTAGTGACCCGAAGCTCCACTAACAGATTCACTTACAGTCGAGGGCCCCTCGCTATTAATCTGGAATAAACTCAATAAATGTACAGATACCATCAGCGTCGCAGTAGTAATGATTTCTTCCATTAATCCATGGACCACCATTTTCTGAACGTGTACATTCATGATAAACATGCTGACTTCTTGCAAGCGTTCCATCACCAAAGAAATAGTAACTATTTCCATCAATAGTACATCTCCATAGTGCGAATGCACCTGACTCAAGACAGTAGTAAGTCTCTCCTCCATAACTAAGCCAGCCCTGATAAGCCTGCCCGTTTGCCTGGAAATAACCAACATTTTCTACAAAGCCTGTAAGCATCCTACCTGTATAATGCTCGAAATAGTAATAGTGTCCGTCTATATTATGCAATTCATAATAAGGATTACCATTCTGATTGAAGTAATACCAGTAACCATCAATCTTCTGCCAGCCAGTCTTTATCTCGCGATTGCCGTTAGCGCCAAAGTAATACCATGTACGGTCAATATATTTCCATGCACCAGAAAGCATCTTTCCATTATCATCGAAAAAGTAAACTTTGTTATCAATAGTCTGAAGACCCGTTACCATATGGTAATCAGTTGTATCAAAGTAATACCAGCTGCCACCTATCTGCTGCCAGCCGGCAACTCTTATTCCATCGTCATTCATGTAATACCATGAATGACTGTACTCATACCAGCCAACTGCCATCTGACCATTATCTCTGAAAAAATAAGCTGTGTTATTAATATCTCTACGACCAGTAACCATCTTTCCGTTAGATTCAAAATAGTACCAGTGGTTGTTATACTGGAACCATCCTGTCTTCATGGCACCAGTATCATTAAAGTAATACCAGTTATAATTAATTTCCTGCCAGCCTGTAAGCATGTAGCCGTCATTACAGAAATAGTACGTGTTACTGTTATAGTTAACAAATCCAGTCTGCATAACACCACTGTCGTTAAGGTAATACCATTTACTATTAACCTCAACCCAACCAGTCTTTCTAAGACCACCACTTATGTAGTACCAGTTATCGTTTTCCTTAAGCCAGCCAGTATAAAGCTGTCCATCCTTATAGTAATAAGGCTTATCAAGATTTACCCATCCAGTAACAGGGGCACCACTGTCGATATTACTATTAAGGCAAAGAAGATAAAATTCTGGAGATCTTGCAAAATCAAAAATAATCGTATCTCTTGTTGCACTTACGTTAGATTGAGATAGCCAATAAGACAACTCGTCATTACTTGGAAATCTGTTAAGCATAACTTCATACATTGCAATAACAAAAGAACTAGTACTTGGATGTCTTCCAACATATTCAGGCGAAGCAACAAAAGACGAAACCATCTCTCTTCCAGACATCTGCTTATTGTAAAGAAGTCTTGTCCAGTAAATCATTCCATCAATATCGCAGTGTCTGTCAAGAATTGTGTCGTAAAGTCTTGTGAGAAAGAGATTTATTTTAACGACTTGGTCTCTTGCATATCCACTGATATAAACGCCTGTTACGATATTCTCGTTAACACAGCAGCCATCAAACTCCTGAGAATTTGCAAAGCCAGCAAATACACCTTCTCTGCTTGCACCCTGATTCATTTTTGTTACCCAGTAATTAAGACCATTTGAATCAGGATCACGTCTTAAAAAGAGTTTATACATGCATGTAACGTAATCAGCATTAGTGTAGTTTTTTGACTGGAACTCATCGCTAAAGACAAAATCACACGCTACTGAACTTGCAGTAATCTCGTGATTATCAAGTTGCTTTGCCCAATACTCAACTTCAAAATTACTTGCTCTTCTGTCAAGGCAAATAGAATAAAGTTGTCTTACAAAATCACTTGAATTATACTCTGCCGCATTTACATTATTTCCTGGAATAATCCATACTGTAAGGAAAACTAAAGCAGCCAAAAATGCCGATATATATTTCTTCATCTTAACCTCTTAATTAATAAATTAATGACCACAGTCATTTCCAACAAAAGTACATACGCCATTAGAAGCGGCATAGTAAATCTGATTGTAATCGTGCATTGGGCCGCCGAAAACGCTGTGTCTTCCAGGAACATAAACATTTTCATTTCTGGCAAGTGTCCAGTCAGACTTAAAATAATACAAATTTCCGTCAATACGTCGAAGTCCTGTTACAGCAGATCCATACTCATCCATATAAACAGTCTGCCCATTATAGTCAAGCCAAATACTTCTATAGGCAACACCATTAGAAGCGAAGCAGTAAAGCGCACTATATTCATCACCATTATATTCATAATGACTAACATACCAGCCAGTCACCATTACACCATTTTCTCCAAATTGATAATACTCACCGTCAATCTGGGTTCTGGCATTAATGAAATAAGATCCATCACTGCGGTTAATATAATAATAATTACCGTTTATATTCTGGAAACCAGTTCTACTTGTATCACGGCCATTATTTGTAAAATAAAGCCACTTGTTATCTGTATTAACCCATCCTGTCTGCATCTGACCATTAGCTGCAAAATAGTACTCAACATTACTAATTGTTCTTAAGCCAGTTACCATATTTCCATAATAATTAAAGTAATACCAGTGATTATTATCTGAAAGCCACTTATCCTTATACTCAATACCATTGTCGCCAAAGTAGTGCCAGTCATCTCCAATTTTGTACCAGCCTGTTACCATAATACCGTTATCTCTGAACAGGTAATCATTACCATTAATATAACGACGAGTTCCAGCAACCATCACTCCATCGCCGTCAAAGTAGTACCAGTTATCCTCATAAGAAACCCAGCCATTAACAATCATCTTTCCGAGTTCATCAAAGTAGTGCCACTTACCATTAATCTTCTGCCAGCCAGTAACCATTACTCCTTCGCTGTCAAAATAATAATATGAACCACTAATTCTCTTAAGACCAGTAACCATTACGCCATCAGTATCAAGGTAATACCAGTTATTTCTGTACTCCTGCCATCCGGTCTTCTTAAGACCTTCATTGATGTAATACCAGTTATTGTTCTCCTTAAGCCAGCCAGTATATCTGACACTATTCTTATAGTAGTAAGGCTGATCAAGATTTACCCATCCAGTAACAAGTGCACCGTTATCGATACCACTTGTTATGCAGAGAGCAAAAAACTCAGGAGAAGCTGCAAAGCCATGAACAAGATCATTACGAGCTCCACCACCAGAAAGAGCACCAGACCAGTAGTTAGTCTCCTCAGCTGCAGGAGTTCTATTAAGCATTACCGCATATATTCTTGTAACGAAAGCATCATTATTTACATTCATCGCAACAAACTCATCTGAATTGATAAATGAAGTAACAATATCCTTACCTGTAATTTCCTTATTAAGAAGAGTCTTTGTCCAGTAAATCATACCTGCTGTATCGCAGCGTCTGCCCATAATAATGTCATAGAGTCTGTTAACAAAAAGATTGACCTTCAAAACCTGAGTTCTATCATAACCACTGATATAAATACCAGTAATAATGTGGTTCGTATCACAGCAGTTATCAAATTCAGGAGAATTAGCAAAACCAGCAAAAAGTTCTTCTCTGCTCATTCCGTTAGCCATTGCTCCAACCCAGTAACTAATCTCAGCTGAAGAAGCCTCACGTCTCATAAAGAGCTGATACATGCAGGAAACATACTCGCTATTTGACATATTCCTTCTCTGGAACTCATCACTAAAGACAAAGTCATACGCAACTGTACAAGCAGTAGACTCATCCTGATCAAGTTTATCTGCCCAGTAAGTAACCTCAGAAGCACCAGGATTTCTATCCATACAAATTCTATAAAGCTGAGTTACAAAATTACTTGCACCAGCAGAAGCCGCATTCGCTTTACTTGTTGGCAAAACAACTACAGTAACCAATGTAAGAATCGCAAGTATCGTTGTTATTGCTTTCTTCATTTTTCCACCCTTATCGACCTTTCAAATGTTAAAGAATCTTTCTATTCATGATAACAGTATTGCACATAGCAACTTATGTCAACAACAAGGGTGGGTATTTTCAGTGTTTATGGGCTTTTTCGTCATTTGCACTATACAAATATTGCTATTTCGATAGCAAAATCTGAGCGTACCGGCGGTTTGCCTGTCTGAGGAATTTTCTAATTTGCAGAAAAAAATTCATTGTTAGTGAATCCGTTAGCAGATTTTGCGCCACTAACTAATCTAGTAACAAACACCCACAAATCAGCGATATGTTAGTGAATCCGTTAGCAGATTTCACGCCACTAACCAATCCGCTAACAAAAAGCCCCAGAAGCATCAAAGCACTCCCAGGGCAATTCAATCACCAATTATTAATAACCAATAATCTTAAGCGGCTAGCGAACAGTCAGTTCTTACATAAGTCAAAACACCATTAGCATCAGCATGATAAACATGATAATGAGTATGTGTTGTCTCAGTTGCTTCAGAACCAACATGCCATGCATCACCAGCAAAAAGTACATCCTGATTTCTTACAAGATGATAATCATCATCAAAATAGTATTCATTATCTCCGATAGTACGCCTTCCAATTGCAGCACTTCCAGATGCATCAATATATACTGTACCACCGTTATAAGTTAACCATTCATTAGTAGCCATGGCACCATCATCATGGAAATACTCAAGATCATAATAAATATCTCCAGTAATATAGTTCTCATACTCAGCTAAACGCCAGCCAGTATACATCGTACCATCTTCGTTGAAGTAGTATCTTTTTCCTTCATATCCAGCGTAATCACTATGAACGTAAACACCGTAGTCATTTCCAAAATCATAGATATAGTACCAGTGACCATCGATTAACTGGAAACCGGTTCTACTGTAATCACGGCCATTTTCTGTGTAGTACCAAAGATGTCCTTCTGACTTAACCCAGCCAGTAACCATATGACCGCTGTTATCAAATAGATATTCCTGCTCACCAATCATGTAATGACCTGTGACCATAATTCCAGATGGATCAAAATAGTACCAATAACCATCTTCATTCAGCCATCTTGAAATATACTCACCACCAGATGGATCAAAATAACGCCAGTAACCATTATGGTTATACCATCCAGTAACCATAACACCAGTCTCTGTAAAATAGTAAGTAACACCGTCTATTCTTGTAAAACCAGTGCGCATTAATCCAGCACCGTCAAAATAATACCAGTCACCGTTATACTTAAACCATTCACCAGTAATTGCGGCACCATCATCTTTAAAGTAATACCAGTGATCATTAACCTCCTGCCAGCCTGTTGCCATTACACCATTATCAAAGAAATAGTAACGTACACCACGTATAACCCACATACCAGTCTGCATAACACCATTACTATCAAAATAGTACCAGTTATCCTCAAGCTTATACCAAGAAGTAACCATAAGACCATTATCTATATAATATCGCTTATTATCCTGATCAAGCCATCCTGTATAAATCATGCTGTCAACAAAATAATAATTCTGATCAAGCATTACCCATCCAGTTACAAGTGCACCATTATCAATTCCGCTATTTAAGCAAAGTGCAAAAAATTCCGGAGAAGCAGCAAATCCCTGGATAACATCATCTCTGCTTCCGCCGTTTGAAATAGCATCCGCCCAGTAACTTATCTCATTTGAATATGCTGTTCGGTCAAGCATTACTCTGTAAATTCTACTTACATAATTCTCATTAGTTGTACCCAAAGATATAAACTCAGGTGCATTAACAAACAGGGTAACAACATCTTTACCAGATACTTCCTTGTTAATAAGTGATTTTGTCCAGAAAATCATACCGTCAGTATCGCAGCGTCTTCCCATGATTCTCTCGTATAGTCTGTCCATAAAGAGATTAACCTTCAAAACCTGGCTTCTGTCATAACCGCTGATATAAACACCTGTAGAGATACTGTTCTCTTCACAGCAACTGTTAAACTCAGGAGAATTAGCAAAACCAGCAAAAACCTGCTCTCTATCCATGCCGTTATCCATGCATGAAGCCCAGTAATTTATCTCTGCAGAAGCAGGCTCACGTCTCATAAAAAGCTGGTACATGCATGTCACATACTCTTCATTTGACATATTTTTACTTTGGAATTCATCACTAAAGACAAAATCGTAAACTACAGTACATGCTGTCGTCTTCTTATCTGAAAGTTCATTTGCCCAATAACGAATCTCATCGGTGCTTCCAGCTCTTCCCATACAAATCTTATAAAGCTGAGACACAAATGGATAAGCTCCACTTGCAGCATTTACACTCTTTGAAGGCAAAAGCATAACAGTACACAATGTAAGAATTGCTAATAAAGTCGTTACCGTCTTCTTCATATTAGTCTTATACCCCTCTTAATTCATCCACCCGTATAGCATTTTACTAGGTATCAGCATTAAGCGAAAGCCACTATTTAGACAAAAAAACTGCTTCAAAACAGTTAAGTTTCGAAGCAGTCTAATCGTTATTCAACTAAAAAGAAGAATTAGCAGTGATAGCAGCGGATTATTCCAATATATTCACCATTTGTTGCTGTAATAAGACACCAGTATGCTCCTCTTGGAATATTAGTAGCCTGTGAGCTGTATGGCATCTCATAATAATAGAAGTAGCCATTATCATAACCACGCTGAACTGTTGCTGTACCACTTGATACAGAACGAGCACCTGCCCAGGTACCATTTGCGGAATAAAGCCATGTATATCTGACTGAACCACAATCCTCTTCAACACCAATTACTGCTGACATTCTGTTACATGTAGAACCATATATACCATCTGTAAGATATCCATGATTTCCATGAGTTCCACAACCATCCCACATATCAAACCATGTATGTGACCATGTAATCTGATAATCCCAGTTGAAGAAAGCAGACTCACCATTCTCAATCAAATCATAATTCTTTGTAACAGTTACAATACTACGATCAAGTACATAACCTAATGAACTATAGATATATGCTGAATATGTTCCAGCAGGAAGAAGTCCCCATGCAACATAAGCATCATCAAAATCTACATAACCATAAGAATCTGAATAGTGCCTTGCATTATAAGTGTATGGTTCAGCAAGAAGATTTCCATCACGATAATAAATTACTGTAAAGCTACCATAGAACTCACCAAATACTGAGAATCTGACACGATCAGTAAAATTAGTGCTTCCATAGTTAACACAATAAAGCCACTGTGGTGCCTCATGATTAGCACGAGCCATAATTCTGTTTAATGCGAACTTATCAAGTGCGTTACCACGGCTGATTCCATACTGAGCACAGATAGATGTAAACTCATCAGATACAATAAATCCGTTAAATACATCGACATCAGCGGCAGCTTCGTTAAGCCAGCTGTTCCAGTAGTTAAGTCCGCCGTTGTCAGCGCCTCTACCCATAATTGCAAGGTAAAGATCCTGAATATAAGCTGTATTAGACTTATTCTTATTACGATATTCATCAGAGAAAATAATGTTATAAGATACAGAAGCACCGTCAAGCTGTCTGTTTACAAGAGCTGCTGTCCAGTACTCAAGACCTGATCTGTCGCATCCACGGCCAAGAATTGTTGTATAAAGTCTGTTTACAAAGAGGTTTGTCTGAGCAACCTGCTGAACAGGCTTACCTGGCATATAAGACCCAGAAACAATTCCATATGAATTACAAAGATTAAAGAACTCATCTGAATTAGCAAAACCTGAGAAAATCTGATCGCGTGTTGCACCAGCATTAAACTTACCAAGCCAGTAGTTCATACCTGATGCATCAGATGCACGTCCAAAGAATGCCTGATAGAGACACTCAACATACTGACGGTTGTCATATCTCTTATTTACGAACTCATCACTTACAAAGAAGCTATAAACAATTGAAATACCTGTAGCTCTCTTAGATGTAAGTTCACCTGACCAATATGCAAGACCACCCTGATCAGCGCCACGTCCAAGTGTTACCTGATAAACTCTGTCAACGAACATCTCAACCTGAGTCTTCGCCATTGCTGGAGCTTCATACTCTTCAGCTTCAACTTCAAAAATTTCTTCTGCGATTTCTTCATCAACAGTCTCAACTTCTTCAGGAACAGCTTCTGTCTCGTCTTCTTCCGCAACTTCTTCATCAACTGTAGTTTCAACTACTGCATCAGCATCAGCATCAGCTTCATCAGCGAAAACAACATTAGCTGGAACTGCTGCAGCAATTGAAGAAGCGATAAATAAAGATGCAAGAAGAGCACTTACAAATTTAAAATTCTTCATAATATCCCCCTTTAAGAATTTTTATGCTGTAATTTTACAACTAAGCAAGGGGGGCTTGAAACCAAAGAAGGTATTTCTTAAAAATTTCTTTACATTTGCCTTCGGAATTATCAGAAAGTTAATTAAAAACCACAAAACAGCCGTTAGGCGCAGAAGTAATGTTTACTCTGTAGCTTCCAGTAAAAGCATTTGCTGATGGATCAGTATCAACAAAATTATAGTTAAAATTGCTAAGTGAAACGGAAATTACATAATCTGTTAAACCGTCTCCATTTGTATCAGCAGATGACTCGACTGAGCAGCCCGGATTATTTAAGAACTCAGCCTTAACTTCATCAGTTGAATAGCAAAGAAGAGGACAGATTCCGTCATGCCATCCTGAAGTTGTATAAGAACCGGCATTAAGAGATATAAGGCTATTCTGCCATGAGATAAACTCAGAATAAGTACAAGAACGGTTATTAATCTGATAAACATAGAAATCATCGAAATACTGTGAGTAGAAATATGCGTCTTCAGGAGTCTCTACATAATCAGCATAAATGTCATTGATAACCTCTCCACTGATAAGGCCATACTGGCTCTGATAAATCTGGTGAAGAATGCTGCTGTTGTTATCAATATAGTAATAACGCTCGTAATAGTAACATGTCTCTGTATAGTAGAGATTGAACTGGTCAGAAATAACAAGATCACCAATACGATACTCAGGACGTCCATTACTGTTACGGTCAATTCTTTCGATTGGAAGAACTGAAGATGCTGTTGTAGAAGATGCTGATGAATACTCACTTGGAAGCTGAACAAACTCATGGAAGAAAGTATTAATCGCAAGATTCTCATATACAAATCCCGAAAGTGAAGTCTCCACATTATCAGGATAATAAGCACCGTTCTGGTAGCGGAGCATTCCCTCTGAATTTGCACCTGAACCGATTACATATTTTACGGAATCATGGTATGTGATACCGATAGTATTAGTTGATGGGCTGTGAATTGAGCAGAAATCACCCATGAATAATGGGAAAGCTCCAATTGGAGTTACCTTGTAAATCTCAGATGTGTAATAAGCACCACCAAATGCAGAAGAGTTCCAGTCTGAACTTACACCAAGTGCAACTCCATCTGAATTAGTCATCGGAATAAGATTAGTTGAATAAAGTGTATCCATTGCTCTGTCAGCAAAACGGTACATATTACGTCCATTACAGTAAACGAGGTATCTGTTCCACATATTGTTTGAATAATATCCAAACTCAGCGATAAGCTCGTTATAACCATCGCCGTTAAAATCATAATAAAGAGGACTTCCCTTCATCTCATCAGGAGTTGAATCAGTGACAATTGCCACAAGCTCATCGTAAGTGTAATCAAGCTTGATAGCAGAGATTGCCATCTGCTCGCAGGCATAAATTGCAGCCTCGTTCGAAAGAATATACGAGATAATTTCAGGAAGAGTTGAACCTGATGCAATAAACGTATTAATCTCAGCTCTCTCATCAGCTGTTGCCTCACGGCCGTAAAGGATTGTGTACATATTAGCTGCAGCAGAAGCATTATCAATACCTGAAGTAAAGAATTCATCTGTGTTTACAATCATGTGAGTAAACTCTTCAGCAGTAATATCGCGGCTTACAAGAACTGGAACATTCGTTGTTACATCAGCGTATGTTGCAGGACGTCCAAGAAGGAGCATAAAGCAGTTCTCAACAAACATTACTGCTCCCTGATTTGAAGGCGAATCACATATAGCATCGCTAAAGAAAATCTGGAAAGGAACTTCCTTTACGCCAGTAAAATCACCAATACCATTAATGAGGCATGTCGCTTCACCCTGATAAAGGTTATTCTCGTATGACAAAGTATAATCCTGATCGTAGATAAGTTCTTCGCCATCAAATTCAACAACAGGCATTACAAAAATCGGTTCACCCGTATAAACCTGTGGATCTATCATATCAACTTCAGCGTTTCTGATACTTGTAAGTTTATCTGACTTCTTATCCCTCTCGATACTCTTACAACCACTTAAACATCCAAAAAGCATTACAGAAGCAACGAACGCTGCTACCCCTCTTCTAAGCTTCATATTCTCCCCTCCAAAAGAAAAATAACTTTTTCTCTATTTTAATCAAAATGCCCTTCGAAAGAAACAAGGTGGGTAATTTCTGATTCTGTATACCCATAAGAAGAATCAAAATCGATTCTTAAGCCTTCTGCAAAGACTCTTCCGGATCGATCAATAATCGTAATTCTGTTACCACTTCTTACGCCAGGTATTGAAGTCTGGAAATTACTCCAACCCTCTTCAACTTCAATAACAATTACAACGTAAGAATACTCGCTATAGTCATAAGGAGATGTGGCACCGTTATACAAAACACATGTGTATTCAAAGCCATTACCATCTACACCAAGATAATTATCTGAATAGATAGTAAGCTGAACAGTTTCTCTTGAAGTTGTACTATTTGTCGAGTTTCCACTACTTACATAAATAGTAACTGTAGAACCAGGATTAACAGTTGTATTAGCTCCTGGAGTCTGTCGTATTACAACTCCTTCAAATACTGATGAACTTGGTTCGTACTGAACTTCAACCTGAAGATTTGAAGATGTGAGAATACTTCTCGCATTGCTTTCGCGAGTTCCAACTACATTAGGGACAGTTACAAGTGTCTCAATTTCCTGTGCAACAGAGATAGTGACGTTCATGCCGGCAGTAACAGGACTTCCAGAAGTGATACTCTGAGCGAATACCTGACCTGGGTTAACGGTATTACTTGGCCCATAAACGACAGTTACATTAAGTCCAAGACCAACGAGAGTACTTTTTGCAGAAGACTCAGTCATACCAACAACATTAGGCATAGTGCTTCCACTGTTAGTATTCGCTGTACCCGATACATAAATAATGAATGATGTTCCTGAAGGATATTCATCGCCAACATTAACAGGAGTACCGTTTGGAAGAGTTACTTCATATACCTGACCTTCGCTTACGTTACTTGTGCCGTATCGCATTTCGGTAGTAAATCCAGCCTGAGTAAATGAAAGTAATACTTCGTTATAAGGAATACAGAGAAATGGAGGTACAATTCCGTTACCATCAGATGCAGCATCTATAGTTCCATCACCTCTGCTTATTGTAATTACAACAGTTCCTCCGATATCAATATAATGTCCTGAAGCAGGATCCTGATTAAGAACGTGATTTACAGCAACATAACTTGTATTAACCGAATTAGTTGTGTAGGTTAGTCCAAGGTCTTCCAGTGCTTTAATGGCATCTTCAAACTCCATATCGTAAAGGTCAGGAACAGCGACCTTACCTTCAGGAACGGAATTCTTTGATGTGAATGAATTATTGATTCTGATTATTCCAGTACCAATTAATACCCACGCAATAAGTGCAATTGCAATTAAGGACGAAAGCGTAATTTTAAGCCATAAAGGCCACTTATAAAGTGGATTAGAAGCTCCAGCCTTACGCTTTCCAATAATTCTTTTAACAGCCTTTGGAGCCTGAAGGTCACTTTTAAATTTCGATGCAGACTGAGTTCTTTCATCAGGATTAATAATCATTGCGTTTAAAAGCGCATTTGTAGTAATCATGGAAACATCTGCAAGTTCGTTAGGGTCTTTAAGAGGGTCATTTCCAAGACGTGCATAATCAGCCTTACGTGTAAGTGCATCATCTGGAACTTCACCTGTAAGCATGCGGTAAAGTGTTGCCGCAGCAGAATAAACATCTGAATATGGTCCCTGAACAGATGGAATACTATATTGTTCGGAAGGAGTGTATCCTGACTTAAAGATAGCATTAACAGACTTTGTTACGCTTGCAAGTTCATGTCTTGAAGCACCAAAATCAATAAGCTTTACCTTGCCATCCTTTTGGAGAAAGATATTATCAGGAGCTACGTCTCTATGGAGAATATTCTGTGTATGTATATGCTCGAGAGCATCAAGAACCTGAATAATTATCTCAACAGCTTCATCTTCAGGAATTGTCTTCTCTCTTACAAGTCTTTGAGCAAGAGTCTCACCTTCAAGGTACTCCATAACCATGTAGTTAGTATCGTTCTCTTCAAAAAGCTCAATGATCTTAACGATACCAGGATGGTTAATAATCTCGGATAGTGTCTCGCCTTCTTTTTTGAAACGCATGCAGCCATTTGTAAAAGCCTTAGTCTTTTCTTCACTAAGGACAGTTACCCTGGTCTGGCCTCTTTCTCTCGTTGCCATTTCAATTGGGAAGAATTCCTTAATTGCAACTTTTGTTCCAAGAATACGGTCAAAGCAACAGTAGGTAATACCAAAACCACCGTTACCTATAACATTTCCTACTAAATATCTTTTGTTGAGAACTGTTCCAACTTCAATGTGAAGGCATGCTTTATCACTGCCCTTACCGTTATAGCCGCAGTAAGGACAGGATTCATTCGAATCATCGTAATTTTCAAAACAGCCTTTACAAGTTTTTCTCAAAACAACCTCTAATTCAAATCAGATTTGAAGCATTAAGCATCCACGAGACCGTCACGTGAAGCACGGTTGTGCCACTCGTTTGAATTGAATACACTCTCGAGATACTGTTCACGTGTAGTTCCGTTAGCAAAAAGTGCTGTAGCATTAGTAACTTCAACTTCAGCTGCATTTCTTCCAAGAACAACTACATAAACCATTCTGATGAATTCTTCATCACTAATGTTACGGTTATTGAATTCATCACTATCAATAGTAAATGCTCTTACAAGTTCCTTTGCTGGCTGAGACATAGCAGAATTCAAATAGAATTCATAAGCGCCTGGATCTGGCATTCTGTTAAGACATGCAACAAAGAGCTCATAAACGAACTCACCCTGAGGTGTATCTGGAACGATATCAGCATCGCAGGTAATAGCAATACGCATGCTCTGACAGTACTCATACCACTCATCGTTGTGCTCAAACTCTCTGATAAGAGTTGTACGTGACATACCACCTTCAAGACGGCCTGCCTGATACTCAAGTCCTTCAGCATCTGGCTCACGGTTACAGAATACGCTATATACCATACGGACAAACTCTTCGTTTGAAAGATGACGTGAAGTACACTCGTAACTTCTGATCATATAGTCTGCGTAATTTGTAATACTTACACTACCGTTATTTACGATTTCAGCAACATATGAAATCTCAACATCAGCTGCTTCTCTTCCGTAAATTTCCTGATAAAGTTTTGCGATAAAATCATTGAGCTTGTCAGGTACATAAATACCAAGGCCTGTTGCCTCAGGATCGTACTGAACGAGAACAAAGTTGTCATAGATATCTTCAATTGGAGCATAGAAAGAATTTGTATCCATCTTGTCCATAAATGCCTTCTCACAGATTGGGAATGCACCTGAAGTCTCATTGTTTACATAAAGTTCTGACTGGAAATTATAACCGAGCATCCATGTGAGGAATCTTGTTGCTGCCTTAGCCTCATCCTCCTCAGCATCGCTTACACTCCACTCATCAACGAACATACAGAAAATCTCGTCGTCGTTATAGTAAACATACTTATACTCATAAGCAGAAATTACATCACGAACGCGGCTCTCATCCATAGTTGATGTAATGAGAACAGCACTTGTATTTGAAGAAGCATTGAGGAATGCTGACTCTGGTGCAAGACCATTTACATCAAAGTTCTGAATAGCAATGAACTCACTGTTACTATCAAGAGCAACGTTGCTGCTTGAAGAGAAATCCTCAATTCCAACAAAGTAATCGCTTCTATAGTTTGTAGATTTATTTCCGTTTGTAATTACACATGCGAAAGGAATATCAACACCGAGAGGAATCTGCTTATTATCTTCGTAGCACTCCTCGAACTGATCAAGGAAAAGACAATTCTTTGCTTCAGATGAAGAAAGAACATCATCAAGTTCAATACATGAATCGATAATATCAGAAGAGATAATTGAGCTTTCGAAGAGTGTAGGCATCTCATCGTTATCGTATGCAGCCTGAAGCTCGCTGATGTAGTCGTCTGGAGCAATTGCTCTAAGCTCGATTTCAACATTTGGATACTTCTCGTTAAACTCTTCGACCATGTTCTCCATGGCATCCTGCTTGTCTGAGCCCTCTTCTGCCATATACCAGATAGAGATTTCAGCATCCTTAAGCTTACCGCCACCTCTTAAATTCTTAACGAGCATAAAGATTCCAAATCCAAGAGCTACAACAAGAAGACATGCAGCGATAATACCGATAACGCGGCCTACCTTACGTCTGTTCTTCTCAGCCTGAGGAGCAGAAACCTTACGTTTCTTATTTGCAACAACATTTGAAAGGTCACGAAGGAAAGCTGCTACAGACTCATAACGGTATTCCTTATCGATTGCAATAGCCTTCATTACAGCGTTACTTACATTGACAGGTATCGATGAATCACGGTCGTGTGGAGCAACTACTGTATCGTGATCAAATCTGTTCTGAGCAGGTGCTGGACTCTCACCTACAAGCATGTAGTACATTGTTGCACCAAGTGCATAAACATCAGATCTCTCATCAATATTTGAAGGTTCAGAAGATGCATTGTACTGCTCATATGGAGAGAAACCATGCTTTACAACAATATCCTTTGCCGAAATATCTTCATCAGCAAACTGAGCGCTTCCAAAATCGAGAAGCTTTACATCAAGAATTGGCTTTACAGAAAGGATAATGTTATCAGGAGCAATATCTCTGTGGATAATTCTCTTTGCATGAAGCTCTACAACAGCGTTTCCAATATCTGTAATAATCTTCATTGCAAGATCCAAGTCCTTAATAGGACCACCAAGTGACTTCACATAAGTCTCAAGGCTCTCACCATCGATATACTCCATCGAAATATAAGTAGTTCCGTTCTCATCGAAGAATTTGTATACATCAACAATTGCTGAATTACTTGAGAACTGAGCAAGATTTCTTGCTTCAGTCTTGAAACGGTTTCTTCTGTAATTGAACTCTTCTCTGTGAGAATCATTTACAAGTGTAACTTCCTTCTCATCAGGAACTCTGTTTACAATCATTCGCGGATAAAACTCCTTGATTGCAACTACATTATCAAGCTCTCTGTCGAAAGCCTTATAAACGATTCCAAAACCGCCATGAGCAATTGACTGACCAATAATATAGTGGCCATCAAGTTCTGTACCTGGTTCAAGATCAGTTGCTTCAACCTTTTTTACAGAGCCTACAACTGAATTACAGATAGGACAAACCTTTGCTCCTTCGTCAATGTATGCCAAACACTTTAAACAATGCATATATATTTCCTCTTTTTAAATTATAAACTGTAGTTTTCCCAGCTGAACTCATCGCTGCAAAGTGGAACGAAATAGAAAGCTGAATTACCAACGACAATTACATCATTTGCCTTAAGGTCACTTGGTCTCTTAATGACACTTCCGTTAACCTTAACTTCTGCTCCTGAATTTCCAGGAATAATATAGAAAACCTCATTCTTTGTATCGAACAATACGCAGAAAGCGTTACCAGCATCAATACTGTCATCAACAATTCTGATTGGGCTGATATCAGTTGTTCCAATGATATTCTGTCCAGAATAAAGCATGTAGCTCTCACCTGTCCTTGGACCGTGAAGAGCAACGAGCCATCCGACAACTGGATTTGCATTTGCAATAATCTCACGCATTGCACTGTCAGAATTATTAAAGAATCCTACTGTTTTACCAGTATTATCACTTGTTGCACTCTTAAGTTCATCAGCAAAAGACTGCTCTGGCGCATCTTCTGTAACTTCCTCAGCTTCCTGCTCAGAGTTCTCAGAAAAACTCTCAACTTCATCATCCAAAAGATTATCTAACTCGAGAGAATCAACTTCAAAATCATCCTCAACTTCTGGCTCTGTCTCAATTACAGGGTCTGATTCAACCACTGGTTCAGCTATTGGCTCTGACTCTACTACTGGAGCTGGCTCGACAACTGGTTCAGGTTCAGTTTCTACAACTGGCTCTGACTCTACTACAGGTTCAGGTTCAACTGGAGTTTCTTCTGGCTCATCGTAAATATCAAAACCACCAAAGAAAGAATTCATGCTGGCAATATCATCAGCATACTCGTCACCAATCTCTTCCCCAGTTTCAGAAGCAGGAGCTTCCTCAACAACTGGTTCAGGCTCAACTACTGGCTCAGTTTCTACAACTGGTTCTGACTCAATTACAGGTTCTGATTCAACCACTGGCTCAGCCTCAATTACAGGCTCTGACTCTACTACCGGAGCTGACTCAACTACTGGTTCAGGCTCAACGGCAGGAGTTTCTTCTAATTCATCAAATGAATCTGGGTCTAATAAATCTGCAAAGCTGTCAAAAGAATCGTAATCATTTGTTTCTTCAGCTGCAGGAATTTCCTCAGGCTCAGCTGCAGGAGCTTCTTCAACTACTGGAGCATCCTCAACTACAGGCTCTGGTTCAACTTCTGGAGCTGACTCAACTACTGGTTCAGGCTCAGCTTCAATCTCTGGCTCGGCTTCAACCACTGGCTCTGGCTTAATTTCTGGCTCTGCTACAGGTATGTCTACAATGATTGAAGTTGTATTAATAATGGAATCAGTATCAATTACCATATCACCAATTGACTCTGGTCCAACTACAGGTTCTGGTTCAACCACTGGCTCTGGTTCAACTACTGGTGCTGGCTCGACAACTGGCTTAGACTCAACAACTGGAGCTGGCTCTTCTTTCGCCAAATCTTCAGTAGTATTAAAAATAGGAGCATACTCTTCTTCAGGCTTTTCTTCTACAGGAGCAGGTTTATTGAACTGCTCCATTCTTGATCTTTCATATTCAGCCTGTCTGCGCTGATCTCTCAACGCATTCTCAGCATACTTCTCTACTGTCTTTTCATTTTTAACAAGCAAATTGCACTTAGGACATTCCTGAAATCTTTCAGAATCGTACCAATGCATGTTTGGACATTTTATAGGTTTCATAATTTGCCTCCGCCAGTTTATTCATTCCATACTGCAATTGCAGAATAATTATCCATTTTTTCTTTGTCGCCAGCTTCCTCAATAGCTTGTGTCATCTTTGAAAGCCACTCTGAAGGAGAACTACTTTCCTTCAAAAGTTTTGACATTTCTTTCTCGTCAATCAATTCCCAAAAACCATCTGTGCAGATAAGAAATGCCTGACATTTCTTAAGTGGCATATCTGGCATCTTTTCATAGTCATGACGCCCTTCGCGTACACCAAGTGCTCGTAGCACCATATTACGCTGTGGATGGAAACGTATATCCTTCTCCTTTAGCTCCTTTGTTAGAACAAGAAGCTGGGGAATGCTGTGATCAATCGTTCGTGTCTTCACCTTGTTATGTGAGAAGACATAGCACCTTGAATCACCAACGTGCGCAATACTTACCGTTCCCGTATCCTTATCCGTTACGAGGACAACACATGTTGTCTTCATTTTATCTTCGCAGTTTTGTTCCTCCTGAACATTCAAAAGATGCTCGTTACTCTTCTCGAAAGCATTCTTCAGATATTCATCAGAAGACTTTGTCTTAAAAAACTCTTCTTCAAAAACCCTGCATACTTCAGAAGATGCTATATCTCCAAGACCATGACCTCCGAGTCCGTCACAGACTATAAAGGCGTACCTGTTATCTTGGGAAACAATCTTTAAAGAGTCTTCGTTAACTGATCTTCCTCCAGGACTTGTAACTGTTTCGAACTTCACTTATCAGCTCCCAACAATAAACTTGCCCCAGTCGAACTTATCACTGCACAAAGCCTTGACAACAAATTTGCTGTTACCAAGTTCAATCTCAGCTCCGTCACTTACAGGTGTTTCCATCATTGCAAGATCGCCATTAATATATGTAAGTCCACTAGAAAAACCTGGCTCAATTGAAAACGCATCAGTTGAAGGATCAAACTTCAGTGTTGCATGAGTTTCTCTTGAGACAGATGAATCCTTTGAAATCACAATCTTATTATCAGAAATTCTTCCGATTGAGTTTTCACCAACGTTAATTGGGAAAGCTTCACCAAAATGAGGACCACCAACGCAGATAAGCCATCCTACAACAGGAGCAACTGTTAATTCAGAAGCCTTGATTGGTGGGAAACCAGTAACAATCTCATCAGTATTATCTGAAACAGTTTCAGCTGAAACTACTGGAGCAGCTTCTACTACAGGTGCTGCCGTTTCAATCACTGGTTCTGGTTCAACTACTGGAGCAACTTCTACAACCGGAGCTGGTTCAGCCACAGGAGCTACTGGTGCTACAGGTTCTGCCTGAACTTCAGGCGCAGAATAAACATCGTTAACAGGGTTTACATAAATTGCCTGTGTCTCTCCGATATCGCCAGCAGGAGCAGCTGGAGCAGCAAATGCCTCCGGAGTACTTATTGACACAGTGCCAACACTTGAACTCATGCTGGAAGCTACACTTGAACCCTGACTACGCTTGTTACTGTAAAGTCTTGCATAATCAGCCTTAATCTTGGCAAGAAGTTCCGGATTACATTGCGGACACTCATTGAAATTTTCACCATCGTAAAAATGCTTCTTTTCACACTTCTTAATAATCATGCCATTTCTCCTTATGTGTTCTCGCTTGGGAAGAATTTACGCACCAGCACGCAGGTTGTGTTATCGTCCCCTTCGCTCTTCTTTGTATAATCAACTATATGTTCACAGAACTTTGCAGGATTCATGAGCCTCTCGAAAGAAACACTCATAACAGGTTCCGTACAAAATTCATAAAGTCCGTCAGAACAAAGCATAATCGCTTCGTCATTACCCCAGGTGTACCAGGGGCTCTCGGTAGGCTTATATTCGTCACCTGTTCTGTCGCATCCGACAAATTCCGATAACTGATGCTGATATATATTAAACTCAGGACTGTCAGGTTCCAAAAGACCCATCTTAAGTCTTACCTCAGCCATGGAATGGTCTGTCGTAAGTTTAATTATATCGTCATTTTTAAGCCTGTACGCACGGCTGTCACCAGAGTGGTAGATTTTATAAATAAACCCGTCTGTTGCAACAAGAACTGCCGTTGTACCCATGACCTTCTCGTCACTTGAGCGTTCCAGATTAATCTGCTTATTTGCTTTATAGAAAGCCCTGCGGACAATCTGATCAAGATCATCCTTGGATACTGTTAACCCAAGATTATTAAGGCTGTCCTTAAAAATTTGTGCAGTAAGAAGGGATGCAACATCACCCTTTTGTCCTCCACCCATTCCGTCAAAGACGGCAAAGAACTGCCATTTCTTAAGAGGAGCACTTATTGTGTCTTCGAATCTGCACACGTTATCTTTGTTATTACTTATGTAATCAAACAGGATGAAATTGTCCTCGTTGTTATCACGAACAAGACCAATGTCACTAATTCCTGCTCCCCATAAGCAGGGCTTATTAGGAGTGGATATTACTTTTCCAAGTTTAACTACATCAAAGATTCCCATATCCCGATTATTCCTTACGTACTCTTCTTAACATTATGTTACCCAGAATGATAAAGAGCAATGCCATTCCGGCCAACACTGCCCATACAGTAATAAGATGCATCTGGGAATAATCAAACATATCAAGGGCGTCACGCTCGATTGGAAAATTAGGAGCATCGATACTGATTCGAAGTGGAAGTTTATTAAAATCACTCGTACTTCCAAGAGCCTCCATACCCCATCTGCTTATCATGAGACGTGACATATAATCAGCGCCACCTTCCATATCGAACAAAACGCCTGAGAAAATAAGCTGAACGATAAGAATATAAGGCGACATTACACTTGCTACTTCAGCATTCTTTACAATACACGAAATACAAAGTCCCATTGTATCTGCCGCATACATGATGAGGAAGAATGTAAGGAAATACTCAATATAAACGTTATAAAAGAGAAGTCCTTCATCAGGGAAGTTTGTATCGTGGATGATTCCGTTAATATAAAGACCCACGCAGAGAATTGCGCTCTGGAAAATACACAGGAAGAACTGAATGACAGCACGTGACATTACATAAGGAACAACGCTTACGCCATCGATATAGTCACGCCTTACATTAGCTCTTTCCTTAACGACAGTCTGAATAGAGTTGAAAAGTCCTCCCCAGATAGCTGCACTTACAAGAACGAAGAAACCTGACTTTGTTCCCTCGTAGTGAACAAACATGTTCTCACCTGCAACCCAGATAGTAATTACAACAGCAATAATTGGGAATGACAAAGTAATGATTACATTCATTACATCGCGAAACATAATCGCGAGGTACTGATTCATATAAATATTAAAGTGTCTGAATGAACGAAAAAAACTCATTTTGCCTCCTTATTAAGCTTATCGTAGATATCAATAAAGTTAGCAACCTGATATTTCTCAAGAGCTTCCTTAGGAGTACCGGAAAATGCAAGTGTTCCGCTCTTTCCGTCTGGTGTCTTTTCAAGAAGGATAACCTGATCAAAATCACCAATACATGAAACGTCGTGAATAATTACGATAAATGTCTTATCGTTCTCACGTGCACACTTCTTAAGAATCTGGAATGTCTCCTTCTTTGTAAGTGGATCAAGACCTGCGTCTGGCTCGTCGAGAAGGAACAAATCTGAATCCGCAACAAGTGAAACACCAATATGAACTCGCTTCTTCTCACCACCACTTATATGTGGGTTACGGGTATCTGTTCCGATTCTGCTCTTCGCGATGTGGTTGAGGTTAAGCCATGAAATTACAGTTTCAACTTGCTTTTTAAGTTCCTTTCGGGAAACTTTTGTATTAAGTCTTAATTTTGCAGCATCGAGAAGCTCACGGTATACAGTAAGATTCTCATGCACAACGTTACCCTGACTTACGCGGCCAATTGAGTATTTGATCTGGCTATAGTCCTTAACAATATCGTAATTATTGTATGTAACCTTACCTTCAAACTTCTTGTCAGTACCGTTAAGGCAGTTAAGAAGCGTACTCTTACCTGCACCTGACTGACCAAGTACAGCGACGAGTGTTCCGTTATTAATGTTGAAATTGATATTTCGAATAAGAGGCTCTGTTCTTCCAGGAACGCGCTTAGCCTGAATATCAACTTTAAGAATAGTCTCACCGTAAACAGAATCCTTTGTCACAGTTCTCTTCTTACGGTTAAGGTAAAGAAGCGAATCACCACAAAGAATAATTCTGTAGTCACAAATCTGGATAATATCCTTCTCCTTAAGTGCAACTGAACCCTTAACAGGAATTCCATTACACAAAGTTCCTGCCTTACTCTTAAGATCAGTCAGGATATAGTTTCCATTGTTATTTGTAATTCTTGCGTGATTTCCCGAAATATAAAGCTTAGATAGAACAATATCGTTCTCTTCTTCAATTCGTCCGATGTTAACCTGACTTTTGCCCTTCATTGAGAAGAATTCCCACTCACCGATTACTTCATCGGTAAGAAACATAAGCATGGCACCAATCTTTGAAGGTGCGTTAAGATCATCACTGTCGATACGAATTACGTCGCCATTGGCAAGTTTTCTTGTCTGTGGCTTAAAAGTACCATCTGACATTGCATTTGGTGTAAGAAGTTCACCATTGAAATAAGTTGGATTCTTACTTCTTGTAAAAACGTAAGACCATCCGTCAATATCACTAATAATCTTACCGTGATCACGGCTTACAGATGCAGCGCTGAAACGAATATCAGGTCCACCCTGAACAGAAGGATCAGCTCTTCCGATTGTAAAATACGCCTTACTCTCAAGACGGAATGTTCTGGCCGTATTATTCTCAATTACGACAACCCTGCACGCTTTGGCAGGACCACCATTATAAAAACCCTGTGTCTCCATAACCCCTCCATGACGCTTTGCGCATCACAACAAATTACATTATATAGCCAAAAGCCCATAATGGGGTATCCAAAATGTAAATAGTTTTTGTATTTTTCGACTATATTAATAATTTAAATAGAGATTTCACTTAATTTTAAAAGCAATCGCAGTAAAATTATCGCGTGGACACTTTGCAACATCACTTGCCCCCTGAGCGATATCGTCAAGATTTGCAAGTGCTTCAAGCAAATTAGAAGAATCGTCATAAACTTCGATGATTGTTTTAATTACATCATCAGGAATGAATTTATAAACACCATCACTCATAAGAATTACAATATCGTTCTTAACAAGCTTAAATGGATGTGAATTTGAATCGATAAGGCGAAGTCCGTTAATACCAAGGAAACTTATCAAAGCATCAGATTTTGGTGACTGCTTGTCAAAGAAATCACCAGAAATAAGGCCAGCATCAAGATTTTCCTTAAGTGCCACCTCGTAAGTATGATCATTTGTAACCTGGATCATCTCGTTTCCACGCTTAATATAAATGCGGCTGTCTCCTACTGAAACCCAGTTAAGTAAGTTGTTTTCAAGGTAAACAGCGACCATGGTTGTGCCCGCTCTAAGTAAACTTCCGCCTTCTTTACGGAATCTCGCAATTTCTTTATCAATGTCAGCAAGGAAAATTTTTAAATTTTCTACGATATCTGAATGAGACTCAAGAACCTCATATTTCTGAATAAATGTCTTAACAGCGTAGGAACTTGCGACCTCTCCACCGTTTAAGCCACCCATTCCATCGCAAACAAGAAGAAGAGCTTCATTTGATTTCAAACTTAAGCCCAGGCTGTCTTCCTGATTGCTTCTGCCACCAACAGAAGTAAAAACGGCACCAGTAATGAAGTCATTCTCAAAAGTCTTAGAAAAACTATTTTCAGTAATAACCATTGCACTTCTCCTTTTCTATCTGAATTCTATTCCATAGAAGTATTTTTTAGCAAGTATGTACTATGAAAAAGCCTCAGGCCTTATTTTGAGGACTGAGGCAGTTTTCATACTATACATATTTTAAGGAGGTATTAGTCAAAACTAACAGTTGTCATCAAAACCTTTACCAAACCAGCAACAATAATAAGTCCCATAACCATCAAAACATTTAACATTATTTTTTCCCCCTTGCTATTTGTTATGTTTCAAGTATATAGGTTCTGACCATCCCAAAATCGGAGGGGGAGAAATTACATTGCTAATGTGAAACTTATAAAAATAATATATAATCATTCCTAGTTCGGTATTGTTTATGGAGTTTTTTATGATTCAGATTTCTAATAGCAAACTTAAGATTTTCTCAATTTTGTATTTATACGTACCTATCCTTATCTGGATTGCCACATGGGCAAGAGCCTGGTTTGCAATCCTCGGATGCGGCGCACTTGGCTATATGCTTTATCGCATGTACAAGAATGTAAAGAAGATTGAAGAGAAGAACGTTACATATACGATCTCACAGTTCGTTACGATGATTGTTTTCATCCTTATGCTTGCATATATCTGTGGCTGGGGTGGATTTACAGCGCAGTGTGACGATTTTCCAAAGCACAACGCAGTTTTGCAGGACCTTGCTACAAAGAGCTGGCCTGTTTACTACAACAGAGCTGGTGTTGAATCAAGACTTTCATACTACATCGCCCACTATATCGTAAGCGGTCTTATCGGTAAGATTGCATTTAATCTCTTCGGACTTACAGCAGAAGCAGCATTCCACGTTGCATCTTATACTCTCTTAATTTGGAACTGCCTTGGTTTATTCCTTGTAATTAACCACTTCCTGCTCCTTCTTAAGAACCCAAATCGTAAGCTTCTTTACATTGCAATTTTCTTCCTTATGGGAAACTTCATGCCATTTGTTATGAAGTACTATTCACAGCTTTCAGGTGCTGACATGGGATACCTCGTTGCAAGAGGTTACACACATGTTATGGACTTCGGAAGACTTCGTGCAGAATATACACCAAACTTTATTCTCCTTCGCTGGGTATTCCAGTACTGCCTTCCAACTTGGATAGTTATGTCCCTCTTTTTCGAAAGCAAGGACGAGAGTGAATATGTTGCCTTCGGACTTCCACTTATTCTCTTTGCGCCTTTCTGCCTTATCGGAATAATCCCATTCATGCTTTTAAGACTTATTCTTGATATCAAGCTTTCGAAGAGCAAGGAGCCACTTATGAAGTGCTTCAGCATTGAGAATATTATTACTTTCCTTGTGCTTACACCATTTGTTTATTTCATGTTTAAAGGAAACATCTTTAACCCTGATAAGCCAGCAGACATTGGTTTTAAGACAGTAAGATTCTGGGAAGACGATTTCTCAAAGCGTGCATACATCTTCATGATGATCGCTGACGTTGTTATCTTCGTAATTCTCTGTATCGTTGGACTTTGGAAGAAGAAGACTATTCACTGGATTTACCTGGGTCTTTCTACTGTTATTCTTCTTGTACTTCCATACTTCTCAATGGGTCTTAATAACGACTTCGTATCAAGAGCAAGTATCCCTGCATTGTTTGTTGTTTACTTCCTTCTTTTGAAGCTCCTTAAGGAATCAAAGACGAACTTCAAGGATGTTGCGATCGTACTCATAATACTAAGTTCAGTTTATAACTTTGTAGAGATTTCAGTTATTTTGAACGATACTGATTTCCAGGTACTCCATCACGAGTACACTTACGTAGAAAACACACTTGAGAGAAACGCTAACCCTTATCTTGAGGAGCGTCTCGACTTTGCATGGAACTACTACGATTACATGCTTGAGAGTAATCCAGTTATTAAGTAATTGGAAGAATTATTCTACAGTTTTTTTACCGAGAATCTTATATAAGAAAACACCTCTTACAAGAAGCAAAACAAGTTCTGTAAGACATCTTACGATGCAAAGATTTATGAGTGTAAACTTGCCTGCTGCAATAAGCACAAGAATTCCACCTACCTGGAATATCGCAGTAAGAATTGTACTTAAAGTAACCTGATTCTGCTTGCCAAATGCGCCAAGTGTTGGCCATCCAATAATAATCGCAGGGAAACTGAAAATAAGCACAGGAATAAGCGCTCTAAATACTGGAACAGCGCCAACATACTTTGTGCCACCACCTACAATTGAAAACACCCATGGAATAATCGCGTAAGAAAACGCTGAGCCAATAAGAACAATTGGCATAAAGATTATAAGAATCTTTCTTATAAGTTTTAAGTCCTTGCTCTTTACCATCTCAGGGTAAACACCATCAGAAATTGGTGTATAAAGAGCCTGAATTGCGTTTACAAACTGAAGGCAGATTGACCAGTATGCGATATCTTCAGGAAGCATAAAGATACCAATAATAAGTGTGTTAAGCGCTCCAAATGCAGATGATGCCATACTTGAGATAAAGTAAACGAATGACTCGTATATTCTTCCCCACGCTTCCTTAACGCTTCCAAGTGGCATCTTAAGATCAAGTTTTTTAAGTGAGAATAGTACCATTACGATGGCAACTACTGTTCCAAGTGTATCAAGAATAGGAATCCACATTATATCTGTGTCTTCCCTTACAAATACAAAAGTAAGCGCCACAGCAATTGCACGCATTACGATAAATCTTCCTGCGATAACCTCCATCTTCTCGATACCTCTGAAGAGATAATCAAAGAGAAAAATAGTAAGAACAACAGGCAGAAAAGAAAGGAAAGTAAAAAGCGCATTCGCTCTTAAAATCGGAATTGCAATCGTGAGCACAATAAGAATTAAAGCAGCAATTCCAGAAAGAATAATTCGGCTTAAGAAAATGTTGCCTGCAACTTCTCCTAGTCTTTTCTTATCATCTCTTGCCTCTACAATGGACTTCGTACCAGAGAGCATAAAACCAAAATCCACAAGAAGCTGCATATAAGACATCGCAGCCTTAACGTAGCCTACTACGCCATAGCATTCCTTCGAAAGCGTATGCATAAGATATCCAAGCGTAATAAGAGGAAACACGAGCTTTGCAATGCTCATGCCATAAAGCATAACTGAATTCTTAACTACGTTATTTTTTGGACTCATCTTCTTAAATCATCGCTTGTGCTGAACTTTAAAATATCTTACACCAACGAGTTCATTATCGACATAGAACTCAATTCGATAAATTCCAGGTCTTAATCTGTCACAGTCAACCTCAATACCATGAGGATTTCTTGAGAAATCCTGAAGACCATTTGCCTTCTGAATAACAGCATCTGTACTGTCGTTAATAATCTTGTAGTCAAATATCTGATTGTTATCCACAAGATCCATGTAAATATAGAAATTCTCGCAGCCTTCCTTAACGGTACTAAAGTGCACCTGACTGTCGCAGTCTTCCTCGTAAGCAATAAACTGCGTTACAACAACATCCCTGTCATACCATGATTCTGGCTTCCAGTAATTTGCATAGTAATAAAGATATCCGAATACAATCAGAATAAGAAGAACGCCCATCACAATAATGAACTTATGGCGAAGTGGCTGCTTCTCAGCATATTTACTATAGTCTTCGTTTGGCTTTCCAACTCTTGGTCTTACTCTGACCTCAGTTACAACACCAGTTCCTTCCATAATGGAATTACGCGCCTTCTCACTTATTGGAGTTGCATCGGAATCGTGTCTGTACTTGGCCTGATTACGCTCTTTAAGTTCAAACTTCAGCGCTGTTTCAAGATCTCGCTTAAACTTCTCTATAGTGGTAATTCTCTCCTTCCCCGAAAAGGAAGTAGTCGCCACAACGAACTTATCAAAATACTTAGTCACTTCATGATTAATCTTACTTGGAACAAGATTAATCTTACGGTTAATTCTCTCAGTAAGATCAAGTGGATCTGAACCAACAAGCATCGAATAAAGAATCAGTCCAAGTGAATAAACATCTGCTGCTTCAAAAGACTCATCAGAAGCTTCTCTTTTCAAAACTTCTGGTGCAGCATAAACCTCATTAATTCTTTTATACTTCAAATCCTTCGAAGTAGCTGAACCGGCATCAAGCAAAATAACGCGAAGCTCAGGCTCCTGCGAAATTAAAATATTCTCAGGTGCAATTCTTCTATAAAAATATCCTCTGTCATGAATCGTACAAACAGCATTAAGAATACCATTAATAAGAGTTACAACATGCTCTGCCCTGTAAAACTCATGTCTCTTAAGTTTCTCTGAATAAAGTTCACCATCAACAAATTCACTTATCACATAAGAAGTGCCATTCTCATCAAATGATTCATAGGAAGTCAGAATATTACGGTGTCCCCTGAAAGACATCTCAAGATTAATCTCTTCTTTGAAGTTTTTAAGAGCAGTCTCAAAATCATTCTCCTTATTCTCAAGAGGAACAACTGTAGCATTATCCTCACCACGCTTAACAATCTCAGATGGAAAATACTCCTTCAAAAAGACAGTACAGTTATTGCGAAGATCAAACGCTCTGTACTCAATAAAGTCCGAACTTACTCTGTTCACCTTACCAACAAAGTAATACTCATGAATAACTGAACTAATTGGAAGCTGATTATTTCCATTAAAAGCATTAGACGGTGTATCGCATGAAATACACTTTCCATAGTCGCTGTCATACTCTTTAAAGCAAAAAGGACATCTAATAAGCATATGAACTCCCCTTAAAAACACTAACTTACATTATACTTTGATTTGGCCTCAAATGTACACAAAGAAAAACTGCTTTGAAGTGTAAAAAAGAACTCCAAAGCAGTTAATAATCAGTGTAACAATGTTACAAACATAATGAATTCAGGCATTATCAGTTATAGTAATTCTCAAGAGCATTCTCTACTTCCTGCGAAGTAAAACCAGCTTCTCTTAATACGTCAGTTGCCTGTTCTTCCGAAAACTCGCGGTCAGGATCCATCTCTCTTATATAGAAAACTGCGTTTAGTGAATAGTCAAACACACCACTAACTTCAATTGGAGCAAGAGCGTCCTCTACTTCACTACGGCTGCAGTTTGTTTCTTCCATAACAAGCTCGATAAGCTGGCTTCTTGAATAGTGACCAGAACCATAGATTCTCGTAATAATCATCTGAAGCTCGGCAAAGTCTCTTGAATCCTCCATACTCTCTCTTGCCTCTTCAGCTGATGACTCCATATTCTTGGACTCTTCTCTGATAGAGGCCTCCACGCTCTCCATACGACGACGAGCATCATCTCTCTTATCACTTGCTTTCTTAAAACCTGAAAATACACTGAACATTCCAGCAGCAAACTGAACAAAAATCGAAAACGTCATAACACCAACAATAACCAATATAGCACGTCTAATGTTTCCGTTATCTTGTGTTTTACTATATGGATTCTGATTATAAGGACTACCACTGCCTGAAGGTCTTGTACCATTTACTGATCCAGGAATATTCGAAGGTCTTGGATTACCAGCAGACCCTGAATTATTAACAGGTCGTGGATTATTTACAGGATTAGAATGAGGTGCCTGGTTTTGTGGAGCTCTGTAAACATTTCTGGAAGGATTGTCATCAGAATGATCAGCCTTACAGTCATCGTGTGATCTAGGATTTGTTACCGGAGCCTCAAATCTTCCATCATCAAAATGATCAGCAGCGCATCCCGAATGAGCCTTTCTGTTACGCGCCTTACTCTCTCTTATAAGTCTCTTCTCGTCTTCATCAAGAAATTCATCATCACGATTACGATCAAATAAACCCATGTTAACCTCCAAAAACTTCAGATGAATAAATTATTCCTTATTCTTGGTTAACAATCAACATAACTTAAGAGAATTAATACAGGTTATTTTCTTTTTGAATCATGTTGTAACTTCCAAATAGTTCTCCATAATATTTTAAGTATTGCGACAACAGGTGATGTTTGTGACCATGATTCAGTCAAACACTCAGACTATGGTTATTTTAAGTCTATATAGTCGCCTAAGTAGCAATAACTTAGTTAGACGTTTACTTAGACTGAATGCTAAAAAATCGCATTTTTAAGGACTTTTGAATCAATAGTCTATGCATCCGTCTAAGTAGCAGTAGCTTGGTTTGACGTTTACTTAGACTGAACTCTCAAACAACCAAAAACAGGGTCCCGAAGGACCCTGTCATTGTTGGCTTTTTTGAATAAGACTTAAGCAACTTTGCTGCAAGTTACGCGAGCGTAAGCGAGACGTTATGTTCGCGGCCATGCAAAGGTTGCTTAAGGATTAATGCCTGCCTGATTACAAAGACCAGCAAACTCATCCGAAGTTGCAAATCCTTCAAATACTGACTCTCTTCCGTAGCTTGCAACGTTAGATACCCAGTAATCGATCTCTGCTTCAGAACCTTCACGTCCCATGAATGTTCTGTAAAGTCTTGCTACGAATTCATAATCTGAGTGACTGCCCTCAGTAAACTCAGTACCGAAGAAGAATGTATGAGCTGCTGCTCTACCAGATGCTCTTCCGTTTGCAAGTTCAGCTGACCAGTAAGCAATTCCTGCCTCTTCACCATCTCTTGCAAGACATGTTGTATAAAGTCTTGTAGCAAAAGCGATGATTGCCTGATTTGCTTCTCTTTCTACTGATGGAGCAACTGAACTTCCTGAATTAAGGTAAGCCTGGTAACAGAGGTTTGCCCACTCTGGTGAATTAACAAATCCAGCAAAGATTGTATCCTTGGATTCACCATTATCCAAAAGTTCAAGCCAGTAGTTAATCTCAACTTCAGCTCCATCACGACCCATGAATGTCTTATAAAGTCTTACGATGAACTCCTCATTAGAGATCTCACTATTCTCATCACTGAACATAAATGTATGAGCAACATCAGCTGCTGAAGTACCACTTCTTAATACATCTACCCAGTAATCTCTTCCTCCGATATCACATTCACGATCAAGAGCACAAGTGAACAGACGCTCAGCGAATGCTACTACAGGATCAGAAGTTGGAACTGTAGGAACAGGTGTATCTGTTACTGTTGGCACTGGTGTATCAGTTGCTGGTACAGGAGTACTTGTAGCTGTTGGAGTTGCTGTCGCCGTTGGGCTAGGCGTACTCGTTGGAGTACTTGTAGCCGTAGGTGTAGCAGTCAACGTTGGAGTAGCCGTTGCTATTGGTGTTGGTGTATCTGTTGGATCAGCTTCAGCGTAATGGAAAATGCTTAGATAAATACTAAATGGATTTGAAGTATTTAAGACTGCAACATCACTATTATCATCAAACATGTAGCCATATCGATCAAGTGTAAATCTAATTGGAGCAACAGTTTCAAATCCTGCTCTTCCACTAGTCTCAACGATTGTATATTCACCAGGAATATATGGGATCGTACATGTTACTGTTGAATACCAGTAATGAGGTGTAAACATTGCCACACGATTACCATTTGAATCGTAAAGCTCGTATGTTGAATAAGTAGCTACTCCCATACCCTCATATTCAGATTCAATTGAAAGTGTTAATGCACTTATTGTTGGTGTCGCACTAGGTGTACTTGTAGCAGTTGGTGCCACTGTAGGAGTACTTGTAGCCGTAGGTGTGGCTGTCAACGTAGGAGTAGCACTTGGTGTGTTTGTAGCTGTAGGTGTAGCACTAGGAGTGCTTGTAGCAGTTGGAATTGGAGTATCTGTTGGTGTTGGAGTATCTGTTGGTGTTGGAGTTACAAAAGGTTCCAACACAATCAAATCAGGAGTATAAACACGTGTCTCAGCGTTAAAGTACTGAACTCTGAACTGATTGTTACCAACAGCAAAGAAACCAGCAGTATTTCTGCTAAGATCGCTATAAATGACCTCTTCGTCATTTGTAGCAGGATCATACTTATAAATCCTTCCATCAAAGAAATAATAAATATAACCATTAGCAGCACTCATATATACCTGCTGAACAGAATAATTTCCTGCAGATGGATTATAGATCCAGTTTTTAAGGCCAGCTCGAACACCAATTGGTCCCATAAAGCGTCCATCAGGACTATATGGATTTCTACTTATAGAACATGTATGAGATGTCTCACTATACTCCATATAGTATGCTTCATTACCTGTAAACACGATTTCAGAGTTAACACTTGACCACCATGCAGAATCGAAATCAGTGTTATCACAGATTATCTCGGAACTATATCCATAGTGACCTGTCTGAGCAATACCAGCATCACTTCTAAGGAAGTTCTTGTGATTTGCTCTACCCTCAACATTGCCTACAGGATCATCCCATGTGCAGTCAACGTGATACCAGTTACCATTAACATACACGAGATTCCATCCATGGTTAATTGCACGGCTTGAAATATATTCACAAGGAACACCAAGACGACGCATAATCATCATGTAAGCACGCGCGTAACCTTCACATACAGATCTATGCTCAACAAGTGAACCATATGCATCATAAACGTGTGGATGCTCACTAAGTGTTCCAGCCTGATACTCGTCATAAGCATACTCGACGTTAACGCAAAGATAATCGTGCACAACAAGTGCCTTCATAACATCTGTCATGCTTTCGTCAATTTTTGCGAAAACCTTAGCTACTTCAGCCTCAATAGCGTTTACTTCTTCATTAGTAAACTCTCTGTTCATCAACGCATATGCTGCAGTACCGTCACTATATGCGTATACAGTAAGCCAGCTGTCAAGGTAGTAAAACTCAGGATTTTCAGCAAGAAAATCAGCGTATACAGCCTTTACATCATCCCTCTGCACGTTTAAGCCACCAAGCTCAATTCGCTCATGACCATTTTCTGCTGCATCTCGAAAAGCATCCTTAAGGAACATCTCGACACTAGGATCAACGTTTGCCTTACTTGAGATAACAAGCTCAGAATCATCTGGCAAAACAGAAGCCTGTACTTTTGTCCCCAAAATTGGAAATACAATTAACACTGATAAAGCAAGTGCGATGGCACGCTTTGTCAGATCGCGTAATTGAATCATAAGACTCCCCTCCAAGTTAAAATCTAAAATTCTTTTTAATTATAACAGATGCCATGTAACGCAGTAACTGTCTTTCGCGAAAGAAAAATGATATAATCACACATATTCTAGAAAAAAGGGTGGTACTTTTTTATGTTATGTAAAACATGTGGAATGGAAGTTCCAGAGGGACAGGCTTTCTGTTCAGGATGCGGCACAGCTGTTGAGACAGCAGTTCCAAAGTTGTTAACAATGAAGGAATATCTTAAGCTTCCTGAGAACAAGAAACTTAAGAGCAACATTACTTCATCTGCTGTAATCTGCTACATCTGCTCAGCACTTACACTTATCGTAAGTATTCTTGGAAATCCATTTGGTATTCTTGATGTAGCAATTGTTCTTGCATGCGGTATTCTCATTCAGACTATTTACAGTCGCGCTGCAGCAATTGTCGTTCTTGTTTACTCAATCATTTCGACTGTAATTGCACTTATTGCGACAGGAAGACTTGGTGGATGGCTTTTAGTTCTTGCTGGTATCTACGCAGTAATTTACACATTCAAGCTCCGCACAGAGTACAACAACTATAAGAACAACAAAGTTACATGGTAATTTAATAATTACAGCAACCAAACAATGAGGGAGTCAGCTTCAAAAACTGACTCCCTTTTAAATTCCTGGAATATTCCACATAACGCAGAAACTGTCTTTCGCGAAAGAAAAATGTTATAATCACACACATTCTAAAAAATGGTGGTACTTTTATGTATTGTGAGAATTGCGGAACAGAAGTTCCTGAAGGACATTCTTTCTGTCCAGCATGTGGAACCATTACCCAATCAGAACAATCAAATGAACAAGATCAGACAACGCTTAAGGAATTCATTAAGTTCCCTGAGAATAAAGACCTTGTGAGAAATATTTGGGGCTCTGCTATATGTTGCTACATTCTCGCAGTAATTGCGTTTATCGTGGGCCTTGATGATTACCCTCAAATGTTTATTGGTACAGCTATACTTCTTGTATGTGGTATTTTAATTAATACTATTTATAGTCGCATAGCAGCAATTATTATTCTTACATGCTCTATTATTTTAATGTTCATTATGGTAGACGAAGTAGAATCATGGACTCTTCTTCTTTTAGGCATCTACACAACAAATTCCACGTTAAAAGTTCATACAAGATTCGACAAATACATGCTACAAGAGTCTCAGGAAAAAACTAACTGATGCCATCTAAATACTTTTTGGAAATGAATTAATTATTTTTCTGAGACATCTGCACAAGCATAGCGCTTAAAGCCCGCGAAGAAAAATAATTAATTCCAATATCTGCTATTTACAAGCGCCTCTTCATAAGAAAAATAGAAAAGTCCAGAAACATCTTCCCCGTTATCTACCATAGTCATCACGTCGCAGAAAATATTACTGAAAGTAATCGCGCCCTCCCCACAAAGATGCTGATAGTCATATGAGTAGCTTGTCTCATCAGGAAGTAAAGTTGTCTTATCCTTATAAAGAGAGAAGTCATACATCTCTACATCATTAGCATTACAAAAATCGATAAGCCAGTTATGGAATATATCAAGATCCTCATGAGCCCAGATATAGGAATCTGCTACAGGAACGACTATAACAATTACTCGTGCGCCAGAAGATTTTGCCATCTCAATAAGTTCAGAAGTTCCATCAATATTCTCATCAAGATACTCATCTTCCCAATATGAAATCCATTGATAACTATCTTCCACATCTTCTGGAGCAAGGCCTTCGTATTCATTTCCTAATGATCTACAACCACGCGACTCCATAAAAGAAGTAACCTCATCTTCGTAAACAAGTGGGCGTCCAAGTACAAGATTAACAAAAGACTTGGCGCAGCTAATCATCCACATTGCGTATACGATAACCTTGTTTTTAAGGTTAGTTTCAAAGAACCAGTAACGAAGTCTCTCCTTAAGATTATCAAGTCTCATAAGATGAGTTACGTTGTTGTCTGTATAGTCGCAGACAAGATCATTTCGCATTGTGTCATAAGAAATCTCAAGAACAACTGTATCCACATTATTACGTGAGAGCTCGTGCTCTAAGATATATTTTTTCTGACTAACAGTCATGGCGTCTCCTGATAAGTTATAAGAGTTAACCCCAAATCTCTCGTTAATTACAGAGCAGTTCATTCCCTGCTGGCAGTGACTTGCGCCAAGAAACATATAGTCAATTGTTCCTGCCATGCGGTCACGCGCCTCAAGTTCAGCGCTATATGTGTATTTAGATAAAGGCAAAATAACAGCAGACGATAAAATTACCGCCACCAGAAATACGCTAATAGAAGCAAGAATCGCCTTTTTAAAATCCTTCATACAAAAATCCTATTTCTCCAAACTTAAACATTACATAGTATCCACAAGAAATAATACCAACAATCATTACTGCTTCCGCAAGAATTCTTAATGCAAGTGGAACCTTATCGATAATTCCTCGAACAGGCCTACGATCCTGAAGAACTGATACAAGGAACATAAGAATAATTCCAGGAAGTACAATTAATGGACGATAGACAAAAACTGACACATTATATGGACCGTGATATGCAGTTAATGCATGCTTCCAGATACCAAATCCGTCACTTGCAGTTCCAACTTCTGGGAACACCTTAATAAATGTAACAAGGATAAATGTTCTTACAATGCAGAAATACTTCCACCACTTGCTTTCGACGTTAATCTTAAAGAAAGAACGCATTTTGCCATAAACAGGCTCCATCCAAAGCGAAAATATAATGAAGAGTCCATTTATAAGTCCCCAGAAGATGTATGCCCAACTTGCGCCATGCCAAAGACCTGTGCAGAACCATACTACAATAAGAGCGATTGTTGCTGGAACCGTGTCAGCGATATGCTTTCCAAGAGTTGGCTTAAGTTTCTTACCAATGTTTCGACTGAAGTTCGAGATACCCATTGGGTAGTAGATGTACTTCTTGAACCAGTCACCTAATGTGATATGCCATCTTCTCCAGTACTCAGCGATGGAGAGCGAGAAATATGGTCTGTCGAAGTTCTCCTTAAGCTTAATTCCAAGTACTTCGCAGAAACCACACATGATATCCATGTAACCAGAAAAATCAGCATAAATCTGAATCGAATATGAGAACATTCCAAGAAGTGTCGCAGCACCTGAAAAGCCTTCATAATTTGCAAACACATCATTAACAAAATGGCCAATCATGTTAGCAATAACAAGCTTTTTGAAAAAGCCCCAAAGCATACGTCTTACGCCGTGAGAAAATCTCTCATACTCGAAGTTATGCTCTGAGAAAAGTTCCTTCGAAAGACCTTCAAAATCACTAATAGGACCCTGTGTCATCTGTGGGAAGAAAGACACAAAGAGCAATACCTTAAGGTAGTTACGCTCAGGCTTATAGTACTCCCAATAAACATCAACCAAATAACCAACAGACTGGAACGTATAAAACGAGATTCCAAGAGGCGAAATAAACTTAATCTTCTCCTCAAACGGAGTAACAGACATAAGTGTCAGAAGATTATTAAACTCAGTAAAAGCAAAGTGCGAATACTTAAAAAGACAGAGCAAAAAGAGATTCGCAACTAAAGTCGTAACCATAATAAGCTTACGCTTCTTCTTCGTCTTCTCCTTAAGAAGTTTCTTATCTTCCTTCGATAAAGTCTCTTTATGCTCCTTAATATAGTTTTTATTCTTATCAAGAAGCTTGTCCATAAAAATGGTAGCAAAATAAACCGTTACGCTCGTAAACAAAACATAGCAAATATCCGATGCCTTACCAAACAGATAAAAAACAATACTTGAAATAAGAAGCACTACCCACTGGAACTTTTTTGGCATCAAAAAATAGACCAGCACAAGGCCAATCAGAAAGATAATAAATTCCGGTGAAGTAATAGTCATACTACGCTAATTAAGACATCACTCTTCAGACTGAATTGTCTGAATCATGTTCCACATAGCTTCAACAGAATTAAAATTCTCATTTCTCATCCACTTAGGTGAAATCTCAATATCGAAAGTATCGCAAATATTAGAAATAAGTGTAATGATGCTCATTGAATCAAGAACCTTACCATCAATCAGGTTAGTCTCGTTCTCATAATCAATCTCATCGTTAATATCATTCAAAATCTCAAGTAACTCTTCCATCTTAAGCTCCTATATAATCAGCTTTAAGCTTCTGTCTGTCTATTTTACCATTTGAATTAAGCGGTATGAAGTCCAAAACAACAACCTTCTCCGGCACCATATAAGAAGAAAGTTTCCCTCTCAAAATATGCTGAATATCTTTGTTCGTCATTGTTGCCCCTGGAATAAGCTCAGCGAAAAGCATAATCTTCTTCTTTTTATTATCGTAAAGGCAGCAGCATCTTCCAATTCCCTCTACCGCAGACGCAACCGCTTCAATCTCACCAAGCTCGATTCTATAGCCAGAATGCTTAATCTGATAATCAGATCTTGAAGCAAAAAGCAGATTGCCATCCTTATCATATGAAGCAAGATCGCCTGTCTTAAAGCATCTTACCTCGCCTTCGCCAAAGTCCTTCATAAGGAAAACACTATCTGTCTTCTCCTCATCGTTAAAGTAACAAATCGCAAGCGAATCGCTCACAATATAAATCTCACCTACGTGGCCCAAGTCGTTCTTATCAACAACCTTGTCCTCGTCAACGATATAAATCTTACAATTATCAAGATTTTTACCAATTGGAAGCACCTCGTCGTTCTCAAAGGCACGGTCCACCTGATAGTAGCAGCACACACCCGCAAGTTCCGACTGCCCGTAAAGATTTACATATGTTAAATCCGGCAAGTACTTAATCCACTTATTTAAGTCCTTCACAGGCATAACCTCGCCCACAAAGAAAAGCTTCTTCAAATACTCCGGCTTAATCATCGAGAAAGGATTGAGCTTTGCCACAATCGAAATAACCGTTGGCACCCAAAGCGCCAGCGTCACCTTCTTCTCATTAAGATACGAAATAAGTTCCGGTGGCAGCGCGAAAATCTGCTTTGGCAAAATCTCCATCGTCGCCCCAATCTTAAGCATCAGATAAATATCCTTCGCAGACGCATCAAAGAAGAACGGAGTCTGATTACCAATTACCTCATCATCTGTAAATGTAAACTCATTAGTGAACGCCTCAACAAACTTAATCACAGCCTTATGAGACTTCAAAACTCCCTTAGGATAACCAGTCGATCCAGATGTATAAACCATATAAGCTGGATCATCTTCATTTGTTTCAGGGATACTACATTCATCTTCAGTAATATCGTTAATAGTGATGATCTCACCATTAAATCCAATCTCCTGAAGTTTTGAATCCAGAGCTTCTCCTAATACTACTTCTGCCTTTGAATCATCAAAGATTTTCTTCATCTTCTCGACTGGAAGTTCAGGATCAACCGGGATATAAAAATTACCACTATATAAAACAGCAAAGAAATAAACGAGTGTATAAACTGACTTATCTGCCATAACCGCAACTGGCTGATTTCTCATCTCAAACTTATTAAGAAGAAAACCAACCCTTCTTGCAAGGCTTCTAAGTTCACCATAACTTAATGAGTCTTCCCCATAAGCTACGGCCTTCTTGTCATGGAACGAATCTGCATTTAACTCAAGATATTCCAAAACATTTCTCATAATTAATAATTCCCCTCACCAATTCTCAGCTTATCCCCCATAAGCTACTTGATAGTTTAGCACTTATATGAAAAGTTGTCCTGCCCCAAAACTTTCCAAACAAACCGACAGGGCCATCCGGTTACCCGAACAGCCCTGCCAGCCAACAACATTAGAAAGAAAGGAACAGAAAAATGACTTAAATTAATTGAATGTCACAGGCAGCAAGTACCATAACAAGAAAACCTGTAACCACATATACATAAGAAAGAAGAACGGACATCACAACCTTAACAACGCCATTAGCCTTACAAAACTTTCCAAAACCACCAGCGAAGATGCCTCTTCTATTCTCAATAGCTCTCCAAACAGAAACAAAACCAAAAATAAAAATAACTACTGCAATTCCAACTACTAACCAATTACCGTTCATAATGTACAACCTCTCTTCAACTTTATGTATCCATTATATTTTTTGTTGCCTGATGGATTTTTAAGGGGGGTGACGATTGGTTTTGTACCAATTGAGGGCTTTTGGCGATTTTGGCTTACGGCGAAATAAGCCAATTTTTAAGTTTCCTCGATTTTGGCTTAGACAAAAATAGCCCAGTTTTTAAACTTCCTCGATTTTGGCCTATATGTGGTGTAGGCCAATAATTAATAAATCGATAATTTGGCTTACTTTGATAAGCCAATTTTGGACTTTTGCCGTTTTAGGGCTATGTGATTCATGATCAAATAATCAATTTATGGCACTTTCACTCGCTTAAAATAAGCCAATTTTAAACTTCTACTCTTTTTGGCCTATTTTTGAATAAGCCAATTTTTAGCTTCTGCCGATTTTGGCTTATTTTTGAGTAAGCCAATTCTGTCCTTTTGCCAATTTTGGCTTACGTCAGCCACACGTCAGCCTCGCATCAGCCACACAGCAGCCCGCATCAACCACACATCAGCCTGCACCACCCCACCAACCAAAAAGGCACCGCAGCCCCCAAAAGCCACGATGCCCCAATAATTAATAACTCAACAGATAAAATAATTACAAAGTAGCAAGTTCATCATATGTTCCACCCTTAACCTCGTCGTAAGAATCAAACATCTGACGCATACGAGCGTGATCTTCAACAAGTGAGTGGATAGTCTTGCGAGCCTCATCCTTGATAGTCTCATACTTTTCAGCAATAGACTTACGACTACGACTGTTGAGGAAAAGAATTCCGCCACCGATGAGTCCTCCGATTGCTACACCAGCAAAAAGTGATGGATGGAGGAAAATACCACCAGCGATACAAAGTGCACCAGCACCAAATGCAATATAAGCACCCCAGTCCTTGATGTTTGCAAGTTCACCTGACTTCTTAGCCTCATAGAAACTGTCAGACTTACGAGCCTCTCCAGCCTCATCAAGGAAATTCATTGTTGTCTCGTAATCACGAATCTTGACTGGGTGAACAGACTTATAAAGATAGTGATAACGATCAACGTACTTCTTTACAGCCTCTTCCTGGATTGACTTTGTGAGAGTAAACATGTTGAAACGCATCTGATTACTGATGTGCTCATTACCTGAATCGAGAATCCACTCAATCATCATGTTAATGATATTAAAGTCTGACTTACGGTGCTCAATAAGCTCAGCATACTTGATGTTTGCCTGCTCAACATCACCGTGGCAGTCGATAATCATCTGATTACGCTCAATCTCCTGATATGTCTCGAGCTCAGTAGCATTTGGCTTTGCAAGAAGCTCATTCAGGTATTCCTTGATAAAAGTATTACGCTCATCTGGTGGAATCATTGTGATTGAACAGATGTATTCGTAGATATAAAGATTTGCTGCAGCAGTATCAAGAACATGTGTGATATCTGAATAATCCTGACAGTAAGTGCTTAATACAGGAAGCTCATAAGTCTGTCTTTGAACAAGGCTTAAGAACTTCTTAACAATACGGTCAGAAAGGTCAGAAGTTGTGTATCCTTCCTTTGTTACTTCACGATCAATAAGGTCATAGATAAAAGTATTGATCATATCGATAGTGTCTGTCTCAACCTTGTCGTTGAAGTTCTTTGCAACAAGTGAGAATAGGAGAAGGAATGTCTCATCGTCTTCACCTGTCAAAGGCTGATTCATGTAGTCGAGGAACCAGTTCTTAACAGCATCGTATCTTCCAAGACGAAGGTAAACGATAACGAAAAACATACATGTATTCTTTGTATCGAGCTTGTATGACTGGTTCAATGCTCTGTTTGCAAGGTCGCGGTCATCGTTCATCCATGCCATCAAAGCGATAAGTGCACATGTAAGCCAGTAGTCAGGTTCCTTAAGATGCTCACGCTCAACTGATTTATATACAGCTGCGAGGTCAACCATGGAATAATCGATGTTATCCATTACACCCGCAACAATCTTACGAACCTTACGGTAAACGTTGAAGTCATAGAACTTCTTGTTGTTGAGTTCACGGATTTTCTTATTTGCAAGCTCCATCTGCTTGTAGTCGCGGAAAAGCTTCTCAATCTGGCCCTGAAGTTCATAGGCGCTGACTGTTTTCGCGTCGCAGTGATCAAGACCGCTTGAAGCATTGCCAAGTGATCCCAAAACCTTGTTCTGAGCACCTGACACTCTGTTATGAGCGCTGTTAACTGCACTGGTAACCTGATAGATTTCATTCTCGAGAGCACGATTCTCTGCTTTTACAGCATTAACCCTGCCCTGCATGTGTACTACGTCGCCATAAGTTGCCATTAGTTATCCTCCTCTTGTCTTGATACGTTTATTGCGCGTCCTTCACCCCAGTTCTTAATGCCTTCAACAAGTTCAGGATTAATCTGCGAAATAGGAATGATCGACTTAAACGATCCGACAATATCGTCAAATGTTACTTTCTTAGATGTTCCATCAATGTTGCCACTGATGATGCTCTGAGTAATTTCTTTTATTGCTGTCTCGATATCAGAGTAGGAATAGCCCTCTGAAACCTCAACAAGTTTGTCGAGCATCTGATCTGGAAGATCCTTTTTAAGAGATGCTCCGGCATAGTGCCTGATTGTTGCTCGTCTTTCTTCTGCATTTGGAAGTCCGGCAAAAAATACTTCTGAAAATCTTCCCTTTCGATAGAGCTCGTAAGGCAAAGCGTTTACGTTGTTGGCAGTTGCTACCATAAATACCTTGCTCTCAGATTCCTGAATCCAGAAAAGGAATTCACCGAGAACTCTTTTACCTGTCTCGTTACCGCTGTCGCTTGTTGCAAGCACCTTCTCGATTTCGTCTATCCATAAAACACATGGGGAGATGTTCTCGATAAACTGCAAAGCTTCGCGCATTTTCTTTTCGCTCTCGCCTACCCACTTATCGAAAACAGCACCGATGTCAAATCTGAAAAGTGGAAGGTCCCACTTCTGTGCCACAAGTTTTGCGGAAAGTGACTTACCGCATCCAGGTACACCTACGAGGAGCATTCCCTTTGGCGCCTTGAGGTCAAAATACTTAAGTTCCTCATCAGGCATAAAGAATACTCTGCGCTTTAAGTCGAGCCAGGTCTTGAGATTTTCCATGCCGGCTACGCTATATTCCTTGCTAAGAGGAATGTACTGAACGGAGCCAATCTTTGGATAAATCTTCTGCTTCTGTGAAGCAAGGCTACTGATGTTAGCCTTATATAAACCTTCTTTTCCGATTATCTCGGAGGCAAGGATGTTCTCAATCTGAATTTCAGTAAAGCCACGTAAAACTGCTGAAACTCGCTTGATGTCATCTTCATCCCAGTCAATTGGTTTGTACCCGTCGTACTTTGTCATGAACTTCTTAATAAGAGCAGTTCTTTCAGATGAATCAGGGTAATCAAGAGTTGTAACCATACCGAAGTTTGAGATTCGATCCCAGACCTGGTCAGTTGTAATAATAAATACAGTTGAATTATTCTCTCTTGCAAGATAAAGAAGATTCATAAGATCTCTTGAATAGATGTTGTCATCAGAAACTCTTCTTACGTCTCCGATAACGATATTGATCTTACGCTGCTTCTTAACAAGGTCAGTAAAGAAACCGATTGGATCATCATCGGTGTTTACGCTTTCAAGCTTCATGCCAATGCCCTTTACCTGCTTGGCATCAGTATAGTAATAAAAACCAACACTACCAGCATTAGCAAGTTCGCTAAGCATTCTTTCGACACGCTCACGCTCGTTTGTGTTAATAATCACAAGCGGAGTTCTTGCCATAAGGTAGTTCATCAATTCATTTTTTACTTCATTAAAGTTTGACATTGTACTTACTAATTCCCTGCTTTTTACTGATTTGAACTTTTATATTCAAATCCAGAAATATACTTTTGGAGCTTTGCCCTTTTAAGAAGATATCTTAAATCTTCAACAAAGTTATTAGGTGATGCCCTGAGAAGTCTCACCATGTAACTGTCAATCTCTTTAAGAAACTCAGTAAATTTACCTACAACTTCATTTCCAAGATTTTTCTTTATTGACTCAGGATATATATCCATGCTCATAAAGAATAGACAGCTATCTATATTACGTTTAAAATCCCTTATTCCGTAAAGGAGAATATCTGAATCACCTTCAGTAAGACACTCATTAAGTCTTCTCTCAAAATGCTTAAACGTAGACTTAATAAGCACATTCATAAGAGATGCAATCTCGTTATAAAGAAGGTCATGCTGCTGCTCCATAATGTTAGGAAATACACCTCGTAAATACTTAATCTCAGAAGATGTAATTCCTTCAGAAGATGCCTTCTTAAGATGCTCAAGATAATCGCTATAAGGAATAATCGTAATATCAGAAGTCATAAGTGACTTATCTCATGAAACCAAATGGTGGCTCAAGGCTCCAGGATGGGAGCTTCTTTGTCATCTCACGAAGTCTCTCGTCCTGAGCATCAGAACCCTTAAAAGCATCGCTTTCTGTATTCTCATTCATTCTCTGCTCGAGAAGTTCACCAAAATCCATATCCATATCATTGTTTTCCATAAATAATTCCTCCTGAAGAATTCTTACTATGTATCGTTATTTTTAATTATTAGATGTAATCGATCTTTGCAAGGAGCTCGTCCTTCTTAGCTCTCTCACGCTCGCAGAAAGCAGAGAAGTCAGAAAGCTCTGTCATTGAAGATGTAAGAAGTGCTACTGCATTCTCAACACGAATTGGGTATTCCTTGTTAGCCTTAAGGATGTTAAATACAAGGAAACCAAGAGCAAGTGCTACACCAACGAGGAAGTAAAGTGAAGCGAAAGAAAGACCAGCGCAGAAGATAAGTGCAATAACAGCAACGATATTTCCGTTATTAATATACTTAAAGGAGAACTTATTCTTCTCGTAGTAATCCTTGAGCTTTTCAACCTGCTCAGCCTGATCCTTACCATTAGATACGCAGCTCCATGTATCTACTCTGATGTTGTAGTCACGTGGCATTGTCTGCCAGAGCTCAGTATCCCACTTATTAACAGCATCCATGTACCAGATCTTTGTTCTTTCGAGAGAGAACTTACGTACATGAACATTTGTTGACTCTGAATTATCGTAAACAGCCCACTTAATCATCTGAGCTCCGATGTTGAACTCTTCTGTAAGCTTAACGTACTCATCGTATGCCTTCTTGGCAGCCTCGAGCTTACCATCGTGCTCGATTACGAGGCTGTAGTAAACCTGATCCTTACGAACAGCAAGCTCTTCCTCATCGTAGTTAGAGATGAGATCCTTAAGAACCTGATCAAGTCTTGCCTTGTAGTTCTCATCTGTCTGCTCGCCCATTGCATCATCAAGAGCATCAATCTCACGAATGAGAGTGTTGTACTTTGAAACATCCTTATAGTAAGCTTCGATCTCACTATAGTTTGAACATGTCTTAGGGAGTGCCTTATAGCTGCAGCTTGAACCACCCTTCTTTGTCTTGATGTACTTGTAGTAAGACTCAGCAAGCTCTGCAGCAATATCTTCCTTGGAATTAAGCTCGACCATCCAGGAATTAATAATTCCGTTTACTGTCTCTTCAAGCTCAGCATCGCTTCCAAAAATTCCACCAAGGAAAGCCTGAATGATAATAGCTGTCTCATTCTGAACCTTCTCAGGATCAACAGTCTTAAAGTACTCACGGAACCAAGCCTTAGCAACCTGGTTACGTCCAAATCTTAAGTTAAGAAGACAGAAGAAAAGTGTTGCCTTAACTGGGTCTCTTCTTACACACTCGCGAAGAGCATTGTTTGCAACATCGCGGTAGTTATTAATCCATGCTGAAATTGCGATAAGAGCATATGAAAGCCAGTATCTTGAACTTGTAATCCAAAGTTCTTCTGAGATTTCCTGAATACTCTGATTTCTAACAAGGTTAATATCACAGTCCTTAACGATACCCATTACAGTCTTACGGATATCCTCGTGATCACCGTACTGCTCCTTAAGAACCTGATCAAGTCTGATTACAATCTCGTGAGCGAGCTGCTTTTCCTCGTTCTCAATCATCTCTCTCTTAAAATCAGAAATACGATTATAAACTCTGTCTGTAGTAGACTTAATTTTGCTCATCGAGCTGTCAACAGCACTTACCTTACCATCAACCTTTGATTCGAAAGCGCTTACTACACTGTTTAATTCATTTACTGCCCTCTGTGAACTACTCATGTATATTCCTCCAATTAATACTCAACATCTTCAAATACTTCTACGAGATCCTTATTCTTGGCATCTGCCTCACGATAGAGAGCACGCCATGAAGCCATATCTGTAAGACACTTCTTAAGAATAGATCTTGCTTCCTCGCACTTGGCCTCGATTATTGCGATAATCTCAACCGCACGTCTCCATACAAGGAAACCACCAATTACACCAAGCATTACGCCGATAGTAAGTGGAATTGGACTGAAGTGGAAAATTGTAATTGCAAGTGTAACGATAGATGCTATACACATTCCGATGAAGATAAGCATCATCTTGTCCTTAAGGATTGTCCAGAGACGATTCTTATTAAAGTGCTGCGTAAGACTTGCATTAGCCTCGTCATAAGAATCCTCTGAGCATCTCATTGACCAGTCCTCAATTTTAATCGTATATCTCTCCTGCTCCTTCTCGCGGTAGTTCTCTGCAAACTTGGCAAAACCAAGGCCGAGCCACTTCTTAAGGTACGAAATAGAGAACTTCTTTACTGAAATATCAACCTGTGTAAGATCTTCTTCGAATGTCCAGTAGAAGAGGAGATCTCCCAAAGTAGTATTGTCGTTATCCTTTGGATAGTCCTTATTGTAGAACTTCTGAGCCTCAGTAAGATTACCACGGGCTCTGATTACCATATCGTTATAACGGATGTTCTTTACAACCTTAAACTCTTCTGTATCGTAGCTGTTAATAAGGTCATAAAGGATATTTTCAATACGCTGATGAACATTAGGCTCGTAGCCACTGTCATCTTCAAGAGTACTTCTGAAATAAATAGCAAGTTTCTCGTTCTTCTCAGCATTTGATAAGAGCTGCTCCATTGTCTCGTACTCATGACAGTGCATTCTGAGCATATCGAAATTATTACGTGTTACATGCACGTAATTCTCTGAAAATTTTGCTGCCTTGTGAATTACTTCATTACCAAAGTTAGGATGCTTTGCCTTGAACTGCTCAAACATCTCCTCAAAGCATTCAACAACTGTTCTGTTGAAATCTTCATCAACACCGAATACACCGAGAAGATAAGCTTCAAGAAGGTACTGCCACTCTTCACCGAGATTATCCATGTTTGCTCTGTCAAGATAAGTTGTGTACCACTTCTTGGCTGCTTCAATACGATTAAATCTTAAGTTAACAAGAAGGAAGAAAAGTGATGACTTTGAATGATCAAGATACATCGCTTTATTAAGAGCTCTTGTAGCAGCTTCCTTAATATTATTAACCCAGAGCATAACTGCCATAATTGCATAAGCAAGCCAGTACTCAGTGTTCTGAAGATATACCTTCTCAACCTTCTTACGCATCATCTCATCAGAACAGATATGCGCATCAACACCGATAATAAATCCGAGTGAGATTCTTCTAAGTTCATTAAAGAATCTGTAATTTGTATAGTACTGATCTGTAAGCTGGGAAAGATTCTTTGAAGCTGAACTCATATTCTTATATGTAAAGAATGTTCTTGTAAGTTCATCAACAAGGAGGAACAACTCTGTTGTGTCATCCTCAACTACAGATAATCGATTGCTTACACCGGCAAGCTTTCTGTCTACAGCAGCAGAAACAACGCCTGTGTTGCTGGCAAGCGTATAGACATTGTCTATAAGAACTTCAAGTTCTGCCTGAAGTTCAGCCTGCCTTTGAATTTCATAATTATACTCTCGTACCAGCGCATTATATTCCGCGGTATAATCGTGTTCATCAGCCATATTTAACCCTCTTAAAAATGTTATTAAACGTTAATGCTCAATTCCTTGTAAAAGATACGATATCTAACTGGAGTAATAAGATAAAGTCTGCTCAAATAAGCCTTGTAATTAGCCATATCAATTGGACCACCAGAAATAATACTTGCTCTTACAATATCCATAAAATATTCCATGGACTTAAAGTAAGCTGGATCAGGCTTACGAAGATTAGGATCATCAAGAGAATACAAAACATCAAAAGGCTGCTTTGAGAAATCATTCTCCTTACAATCGTATCTCTTATAAAGTTCACCTGTCTTGATATCAACAAGAATCCATTTTGAAGGGCGCTGATGATTCTTAGATACCAGATTCTCCTTAGTGTATGTAAAGCCGTAATAACCGATATAGTACTTACCATCTTCTTCACAAATTACAGGATTAGAAACATTATGTGGTATCTTGGCGCCATTAAAAACGAGAGGTCTCGCCTTACGATTAATCTCATTAATAGTCATCATACAAAAATCCCTCCAAAAAGTATTTTATCAAATATCAAAACAAAATTTATTAACAATTTATTATGTTTACAATTATAACTATCTACCAAGTTTGATTGAGCCAGGGCCGGGATTTACACCCTCATTTCGCGAAAGCACGATACATGTTGGATCAATAGCCTTATGTCCTTCAGTTCCAAAACACATCTCATTGTACTTATCAAGTGAAACCTCGTTTACTCCTCCACCTGAATCGATTACCTCAAAGCCTGTAAGATTTCCAGCATCGTCATAAACAGTATCTTTCAAAGTAATCCAGTGATCTGTATAGAACTCGGAATCCTGAATTCCAAAGAATCCATCAGCGCCATCGTCAATGTCCCAAAGTCTGTTAGCATCTACTGCAACGTTAACAACAGAACCAGAATCAAGTCTTTCTGCTACCTGCTCAGCACTAAGGCAGTTATCGTAGTCGAAGCTTTCGGCAACAAACTTATTACCTGTTGCTTCATTAATCTTCTCGTAAACTTCCATGAGCTGCTCTGTTGTAGTACCACCGTTTGAATTTGGATCAAGGCTTCCTGTCTCACAAAGGTTATTATTAACCGCGATATCAAGAACCTTCTCCTCTGAGAACTCGTTTGTATCAAAGAGCTGGTTAAGGGCATTGGCACCAGAAGTTGGACCACATGTTCCGTTAAATCCGTAAGAATTTACACCCTGCTCGTAGAACTCACCTGAATCATAGAAACCAGGAATCTCATCCTCAATAGCCTGCTCGAAATCAGAGTACTCACGAATATACTGCTCAGCAATTTCTTCGCCAGCTTCAGGGATAGCAATCTCATTCAAAGTCTCATCAGGATTAATTCCTTCTGCTACCTGCAAATCGTGATTAAGTCTCTGCCACTCAGGGTCCTGTGAATATGTCTCATAGTCTTCACGACCGTAGTTATGTTCAGTAATGTACTGATACATATTGTCGTAAGCTTCCTGCTGTGAAACTGGTTCTGGTGTCTCGATGTTCTCAACAGACTCTGCTGTTTCAGGAATCTCGTTAGCTTCAACAGAAGGAACATCAGTTACTTCAGGTACCTCAGCCTCAGGAATTTCAACAGACTCCAATACCTCATCAGGATTAATACCTTCAGAAATCTGAAGGTCGCGGTTAAGTGCCTGCCACTCTGGATCCTGTGAGTATGTATCATAATCATCAAGACCATAGTTATGCTCAGTAATGTACTGATACATATTGTCGTAAGCTTCCTGCTGTGAAACTGGCTCAACTACTTCAGGATTCTCCATAACCTCAGGGATATTAGTCTCTTCATCAAACTCAGGAATATTTTCTGGTTCAACATCTTCCATAATTGAAGCTACATCCATTGAATCAGCTTCAGAATTAACATCTGTTGCCTCGTTAATCTCAGATACGTCATTTATCTCATTAACATCGTCAGTAGTTAAGTCAAACTGCTCAAGTGCATTATCAGCACTTGAAACTGAAGCAGAATCAAGACTTCCAGAAGTTGTCTCAGCTTCATTAATTGCTGAATAATCAGTTGGCTCATATCCGCTTGCAATCTGCAAATCGTTATTAAGTCTCTGCCACTCAGGATCTTTTGAATATGTGTCGTAGTCACCCTGACCATAGTTATGCTCAGTAATATAGTCATACATTCTGTCATAAGCATGCTCATAACTTACTGGTGGAATATCAGCTGTAGAGTAATCAGTTGGTTCAATGCCATTTGCAATCTGAAGATCGTTATTAAGTCTTTGCCATTCAGGATCATTCATGTAAATATCCTGATGCTGGAGACCGTAGTTATGGCTTGATAAGTACTCGTTCATGTTACTTAAAGCTGTATCATGATCAACTGGTTCTCTTTCCATCTGTGAATAATCAGTTGGCTCAATACCATCTGCAATCTGCAAATCATTATTAAGTCTCTGCCATTCAGGGTCTCTTGAATATGTAGCAAAATCTTCACGGCCATAGTTATGACTTGATAAATACTCAGCCATATTATTCATGGCAACGTCGTGACCAATTGGTTCTGTAATATCACTTGGAACTTCAGCAAGTTCATTTACATTATCAGGATCGATTCCATCAGAAATCTGAAGGTCACGGTTAAGTGCCTGCCACTCAGGATCCTGTGAATAAGTTCCGTAATCTTCAAGTCCATAGTTATGACCTGTAAGATACTCAGCCATATTATTCATGGCTGTCTCGTGATCGATTGGTTCTGTTTCTTCTGCTACTTCAGAAACATTCTCAGTAACTTCAGGTGCAACTTCATCATGTGGAATATCATAAGTTGTATCTTCTTCCATAATCTGAGGCTCATCAGTAGTATCCTGAACATCAGAAGTTACATCAGTAGCTTCAGCCTCAACCTCATCGTGAGGAATGTCGTAAGTTGTATCCTCTTCCATAATCTGAGGCTCATCAGTAGCGTCCTCATGAGGGATATCGTATGTCACATCTTCTTCCATAAGAACAGCGTCATCAGTAGTATCCTGAACATCTGAAACAACATCATCAGTGATGTCTGAAGTTACGTCATCGTTAAGATCAGTAGTATCGTCAGTAACGTCATCTGTTACATCGTTTGTTCCGCTAATCTGATTCTCATCGTGATAATCAAGATTCTCTGGACCAGTCTCAAATGAAGTTGACTCAGTCTCGAATGTATCAAGAATTCCACTTCCAGTCTCATATGAGCCATCAGTTTCAGAACCAACCTCAGAGGAAGGCTCAGTTATTTCAGGCTCTGGCTCAACAAATTCTGTCTGCTCACCATAAACTTCCTCAGCCATCTCAGGAGCAACTTCTGGTTCAACTTCAGGAGCTGCATCAGTAAATTCTGGAGTTGCTTCTTCAAATACTTCAGATGTTTCAGGCTCAACCACTTCTGGTTCTGGCTCAACCACCTCAGGTTCAATAACCTCAGGCTCAACCACTTCTGGTTCTACCACTTCTGGTTCTGGCTCAACAATCTCAGGCTCGTTAAACACTTCAGCAGTCTCTAGAGCAACCTCATCCTCAAACTGAAGATCAGGAACTTCAGCTGAATCCATAGCAAAATCAACTTCGTTAGGCTCAACTTCATCAGTAATATCCATGGAAGTATCTTCAAGCTGCTCACCAGCGAAAGGAACATCGCTCAAATCATCCCAGCTTGTATCTGAAGTTGATGGCTCTGCCATGTCAGCGACGTCATCCCAAGTTGTATCTGATGTCTCAGCCATAGCTGCCACGTCGTCCCAGGTAGTTTCAGATGGCTCTGCCATGTCTGCTACATCATCCCAGGTTGTATCAGAAGTATCTGCCATTTCAGAAAGTGAATCCCAGCCAGAATCCACACTGTCCATTGTGTCTCCAACATCTATACTTTCGGAACCCATATCCATACTGGAGTCAAATCCAGAATCAATTCCTGAATCCATTCCAGAATCCATCCCTGAATCAAATCCGCCTTCGTATCCACACATTGATGCTTCCCCCTATCCCTGTATTTATCACTTAAGTAAGAAATTCTTGTGATTCAAAATGTGCTTATATTCCTCTGGCGAAAGTTCAAAATCTTTCTTGATCATTGCCTTTCGGAGGAACTTAATCTTGGTGCAATTCAAGAAGCGCTTTGTAAATGTAAGTGAGCCGAATCTGTCAGAAACTGCCTTTACATCAGTGTTCATTGTTACAAGATACTTAAGGAACTGCTCCTTATTCTCGATGTTATAAAGCTTGTCATTAATAAGCTTTGTTGCAACGAAATCAGCGTTTGTACGAAGCTCGAGATCGCAGCATCCGTTGCAGCATGTATTGTACTGGCACTCGCGGTGTGCCATGAGAAGATTCTGATGTGAATCCCAGTAAGTAAGTTTTGGCACAAGATCCTTATCGAAAATAACGTCACGAAGTTCTGCTCTGTCGTGAACATTATATGTTCCAATATGGAGGTGATTATCAAGTTTACCGAAGTGAAGAAGTGCTTCACCAACACCAAGACGACCAAGAAGTTCGTAGTTAAGATCACTCATGTTAGTTGCAGTTCTAACGGCGTCCTTATTATCCTTCTCAACGAGCTTAAACATAATCTTAACGTCAGTGTTAGCAACAATTTCCTTACCAACTGAAGTTGGAGACTGGTCAGCGATGATGATACTTGTACCGTAAGATCTGATCTCTTTAATAAGGTCTTCCAAAGTCTCTACTGTAGAGCCCTGTGAATCAGCACCATCAGGTGAAGATCCACCCTTACTTCCAAGAAGAACGTGCGCCTCATCGATAAGAAGAACATTCTTAAGTTTACCGTCACCAGATACGTTATTCTTTGTGTAAACGCAGAACAAAATAAGCATAAGAGCCATAATGAGGGACTTCTGCTCTTTGTTGTTAATGGCATTAAGCTCAAGTACTGTTGGATGAGTAAGAAGGTCCTCAATAGGTACAGTGTGAATAGTATCGTAGATGTTACTGTTCTGCTCGATAAGACTTATAAGTCTTACAATACCAGCACTCTCGATATTGGCCTTTGTCTCACCCTTATAGTTAAGATGCTCGATTGATCGCTTGAACACCTTGATAAACTCATACATACCAAAGAGTTCAATGTCAGGATCATCTACAGTACTGTTCTTCTTCCATCCATACTCTGTATAGCAGTCGTTAATTGCACCGAGGAAAATATCAGGCAAAGGATTAGGCATTGAGAAAGATGCCTTAAACGCAGCTGCAAGTGAAGGAGTATAGTTCTCAACAGTTACTCCGCGTGGTGGAATAAATGGGTTAATTACAAATGGTGATACTTCGTTCTTACCAGGAGTAAATACCTGAAGTTCAGGGATTGCATCGATAAGTGAACGATACTCTGTTTTAGTTGGCTCGATTGCCAAAAATGGAATCTTAAAGTCTCTCCAGAACTGCAAAAGAAGACCCAGAGAGAAGTTAGTTTTACCAGAACCTGGCATACCAACAATAAGGCCATGCTTTGTAAACTGATTAAGTGGAATACCAGCGTGAGCACCATCGCCAAAACCGTTACGTGCAGCATTCTTAATAACACCAACCTTGAAGTTACCATCCATAATGATGCTGTCATTAAGCTTCTCTCTGTTGATAAGAACTTTCTTACTATCGATACCAATAGTTTTACCGTCATCTATAGGTATCTTAAAAAGTGATTTAAGTTCATATGCAGTAATAAGCTGCTTAAGTCTTCTGAAGTATTCAGGTGCCTTATTAGTTCCCCAGATAATAGAATTACGGTTGTTATAAAGAAGCGTATTACTGATGCTCCATGGCATCATTGGGAACATATTAAGGAGGTTTACATTCGCGAAAGGAAGTCCCACAGCTTCATAAGCTGAACCTCCTACTTTCGCTGGATTTTCAAGCGCAGATACAACCTTACTTGCAATATCCATTACAGAGTTAGCTCCTGAAGCAACAAGGAAATTAAAGTAATAGATATCGTCGTTCTGCTGCTGAAGATAAGACTGGAATACACCCATCATTCTCTGGAAAGATGGATCTGGTCTCATCATTGATTTCATCATGTTACCAGCAACGAACTGCATATTCTTACTAATGGCATTAAAGCCGTTAGTCTCGTTCTGGTTATATTTAGTTGGAATAACCTGAAGGATAATTGCACTTCCAGGATTCTGTGATAATACATTGGTGATTATCGATGTATTAATATTCTCCGCTGGCTCAGGAATAAATGTATGGTAGATAAATCCGTTAGGAGCCATCATACTCTGAAGAGCGTCTTCTCTCTTTGTAACACTTACAAATGATGAAGTATTAATATTCATAAGCTGCTGCTTATAAGTGTTCATGGCTTCAGGAGTATCAAGGAACTTAATATCGAAGAAATTATCAGTAAAATCATTCTTGATACTTGATACAAAAGAACCAAGATCATTAACAATCATCTGAGGATTGTTGCCAAGCTTACGAAGTACAAGATGCATTCTTACCTGAGCCTTATATGTCTGGTTATCAACAGCAACAGATGTAAACATCAGTTCCATTGAAGTCATTCCATCTTCAGACTTACGATAGAAATTACTAAGTAAATTTCCAAAGAAAACATGGTTTTCCATATTTGCTCTGTCAAGGTTCTTGTTAATAAGTTCGTAGTAAGGAATTGTTGTAATCTCAGCAACTTCAATACCTACATAAAGACCATTATTTACGTTATATACTTCAGCCATTTACATTCACACCCTTCTATGTAAACTATCCCAAATTCCGGAATTCAGCTAATAAAGAAATCAGAACAAAGAGAACATTCTTCTTTCTTCGCAAAGCTTAAGAGTAATTGGAGTTAATTCAGACTTGTGCATGCCAAGGAACTTCTTAAACTTCATGCTTCCACCAGATACACTAATGTCATTAGTAAGGCGATAACCGTTATTAATAAGGCTGTCGAGAATTGTTGAAGCCGTACTATAATCGTCAGTTGTCTTAAGAACATAAAGCTGAGCAATATTAAGTTTTAAGTTAACTCCAAAGCAGGCTGTGCCTCTCATATTAAGTCCACCAGTGTCCTTTACACAGTTGATAAGTCGCTGTGCATTAGTAACCTTATTCATCTCATTAATCTTGAGAACATACTTAACATATGAATCACTCGTTAATGTGACATTACCCTGCATAAGAAGGTGCATAATTTCAGGAGAGAAATCTCTGCTTGAAGATACTGATGCAAGATAAGAATCAAGTGAGTTTCCACCAAGCTGTGAACCATTACTTACAAGACGCTGAATATTTGAAAGCTTCTCTTCATTTGATGTATCAGAACCAAGGAACTCATTCATATTAGCTGAATCCATCTTGTAACCAAGTGTCATAAGATAATCAGCAATAGCCTTCTTAACCTTCATCTGATCCTTTGTCTTTGAAAGATACTCAGAGAGCAAATCACCGAAGTAAGTCTTCTTAATTCCAGTGTCGAAAATCTTCTTAACTACATAAAGCTTATTCTCTTCATCTGTAGAAACATTGAGAATATAGTTCTTTGCAGTATTAATTGAGATGTGAGCACCTTCAACAAGCAAAATATCAATAATTGGCTTTCTCTCTTCTGGATCATCATGATTAGCAGAAAGATAAGCATTCAAAATTACATCGTATGCCTTGTCATCAATATTGAACTTAAGAAGTCTTCTTAAAAGCTCAGCCTTCTCTTCGCCGTTATAAGAGCTGTCATCAAGAACATCAATTACAGTTCTTCCGCTAAGTCTTACAAATACGTTATGCTCAGTAAGTGCATCGAAGAATGCCATCTGAACATAAGATGGTACTCCGTTCGAGATAACATACTGGAAAATCTCACTTGTCTCCTGATCATTAAGTGTTCTTCCATAAAGTGCATCAAAGAGCATCTTTGCTGATTCATAAGAATCAATATAAGCCTTTAAATCCTGAACAAGACGATCTGCACTGCAGTTAATCTCAGTAGCATTAAGAAGCTCAATCACCTGACACTTTGTAACAAGTGAATCAACAGCAGCCTCTCTCTTGCCAATAGGCGCATTAGAGAAATATCCATAGAAGAAATCTCTTCCAAGCTCATCCGCAATTCTCGCATCAAACAAATTTCTGATATGTGCTTTCTTGTTGTCGCAGTCAGGATACTGCTTCAAAATTGCAACAAAGGCCTTCTTGATAGTCAAATGACTGGAATTGGCAATAATGCTGTCTACATAATCCTGTCTTCCTCTGGAGATTGCCCACTTCAAAAGTTCATCGTTAGCAATAACAGAATATACGTTAGCAACCTTCATCTTCGAAAGCATATACTCACAACGTGAGTTATCCTTAATCTGATCAAATACAACTGCTAACACAGCATAAATATCATCGGCACCATCGCCAAAAGATTCAATAAGATCAATCTCCTCTGGAGAAATATCCTTACGCTCAGTTCTGAATCTCTGAGCATACTTCTTAAACTCATCAAGTCCACGTCTTCTATCGTCCTGTGACTTACCAGCAATAACAGACATAAAACTGAAAGCAAGGTGAGCATATGCTGTTCCAACACGGTCATGCCCCTTACGTTCACAGTCGTCAACGTTACCCTTGGCAATTGTAATATCACCCTTAGAGATATTATCGAGTGCAACTCTTACGATGTCGTTAACACCCTCAATACCATCAACCTTAATTGTTCCCTCAATTGATTCAGTTGAATCACAATATTTACAAAGCCACAAATTCTTATCTGGCTGATAGATCATCTGTCCACCACAGCCACACTTATGAGATGCAAAGTTTATTCCACTCATTTAACTACCCTAAACACAAAAACTTATTTTTAATATTTATCCCGGAAAAGAAATCTTCTCCGGGATATTTAGATTAATACTTCAAAATTACTTTGAAATCATGAGCTTCTTATTACGCTCCATGAAGAGAAGTTCAAGCTTGTCACATGTCTCAGCTACAGCAGCCATATTGCCATCATCAAATGTCATACGAAGCTGTGTCATGTACTGCATAATCATCTGATCCTGCATAGCAACTGCTTCATTTGTCATAGGATCTGAGTACTGAATTGTATCGTGAAGCTTTCTAAGCTTCTCAGTAACTGCGATATCTGTAGATCTTGTCATAAGCATCTCTACATCTACAGCAAGACCCTGGATATGAGCTGACTTCTTCTTAACGTTATCAGCAATCTCAGTAACTGTATCACGTGTAAGAATAGATACGATAGCAACAACAAGGAATGCAGCAAGAAGAATAACCTGTACTGCAACTGCAACCTTCACTGGGCAGTTCTCTCTGAAGATCATGAACACGAGGCTTGCAAAGAGCTCAGCACATACGAAATAAAGTGAGAATGACAAAAGAGGAATTCCAAAGAACACTGCCTTAACATTTGCATTCTTTACAACTGAGAAAGTACATGCAACGTGAAGACCAAATGCAATGAGCATGAACACCCAGCTAATCCAGAAAACCGCTGTCAAATCCTTAAAAATAAGGAAAACAAGAAGGTTATATACTGCGAAAATAATGGCGTAAATAGCGCCAAACATAATTGAAGGTTTGTTACTCTTATCCATAAATTTACTCCTCGTAATTAATTATTAAAGCTGTGAACCACACATATGACAGAAAGCTGCATCTGGCATAAGCTGTGCATGACAATTTGGACATTCCTTAAGCTGCTGCTTACCACACTTATGGCAGAACATCTGACCTGGAGCAAGCTGTGTACCACATCCAATACAGAAAGATCCGCCGCCACCCATTGGCTGCTGTCCCATAGGCTGCATTGACTGCTGACCCATAGGCTGCATAGGCTGCTGTCCCATTGGCATACCCTGCATTGGAACCTGCTGCATTGGCTGCTGATTAGAAAAATCACCTACGAAGCCAGCTGCACCGAAGCCCTGCTGCTGTGAAGCCATACCTGACTGCATTGGAGCATCCATACCACGGAGATTATTAGGTGGAACCTGCTGTGAAGCAGTATTCATAACGTCCTTTGTCATCTCCATCATGCTGCCACCAATAGCACCACCCATCATGAAGCCGCCCATCATGCCGCCCATCTGACCGATTGTACCTTCGTTACCAGCAAATGTCTTAGCAACATCGAATTTCTGCTCATCAGCCCATGAGTAACCTTCAATGATTCGTGAAGCACGACGCTCCTTAGCCTTCTTGATTGTCTCGAGATCCTTCTGATCACATGAAACTTCTTCAATAATGAAGTCAACAATCTCAATACCGTAATCATCAAAAATTGGCTTAAGCTGTGCCTGAACATCATCACCCATCTCAAGGAGACGCTCATTCAAGCTGAAGTAACCAATTCTCTTGCTTGTGATTGTCTTTGAAATCATGCTCTTGGCATACTTCTTAATAATTCCCTTAAACTTGGAAACGATAGTATCTACTGCAAAGTCTTCAGTAAAACCAACGATCTTACACATGAACTTACGTGAATCAATTACTCTGAAGTTAACTGAACCACACATACCGATGTGGAGGAATACCTGATAATCAGGATCTTCTACTTCAATCTCACGATTGATGCCCCAGAGAACTGCCATGTTATAAAGCTTGTTAATGAAGTAAATAGAACATGGGTTAGGACAAACGCCATCTGTTGGAATACTTACAATCTTGCTGACAAATGGAAGATTTGCTGTTGTAAGATAGTGCTCACCTTTACCGAACAAATCACAGTCAGTACCATTCATTACAAAAAGTGCTTCATGCGCTGGATCTACAATAAGCTTTGAAGATGCATTAAAATTTTCAATTCTGCTCTTCCAGACAAGATCATCATTAGATCCTTCAAACTTAATTACTGAAGAAATATTCATATATAACCTCCCTCAATTGTTGTCACTTAAAAAGCCTCAACTTATAAAAATACAACTAATTAATTATAAAATTTTAATTACTTGTTTTCTATCAAATCAGCATATGTTTACTATTTGTTCAAATATGCTATTTGGCTTTAAGTAACGTTCTTCATACATCTATTGAACCATCTTTTTGGGAAGCATTTTCACAGGGGGAGAATTTGTAAATTCAACTGAATTTCATACTAAATCCACCACCAAAAGAAGGCCATCTTCCAAAGAAGACGGCCTCAACATCACAAAAACATAACCATATAATGAGGTATAGACAATTTACAATCTATCTTACCTATATTCCCTGCAATCACTTTATAAGCAACGGTTGGATTATATTTCTCAATATATCTGTTAAGTGATTTTGTAGCAGTATTTCCAGCTTTAACTTCTATAGGTAAAACTTCTCCGTTCTTCTCAATAATGAACTCCAATTCATTCTCATCATCAGGCTTAAAGTAATGTAAGAGATAACCTTTTTTTACCAATGCTTCAGCAACAAAATTCTCAAATATACCACCCTTGGCAAATCCGGTTAATGTATTATTCAATATTGCAAGTTTTGTATCAAATCCAAACTGTGCCATTAATAGTCCAGTATCATTGAGGTATATCTTGAATTCATTTTCCTTCTCATTAAATCGTAATGGCAAAGTTGGAGTGCTTATATTTCTGCACGCAAAAGCCATATTGGCATCAACAATCCACTGTATGCTATCACCATACTTTTTGGCTGTAGATTTCTTCTCCACTTCAGAATACTTAAACTTCTTATTCTCTCTGGCAAGCTGGTTAGGAATTGTATCATAGCATTTTCTGACTTTAGTTTTTTCTACACCGCGAGCATGCTGTGCAATATCATCTTCATAATCAGATATCAATCTGCACTGAATTTCATGCACACGACTAAAATCCTTATTCTTAACAAAATCAGCGACTACTTCTGGCATACCACCAACAACAATAAACTCTCTAACCAGAGTTTCATACTTGTTATGTATATCTTCGGGAACATTCTCACAATTGTTATAAAATTCTCTTAGATAATTAACAGCATCATCCGAATAACCATTCGCCCATAAGAATTCTTCAAAATCCAATGAATACATCATCAGTGGTATCTCATACCCTACTGGTATCGATTCAACTTCCTCTACTTCACGATCGTCATCTCTTCCATAGGATAAACCTAGAAGCGATCCTGATGCGATTACATCATATCTTCCATCTTCAGCCAAAAACTTCAGAGCGGTTCTCGCAGCAGCACATTTCTGAATCTCATCTAGAAAAATCAAAGTCTTACCAGGAATTAATTTAATTCCTGGAATACTAGCTGACATTTTCTTATAAATCTCATCTCCTGAAAGTCCCCCATTGAAAATCTGCTTAAATTCTGGATTTCTATAGAAATTAATATCAACAAAACTCTCATATTCATTCTGACCAAAAGCGCGAACCAGGTAAGTCTTACCCACCTGTCTTGCCCCCTTAATAAGTAAACATTTTTTATTATCAGAGTTCTTCCAATCCAATAACTGACTATACGTTTTACGTTTCAGCATAATTCGACCTCACTTATAGGCTTAAGTATAGCATTTTCAAGCATTTTTTCAACTTAATGCCGATTTTAGGATGTTACAAACCGTAAAAATTGCCGATTTTAGGATGTTACAAACCGTAAAAAATGCCGATTTTAGGATGTTGTTTTAAGATTTTTGTAGCAGTCAAGAAAAGTAGACACAAAAAATATTTTTTCTTGTTTTTATTTTCCAAAAGTGGACACAGGCCACTTTTTTGAACTATTTATATTTTCAAAAGTAGACACACAGAGTATTTTTTACTCATTTTCTTTTTC
>JAZLLF010000012.1:0-146598 GCA_045598005.1 Saccharofermentans sp. | reverse complement strand
TTAGCAGGACCAATCTCGAAAGTAACACGCTTTGTGCCAGTGTAATTACCCTTACCAGTAATTGTAACTGACGCAGCATTTGTAACCATTGAAGCATTCGATGAAGATGTAACTGTATAATCAGTGCCTTCAACAAGCCTTTTTCCATTCTGAGTAACTGTAAGCGTTGGGATTACTGTGTCACCGCCACGCCATGCCTGCTTAGGAACGGCAGCCACCGAAATAGTTGCATCGCTTAAATAACATCTTCCAACACTTACTCCAAAATTGGTTGTTCCAATAACTGTAGTTCCCTGCTTAATGGTAGCTGTAAGCGTAGCATTGCCTAATTGATTAAAATTAAACTTTCCACCACTAATCGAAACTACTGATGCATTCGATGTTGACCAGCTTACTGTATAAGAGGAAGTAACGTCTGCAAGCTTAACGTTATTAAACATCTTATTTACAGTTACTGTTGGAATATCAATGGAAGTACCGTAACTCTGTGAATAAATACTCTGTCCCAATGAAACAGCATAGGAGATTTTTGAAGTGTCATAAGAAACACTTACATTGGTAGCACTGTTATTTGCTGTAGTAGCTGCGGCACCAGAATTCTTGGAATTAAATTCCAATACCCAGTACATCTGACCGTTATATTCAATACCTGCAATACCAATAGCATTAAAAGCAGAATTAAGCATGGCAAGACGATGCCCCTGCTCACCATATGGAAGACCATTTTCCTGCCATCCTTCAAATGCTGCCTCTGCAGTTGGATAATTCCAGGCAATACACTCACCCTGAGTAGATGTAGAACCATAAGTACAGGTAAAACAATTAGTTCCATTAGGTCTATCGTGTCCCCATAGAAAAACAAGTTCTGCCGCTCTTTGCATGGCAATTCGCTCAAGATTGTAGTCATAAACCAATTTATTTGTTGGCTTATAAAGCTGCTGGCCACCACTTGCAGTAGCACAATACTGACCAGCAAGACGCCATGGATTAATCTTATCAAGCATTCCTCTGGCTTCAGTCTGATGGTAAGTCACTTTAATTGTCGCTGATGCAGTAGCCGCACTAATTGGCTGCGCTATAACAGCGATAATCAAAATCATTGTAATCAGGACTGTTGTGATTGATGCAAGAGTGATTGCCTGTTTCTTAAAACAGTTGTCTGTCTTTGAAAAAAACATAAAAACCTCTCCTCTTTTACAAATTTCCCTTACAAATAATAATTATACACCTTTTGGATGGTGATTTTGGGGTGGTGTACTCTACTTACCTTTCTACCTGATGATTGAAATAGAACGGTTTGTAGAATATGGGGTGTTAGAATCTACCAAACGTTCTAACTGACACTTCAATTAGAAACCCAAATAGAATATCAACCAAAAATAACAGGGTCCCGAAGGACCCTGTCAGTCAAATAACTCATTCTGGAAAATCCTTAATGAAATTTTCTGAGACATCTGCACAAGCGAAGCGCGGAAGCCCGCGAAGAAAATTTGATTAAGGATTAATCCCTGCTTCATTACAAATCTCCGCAAACTCCTCCGACTCAGCAAATCCATAGAACACTTCTTCTCTTGAATGACCTGAACTTAAAACACCTGACCAGTATGTGTATTCATCACCATTAAAACTGCGGTCAAAGAATACTGTATAGCAGACTTTGAGAAATCTACTGTCTGAATATTCATGCTCAATAAATTCATCTGAGAAGAAGAACTGATATGCAAGTTCACGACCTGAAATCTGATTATTTTTAAGAAGTGACGCCCAATAGTCGATCTCTTCCTGACTGCATTCACGCTCAAGGCAGTCGAGGTAAAGTCTTTCGACGAAAGCTGCAATCAAAGCGTTGCTTTCTGCTTCGCTACCAGAAGCAATACCATAAGAAGCGCAAATCTCGTACCACTCATCTGAATTTACAAAACCATAGAAAATATCTTCTCTTGTGGCGCTTCCAGATGTGAGCAAATCGCTCCAGTACGCTGTCTCTACTGGCGCTGGATCGCGGTCCATGAATGTGAGGTAAAGTCTGTTTACAAATTCGTCGTTAGAGTAGTCAGCATCCATGAATTCAGGACAGAAGAAGAACTCGTGAGCTGCCTCAGCACCTGTAGCGCCATTACGAAGCGCTTCTGCCCAGTATGCCTTGCCCTCTGGCTCTGCGTCTCTTCCGAGGCAGCATGTGTAAAGTCTCTCACAGAAACTCTCAACAGGGTCTGGCTCAACTTCGCTAAAGTAAATTCTTTTCCATGTGTCAGGCTCGCACGTATTGAATCTGACATAGGCCTCGTTGCTCGAAATAATATACATTTCGATGATGTATTCGTCATAAACTTCAAAAACAGGCTTTTCTTCTCCAGTTACGGGATCGAACTCATAGATGTGATTGCTGGCAAACATGTAGAACTTTCCGTCAGCAACACCAAGCGAAGATGTATAGACATATGCATATCCCTCTACTCCAGTAGGCACATATACAAGAGGCTTTGAATAAATAGTAGTTGCTGTATCGCCAATTCTGCATCTAAGTACAGATTGGGAATTAACCCTCTCAACGTAGTAGTAACTTCCGTCCTCAAAGTAAATCTGACTCTTAATGCTGTTCCACCATGCGTTATCAAAGTTTGTTGCTGTGCATGCATAGCTTGTAATCCAGCCAGAATGGCCAAGGTTAGTTCTGAACTCTTCGTCACTCTTTAGAAAATAACTGTGACCAACGTAACCCTGAATATTTGGATATGGATCATCCCATGTGGTATCTACAAGATAACGCTGACCATTAATTTTAATTGTATTCCATGCATGGCCCATCTCTGGACTTCCTGTTACGCTTGTATCCACGCCAACATAGTTCATGATGAGTGCATATGCTTCGGCATAACCCTGACATACTGCAACTTTATTCAAAATAACACCAGTTGGATCGTAAACGCTGTCCTGCCTCTCATCTGGACTTGCATAGCGTGTGTTATACACAATGTAATCGTGTACATAAAGTGCCTTATCAAAATCTGACCATGACGCATCTATTGGAGATATAATCTCGTGAATCTTCGCATCAACCGCATTTCTTACGCTCTTATCATACATCTCATTCAAATAAATCTTTGCAATATAGTTTCTGTCATCTAATCGAAGAGAATAACTGTAACCTACATTCATGTAATATAAATCAATTCTCTCATTGAAAGTAAGCACAAGAATCTCAGACATGTCCTCAGCCAGGATATCGAACTCAGACACATCCATGATATAGTTACCAAGATAAACGTTCTCAATAATGAAGTTACGACACGCCACTACATTCGAATCAGTTGCGTTGAACTTGTAAGATGGCATCGCCTTGCCATATCCACCGCCAGTAAAGCAGTACTCACTAAGGTCAACATAAGTAAGCTCTTCTTCACTGTTATAAGAAGGCTCAGCATCAGCTTCATCTGCTTCAACTTCTTCCTCAGCTTCAATTTCTGCTTCTTCAACAACAACTGGTTCTTCCTCATCCTCACCTTCATCGGCGTAAACAACATTTCCAAACACAGGGAATACAATTGCCATTGTAAGCAAAAGAATAACTGACTTTTTTAATTTCGAAACAAAATTATGCATATCCATCTCCTGTTAAGTGCATTATTAGTCACTATAATCATTATAAACCAAAATGGCATTCTTCTTCTAAAGGGGGAAAAAGCAGAATCCCGAAGAATTCTGCTTCTTATAACTTAGTATGGTGTACCAGGATAAGCAGTACCATCATAGATTAGTCCATGTTCTGGAGCAACATTACAGTTACGATCAATATTCATCGCTTCAACCTGCGCTCTTGTAAGAATGAGGTTAGGCGCATTAGCAAGAATCTCATCGTAAGATTTTCTGGTGTAGCCATTTGCATTGGCAGAAGTTGCACCATAAGCACTAAACGCAATCCAGCAATCATGTGTGGAATCATAAGTATAGATTGCATCACCAGTAAGCGTAGTGCCTCTGTAATTTACATAAGTGACATTCGGTATAAGAATGTCTGCTGTTGGATGCTGATCAAATGTTACACCCGATGGTGCAAAGATACCCTTCGCATCGCAATATCTTCCATCTACCCAGCAATTATCGTAAGCTCTTCGGCTTCCAGCTGCAAATGTATAGTATCCGCCACTAATTCTAACCCAGGAACCTTCATTACCTGCAATGCTACAAATACCATCAGCTGAGCACAGATAATACTGCTCTTCATAGTTTTCTACTGCAGTATTCCAGTATTCATTAAGAACATTGCTTGCCTCTTCGAAAGTCCATAAATAAGGCGCATTTGTGGTATATGTAACCTGACTCAGATTAAGATAACCAGACTGCATTTTTGAAGTATATCCATAATCTCCAGCATTTCCCTGACCGCCATAAGATCTACTCTCACCATCATGGGTAATCTGATTATAAGCATGACTTGAGGTGCCGCTTATAGAACATTTTGGATCCATCTTTCGCGCAAAACTTGTTAGTAATCCTGGGAAGCCCAGCGAATCTGCGTTGAATGGGAAAGACACTCTAAGGAACGATGAAGATGTAACATTAACAATTCCGTTTACAGCAATCATAATTCCCTGATCCTGATAAAAAGGAGGAGTCAGCATAAAACATGGATTACTTGTCTCATCAATAATAGTGAGTGGATAAACAGCATAAGTACTAAGGAAACTGTTTGCAGCATCCATATTCTCCCAGAAGGTCAAATCCTCACTATAGACAAGTGAATAAAGCAAATCAGAACTACTATAAAGCTGTGGAGACTCAACGATTACTTCTGTCTCGGCATATGCATATTTCTCATAAGCAAATGGTGCAACGCGGGCATATTCTGCAAGTACAAATTCTCCTCCATCACAATAATTAGCAAACGAAATTGAACCTAAAATATAGCCGCCGTTGAAGTAACCAGTCTCATAATTATCATATTCGATATCCACAAAACGTTCAGTCACAGGCTTATAACCATAAGTGTCATAATCATTAAGGCTATAAACATTATCATGATCAATCAATCGGAATGAGTTCGGATCAGGATTATCTGTACGAACGAAAATATAGTGATAAATTCCACCATAAAGCGGAATAATCTCATACGAGTACTGAGTTGGATCCACATTTACAGGAACTGGTGGATTACATACGTTGCATGAAGAATATTCGTCTCCAACAGTATTATGAATTGATTCATAACTTTCAGCCGGAATACCATAACGAGAATAACCTGACACTGATCTACAGCTAACTTTAAACACTTCAATAGAAGACCAATAGTTAAAATCCTGCTGATAAAGGATATTTTTTCCACTAATCTCCCAATGCTTTAATGACGCACAGTTCCAGAAATTCTCACCTGAATAAGTATTACAATTTGCTGTGCAGATAAATCTCTCAAGTGATGTACATCCATAGAAAACTCGACCATATAACATTTGGGCTTCATTAACGGATCCACCCAAATAGACACTTCTTAAATTCACACAATTTTCAAATGCTGATTTCTGAATATTCTGAATAGTTGAACTCACAACTTCCTCTAATGAAGTACAGTTATAAAACGCATACTCACAGATATACATCTCTTTATCAAAGACAACGCGTGTAAACTTATCACCAATAAGTGTAAATGGACTTGGATTAGCTACACTCCAGGCTGTACCATCACTTACACTTTCGCCATGAAAGTGAAGTGTTTCTGGTACACCATCGTTATCATCATCAAGGACCATGTAGGAACACTGCGGTGTACCACCATAAGTCTGAACACCAAGACATTCAGGGCATTTACCTTCATGATTAACAACAAACTTGGAGGTAAGACCTGACAAGTTCACATTAAACATAAGTAGGTCTTCACAATTAATATATATTGCCTGGAGGTTATTACAATTTCTAAATGCCAGTTCAGTAGTACGAATTACATAAGACTCAAAATGCACTTCGCGAAGATTTGGATTGTTATAAAAGGTGGAATCACCGACAGACAAAACGGAAGCAGAAAAATATACTTTCTCAAGCAAAGTAAAATCACTGAAAATAGACGAAAATACTGAGATTTTCTCATTACAGTCAGCTATGATAATTGTCTTAACTGTACTTGCATAATCGTTATAACTAGGATATCCCCTCTCGATATAAGACACAGAACCACCCTTAAGGGTCAAAGTATCGTAAACGCCATCGAAATCCTCATCGCTGACGCGCATTGTATCACCATAATGGTTAAATTCCTTTTCAATTGGAGCCAATGCGCCAGCAGGAAGCGGAGTAGGAGTACAAGTGATAATTCTTCCTGAACGAGCACTCAATCTGTCGCCATTATAGGCGCCACCTCTTACAATTGAATATGAATTACAGATGCTTGAAAACTCATCAGAAAGAACAAAGGAGTTAAAAATATCGAGGTCAGTTCTTCCAATACTAATCTCATTTTTCCAATAATTAAGTCCACCCTCATCGGCTTCTCTTCCAAGAAAAGCGAGGTATAAATCTTTTACAAATGAATCATCATCTTTATTCTTGTTATAGTACTCATCAGAGAATACAAAGCCATAAGCTGCAACAGCACCTGTCTGCTCACCATTAATAAGAGCATTAGTCCAGTAAGTCATGCCACCTTTATCGCTATGTCTTCCAAGAATTACACTATAAAGACCATCAACAAAAAGATTTACCTTCGAAGTCTGCCAGTTATCAGCATCACTTCTATAGGTTCCTGCAATAATGCCATAATCGCTACATGTTGTATAAAATTCATCAGAATTTCCGAAATTCTCAAAGATAACATCTCTGCTTACACCTGAACGCATAAGATCAGCCCAATAAGCAATTTCTGAATCAGCTGCATCTCTTCCGAAAAATGCGTTATACATAAGACTAATATATTCATCTTCTGAATAAGGCTTATTCTGAAATTCATTACTCATAACAAAGTTATAAGCAACAGTAATTCCTGTAATCTCGTGATTTCTAAGCTGACTGCTCCAGTAATTAAGACCACTCTCGTCAGCTTCACGCTCAAGAGTTACGTTATAAAGTCTTATAACAAACTCCTCATAATTATCATATGGATTAGCCTCTTTACTGCTACCATAAAGATCTTCAAGAGTCAGTAATTCAATATCCTCTTCACTACTCTGATTCTCACCCTCGTAAGCAAGAACATTTTGATTAAATGCAAACTCTCTGAAATTTACTAATCCAGGAAGACAGCCTGCAACAATAGAAGTTGCAAGAAACATTGCAACTAAACGTCTAAAAATTTTCATATAAAATCCCTCTTCTTAAAAGCCAAAAGCTACTTCTTAAATCTATCACGGTTCATGGAGATTATCTACACTCTGTAGTCTTAAAATCCGCCTGAATCACTCATCATTCAGACTATCATTCTGACTGAGAGCTGCTGTAGTCTTATAACCCGTCTGAATCACTCACCATTCAGACCAACATTCAGACCAAAACCCACAAAAACATACATTAGTAAGTTATAATTACTCACAACATCAAAAAACAAAGGTAACTCACATGAATAATCGTTTAATTAAAAAACTGACAGCACTTTTGCTTGTTATGTCACTTGGAATTGGAAGTCTTACAGCCTGCAAAAAGGATATACCAACTCTGGCATCAGCCGTTTCTTCAGATGAAGAAACCAGCGCTTCAGGCAATACTACAAATACAACTACTAGAGAAGATGATGCTTTCGAGAGAGTTTATGGAACATCAATGCTTGATACTGGAAACTTAACTGAAGAAGGTAGTGGCTACGAAGGAATTGAAGGCACTGGTAACTTTAATTATGGTGAGGCTCTTCAGAAAGCAATTATTTTTTATGAGCTTCAAAGGTCAGGAGATCTTCCTGAGCAGGTCAGATGTAACTGGCGTGGTGACAGTTGCCTTACTGATGGCGCTGACGCTGGGATTGATTTGACTGGTGGTCTTTATGACGCAGGTGACCATGTGAAGTTCAATCTTCCAATGGCATATACTGCTGCAATGCTTGGCTGGTCTGTTTATGAGAACGAAGAGGCGTACGCTGAATCTGGGCAGCTTCCTTACATCTTGGATAACATTAAGTGGATCACTGACTACCTTATTAAGTGCCATCCTGAAGATGAGGTTTACTACTATCAGGTTGGAAGTGGCTCACAAGATCACACATGGTGGGGCCCTGTTGAAGTAATTGACATGGAGCGTCCTTCCTACAAGGTTACACGCGATAATCCAGGCTCTGCTGTAACTGGTGAAGCTGCTGCAGCACTTGCGGTTGCATCCATTATTTTTAAGGATGTGGACAGAGAGTATTCTGACCTTTGCCTCCAGCATGCCGAAAGCCTTTACGCTTTCTCTGATTCAACAAGAAGCGACAGCGGATACACTGCTGCAAATGGTTTCTACGATTCATGGAGCGGCTTTTACGATGAGCTCGCATGGGCTGGAGCATGGCTTTATCTGGCAACAGGCGAAGAGTCCTACCTTGATAACGCCGAAAGCTGTTACCCTCAGGCAAGCAGTGACTACGACTGGGCAATGTGCTGGGACGACGTTCACATCGGCGCAGCAATTCTCCTTGCAAAAATCACAAACGACAACACTTACAAGAACGCCGCTGAGCAGCACCTCGACTACTGGAGCTGCGGCACTTCTTCAGGTGAGCGCATCACCTACACTCCTGACGGCCTTGCATGGCTCGACTCATGGGGATCTTTAAGATACGCCACAACTACTGCTTTCCTTGCATGCGTCTACAGCACATGGGATGGCTGCCCTTCAGCGAAAGCCTCAACTTACTGGGATTTCGCTTTAAGTCAGGCAGACTATGCTCTGGGCTCTACTGGTTTTTCTTACCTTATTGGTTTTGGTGATTCATATCCGGTTCACCCACACCATAGAACATCTCAAGGTTCTTACTGCGATAACATGAACGAGCCAGGAACAGCACGCCACACTTTGTACGGTGCTCTGGTTGGCGGCCCTGACGCAAGTGACGGTTACACTGATGAAGTTAATAACTACAACACAAACGAAGTTGCCTGCGACTACAATGCTGGTTTTACTGGACTTCTCGCATTTATGTATGGCGAGTATCACGGAAAGACTCTTGTTGACTGGGGTGCAGTTGAGCCAATTACTAGTCCTGAGTATTTCGTTGAAGGTTCAGTAAATGTTAATGGTGACGACTTCATCGAAATGAGGACCTTTGTATATAACGAGACAGCATGGCCTGCTCGTGCAGCTAATAATCTGGAGTACAGATATTTCGTGGATTTAAGCGAAGTTTATGCTGCTGGCGGCACAGCTTCTTCAATCGAAGTTACTACAAACTACATGCAGCATGGCACATGTAACGGCCTTTTTGTATGGGACGAAGACGCTCACATCTACTATGTCAGCGTGACTTTTGACGATGGCGAACTCGCGCCTTCTGGTCAGAGCAACTATAAGTCTGAACTTCAGATCAGACTTCGTAATCCAAATGGAAGCTGGGATAATTCCAACGACCCTTCTTACCCATCTTTAAGTGGCACAGATAACTTAAGCGTGGCTCTTTACGAGAATGGCACATTGATTTACGGAACTGAGCCGGGCGAAGGTGGCTCCAGCGCTGGAACTGGCGTTACTGATGGCGACACTACAAATCCTACAGATGGAAGCAACACACCAACTCCAGCTGGAAGTTCCTCTTCTGGTGGAAGTGCCTCAAGCGGAGACTTAACGGTAAGTGTTCGCTATGACAGCGTTGGCGCATCAGCTAACAGCACATCAGGAACAATCGAGATTACAAATAACTCATCGTCTTCAATTGATGTATCAACACTTATACTTAATTACTATCTGACGAATACTACTAACGGTACAATCGTGTTTGACTGCTACCATGCAGCAACTAATGGTGCTAATGGTAACTACAGCCAGCTTACAAATGTAAGCGCTTCAATTACTTCAGCCAGCGGCGCACAAAGAGATACTGTAGTTGCAATTAGTTTTGGAAACGGTACTTTAAGTGCTGGTGGTACACTTACATTAAGTTTTGCGCTTCACTACAATGACTGGAGCACATTTGATTCAAGTGATGACTATTCAGCATCAAGCGTAGATCATATTGTGATTACTTCAGGTGGAAGACAGGTTTTTGGTGAATAAGGGGAGCGAATTATGAGATTCGATGAAGAATATTTTGGTCCATTAAGAGACTATGAGGGCACGCCTACTGTTATGGAATTACACCATAGAAAAGGCGATAAGAGATATGGTCAGGGAAACAGGAAGAGTCCGGCTGTAACTGTTTTTAATACGCTTTCGATAATACTTATAATAGTGTTTGCGGTATCTTTTATTTTCCCAAATGTAAATTTCAGAGTATTGGCAGGAGCTCTCATGCTTATGTCTATCTCGGCTTCTGCTATCGCCATGGCACTTGTTAAGAAATACGTTAATGAACGCCGCGAGAGTAGTGGCCTCTGGCTTACCTTTATCGTATCTTTGATCCCAATTGTTGTTTATAATCTCGCTGTAGTTATCAAAGCAGTTGAACCTTCAGCTAAGTACTATACACTTGCTGGAGGATTGTTCCTCTCAATTCTTGCAATTGGTTTTCTTGTTGAAGGTATAGGCTTTTGCATTTACATGAACGTCAAGTGCAACGAGACTACTACAGCTACATGTATTGGTTATCACGACAAGCGTAAAAATCACAATTCCCGTCATTCAGGATATTATGTTGTGTCCTGTCCTGTTTATGAATTCGAAGACTATGGCAATAAATACACTGTCTTTAATAAGAAGTACATGAGTCCATTTATTGCGCCACAAATTGGAAGCCTCAAGACCATTCGTTATAACAGAAATGATCCTAATTTCTGCATGATTGGTACAACTCTTATTTCTCCAATTATTACTGGAATTATTTTCTTCCTGATTATTGGATTTTTTGCGACACAGTTCTTTGCTACTAACAAAGAGTCGATATTTAATCCACATAAAGAAACTTATGCATCTATAGAAACATCTCAGGAAGAAGACGCAACCGCAACTACTGAAGCTACTGAGCAGACTTATACTGGTCTTGACGACGATGATATCTATAACGCAATTCATACACGTGATTATGTTGTTGGTGTTTATCCGGTAACTGCAAAATATGGTGACTACATTTATATCGGTGAAGAATATGGTGCACCAGCAAGACTAATTGAAGGCCGTAATACTTCCGTTGGTGATAATGCACTTGTTGCTTACTATGACGGTCATTACACAATGTTCCGCATGACAAGCACAGAGCACTATCTTGGAGAAAGAAGCTTTGAGAACTTAGGTCTTGTGGATGAAAATGGAAGACTTATTCTTAATAGTACGACTGTTGAATACATGTTTGGCTTCAGTTACTTTAACGTAAGTATATTTACATATGACAGAACCGAAGATAGTGTTCTCTGGTTTGTAGGCGAAGACGGTAGTACGCTTTCATATCCAGTCGGTGAAGCAAATACACTTTATTACCGTGAATTTGAAGAAGGTGATGAGGTTTACTATCTTGTTAATGCCGGAACTAATGAAGGCTATATTTTAAGCCCTTATGGCTATTCAATAGAGGAATAATCTAACAATTTTATTACCAAAGTTAACCTTATAGTTACAATCGTTGAAAGATTAAAGTTTTTTAACTAAAATGCCCTTGTATTTTTATTAATAAATATGGGGGCGTTTTTATGTCTTTCAAAGATATCGCGAAATTAATTGGAATTTACGCAGTACTTTTCATATTCGGTACTGTACTTTATATCGCTTGTTTCCATACACCTGTTCTAGCGTTTATGGACGTTTTCTTCTACAGAGGAATTGCACTCATCGTGCTTTGGGGAGTTATCATCTCAGCAATCATGTTCATCCTCAAAAAGAAGGTTTTCACGAAGCTTATTACAGTAAGAGACATCATATTGCTCTTCATGGCTTTCTGCTGCATTAACGTTGTTATCTTCACTCACCTTCCAGTTACAGCTGACAGATCAATCACTGTATTTATGCTTGGTTACATGACAGATAACGAGAACGAATCATTCACAGAGGAAGAAATTGAAGAATATTTTGTTGACCGTTATGTTTACGACTACGGTGCTTTCGAGAAGAGATTCGAGGAGCAGGTTGTTACAGGTACAATCGAAGACACTGGTGACGGATACAGAATTACAGACAGCGGCAAGGGCCTCATGAAAATCTACGAGGTTGTTGCAGACTGGTACAATCTTGACGATCATCTGATCCATTCTACAGAAGAGGGAAACTAATATGGGAAAACAGCACAATTCAAAGAAGGCAAAGCCTGAGCACATTAAGCCTCGCGAAATAAAGGCAGCTGAAGACGAGGTTCTTTACTCTAACGACCCGGATTATCTTGAGTTCGATCCAGATATTGATGAGGATGAGCCAATTCGTGTAAAAGTTACACCAGCACTTTCCAAAAAGCCTGAGCCTTCAAAGCCTGAACCTTCTAAGAAAGAATCTCCAAAAAAGGAACCAGCCAAGAAGGAGCCTTCAAAGGAAGAAACTAAGGAAGAACCATCTAAGGAAGAGAAAGCTCCTGAGAAGAAAAAGGCACCAAAGGTCGTTGATCCTGATGACTTTGATGACGACGACGATGATTTTGATGGTGACGATGACGAATTTGATGGCGACGAAGAACCAATAGTAAAGAAGGAAAAGAAGCCAGCAAAAAAAGACGAAGAAGATAATGAACTTGAAAAAATCTTTGATTTGGCCGCTATCCAAAAATTTCTTGATGGCATTAGCGTAAAATCAATTATTGCAAAGCTTAAGTCAATTTTTGATCTGCCACTTATTATCGCTTTTATCTTCGATATTATTTACGGTGCCATGTACTATAGCAGCTTTAACTGCATTTCGCTTTACGATACTGCTTCCTACGATCAGGCTGGAGACAGACTTTTACAGGGGCACCTGGATCTTTTGAGAACTCCAGGGTATCCGCTGTTTTTGAAGTTTGTTGCACGTATTTCGAATCCTGAGAAATTCAGAGAAGTCGGATGTGGAATTCAGATTTTCTTCTTCTACATTGGAATTATTGTTTTCTACCTTCTTCTCAAGAAGTTCATCAAGAACCCTGTTGTACTTGCTACAGGAACAATTTTCTATGGATGTTTATCACCAATTATCACATTCAACACAATGCTTCTTACTGAGTCATTCTCGGCTACAGGAATCGTAATCTTTGCTTATCTTCTTGTAGATTATGTGCAGACAGGTAATCGCGGCAGACTTAACGGCGCAATCATTTTAAGCCTTGTACTTACAATGATCAGACCATCAGCACTTAACCTCTTTATCGTTCTTGCAATCTGCATGATTCCTTACTTTATTGAGCTCATCAAGAAGGTACTTAACAAGAAGTCAATCCAGAAAATCTCATCTTCACTTATAGTTTATGTTGTTTGTATCGGAATCCTCTTTGGATACATGTGCATGAACAAAGCGCAGAACAATTACTTTGGATTAAGCTACGTTTCTGAGATGAACAAGTTCTACGATATCGTTCTTGCTGAATGCTGGATGGATAATTCTGATACTGAAATGGTTGAAAGCATCAGAAGAATGCAGGATGAAGGATACGGTGTTCTTGGTTCTGCAATCGAGACTGAGAAATTCTTCAGAGAGAATGGTGCGGATCCACAAAGACTTATCGACTTTAATGATGAGGCTTTAAGAAGACATGGCGCTCAGCACAGAAACTATATCATCAAAAAGACTATTTACATGGGTGAATCAAATCAGCTCAACAATCTCTCTCACGACTCTAACTTCCTTAAGGAAGAGGCAAGCCGCGATACAATCTGGCTTGGAGATTTCCTTGACTGCAATATCAACTTTGTTTACTTCATGTTCCTCCTGTCAGCAGTAATTATTGCGACAGTATGGTTTAAGAATAAGACACTCCTTTGGAAGTACATCGTTGTAACTCTTATTATCGGTGGCCAGCTCGCAGTAAACGTGCTCGCAGGCCCTGGAGAGTTTGGACGTCTTACAGTTCCATGTTACCCATTCGCACTTCTTCTTATTATCGTATGGGTTGGAATTACAACTGATGTTCTTCTTAAGAAAGAAGCAAAAAAAGGCATAATCTAACTAATAGTTTTTATGAGCAACGATAAAACAAACACACAAAGCGGGAGCTGGTTTTCGCAGCATTTAATCGAGATTCTATTCTTCTTCTGCTATATCGTGCTGGTTATTCTTGGCGTTCTTTCCCATGAGAACTGGCGTGACGAGGCGCAGGCGTGGTTTCTTTCCAGAGACCTTGGACTTATTGAGCTTATTAAACAGCTTAAGTTTGAGGGCCACATGCTCCCATGGTATCTGGTAATTATGCCTTTCGCAAAGCTTGGGGCACCATACAGAATCATTAACGCCATAAGCGCAGTGTTTGTAATCGCAGCTGGAGGACTTTTTATCTTTAAGGCACCTTTTGGAAGAATCCCAAACTGCCTTTTCCTCTTTACACTTCCGATGCTTTACACTCTTCCTTCGATTGCAAGATGCTACTGTCTTGTTCCGCTTGCAACTGTATTTATTGGAATGACACATAAAGACAGACATACAAAGCCTTTCCGCTATTTGTTGTCGCTTGTTTTCCTTGCAAACACACACATAATCATGTGGGGTGTCGTTTTTGTGCTGGCTCTGGAGTTCTTTGTCGAATTTTTGGCGAAAGCAATAAAGGCGCATGCTCTGGATACTGATTCAAAGCGTGATTTATATGCGACACTTACTGCGATGGCTTTGATTGTCGTAACTGTCCTCGTGCCACTTTGGAATTCATGGAAAAGCAACAGCGACATCAACGACAAATTCGGAAGTTTTGACAGAACAATTCTTACATCTCTGAACGGAATGCTGAGCTACCAGACAGAAGGCTTTACAGCGATTCCTTTCCTTGTAATTCTCTTCAAGATATTAACAGTCGTACTGATTGTCGTAGCTTTCTACATTAACGCCAGATATGCATCAATGGGTGTCTTCTCACTTCTTATTCCTGCAGCAATCAACACATACATGCGAGGAATCGATTTCCAGAAGGTATCCTGCTGCTACTTTATGTTTGCACTTTTCTGCTGGCTTATTAAGGAAAATCTCGATAAAAAGCAAAAGGAAGAATCACCAAAGAAAAAGATATATTCAACTGTAGTTTCAGTTGAGACAGTTCTTCTTATACTGCTTCTCTTCGCAAGTATCTATACTTCGGTAACATCCTTCAATCAGGAGCTTAGAATGCCGTTCTCCTACGCATCTAAGTGCGCTGATTTTATCGAGGATAATCTTCCAGAGGATGCAGTTATTCTTAACGGAAGCGTTCCAGGCTATGCATCTTCAGTCAAAGCCTACATGGAAGATTCGCCAATCGGCTTTTACGACATCTACAACGACACATACATAACATACGTAAATTACGACAGCTCTTTCCTTAATGTCGCTAACGAGGAATACATCACTTCCGCAGCAGAAAGATTTCCTGCTGACGCCAAGCTTTACTACATAACTCCACAGATTGAATTCTGCGAAAGCAAACTCGAGCCACTTGTCGAAAGCGGTTTCCTGGTAGAGATTTATAGAAGCGACATCTCTGACATGCAGGAAGATTATGTGCTTTATTTAATCAATCGCTGAGTCTTTGGCTGGAGAGTAAACCAAAATTTTATAAACGGCGATTTTGGCCTATAGGTTTTTAAGCCAATTTTCAAGAAAGGTCATTTTTGGCCTACAACCAAGTAAGCCAAAAAACTCAAAAAGGCAAAAATTGGCCTACAACCAGGTAAGCCAATTTCAACTATTTAGCAATCTTGGCCTATAGGTTTTAAGCCAATTTTCAAGAAATGTCATTTTTGGCCTACAACCAGGTAAGCCAAAAAACTCAAAAGGCAAAAATTGGCCTACAACCAGGTAAGCCAAATTTTAATAAACGACGCTTTTGGCCTACTAATCAGGTAGGCCAACCACAAATACATCCTCAAAACAACCAATCAGATTTCCAGAACAACATCTGGCTCGTAAGATCCACTGTCGCTTCCTACAAGGCAGCTTGCTGTAGCACCATCAGCCTCTAGAACTGCATCAAGGTTATCTGCAATCTCGTAAAGATCTTTATAACTTAAACCAAGTTTGAGTCTTAAGGATTCCTCACGCATCTCATCTGTATACCCTTCAAAATAGTCGAGGTCACAATGAGCGCCATATGCTCTTGGAGACAAAAGTGGATCGCTGTCACCGATAGTACTAATAATGAACTTCTCAAGTTCCATCTTGTTGTCAGCATAAGCTCTTAAAGCAGTTGAAGAGTCGCGATAGACACCAAATGTCTTCTCTCCTGAAGGATCACGATAAGAAGAGAAAGCAAAGTTGTTGTCTCTTGTTGCAGCAAGGCTTACACCATAAGCGCCACCCTGAACACGAACGCGGTTCCAAAGGTAGTCGTACTTCAGGATATTTGCGACAACAGACCAGCGACCGTCAGTTTCCATTCCAAGTTTTGGACAGCTTCCTACAAGGGAAGCAAAGCTTACCTTTCCAGGAATCTTAATAAAAGTCTTCTCTACATATGGGAAGCGGAAATCAAATCTATACTTCTCACTTCTGAAGTTCATAGGATCAGGACTTCCATCTGGAATAGCATTTAAAATCTCACTAAGTTTATATTCAGAAGAAACTTCAGCTGAAGCGCAGTCCTTCTCATTCATTGTAATTCCAACAACAAGTCCATCCGTTGTAATTACATCGCGCATGAATTCTTCCATGAAGCTGATAAGTGAATCTGCTTCATCCTCAAAGTTCTCACGAAGATTCTTCATGACTTTATAGTATTCGTAGCCATCAATCTGCTCACTGATTGCACTTTGAACGCTTAAGAAAGAGCGCGCTCTCTGGCGTCCAATAGAATGTCCTTCCGAGATTAAGTCTTCACGGAATGACTCAACTGACTGATCGATAACGCTCTTAATAATATTGCGGTCAGAAAAATCAGAAGACAAAAGCACTTCCTTTATAAACTTCGAGAGCACACCGATGTTATTCTTCATTACGCTTACACTAAGCACAAACTGCGCATATGCTTCATCAGGATTTGAATTATAAGTATGTGTCGTAAGAAGCGTATTGAACGCACCGAAATTCTTCTTAATCTCGCGATTAAGTGCCACAGTATCGTAGGATGCGGTTGGAAGTTCTGTGAGAAGATTTGTAACAAGATTAATCTCGCTGATTCTATTCTGATACTTCTTTGGAATAGTGAAATAGAATCTCACATAAGTAACTTCTGACAGATTTGCAGGGTGCAAAAGAACCTTAACTCCATCGATGTCCAGTTCGTTACTAATATACTTTGGTGGCTTACTACTGATATCAGCAAGTTTAAGCTGAGGAAGAGTAGCAAGAAGTTCAGGAGTATCCGGTGTCTGCTGCCACTTCTTAAGATTCTCATCAATCTCAGCTGCCTTAATATAGTCCTCATCCTTCCATGAAGAAGTAAGTTTCTTAATTCTGTCTCTCTCCTGCTCTTCTTCAGTTTCTGCAAGAGTAGTAGAAGGATTTGCAACAACGAGGCACAAATTCTCTTCGTCGAAAAGCTCCTCAAAAATCTTCAGATATGCACCATTATCAAGGCCATCTCTAAGTTCCTTCAATGTAGTTTTTCTATCAAGAGCCCTTGAAGGATTACCGCCATAAAGATACTCTGAAACAGCCGAAATAGCATGGCCGATTGCCTTTGGTTCCCTCTCTTCAAGAGACTGGAATTCGAGGCGACAGATGATCGCCTCTAAGTCTTCACGGTCAAAGCCGTTCTTCAAAATTTCAGCCTTAACTTCACGCATAGCTTCGCGGATTGATTCTTCAGAATCAGGAGCAGCGTTATAAAATTCGATTGACGCATAGAACTGCTTTAGAGAAGTCTGAACGGAGACTGTTGCTTCCGTTGCGAGATTCCTTTCGAGAATTTTCTTCATGAGAGGTGAGCTGTTGCTGCCGCAAAGGTAGGAATTTATTACCTTCACTGCAATTGCTCGGAAGCGCTCATCGCATCCGCACCATCTCTTGGCGAAGATGAAGTGTGTCTTTTTGCTAGTATCCTCGCCTTCTGTTACAGGATACTCGATTACTCTTGTTGTAGCAGGAACGATGCCCTGGTCCTTAATAACTGTAATCTCAGGGTCGAAGCTCTCCTCATGGTAAATATACTCATCGATAAGCGCAATTGTAGCAGCAATATCAAGGTCGCCCTCTAAGTAAAAGCAGGCATTATCCGGGCTATAAAATTTCTTATGTGTATTAATGAAATTCTCGTATGTAAGAGTAGGGATGCTCTCTGTAGCACCACCAGAATTATGGTGGTAGCAGTTATCAGGATACAAAATCTCATTAATTACGTTGATGAGACGCTCGTCTACAGAAGACTCGGCACCCTTCATCTCGTTATATACAACGCCGTTAACAGAAACTTCCTTAGTATCAGGGTCTACCTCGTAGTGCCAGCCCTCCTGATAAAAGATATTAGGATTTGTATAAATCGCAGGCTTAAATACAGCGTCAAGGTAAACGCTTGTAAGGTTATAGAAATCCTTCTCGTTACGGCTTGATACAGGATACATTGTCTTATCCGGGAAAGTCATGGCGTTAAGGAAAGTATTCATGGAGCTTTTAAGAAGCTCAACGAAGGGCTCTCTTACAGGATACTTCTCGGAACCACCGAGAACAGAGTGCTCCAGAATATGAAATACACCAGTGTCATCTGTTGGAATAGTTTTAAATGTAACAGAAAAGAGCTTATTCTCTTCGCTTGTACTAAGAAACATCAGACTTGCGCCGCAGACAGCATTTTTAAATTCATAGAGAATGCCACTTACGTCATCGCAGTTACTAACTGATACTACTTCGAATGTTCCTATCTTATCGCCAACGTTTAAAACTTTTCCCACGTTAATATAATCTCCTTAACCCTTAGGTTTATAGTAAAGTCTGCAGTGACAGTAACCCTCAAATTCAGGGTCCTCAAGCTGCTCACGGAATTCCTTACAAATGCATTTGGTATCTTCGGTCTTTTGTAGTCTGCAAGGACAGTAACCACCCTTTGCCTTAAGACCTTCTCTGATTGTATTTACAACTTCAATATCTTCATTCAGTCTGAACTTCGCCATATTAACATTCCTCCTGAATACAAATAATTACTGCGTCTTATTTACGAGATGTGAAAAAATGCTTACGTCTGTCGTGATCTCGATTTGCATAGTACTTCTTCTTGTCTTCGTACATCTTTGCATCGATCTCATCGAACATCTCATCGAATTTATTGGACTTAAAATCATACTGTGCTGAACCAATAGCACATGACAAAGTATATGGACGCTTTGAAGTCTCATTGAACTTATCCATCTCGTGACGGATAAGAGTAATAGTCTTATTAACCTCATTCTGATCAAGAATATTAAGAAGAATGAAGAACTCATCACCAGCATAACGGATAACTGTACCTCTGCTGCCAACAATTCTTACAAAAATATCAGCTGCATCCTTAACAGCCTGATCACCAGTTGCGTGACCATAAGTATCGTTAATGTCCTTAAAATCGTTAAGATCAATCATTACAGCTGTAAACTTGGATCTGGCAAGTCTTGAAGTTGAATGACGAAGCTTAAGATAATCAAGGAAAGTTCTGTTATAAATTCCTGTCAGTGAATCTCTGAAGAACTGCTCAATCTGTGCGCCTGCAACAACGCCACCTACAGCAATTGCAGCACATGGCCAGATTGTTGATACGCCATAGAAAACTGACTGAACCACAATTCCAATCGCAACAGGCAAAAGGAAAACTCCAAGTGGGAATACCTTAAGAAGTCCACCCTGCTTCTGTGAACGGTAGTACATAACAACACCGTCAATCATGTAAACAAACTGGATTGCCAGATACATTATGGAAAGTGGTGCACGTGAGTAATTATTATTACTGTCTACCTGGAAAATAATTGGTTTAAAAATATTAACAATAAGGAAAATAAATCCAATAGTACTTACAATAATAAGAAATCTCAATCGCCTCTTCGACACGCTGCCATTGAGCTGATAACTTAGAAACATTACCCACAAAACACCGAGTACCATATTCATGGCAAATGACCATGCACTCGTAATATAAATCAAAGCGAAATTAAGAGTTCCAGGCTTACCCAAAAGATAGAAACCAAGAAGATCAGCCGCACACGAAATAAATGTCGTAACGATCATCAGGTAAAGGCACTGATTCTGACGATTATCCTTCTCACGAAGTCTCCAGATATTACCAAAGAAAAGGATTGCAAGAGTCATCATGCCGAGCATATCGGCAATAAACACAGCTGGAAAATTTACACCATTATCCATTACGCAATCCCCTTTCAATATTCTAGACCACTGTATATTCTACCATTAATTGATGGTAAAAGAGTGAACTATTCGCAAACAAAAACAATCCTGGAAGAAAAACTTTAAAACTTAACTTCCAGGACAGCTGTTATTTACAAAATATAAATAGAATTACTCTTCGTCTTCCTCAGGTAATTCACTCTCTGAAACAGGATACAAAATCTCGATGATTCCATCAATAAATCCAGCACCTACTGCCTCATAAGACTTAAGAGTATCTGCATGCTTTCCAGACTCAAGATACTTACAAATCCACTCGTTTGCAGAAACGACAACCTCTTCCCAGGATGTCTCCTGCTTCCAGATGTAAATATCCTCCTCACTTGAGAATACTTCATCACATGCCCAGTCCATATCCTCTGGATCAAATCTTGATGCAAGAATAATCTGAACTGACCACTCGTCATCACCTTCTTCATAGATGTTGAAGTTAACTGCTACACCATCTAAAGGCAATGTCGCATTATCAAGAACATTATCAAGCCACTTCTCAAATTCACTATACATAGGTTTATACCCCTTCAAAATTAATTATCAATTATCTTTCTTCTCATCAGCATGGATAAGACTTGCATCCATTGTCTTATCGTAGAAATACTTAATTACTACACTTCTTGGAACAATTCCAATAAAAGAATTGCGGTCATCAACGATAGGAATAAAATTCTGCTGAAGAACACGAAGAAGAAGTTCTTCAACTGATGCAAGAATATTAACTGGTGGATACTTCTCAGCTGGGAAACGAAGTGGGATTCTTGAGAAAGGAATCTCCTCTAATCGCTCAACAGGTATTGAAAAGTTCTCGCCACCTTCACCTCTTACAAGTTCCCACAAAAGGTCACCTTCTGTAACTGTACCAAGATAAGAACCCTTACGGTCAATTACAGGAATGGCTGTAAAGCCATAGTGATGCATTTTCTCAATTGCCTGACGTACAGTAATGTCGTTATAAAGATAAGCGACCTCTGCCTTTGGCTTCATAAAAAACGAAATATTCATTAGTAAAATTCTCCAATATTACGGTCGATTGTCGCCTCGAATGGCGCAGCGGCAAGTCCAGTATCAGAAACGAGATTTGCCATACCGTAGCTAAAATAAGCATATCTGACCTTCATAGGGTATTCAATAACAGGGTTAGTCAAAATTACGGTTTTTCCATCGTAATCAACTGTAGCCTGCGCAGGCAGGAATTCACCATCCTCACCAGCTATGAAAAAACCAGTCTCATCAACAGCAAACTGAGTTACAAGTGACAGCATGTTGAAGTCACCACCAAATGTAATCTCAACACCTTCACCTCTTCTTAAGTCGATAATGTAAGGTGCAACAGCAGGTACATCATCGAATCCATAAATATGACGAAGGGCAAGCTGAGCAAGTCTCTCACCAGGTGTTCTCTTGTCACAAGGATGAATGTTATCAAACTCACCACAGTCAGCAAGTACTGCCATATAGGTGTTTGGAACGGTTCTGCTTACAAGTTCCTGCTGGGAACGAAGTAATGGCCACTGCATATCGTCGTAGCCCATAAACTTACGATCCTTCGAAATGTACATAGGAAGCTGACAGAAAATAAATGGCATATTCTCATTCCAGAATGATTCACGCCACTCCCTGATCATTGCTGTAAAAAGTACAGCATAATCAGAAGCATGCTCTTCCGCGTCTTCCTCACCTTGATAATAAATAACACCCTTGACGCTATAAGGAACAATTCTTAAGACCATAGTCTCAAAAAGTGCACCTGGGCGTCTTATACTTGTTGGGCTGTCTGGTGGTGGCCATGGAGATGGTCCCACAAGTCGCTCCATGTCAGCGTATGTACAGTATGGATTCTTCTGAAGAACAGAATGACATTTGGATGTATATCCAAGCCATGCGTCCTTATACTGACGTGCAGTAAGCTCGAGAATATCCGGAGATACAACAGAGCATGCTTCGTTAAAGGCATTAATATACTTCTTACCTGCATCATAAGACTCAAGCAAATCAAGGCTCTGCCATCCAGAGATTGAAGATCCGCCAGAATAGCATCCGATAATTCCGAAATGCAAATCCTCGCATCCCTCAGTATTCTCATGGATATAATCTTCGATCATTCGCGCGAAATAAAAAGCCACGCCACTCATATCACCGCAGGTATTCTTATCGATTAACTCCCAGCTGGATTCATCCTCTTCCCTGCGCTGAAGTTCATCGTAAACTCCATGCTCTGGAACATTATAAAAATGAATCTTCGTTGAAGGACATGATGGAACATCACGTCGTGCCATCTCGGTTCTCATAAGAGGATAAGCCATATTGCTCTGGCCACTCGCAATCCATACCTCACCGAAATAAACGTTCTCGAATACCTGTACTGATGGGTAACGATCCCAGAAAATTGCTTCTTCACTTCTAACTTCGCCATCAGCTACAACTTCAAGAGTGTAAGGTCCACCCCCTGGAAGAGCTTCCAATGAAATAATAAAGAAACCATCTTCGTAGATCTCACCTGCTACACCTGAACGCACAACCTCGCCAGCTTCATTAATGATAGACGCACTTACTGAGACATCATCAGAAATAAATACTTCGCCAAAGATTCTGATCTCAGCATCACGCTGAAAAACCATATCATTTTTGAATATTCCGTTAAGTCTCATTGATGTAATCCCTATCCTAAATGTGCTTCTATTATTTTAACATTTCTATACTTTTCTGTTTTTTAACAAAAAGAAAATTAAGACTCGATACCTTCAGCTGCTTTCCACTCGAGGTAATCATCATAACTCATTCTCTTATCGATAATTCCGTCAGGGGTAATCTCGATAATGCGGTTAGCAATTGTATTCATAAGCTCACGGTCATGAGAATAGAAAAGAATTGAACCAGGGAATTTCTTAATTCCTTCGTTAAGAGCTGTGATTGACTCGAGATCCAGGTGGTTAGTTGGGTCATCAAGAATAATAACGTTAGCGTTAACAAGCATCTGACGTGAGAGCATACATCTTACCTTCTCACCACCAGACAAAACGTTAGCCTTCTTAAGAGCCTCTTCACCTGAGAAAAGCATTCTTCCCAAAAATCCTCTTACATAAGACTCGTTCTGATCCTTTGAATACTGACGAAGCCAGTCAACAAGACTCAAATCACAGTCATCGAAATACTTTGAGTTATCCTTTGGAAGATAAGATCTTGTTGTTGTAACACCCCACTTGATATCACCTTCGTAATCTGACTCCTTATATTCTCCTGCAAGAATATCAAGAAGGTGAGTGATAGCAACTTCATCCTTACTTACAACACCGATGCGGTCACCCTTTTCCATTGTGAAAGTAATATCGTTAAGTGTCTGACGACCACTCTTATCTGCTGTTAAGTGCTTAACAAAGAGAACATCATTACCAATCTCTCTATCCTGATTAAACGCGATAAATGGATAACGTCTTGATGACTGAAGAACTTCTGGGAGCTCCATATTTTCGAGGAGCTTCTTACGGGAAGTTGCCTGACGTGACTTTGAAGCGTTAGCAGAGAATCTGGCGATAAAGTCCTGGAGTTCCTTACGGCGCGCTTCAATCTTCTTTGTCTGATCCTTAAGCTGTCTTAAAGAAAGCTGTGTGTACTCATACCAGAAGTCGTAGTTACCCTGGAAAAGTGTAACTTTGCTGAAGTCGATATCCACGATATGTGTGCAGACCTTGTTAAGGAAGTGACGGTCATGGGATACAACGAGTACGCAGTTCTCATAGTCGAGAAGATAGTTCTCGAGCCAGCGGCATGAGTTCAAATCAAGGTGGTTTGTAGGCTCGTCGAGGAGGAGGTAATCAGGCTCACCGAAGAGTGCCTGTGCAAGAAGTACCTTTACCTTCTGACCACCAGTCAAGTCCTTCATTGGACGCTCGTAGAAGTCCTCGCCAAGACCTAAGCCCTGGAGGAGAATTTCTGCATTACTTTCAGCAGACCATCCGTCAAGCTCAGCGAACTCACCCTCGAGTTCACCAAGTAAAATTCCATCTTCATCGTTGAAGTCAGGCTTCGCATAAAGTCTTTCCTTCTCCTTCATGATCTCGTGAAGACGCTTATGTCCCATGATTACTGTCTCTCTTACAGTAAACTCATCGTACTTAAAGTGGTCCTGCTCAAGAACAGCGAGACGCTCATTCTTTGGGATTGTAACGAATCCCTTCTGTGGCTCAATTACGCCTGAAATAATCTTGAGGAAAGTAGACTTACCAGCACCGTTTGCACCGATAATTCCGTAGCAGCATCCCTTATTAAACTGAACATTAACTCCTTCAAAAAGAGTACGTGCTCCAAATCTTAATCCTACATTAGATACGTCTAACATTTATATTTACCATCCTTTTTAATGTCTAATCAGTGTCTTTCGAACCAGAGAATAATGCCGTGTGGAAGAAGTTTTCCAACTACATGCAAAAGTTTTTGTGAAAGACCATATACCAGCATGCTTCTGCCGTTCTCACTACATTTAAGTGATCGCTTTGCGAGTTTGTCAGGATCTGCAACGATGAACTTTCTAAATCCTGAGAAGCCTTCTGACTTACCGTCAGTCGCATTAATCTGGAACTCAGTATTTACAGGTCCTGGCGCAACTACAAGAGTACGGATGCCCTTTGGCTTAAGCTCATAGTCCATCGCTCCACTGAACGATACTACATATGACTTTGAAGCAGCATAAACAGCAAAACCAACCTGTGGAAGGAACGCCGCTGAAGACGCAACGTTAATAATTCTTGAAGGTCTCTTGCCCTTTGGTGTCTCCATATAAGGAGCAATGACTCTGGTCATAAGCGACAGGCTCTTGCAGTTAAGATCGATTGTATCTGTTACTGCTTCCGTATCCTTATCAAGGATATCACCTCGCTTACCCATTCCAGCGCAGTTAACAAGAAGCTTCACGTGGCTTCCTTCTGCCTTGCAAAGCTCAGCAATTTTTAAAATCTCATCTTCTTCTATGAGATCGCACTTGATGGCACGTATCTTTGAAGCGCCTTCCTTAACTGACGATTTTATCTTCTCCAAAGTGTCCTCGCGTCTTGCAAGAATCCAGACTTCATCAAGCTGCACTTTATCAAAAACAAAATTGCGCTTCGAAAGCTCGTAAACAAAACTCTTCCCGATTCCCGAGGAAGCACCAGTAATTATTGCAATCTCACTCATTTGCCCTTTGCCCTTACTTATTAGTAGTCAACCCTTAAATTATATGGGAGAGACAGGATTATTACAACTTTTTAAGAACTCCATTTCGAGAAGGAAAGGCGAGAAAAAGCCGCCTCAGTTAAGAAGCGGCCCTTCCAAGTTGGTATTTTGATGTGAATACTTCAAATTAATGTGCAGGTAATTACTCCTGCTCTGGCTTGTTGTGCTTAAATGGATCAATCTTCTCCTTCTCAACAAAAGCTGTAGGCTTAAATGTTGTATGAAGTTCATTTGAACCAAGTGCCTTAACAACACCGATATTCTCGCCAGATTCAGCGTTCTTTGCTTCTTCCTCTCCTGCTGCAGCTGCCTGCGCATGATTTACGGAAGCACTCTTAGGTCTCTTGATTGGAGCCTTCATTCCATTAGGATTCTGGCTAGCCTTAAATGGATTTGCTGCCTTCTTCTCGACTACCTTAGGAATTGCACCTGCAGCAACACCTGGCATTGAACTTGTATTACGCTCCGCCTCAATGATTGAGCCATCCTCACGTGTCAAAGGCTTAAAAGGATTAATTGTCTCCTCTTTCTTCTTCTCAATTACAGGTGGCACGAAAGCAGTAGCAATCGCCGGAGTAGCCTTCGCCTCTGACTGCTGCTTCTCGAAAGCAAGAGCCGCTGCAGTTGGAGCTGCCTCCGAATTAAGCGCACTGCTGTCTGGTCTGTTCATTGTACTCGCAGCTCTTGGTCTCTTTGAAGGAACCTTCTGCTGAATTCTTGTTTCAGGTCTGAATGGTGAAGGTCTCTGTGCCTTAGTTTCTGGAGCTGGTGCCTTAGGTGTTGGATCAGGCTTAACTTCATTCTCAGACTTATCTTTATCAGTTGAAGCTGCGGCTACTGCTGCAGTTCCTGCTGCCGCATTAGCTACCGCTCTGTTTGAAGAAAGTGACTTAGGTCTCTTGATTGGAGGTCTCTGCTGAAGAGGTACCTTGTTCTCAGGATTCTTTGGAACTGGTGCAACCTTTGGTTCTGCTACAGAACCAGAATTAGCACTAGCTGCCTGAGCATGATTAACTGAAGCACTTGATGGGCGCTTAATAGGTGGCTTAGGTGTAACTGTTGAAGACTTCGAAGAAGTCGAAGCCGCTGCAGCTGCTGTACCTGCTACTGCTGCCTTACCTGCTGCATCCATAGCCTCTTTACGAGCGCCAGGAATATTTGAATACATTGGTCTGATTGACTTTGTATTTGAAGTCTTAAGATATCCGTTAACAACCTCTGGTTCAGGCTCAGCAGGAGCTGAAGTTGTAGTTGCTCTCAAAGATGGATTAATCTTGTCAACAATTGTTCCGATAATTCCACCAGGAATAAACTCACAAAGAATATCAATGCCTGCGAGCTTCTCGATAGTAACGAGCTGATAGTATCTGTAACCACCTGCGCCTGCAATAAGAAGAACGAGGATAATCCACCAAGGGAAACCACCCTTCTTATCATCATCACCACCACGTTTAATCAAACCGCTTGCAGTGATATGTCTTGTAGTTGGAGTAGGTGTATCAGTAGGCTCACCAGCTTCTGCAGTTACCGCAGTTGTCTCACCATCTGCAGGAATAACATCTGTCTGCTCAGAAGTTTCAAGTGTCTCTTCACTGGAAGAAGTAGTCTCCTCACCTGTAGTTGTAGCAACTGTTGTTGTCTCAGATGGCTGATTGCCATTACCTTCAGTTGTTGTAGCAGCAGTTGTAGCTGAAGTTGTAGTTGCTGCAGTTGTTGATGATGTTGTTGCAGCAGGTGTTGTAGCTGCTGGAACTGTAGTCGTAGTAGTTGTTGTAGTAGTTGCAGATGGGAGTGGATCACCTGTAGTGCCTGAAGCAGAGTTACAACGAAGTCCATCGATAGACTGTCCTTCAAGAGCAGTGAAGTTACATCCCCAGTCATGGTTAAGGCTGTTACCATAAGGTGTAATGTTAAATCTGATTGTAGATGTTCCATTACCACTTGCAATAGTACAACCCCAGCAGGACGTAATATTAACTGGCTTACTAAGATAAATAACGAAAGATCCTGAAACACCATCAGGGAAACCTGAAAGAGCTCCTGTTGCCTGACCAGATCCACTGTCCCAGACAGTAATTCTGACACCAACAGTATTTACAGCATTTACATCTGGATTAACTGGTGTAAAAAGGCACACAATAAAAAAGAGCGCTACCAAAAGAACACCGAACTTTGCCCATCGTTCGTTTCTAACCATCTTCAAAACCCCCACTAAACAAAATACCACTACTGATTCAATTAACTTCTTAACGTTAAGTATTATACATAGGTCAGAGGCAAATTTCGACCTTTTACTTGATATTTATATTATTAATAGGCTGATTCGGGTTAATTAATGGGTGTTAGGAGCGGCTGTACACAAAGACATTTCAGGCCCCAATAACCTACAATAACCCAACAAAAATCAACCAAAACAAAAAACATCCCGCAGCTTAATCGCCACGGGATGCAGTTATTAGTAAAAGTAAATCGAAGAGCCGCTAATTACTTCTTGAACTTTCCAAGAAGTCCGCTAAGACCACCCTTGTCCTCTGGCTTAGGTGCCTCTGGAGCCTTTGGTGCAGCAGCTTCAGCTTCTTCCATCGCTCTCAATTCCTTCATTGCAGCAGCCGCATTGAATGGGCGTGATGTTGAAGATGAGCTGGTTGATGGAGACTTAGGTGTAGCTGGCTTAGATGGCCTAGATGCAGCGGTCGCAGTAGTTGAAGCGGCTGCGGCAGCAGCTCTAGGAGCTGTTCTTGGTTCTGGTGTTGCCTTAGGTGCTTCAGAAGCAGCCGTTGAAGCGGCCGCAGCTGCAGCTGTTGCTGCTCTGTTTGTTGATAAAGATGCAGGTCTCTTAATTGGTGGACGCTGCTGAAGTGGAACCTTTGAAGCTGATGAAGCTGAACCTGTTCCAACTGAAGCCTTAGTAGCTGCTACTGATGCAGTTGCACCATTAGCTGCTGCCTGTGCATGGTTTACTGAAGCACTTGAAGGTCTCTTGATTGGAGCCTTTGGTGCAACTGGGGCCTTTGGCGCAGACGCTGAAGCAGATGCTGCTGGTCTTGTAGAAGAACCAGCTCTTGAAGCAGCTGCAGTTCCTGCTACTGCGGCACCACCTGCTGCTCTTGCAGCAGTTCTGGAATTACTAGCACCTGGAATATTTGAATACTCAGGTCTGATTGATCTTGTGTTGGATGTCTTAAGGTATCCGTTTACAACTTCTGGCTCATCTGCCTTAGGAGCTGAAGTCTTTGTACCTCTTGCATTTGGTGCAAACTTATCAACTGCCTTACCAATGATTCCACCTGGAATGAACTCACAAAGAATATCGATACCTGCAAGATTCTTAACAGCGGAAAGCTGATAGTATCTGTATCCGCCAGCACCAAGGATTGCAATAATAAGAAGCCACAGAGGGAAGCTTGAAGTTGGGCCATTACCCTTGTCCTTCTTTACAATACCATTTGCAACGATGTGTCTAGTTGTTGGTGTTGGTGTATCTGTAGGAACGCCGTCGCCGTCGCCATCGCCATCGTCATCTGAAACTACAACGCCTTCACCAGCAGTTGTTTCAGCTGTCTCCTCTCCATCAGGTGGAAGATCTTCATCTTCCTCATCATCTGGAACAGGTGTATTTGTTGGTCTTGGAGTATTTGTTGCTACAGGTGTTGCTCCAAATCCATCTGTTGCAGCCTGATCCGAAATAATCTCTCTTGTAGTTGGAGTAGGTGTAGCTGGACGTGGTGTATTTGTTGCTGCCTGAGGCACAGGTGTATTAGTTGCTGCCTGTGGAACAGGAGTATTTGTTGCTGTCTGTGGACGTGGTGTGTTTGTCGGACGTGGAGTATTTGTCGCACGTGGACGTGGTGTAGGTGTTGCCGGACGTGGAGTAGGTGTTGGAGTAGCAGTTCCAGCAATCTGAGTAACAGTAGTTCCTGTAGCTGTAGCTGTCATTCCGTTAAGATTAGTACCACTTACAGAGATACCCCAGCTTGTATTGTACTGAAGTGTTCTGATTGTAACTGTATCGCTTCCGTTACCACCGGATACGATTGTACAACCCCAGATTGCAGTACAGTAAACTTCAGAACTGCTGAAAACAATAGTTACAGTTGCCTGCTGAGTAGAACTGTCCATGCCTGTTACATTACCTGTAACCTGACCCTGATCACCCCACATATTTGCAGTTGCTGTTGAAGATGCAGCAAATACATCTCTGGAAGTAACTGGCATAAGTGCAGTTACGAAAGCAAAAACCATCAAAACAATCACGAAACTTACAAGGCGTTTGTTTCTAACCATTTAGAACCTCCAAAAACACTTCTTAACCACCCATCGTTAACTGCAGGTTAACAGATTAATTATACTCGGGGCAGAAGCAAATTTCGACAAAAAAACATTAAAAATATAATGCGTAGCAAAAAATCGACATTATTAATTATGTATCTTTTGTGGCTTGTCTTCAGGCTTCTTTGGTCCTCTTCCCAGACGATAAGCACCAAAACCACCAAGAACAATAAGTGCTGCACCAACAATTCCAAGCACTACGTAAAGAACAATTTTGCCGGCACCTGCTTTCGAGGAAGAATCAGTAACAACATTAGAATCATCTGCGCCACCGTTTGTTGAAACAGAAGTTTCATCTGTAGTATCGGATGCTTCATCGTGATTTCCATCGTATGGTGGATTAACAACAGCTTCAATATCAAGACCTGAATAATCAGTAAGATTTATGCCATTATTACCAAGAGCAACTTCGTGATCAAGGCCGATGAACTGGCCATCAGGGGTCTGCCACAATACCTCAGATACAAAGGCATACTTCTCCTCATCCCATGTTGTGAAATCATCGAGAACAAGTCCACCTGTATCACCTGAGTTAGCGTTATAGCACCAGAAAGTATGATTCAAATGGTACTCTGCGATAAGCTGGCGCATGTATGTCATCCATGTAAGGTTATCGCCTGTCATGAAGCCACCCCACTCACCAATAAGAAGTGGTGCCACATGCTGGTCGTCAATATAAAGCCATGAATCGTACCAGTAGTCTTCCATCAAAGACTCATATGTAAATCCACCTTCAAACCATGGCTGCGCGTAAACTGCAGGACCATAGTCATGTGGAGAATAAATAACCTGACGGTTACGCTCCTCTGAACCAAAATCGATTGGATAATCAGCTACAGCACGGAGGTTACCACCCCACCATGAGTTGTAGTAATCTTCATCGTTTGTAGATGTAAAGTTATTGCTCTGTGGATCGATTGGATAAATCTGAATACCCTCGATAACAATAAGAGCATGTGGGTTGTAGTCGAGAATGATATTTCCTGCAACTTCAGCTGCGTGCTTCCAGTTGTTTGAAGCATCTGAATCGTTCCAGATAGCGTGATCAGTTTCTGAAGCCTTACCATGTGGCTCATTCTTAAGATCGTAAGCAACAACTGTGTCGTTATTTGCGTAGCGCTCTGCAATCCACTCGATTGCCTCATAGTACTGCTGCTCAGTTACATTTCCTGTGTACCAGAGAGGAGCCATGTGTCCCATTGCATCCGTCTCAGAACTGTGGATATCAATCATTACCTTGATTCCGTTCTGATTGCAAAGAGCTAAGACATACTCCCAGATCTCGAGGCTGTTCATGCCATCAAGCTCGGAGTTATAGGCGTGATTGTAGTTTGCCTCTGGGTACTCGCCGTTCTTCCACTGAAGAAGAAGCTGCGCTGACATCGGCACACGCATGAGGTTAAAACCGTGATTTGCAATACCTTCGATTGCAGACTTCAGATTACATCCCCATACTCCATCGAAAAGGTTACTTCCAGTGTTATAACCAAACCACGAAAGTCCCGTGAGCCAGACTTCTGTACCATTCATATCAACGACTTTGTCGCCATCTGTGGTAAGCCAGTCGTCGCCAACGACGCCGTAATATTCAAGGCTGACCTCAGTGCTTTCGCCGCTGTTGCCACCTGTTGTCGTATTCTGTGTATTGTTTGTCGGATTTGTCGAAGATGCTGTGCCGCTGCCTTCGATAGAAATAAGTCTTACGTCAGTGATGTTGCTTCCATCAACCTGAATTCCGACATTGCCGTTAAAGCCCCAGTTATTAGGACCATCAGCGCTAACGACAGCTGTAACTCTGTTGCCGTTTATGGAGTAGCTGTCAAATCCCCATCCACTTGCGGATGTAACTGTACCTGTGAACTCAACTACAACCGTGATTGTCTGATAACCACTACAGCCTGAAAGATTCAAAGTAATCTGACCACCATTGCCCCATGGATTTGTATCCTGAACTGTTGCACTTGGATCAGCAAAAACACTTCTCACTGGAAGCGATACTGTAGCAATTGAAAAAGCCATTGCGGCTGTCAAAAGAATGCTTAAAAACTTCTTAAGTTTCATAGCGTTTCCTCCTCCTACTTAACAGACAAAGAATAACAAGTTTTAATGCATTTTTCAAAGATTCTTTGTAACACAAAAAGGAGGCCGAATTACTCGACCTCCCTTATATACAAATTCTTAACGATTATGAACTGATTCCTGCCTCAGCACAAAGATTTGCAAACTCTGCTGAACCTGAGAACTCATTAAATACATATTCACGATCGTATCCCTGACTCATTACTGACATATACCAGCCAATTTCTTCTTCTGAACCTTCACGTCCCATAAATGTTCTGTAAAGTCTTCTGATGAATTCATCATTTGAATGATTTGAATTTACAAATTCATCTGAGAAGAAGAAATCGTGTGCTACAGCACCACCTGTAGTTGCACCACTTCTAAGAGCATTTGTCCAGTTTTCGATTCCTGCTTCATCACCTGTTCTTCCAAGGCATGTAGCATAAAGTCTTGTTGCGAAAGCTCTTACCGGATCAACTGTTGGAGCTGAACCTGGAGCAATTCCGTAAGAATTACAGATTCTGATCCACTCTGGAGAACCAATGAAGCTCCAGAATACGCTCTCGCGTGTTGTAATTCCCTGATCAATCTGATCTGCCCAGTATGTAACTTCACCATCAGCTGGCACACGATTCATGATTGTCTTGTAAAGACGTCTGATAAATTCCTGGTTTGAATGGTTACCATCGATAAACTCTGAACAGAAGAAGAAGTGATGAGCAGCCTCTGCACCAGAAACACCTACTCTGAGTGAGTTAGCCCAGAAATCCTTTCCTTCTGGTTCTGCTTCTCTTCCGAGACAGCATGTATAAAGTCTCTCGCAGAAGCCATCAATACCAGTTGACTCCAACTGTCTTACTTCACCACAAATATCACATGCAGTATCAAACTCATCCTGATATACATGACGACAATAGAGGAACTGATCATATGCGTATTCTGCATTATCCGGACCTACAACCTTAACAAGCTTTGCCCACTGAATGTTGCCAGGAAGCTGCAAAGGCTGATAGTTATTACCGTTACCAAAGTTAAAAACACCATAACCCTGATTAAAAATAGGAGATTTCTCATACTCGTGAAGCTCACCATTAGCATCTGCATACTGTACCTTCAGTGTATATGTTCCACTAACAGGAGAAGCATAATCAATTCTTAAATGAATCATTGTGTAGTAATTAGCATCTGTATGTGAACTGAATGTAGCTGTAAATTCAGTTGGAATAGCAGGTCTTAATGACTCATTTGAATAAAGATGATAATTATATGTATTCTTAACACCATTTGGTGATGTTACAGAAACAAGAGTAATACTTGCTGAATTAGCTGGGAATGTTACATCATCTGTAAAACTACCTGAACCAGGTAACCAATAATAAGCAACTTTTCCATGTCGCTCTACTGGCAAATTATTCTCATAGATGACGTACTTATAATCAAAGACATAACTGCCGGCAACCTGAGCAGAATAAGTACTACTTGTTGAAAGTGTTACTCCAACACTGTCAAGTCTGCTGTTAGGATGTGTGTTGTAGTTAATTGAGAAATTCCAGTCCTGAACTTCTGCATAACCAATAAGCCTTCCATAAGAAGATGTTACACTTGAAATGTAGTTAATACGTGAACCGTTTGGAAGTGTTACATCAACTGTTTTTGAATTTTCACCACGGCTAAGGCTAATTTGCTTTGAAACTGAACCAGAATCTGTCTCGAAATTAACTGTATATACTCCACCTGTAGCAGAAGAAGCATCAATCTGAACTGTATAAACTGTATTTCCACCTTCGGTAGTCTTATGTGTAATAGCAGCATTCTCGAAAGCATCAATGCTTGATGAACTTCCAGAAATTGTCATACGAACATCTTTTCCGAGAAGCTTTGTAACGGTAATGTTCTGAACATTAGTTACAGTTGCTGGAAGCATAAACTCATGCTCATGATCCCATCCATAGTAACTTTGGAGACCCTCATTGATATTTGAAGGAACATATACCTTGTCTTCAGTTGAAGAATAAGTCTTACCATTTACTTCATAAGTAATTGCAACCTTACCGTCATGGCCAACATAACCAGTACTTGCACCATATCCCATACCGTTAAAAATGCTGTTACCGTTATTGATTGTCTGACCATTATCATTTGTAGAAAATGAGCCTGGAGTTGAATTACCGCTCATCCAAACAGAAATACCATTAGCACCCCACACATCAAGTGAAGTCTCATAATCATATGCCATATGTAGATAATAGTGGCCATTCTTATAAACGACACTACCTCTGATATTTGATAATGCTAAATTACGAGCACTATTGATAACCTGTGGTCTCTCGTTACGATATGTCTTCATAATATAACCAAGACCTGTATAACCAGCTGGTGCTGTTGCAGCTGCTACATTCTTACTTGCAAGACCTGTAAACATGCCTACAGTCATAACAAGTGACAACAGCAAGCCTGCAATTCGTTGACTCTTTGTCCTCTTCATTCTTCTGCCCCCTCATAAAATTATAATTTTTAGGTCATATTTTTATAAAAACCTATAAAAATCACGTCTGTAACTAGGCTTATAATAATTCATTTAATGGAATTATCAACTGGATTTTTTACGATAAAAAATCAGAAGAAATCACCCCATTTGACAAAATCAAAAAGCCTGTAAACGCTTATATATAGGGGCTTTACAAGAAAACCACCATTTTTGATGAATCCACAAAAAACAAAACAAATATAATTAAAGTCACATAATTATAACGCACGCTCACAAAAATGCGCCAAAACTATAATAATTAATGCCACGAAATTATAAAAATCAAATGAACAAAAATAACCCGGAACTTCAAAACCTGAAATTCCGGGTTAATAGTTAGTTAATTTATAGAGTTGTTTTTACAAAACAGAGTTAATCTTACTTCTTGAATCTCTCGTCGATAACTCTCTTCGCCTTACCCATTGACTTAGGAAGTGTATTAGGATCAACGAGCTTAATCTTGATGTGAAGACCTGTGATAGCTGTGATGTCAGCCTCGATACCCTTCTTGATTGCATCTGGGCTGTCAACAAGTGCAAGTGGCTTCTTTGACTCAACTTCAACATAGATTGTATCTGCATTATTTACACGGTCAACGTGGATAAGGTAGTTAATAACTACATCCTTCTTGTGTCTTCCGATAGCTTCCTCAATCTGGCTTGGGAAGAGGTTTACACCACGGATGATAAGCATGTCATCGCCACGGCCTGTGATCTTATCAATTCTAGGAGTTGTTCTACCACATGCGCACTTACCATGATACATACGTGTAAGGTCGTGTGTGTTGTATCTAACAAGTGGTGTAGCTTCCTTAGTGATTGATGAGAATACGAGCTCACCGAGTTCTCCATCTGGGAGTGGCTCACCTGTCTCTGGATCAACAATCTCTGGCCAGAAGTGGTCAGCGTTGATGTGAATCTGGTTGCAGCATGAGCATGAGCATCCAACACCAGGGCCAAGAGTCTCTGAAAGACCATAGATATCCATAGCCTTCATGCCTGATCTAGCCTCGATCTCTTCCTTCATCTCAACTGTCCAAGCCTCAGCACCGAAGAAACCACAACGGAGGTTAATCTCTTCCTTCTTAACGCCCATCTCGTCCATCTTGTCGAGGATACCGAGCATGTAAGATGGAGTACAGAAAATTACATCTGGCTGCCAGTCCTTAAGAATCTGAACCTGTCTCTCTGTCTGACCAGAAGATACTGGGATAGCAGTACATCCGTAAGGCTCACATGCATAGTGAGGTCCAAGACCTCCAGTAAAGAGTCCGTAACCATATGAGATGTGGCAGAGGTCACCCTTCTGAACACCACCCATTGCGAAGCAACGGCAAAGCATGTCTGACCAGAGGTCAACGTCAGCCTTTGTATATCCTACAACCTTCATACGGCCTGTTGTACCTGATGAAGCGTGGAAACGAGCAAGCTCCTCACGTGGTACAGCAAGTGTTCCAAATGGATAGTTATCACGGAAATCATACTTATCACAGAATGGAAGCTTAGCAAGATCCTTTGTTCCTGTGATGTCCTCTGGCTTAACACCAGCATCATCAAGCTTCTTCTTGTAGTATGGAATCTTCTCATACATTCTCTTAACGCATGCAACAAGTCTCTCGCTTACAAGAGCTTCACGCTCTTCGTCGCTCATGCACTCGTTCTTCTCATCCCAAATCCATGGTTTGAACTCTTTTGGCATAAAATAACTCCTTTTCCCTTGCCTTCCACATCAATAGTAACAACAAAAAATCCCATCATTAGTGAATCACTAATGACGGGACGTAGATTACGCGTTACCACCCATCTTCAGCTTAAAAAGCTGCACTCGGCAAGAATCAATAAATAATTCTTTTGTTCATATAACGGTGAACAACCGGAAACACCTACACATAAATACTTCAATGTCTCTGCTCCGGAGTGAACTTCATAAGAAACCTAATCAATAGATGCTCTCAGTAAATACATCTAATCCCTGTTGTTACGTTTAAGATTACTCTCTCCTTCAATGCATTTCGCACATATGTGGAAATTATAAATAAATCCTGAACGTTTTGCAACAAGTTTTGTGCAATTTTACACATCAAGAGCAATATCTTTGCCTGAAGCGTCGTATTTCTTGTAGCAAACCTTTGCTGCATCGAGCATTCTTCTTGCTGCCTTCGCGCCTTCAGTATCGTGATACTTGTCGTCAGCGTAGATTACTTCCTTGATACCCTTCTGAATCAAAGCCTTTGTACAGCCTTCACAAGGGAAAAGTGTAACGTAAATTCTGGAATCCTTGAGATCTGCTGTACCACAGCTCAAAATTGCATTGAGTTCAGCATGGCAGACATAAGCGTACTTTGTATCGTAAACGCCACCTTCTCTGTCCCAAGGGAATTCATCGTCAGAGCATCCACGAGGGAAACCGTTATAACCAACTGTCATGATTCTGTTATCGTCATTAACGATACATGCACCAACCTGTGTGTTTGGATCTTTACTGCGAAGAGCGGATAGCTTGGCTACGCCCATAAAATATTCGTCCCATGAAATGTAGTCTTCTCTCTTAGCTGCCATTAGGATTCCCTCCGATTCCAATTAATATCCTGATAAGTTTAACTGATAATAGCCTTAACCGCAACGAAAGCCTCACTCATGGAAGCCTGCAGATTATAGCCTCCTGACTTACCATCTATGTCGAGCATTTCGCCAATAATATAGACGTTGTTGTCGATTTTTGACTGCATTGTGTCGCGCTTAATTTCCTTAAGACTTACGCCACCTCTTGTTACATATGCATCCTCGTATGAAGGTGGATTATCGATATGAAGCTGCATGTGCTTAAGTTCATTTACAACAGCCTTACGATGCTTTTTGTTTGTATCGTTGGCATAAAGTTCAGATACACCACATCTTTCACCAATTGCTGCTCCCACACTTGAAGGAACATATTTCGAAACAAGATTTATAAGCTTTGCATTTCTTCCAGATTCAATATCTTCAATGAATTCGCGGTGAAGTTCCTCTTCCGTAATTCTTGGAGTGAAATCAAGTTCAATCCATCCATCGTGTGAGGCAATATCTCTTGGAATCTCACGGCTTAACTCCTGAATTACAGGGCCTGAAAGTCCTCTGTGAGTAAAAAGAACATCACCTTCACCCTGTGCCTTCTTGGAATTATCGTAGTAAAGACTTGCACCTGCATTTACGCTGACACCAGATACGGCAGCAGTAAATTCACGGTCTTCAGGTGATACTTCAACAGCTGATAAAGCTGGAATTAGCGGAGTAATTGTATGTCCCAAATCTCTTGCAAGCTTATAGGAAGATCCGTCAGATCCTGTTCTTGGGAAGCTTTTTCCACCTGCTGCAAGAATCACTTTATCAAAACTCATAACACGACCATCGATTGCGTAAATGTCGTGTGTAAGTCCATTGTCGTCAATATCGACAACATCAAATTCAGTAATGATGTTGTCCTCACCAATATAATCGACAAGTGCGTCGATTATTGTCTGGGACTTGTCTGATTCCGGGAACATTCTGTTGTTGTCCTCTTCTTTAAGAGGGACATTAAGCTCGCTCTCGATGAAGGCGATGGCATCCTCAGGTGAGAATTTATTAAGAGCACTGTAAATAAAGCTTCCTGCTTCGTGGTAGCCTTCTCGAAGTTCTCGTGGGAGTTTTTTGTTTGTGATATTGCAGCGTCCGTGCCCTGTTAAAAGGAGCTTGCGGCCTGGGAGCGATTTCCTTTCGAGAATCTTAAAGCTGACGCCTTCCTTTTTAAGAAAGCATCCTGCAAAAAGTCCTGCTGCGCCGCCACCTACAATTCCTACGCTGATTTCTGGCATTAGATAGTATCCTTACCAGCAGAAAGAGCGATACGCTCGCAAAGATCCTCGTACTTAATTCCCTCAGCAGCTGCTGCCTCAGGCACAAGGCTTGTATTTGTCATACCAGGGAGATTGTTTGCTTCGATGAACCAGAAGTCACCCTTCTCCTCGTCGAAAATCATATCGATACGACCATAAGAACTCATTCTCAAAACAGCGAAAATCTTCTCTGCTTCACGCTTTGCTGCCTCAGTATAGCTGCCCAAATCAGCTGGACAGATATGGTCTGTAAGACCTGCCTGATACTTATTCTTATAGTCATAGAAACCTTCGTGAGGTCTTATCTCAATAATTGGGAAAGCACTTCCGTTAAGAACTGCAACTGTAATCTCACGACCAGTAATAAACTCTTCAACAAGAACGAGCTGCTTATATTTTGATGCGTACTCAAGAGCAGAAGCAAGTTCGTCTTCAGTCTTAACTACAGAAACACCGCATGAAGAACCGCAGCCGATTGGCTTAACTACGCAAGGGATACCAACCCTCTCCTTAACAAGATCAGTTGTAATCTCATCTGAAGGAAGTGTGAACCACTTTGCAGTCTTGATTCCAGCGCCTGCAGCAAGTGACTTTGAAAGATCCTTATCCATTGCAATAGCGCATCCAAGATAGTTACATCCTGTGTACTTGATTCCATATGCATCAAGAACAGCCTGAAGTCTTCCGTCTTCACCGTGAGCTCCGTGAAGTCCAACGAAAACAGAATCAGCTGTCTTACAAATCTCAATAACACGAGGTCCAAGCCATTCTTCTCTTCCATGCTCCTTCATAAGAGCGTCAAGATCTGGCTCAGTCTCAGGTACTGTATAGGAGAATTCATTATCGTTTCCCTTACGATAGATAGTTTCCACCGCAGAATCATTCTCGATTCCAACATATAAATCAACAACTGCAACTTCATGACCTTTGCTCAAAAGTGCATTTGCAATAAGACTTGATGACTTAAGAGAAACATCTCTTTCAGGGCTTAATCCACCAGCAAGAACAACGATTTTCATAACGAAATCCTCCTTATATGGGAATTATTGTAGCAATCGAATATTACCCGTAAGATTCAGTTAGCGTTACAATTCTGTTACGTCATAAGCAAAGCCCGAAATAGTAAAAAAGCTGTAAAGAAGATTTGAGTTTCAATCCGTTATAATGGTCTATATATTTATAATTCTTGTAATATAGAACTTTCTATCTGGAGGGTCCATTAATGTTAGCAGTTTTGTTTTTGCTTCTCTGTCTTTGCTTCGGAGTGTCTTTCGTAACGCTCTGCATCCCTGACATGAAGCGTCTTTTTACGGCATGTTCCCCATCAAAGAACATCGTCACAAAGATTCCACCAATCGTATTTACCATCCCTGCCGGAATGGTAATCGGCATGATGCTTGTGGCAATCGGAACATACGTCGCTACTTTCGCTGTAAGTAACGTTGTTTCATCACCTGACACCTGCAAAAAACTTGGTGTTCTTATCGGATTCATAATCTTTGGCGGACTTACTGCTTTTAACATCTCCTACTCACTTAAAAGATCAGAGAAGCAGCTTTCAAAGGTGGAATTTGCAAAGCAGGCATTAATCCCTGACTTCACAAACTCAATTGGATCAATTATTTACTACGGCATCTGCACTGTTATTTTCACATCAGTTGCAGCATGGCTTATGTTTTACACATATAACATTGAAGGCGGCGAACTCTGGGCTGGCTTCTCTGTTTTCTCAGACCTTGCTCCACATACAGCAATGACATCTTCATTCGGTCGTGGCTTTAACTTTCCAACTCAGTATTACCATTTCGCAGGCGATGGTATTCAGTACCACTTCTTCTTCTACTTCCTCTGTGGAACACTTGAGTATCTTGGCTTCCCTATCGACTGGGCAATCAACCTTCCAAGTATTATTTCCATGGTATGCTGCTTTGAGCTTCTTGGCTTAATCGCAGTTCTTTTCTCTAGAAGACGTGCTGCTTTTATCCTCGCTCCAGTTCTCGTGCTCTTCAGAAGTTCTTTTAACGTATTCGAGCACATCAGCGAGCTTGAATCTTATGGACTTACATTTAAGGATGCCATCAACACAATTACACACAGTTCCGAGTGGTATGGCGTAACACCTTATGACACATGGGGTATCTGGGCAATCAACGTTTACCCTAACCAGCGTCACCTCCTCCTCGGTATGTCATGCATCCTCATCTTCGCAATCGTTATGATGCCTTTCGTAAGAAGAATGTGCATAAGCATCCTTAAGACAGAGGGCCTCTCAAAGAGAGCTACCGTATTTGTAACTTCAAAGGAAGCATGGCTCTGGCGTAAAGATGATCCACTTAATCCAGTAGGAATCATGATCTTCGCATCAGTACTTGGTATGTTTATGCCTTTCGTGCATGGTTCTGCTCTTATCGGTGGACTTCTCGTACTCTTCGGCATGGCTATCTTCAGCGAAAGCCGTCTCATCTACCTCGCAATTGCCGTAACTTCAGTTATTTCTTCTTACATCCAGACTGGACTTTTCTCAGGATCTGCAAGCAACGTTGTAAAGTTCCAGTTCAGACAGGGCTTCGTAGTAGAGCCTTCTGTTTTTGAGTACAACCCTGCAACAGGTATGCCATACCCACCTTCAGCTCAGGACTACACAAATTACATCATCATGGTTACAGGTCTTACACTTGTTATCGCTATTATTTACGCAATCTACCTTCTTATCCGCGACATAAATCGCAAGCAGCCAATCTACCGCTCACTTCTTCTTTTGTGCTTCCTGCTTCCATTTATCTTCGCCTTCAATTTCCAGGTTTCTCTCGAAATGCTTGCCAACCACAAGTTCATCCAGTTCTCACTTATCCTTTGTGATATTTTCGTAGCTGGTGCACTTTCAGAACTCTTCGTTCTCCCAATCAAGCATCAGGAAAAGAACCTCTCAAAGAAGGAAAACCAGGATCGTCTTCCAATGTCTACATTCATTGTTATTCAGGTATTAACAATTGCCATTGGTGCAGGACTTCTTATTCCTCTTACTGCTACAGGCGTAAGTGAATGGTGCACATACTATAACCTCAACAAGAACCACTCAATCGTTAACACAAAGTCTGATGTAACACAGTGGATTATAAACAACACTGACGAACAGGACGTATTCTTAACACCTATGTGGTCACTTAACCGTTTCTTCCTCGCAGGTCGCCCAGCATACTACGGCTGGCCATACTACGCATGGTCTGCAGGACACGACACTTATACTCGTGAATCCATCTACTACTGGCTCGTATCAGGCTGCAATAACGACATTAACGAATTCACTCGCTACTGTCGCGAGCGTGGAATCAAGTACGTTCTGGCTGATCCAGAATTCTACGGTTACAGCTATCCAGATGGATGCTTCTATAACGAACAGTTCTTCGCTGAAAACTTAACTCAGGTTGCCTACTTCCCAGATGAAGGCGGAACTATCATTTATAAGGTTTACGATTAATTTCTGGCTTTTGAATGGTTTACAACTCTCCGAATCTTGTGGTTCGGAGAGTTTTTTGATTTTTTAGGTCATATGTTAGTGAATCTGTTAGTGCAGAAAATTCTACTAACCAATCTACTAACAAATAGCCGTTTTAGGGTCATATGTTAGCGAATCTGTTAGTGCAGAAAATTCTACTAACCAATCTACTAACAAATAGCCGTTTTAGGGTCATATGTTAGCGAATTTGTTAGTGCAGAAAATTCTACTAACCAATCTACTAACAAATAGCTGTTTTAGGGTCATATGTTAGCGAATCTGTTAGCGCAGAATAATCTACTAACCAATCTGCTAACAAATAGCCGTTTTTGGGTCATATGTTAGTGAATCTGTTAGTGCAGAAAATTCTACTAACCAATCTACTAACAAATAGCTGTTTTAAGGCCATATGTTAGTGAATCTGTTAGTGCAGAAAATTCTACTAACCAATCTGCTAACAAACAGCCGTTTTAAGGCCATATGTTAGTGAATCTGTTAGTGCAGAATAATCCACTAACTAATCTACTAACAAATAGCCGTTTTAGGGTCATATGTTAGCGAATCTGTTAGTGCAGAAAATTCTACTAACCAATCTACTAACAAACAGCTGCTTTAGCCAGTTAGTAAATCCAGCCGGCGATCAACCACAAAAAATCGCCCCGCATTTCTGCGAGGCGATTCCATTAACTATTCAATTATCTAACAGAAGATATTAATCTTCAGCCTTTGCTGCTTCAGCAACAACTCTCTGCTTAACATCCTCTGGTGCTGGCTCATAACGAGCATGCTCGATTGAGAACCATCCACGACCCTGAGTCATAGCCTTAAGATCTGTTGCGTAATCCATCATCTCAGATGTAGGAACTTCACAGATTACGATAGCTGTGTTTGCATCTGCACCGAGGATAGCACTCTTATCATCTGCTGGCTCAGCTTCGTCTGTGCCCATTCCGATGATGCGTCCACGACGCTTTGTGATGTCACCAATGATGTCGCCCTGGAACTCATCAGGTACGTGAACTGAAACTGCTGAGATAGGCTCAAGAAGTGTTACTCCACCCTGCTCCATACCAGCCTTAAATGCGAGGCTTGCAGCAATCTTAAATGCCTGGTCAGATGAGTCTACTGGATGGTAAGAACCATCAAGGAGTGTAGCCTTAAGTCCAACTACTGGGAAGCCTGCAAGTGTACCCTTCTTAACTGCATCCTGAAGTCCCTTCTCTACTGCTGGGAAGTAATTCTTAGGAACAGATCCACCGAATACCTTCTCTTCGAAAACAAGCTCTTCTGAATCAGTTGACTCGAACTCAATCCAAACATCACCATACTGACCATGTCCACCAGACTGCTTCTTGTGCTTACCCTGAACCTTAACGCGGCTCTTGATTGTCTCTCTGTATGGTACCTTTGGCTCAGAAAGTGTAGCGTCTACATTGTACTTAGCCTTAAGCTTACTGATAAGAACGTTGAGCTGCTGCTCACCCATACCAGCGATAACCATCTCCTTAGTCTCAGGATCGATTGATACTTCGAAAGTACAATCCTCGTCACGAAGCTTCATGAGACCTGCAACAATCTTATCCTCATCACCCTTAGCCTTTGGCAGGATACTCTTTGTAAGACAAGGAGTTGGGAAGCTGATCTTTGGCATCTCGAGAACGCGCTGCTTGTCGCAAAGTGTATCGTTAGTCTCAGTAATAGCAAGCTTTGATGCTGCACCGATGTCACCAGCTGTGATGATATCTGTAGGAATCTGCTTCTTGCCCTTGAGGAAGAAGAGTGCGCCGATACGCTCTTCCTTGTTCTTTGTTGCATTAAATACTGTGCTGTTTGCCTTAATAGAACCAGCGTTAACCTTCATGATGCTGATTCGGCCAACGAATGGGTCAACAATTGTCTTAAATACAAATGCTGCGAGTGGATCTTCAACCTTACATGGAACATCTTCTGTTGATCCATCAGCCTTAGTTCCAACAAGCATTGGCTTCTTGCCTGCAGGTGGTGTGTCCTTTGAAATACAGTTGAGGAGGAAATCAACACCCCAGTTCATATAAGCTGAACCACAGTAGATTGGGTGAAGCTTACCTTCACGGAATCCAGCATGTACACCATGTCTGAACTCGTCCTCTGTGAATGGCTCACCTGCGAAGAACTTCTCCATAAGGTCATCGTCTGCCTCAGCAACGATCTCGTTAACCTGGTTCTGTAGTTCGTCAATTCTTGCGTTATATTTCTCAGGAAGTGGGAACTCCTTCAAAGAACCTGTTGCACGATCAACTTCGAAAGCCTTCCTGTTCATTACATCGATAATACCTGTCATCATACCGTCTTCCATAATAGGGAAAGAAAGAGGTATTACAGAAGGTCCGTATCTATCCATCATTCGGTTTACTACTACATCAAAATCTGCGTGTGGTTCATCCATTCTGTTTACGAAGAAAAGGAAAGGAACCTTCTTACGTCTCATGAGTCTGATTGCCTTACGTGATCCAACAGAAGTACCACCCTTAGCAGATACTACTACGATTCCACTATCAGCAACTCTTATTGCTGACATCTCTTCACCAAGGAAGTCAAAATCACCTGGTGTGTCGATGATATTAATCTTACTGTCCTTATACTCACAAAATGCAACTGCATCGCTTACTGTAATCTTACGCTTAATCTCTTCAGGCTCGAAATCCATTACTGTTGTACCATCAATGCCTCGTCCAAGCTTGTCGATGGCACCTGTGCTATAAAGCATAGCCTCAGCAAGTGCTGTCTTACCTGAACCACCATGTCCGAGAAGCGCAATATTACGAATCTTGTCTGCGGAAAAATTTCCCATGAGTCCGTTCCTCCTTTGGAAGTAGTAATTTATAGGTTAATTATATGCCTATTTTTATGCTTTTTCCACAAACGTAATAATTAATTTACAATTCTTTTTGTGCAATTTCTATTAAAATCAAACAAAAAAGAGCACGCAGATAAAAAGCTACCTGCGTGCCCCTGAAATTTCAATTTTTATATAAGAATTAAGCCTTCTTGCTTCTCTCGAAAATAAGAATTACACGGTCTTCCTTGCTTGAGAATGCACCAATTGCAAGTGAACCAGATGAATTATCATTGCTTCCAAGTGAAGACTGGAGCTTACCACCGTCATCGTTAATGATTGATGTGAGCTTCCAACCCTCAGCTGATCTCTTCTGAAGGACAGCGTCGATACCCTTGTAATCAACTTCGCTTACACCGTTGTGGTTAACAATCTCTACACAATACTCCTTAGGACCATTGTCAGCACCACCGCCGAAGCCGCCAGCTGCAGCCTTCTTCTCAATAATTGCAATAGAATCTTCAAGCTTAGCAATCTTAGCTGCGAGTTCGTCTCTTTCCTTCTCCATATCTGCGATAATCTGCTCCTTCTCTTTAATCTGATTGAGAAGCTTACCCTTCTCACTCTCGCCCAAAGCAACTTCCTTAAGGAATACTGCGTGCTTCTCAGCTTCAAGAATAATCTCTTCTGCAACAGCCTGAGCCTGAACTGTAGCTGTCTTTGAATCAGCGATTACTCTCTGAGCCTCATCGTACTCACCCTTAATAGACTCAATCTGTGTGCTCCAGTCATTAATCTGATTCTCATACTCAGCAAACTGTGCTTCGTACTCTGACTTTCTCTGCTCCATCTCAGCATTCTCAGCTGCGATTCTCTGATCAAGTGCTTCCTTCTGAGCTACAACCTCACGAGCCTCATTAGCAAGCTGCTCCATCTGAGCCTGCTGCTCTGAAAGTTCCTGATAAATTGCATCACGTGTCTTAGCTGCTTCCTCAGCCTCTGCAATAACCTGCTCAGCCTGAACTCTGATTGTATTAATCTCGTCCTCAGCCTGCTTCTGCTTAGCTTCGATCTCAGCGATTACTGTACCCTTCTGGAGGTTAATCTGCTGGAGCTCAGCCTCTGCCTGCTCCTTAACCTTAAGAGCCTCACCAGCCTGCTGCTCAGCAATAGCTTTTCCTTCCTTCTCAAGGCGAACCTTCTCAACTTCAAAGTCTGCCTGAAGCTTTGTAATCTGAGCCTCAGTAGCCTCAATCTCCTGCTTCTTTGCAGCGATTACAGCATCCTGCTCAGCTCTCTGAACTTCGAGTTCCTTCTTAAGAGCATCAGCCTGAACGAGGAACTGCTGTGCCTCTGTTGCCTCAGCAACGAGCTGATCTCTCTTCTGGAGTACTTCTGCATATTCAGCATCAATCTTTGAAGCTGCCTCAGAAATCTCTCTCTGAGTCTCTTCGATCATACGAGCCTGCTCTCTCTCAGCAAGAGCAATCATCTCATCATATTTTGCCTGACCTTCAGCGATCTTATCATTCTTAGCCTTATCACCTTCAGAACGAGCGATCATAATCTTCTTACGCTCTTCCTCTACCTGAGCTCTTGTCTGCTCAAGTTCAGCGTCAAGCTTAAGCTTCTCATCAATAGCCTTCTTCTGGAGTGCAGCATATTCTGAATCAAGTCTTAACTTCTCTGATTCGAACTGTGCTGTAAGAGTATTCATCTCACGGTTGAGCTTCTCTCTAATCTCTGCAAGATGCTTCTCTTCTTCAGAACGTCTTGCCTCAGTTCTTGCGATATTTTCTTCTTCCTTGGACTCAAGAACTCTCTTGGCCTCGGCAACGGCAGCATCAGTCTCTCCGCCTGAAGCCTTCTGGAAATCATATTTACACATTGAGCAGCGAGCGACATTGTCACCCATCATTACTCCACAAACTGGACACTTCTTCATTTAATCGTTCTCCCTGACTAAATCACAATATTGCGAAAATAAAACGCGAGATTATTATACAACAAAAAATGTCATAAAAAAATTACTCTTAGCTTCATTTTTTTGTTCACCATCCTTAAAAAAATGCTATATTTTCGAGCATTTCAACTAAATTTTCAGCTTTCAAGTTCCAATAGTAAATTTTGTGTAAACAAACGTAACAAATACAAAAAAGCCGCCCCGTAAATCAGGAATTCCTGCTTTCGAGACGGCGTATTTTTATGGGAAGGAGCTTCTTAGGACTTTCCCACGAGTCCTAAGAGCTGGGAGACAACATCAGAGCCTCCGGAAAGGGTGATGTTCTGAGCGTTGGAAAGAATTCTTTCCACGTACTCGAGCTCCTTAAGCTTCATGAGAGTTGGGTTTTCCTCCATGAGCTTGGCTGTATTAAGGAGGGAGCGTGTTGCCGCAACCTCCTCACGGCGGGCAATCATGGATGCCTGTGCCTTCTTCTCTGCGATAAGCACAGTATTCATGATGTCACGAACATCACCTGGGAGAATGATATCGCGAACGCCAGCGGAGGAAATCTCCACGTGGAGGTCCTCCTCGCATGCCTTAAGGGCATCCTCCACGTAGCGGCTGATTTCTTCCTTGCCGTTGAGGATTTCGTCGAGAGTGTAGCGTGCTACATACTCACGAAGAGAGAGCTGAGCCTTTGTACGGATCTGCTCCTCGTAGTCATCAACCTCAGAGAGTGCCTTCTCAATGTCAGTAACTCTGGCATTAAGAACAACAGACACTCGAAGGAGCACCTTGTCAGAAGTCATTACCTCCTGGCCAAGGATTGTCATCTGAGACAATCTTGTGTCGATTACCTCAGTCTTAACGCTGTTGTCGCAGTCCCAGAAGTAGTATTCGCCTGGGTCAAGGAAGCGAATAAATCTGCCATCGAAGCAGAGTCTTCCAACACAGAAGGATGGAACACTTACTGACTTACAAATGCCAAAAGGCATTGAGTACAAGATTCTTTCAGGAATCTCATCTGAAACTTCATGCTCTTTGAAGTTTCCCTTCTTTACCTCAACAGAGCCGAGGTCAGTCCAGTAGGCGTACTCTCCTGCGAGGAGATACTCCTTAAATAATCCGTCAACGAAGACAAGACCAATCTCGTCATCGCCAACAGCAATTCTTTTGACCTTCGAAGCAACTTCTTCCATCGAAAGAAGTTCGTTCAAACGGATATTCTCCGAATGAATCTTGTTCTCTGTCTCGAGAACTTCAACAAAGCTATCGCCCCATGTGCGATACTTTCCAGCCTCGAGAACCTTAGTGAACTTGCCGTTCTTAAAAAGAAGGCCCTTCTGGTTATTATTAATTACATACTTTTTCATAGTAGTTTCCTCCATTTATTCTTTTTCTATATCCAGTTAATTTGTAGCAAACGTAAGATCCGTCATGCTGATGTAAGCGGCTTTTGAACTTAAGAATTCTCTTATCTGCCGCTCAAAGATTTCAAAAGCGAAGTCCTTTTTTGCGAGAGACTCAGAAAAGTCTTTTTGTCAGAAGACAAAGCTTACTGGCACTTGTCCCTTCCACTCCTGACTTTCTGATCAGATGAAGTTTTTCCATCAAATCAGCTGGCAGGATGGCTGACCGACGAATCCGTTTTGAATTTTTGAAATGATCCATCATAAATATTCATAATTCAAAACTCGCCTTGCGTGAGTAGCGCAGTCATCAGCATCTTCCTATACAGAACGAAGAACCCTCCGTGGGGGGCAACAAACTGCAGTTGGGTGTCACCTCGTTACCCTCGCTTTTCCCCGCTTGTAAAGTACTCTGTTTTACAAGTTACACCAGAAAAAGTCCGGTTGAGATCAGGCACCTCTGTGCTGATGTTCTTATGATACAAACCCCATGAATAATCATCACGGAAAAAAAGTTGCGACATTAAAAACGCCCCGTTTCAGTTAAGAAACGGAGCGTTCGAACTCTTAAAATAATTATCTATATTAAAAAGAAACCTGATTCTTGCCATTACGCTTTGACTTATAAAGCTTACGGTCTGCAAGTGACATCAGATCAGCAATGTTCATACCCTTCTCGTAAGATGCAACACCAAGAGAAATTGTTACCTTCTCCATACGACCATTAGAAAGTGGAACAGCCTGAGAAGAAACTTCTCCAAGAATTGTCTTTGCAATTCCGAGAGTCTTAAGTTTATCTGAATCAGGAAGAAGAACCATAAACTCATCTCCACCAATTCTGAAGCAGATATCAGCTTTACGAACAGAACGAACCATTGAAGATGAGATATAACGAAGAACCTCATCACCACATGGCTGACCATGCTGATCGTTAATTGAAGTCATATCATCAACATCGATAGAAATAATTGAGAACCCTTCGCTCTCACCTCTTTCTTCATAAAGGCTCATATATCTCTCAATTGCTTCATAGAAATAACGTCTGTTATAAAGACCACTTAAGTCATCAACACGTGCAAGAGTCTGAACCTTCTGATAAGAACGTGAAAGTTCACGCTCCATCTTCATCTGCTCAGTAACGTCCTTGGACATTCCCCATGTACCAATAACTTCATGCTTATCGTTGTACAAAGGATACTTTGAAGCCATGAAAAAAGTTGACTCATCAGAGTCATCAATAAGTTCTTCAACACGATTAATGACTGGAACTTCGGTTTCCATGATTCTGATCTCGTCCTCACGAGTCTTATCAGCAAATTCTTCTGGGAAGAAATCATAGTCACTCTTGCCATGCATCTCAACTGGCGAAGCGGCACCTACCTGAATGGCGTGACCCTTTGTATTCCACAAGAACTTGGAATCCTTATCCTTAAAATAAATTGTATCAGTAGAAAAATCACGCAAAGTATTAAGAACTAATTTCTCAATCTCACTAAGATTATTGTTATCCATAGTCGTCACCTCCGAAACAAAATCCGAGATGAACTTATATTAAACCTGTAAGAAGCATTTTACAAACTTACACTTTGGAAAGTTCAAGAAAAATCGAGAACACGTCATCTTCCAAAGTAGCGTACACATTACCCTTCATGGAGTTAGCAAGTTTCTTCGTAACCGAAAGTCCAATTCCACTTGAACTTACATGACGTGCTGTATCAGCCTTATAGAAACGGTCAAAAACCTTATTAGGATCAGGAACGGCCTCCTCAAATACTTTATTGCTAACCTTAAGCACCACCTTGGAATTATCCTTATTTGGCTTAAGCGAAATAGCAACGTCAGATTTACCGTGAACAAGACAGTTCTTAATAAAGTTCTGAAGGATTCTCTTAAGCGACTGCTCATTTCCGATAACTCTTAAATTCTCATCAAGGTCAATCTCAGGTATCATACCTGCACTTTCAAAATCATCGAAATAAGCAAAAAGAGTCTGCATTGTAAGTGTAGACATATCAATAGAATCAAGGTTTGTCTCATATCCTGCCCCTGAAACCTTTGTAAAGAAGAACATCGCTTCGAGAATCTCGCTTAAAGAATCAATTCTCTCGCTGATAATATTTCGATAACGCTCCTGCTCCTCAGGATCAGTAGTCTCACTTAAAAGCTCGAAATATCCCTTAAGTGAAGTAAGAGGAGTTCTAATATCGTGAGACATGTTAACGAGAGTGTCTTTAAGCTCACTGTCCTGCTTGTTGATCTCCCTTTCGCGGATGCGGCAGCCTTCAATAATCTGATTTATATCATTCGAAAGCATCTTAAAAGCTCTCGAACCACCATAGAAAGTAATAAGCTTGTTGGTGTCGTTGCGTGCGATAAAATGAACCTGTCTTCGAAGGCTGGTCATCTGGCTGACCATTCCAATTATCGTAAAAACAAGTGCAAGAATAATAGCAATTAAAATAATTACAAGAGGCATTAAATCTGTCATAAGTCACTCTTTCTGTTGGATGCTGCAATCGAGATTAGAATCCATCCAAGATTCTGGGCAATCAGGAGTAAAAATACTACAGGAAAATTAATGTGATCGATATCACCCAACGCAAAATCAAGAAGTGTCAGTGCCGGGAAAACATTTGCACCATCAAGGTTATTAACACCATCAAGGAAACCTGCAAAAAATACTATCACTGGTAAAGCTAATATCGCTGTTATAAACACCGGAAACTTCTTTCGATATATTTTTGCGAAGGTATAAACAGGAACAAGCAAAGAAAAATACGCAAGTGAAAGTGCTAAATAAATAGAAAGCGTAGTTAGCGGCGCATGAATCAAAAGTCCAAACTTAACCTCATCAAGAAGACTTCCTATAGTGGCACAAAGCATTGGATAGAGTGAAGAAGCAAATGAGAAGACAAAAATAGCAGCAACTTCTGAAAATACGAGTTTCGCCTTGTTTCTGCATATTCCCTCAATATTAATCATCTGCCTGAACTTGTAGTAGTCACAGACCATAAATGTAACGATAATGCATATCGCAGGAAAGATTGTACCAGCAGCCATAATGAAATGGTAAGTGCCCCAGAAATATACAGGCTGCTTTGTCGTTCCATCCAGAATAAGATCCTTCAAATAGTAATAAAGGAAAAAGTTAAACACAGTCACCATAATAACAGTGACTGTGCTAATCAAAGTCGCACGACTTTTAAACAATCTAATTAAATTAAGCTTTACCAGATTTCCAAACATTTATCAGGAGATATCCCTCTTCTTAATTACCACATAGTTGGCAACTGAAGCCAAAACTGCATAGATAATAGCACAAAGAAGTGCTCTTATTACAATCTTGCCATCAGAATCAAGTGTAAGCACTGTAAGGTTCTGTGACAATGTGTAATCTGCAAAAGAAAATGCGCTGTCAATTTTCAAAAGATTAATTAAAATCATTGACGCAAGTGACATAACGATTGAAAGAAGACCGGAAGCAAGAACAACGCCAACTGTAATACCAGCAGCCTTACTTTTTGTAAGGTTTGTAATAAACATAATCAAAAGTCCGAAAGCATAAACAATCAAAAATGTAATTATGAAATAAAGAACTGAAGCCTTATCAACATTAACTTTTACACTCTCTGCCATGAGCGCAGCACAGATAAGTGATGCAATCCATGTTACACACTGGATAAAAAGCGAATAAAGTGCGATAACTGTCATTCTTACAGCAGTAATTACGCCTCTGTTCTTGCAGGCAATTACAAGGTTCTTGTCAAACTTATGCTTATAGCAGTCTCCAATATAAATACCAACAAAAATAGCAACAAGGAGAATATTAGTAAGACCAGCTACGTTCTGATTGAAAAGGGCCTCAACATCTTCATAGTAGAAAAGTCCCTTGCCCCAAAGAGAAGGCAATTCTTCGTAAGGCTCAGCAACAACAAGACCTTCCTCTTCTTCACCTGAAACAAATGATTCTCCGGCATCGTATCCAGCCTGAAATCCCATTTCGAAAGAATCAGAAATAGTTCCAACGGAATTGCCCTGTTCTACAATCGCATCGTAGTCATCGCGGGACATACCAAGATATGAAGCAACATCAACCTTCAAAAGGATAACGGATGTAATCAGGACCATGATGCACATAATAACTGGAAGTACATAGGTACTAACCATCTTTGATACTCTGAAAAGTTCAGACTTTAAAAAAGACAGAAACATAATTAAAGCCCTCCCTTATACTCTGTAGTTACTATCGCCAACAATTGAACCTGTAACCTTAAGGAAGTACTCTTCAAGGTCAGATGCAACAACACCGATAGAATCTACAAGAATCTCAGCCTTTGCAATTTCCATATTAAGAAGCGAAATCTCATTCGTTCTCTCGAAAATATAAACTGTATTCTCATTAATTACCTGATACTCACTAAAACCAAGCTTATCGATAATTGGAACAATCAAATCAATCTTGTCTGACTTAATTACAATCTTGTCGCGGCACTTAAGCTTAAGCTCTTCACGTGTAATTTCCTCAACAATCTTGCCGTCAGCCATAATTCCGAAATCTGTAGCAAGCTTGGAAAGTTCACCAAGAATATGGCTCGAAATAAGAACTGTGATTCCCATCTCTTCAACGAGCTTAATAATCATCTCACGAATCTCAACGATACCCTGTGGATCAAGACCGTTAATAGGCTCATCAAGAAGAAGGAAATCAGGCTCACCTACAAGAGCCATCGCGATACCAAGTCTCTGCTTCATTCCAAGTGAGAACTTACCTGCCTTACGGTTATAAACCTTACCAAGGCCAACAAGCTCAAGCTTATCCATGATGTACTTCTTATCACCAACATCATAAGCTAAGCACTTCATCTTAAGGTTGTCATAAGCTGTAAGATTTGGCTGAATTGCAGGTGCCTCGATAAGAGCACCAATTCTTGAGAATGCAAGATCCTCATCGCCAGAGAAAGCGAGATATTTAAAACTTCCAGAAGTTGGCTCAGCCATTCCGGAAAGCATCTTCATAATAGTTGTTTTACCAGCACCATTCTTACCAATAAGACCATAAATAGCGCCCTTACGAATATGGATATTAACAGAATCAACCGCACGAACATTCTTATACTGCTTCGTGAGGTTCTCCGTAACAAGAAGCATATCTTCCATAAATTCCTCCGAACTTAACACAAAATATTCGAAGGACAGCTTACCACCCCAGGACTGTCCTTCGGATGTTGACATTATCCTTTGAAAATGCAAATCCTTCGACAATCAAATTTAAAGAAAGTTTAAAGAAAACCGGAGGATTGGCTGATTTTTCTGATTTAAGGTCGAATGTTAGTGAATCGGTTAGTGCAGAAAATTCCACTAACCGATCTGCTAACAAATCACTGTTTTGAGACCGAATGTTAGTGAATCCGTTAGTGTGGAAAATTCCACTAACCAATCTGCTAACAAATCACCGTTTTGGGACCGAATGTTAGTGAATCTGTTAGTGCAGAAAATTCCACTAACCGATCTGCTAACAAATCACCGTTTTGGGACCGAATGTTAGTGAATCCGTTAGTGCAGAAAATTCCACTAACCAATCTGCTAACAAATCACCGTTTTGAGACCGAATGTTAGTAAATCCGTTAGTGCAGAAAATTCCACTAACCAATCTGCTAACATCCCAACAAAAAACTGCCTCGAATGAACGAGACAGTCTTCGTAAAAGTCAATATCACTTAGCCTTGGCAAGTCTGAAACCGATTCCCCAGACAGTATCGATATACTCTTCCTCTGTCAAAGCCTTAAACTTGGATCTGATGTTACTTATGTGAACATTAATCGTCTTATCTTCACCGATGTAGTATTCGTTCCAGGCATATTCAAAAATCTCCTGCTTGCTGAACACCTTTGTAGGATAAAGCATAAAGAGCTCGAGAATCTTATATTCCTGTCTTGTAAGCTGAACTTCCTTACCGCAAAGATATACTTCGAAAGTATCCCTCTTAAGCTCAAGATCCTTAAACTTAAGGCTGCGGTCCTCTTCCTTCTCATCCTTGGAGTAAGTTGTCGCGCTATGACGAAGCTGAACATCAACTCTTGCAATAAGTTCCTTAACTTCAAAAGGCTTAGCAAGGAAGTCGTCAGCACCCATCTCAAACAAATCCATCTTTGAATCGAGTGAACTCTTTGCCGAAATAACAATGATTGGAACCATTGATGTCTCTCTGATTGTTCTTGTAAGAGACTCACCTGTCATACCAGGCATCATGAGGTCCATAATAATCAAATCAAACTTGTCATTCTTGAAATTAAGAAGTCCCTCAGAACCGGAAAAAGCCTGAGTACATGAGAGTCCGTGCTTTGTAAGTGCAACGCGAATCAAACTGTTGATTGATTCATCATCTTCTACAATAAGAACCTTGCGCTGATCCTGAAGCATTACTTGTCCTCCTTAATTACATCAAGTGGAGCTACTTCAATTCTGTCGTAGCTAAGTCCCATCTTGCGCATGCTGTCGAGCATAATTGAATGCTCGAAAGCACATGGCGTAAACACACCAGCTCTGTTCCACTTGCCTTTTGCAACTGCCTTGATAGCAGAAACGAGAGAGTAAGCATTACACTTTGCTGTGTTCTTTATATAAAGCATAGTAATCTTGCTGTTGCCATTCTTCTTACCAGAAAGAATAAGACCAAGAGAACTGTTACCATCATTAGGCACTTCTCCATCATCCTTAGCCTTAGGAAGCTCGTAATTCTCCAAAAGCTTCGAAATAAAGTCGAGTGGAGCTACAGAAACATCACCAACCTGGATTGGAGTCTTTGAAAGGAGATTAAACTTTGAAAGCTCATCGAGGATTGAAGTATCTGGCTTGCTGTAAGTTGTAAAGTACTTAACGTTTGGAATGTCAGGAAGTTCCTTGCTGAAATCTTCAACAATTGCATTATCTACACAGTAATATTCCTGCTCAGGAAATCCTGGAAGAGTTGTAACTGCCTTAACAGACAAAGGCTCAGCCTCAATCTTGGAACCACCTTCGATATAAACAGCCTTTGAGCCCTTAGCTGCTTCTTCCTTGAACTCAACGAGTTCCTTAATATTCATTGACTTAACAGCTGTTTTTGGACCAGCCTCAATAATATCTGCAGACTCAATGGAATCAAAATCCTCTTCCAAAGCATCACGGATAATTGTTGTAATACCTGCAGGATTAAAATCACATCCTACAACTGCTGTAAGATTCTTCTGTCTGAAATCGCCAAAAAACTCGAACTGCTTTGAAAGGAAATCACCGCTTCCAATATCAAAAAGTGCACCATCAACATATGGAACACCAATCTCAAGACAAAGTTTCATAATAATCGGACTAAATGAAGCCTCTGTAAGATTAACAAGCATGTCTGGCTGTGCAATTGTAAGCATCATTCTGGTTCCAGACTCATTTGACAAATCAACACGAGCTGTGCTGATTCTTACAATGTTATTTTGATACTGCTTACGAAGTTCATCACACTTTGCCTTGTCTCTTGATGCGATACAAATCTCCTGTGCGATACTTGCATCCTTACAAAGGAAAGGAATAATTGCTCTGGTCTTGTCGTTACAACCAAGAAGTACAATCTTTTTCATTAATACGCTACCCCGATAATTTCTTTAACAGTATTAGATTGTAACATTCTTATTACATAAAATCACAAAAATACACCAAAGTTTGGGGTGAAAAATTTTCCCTGAAAAAATATGCAACTATAACAAAAAATATATTTTAGATTTGTTTCTCGCGCGCGAAATTAGATGCCAGCGCCTCTTCTAAGATCAGCAATAAGGCGCTCAGTTCTCATAATCTCGCCGTAACTGTTACAGTGATACATTGAATCAAGCATCCACTCATCTGGGAAGAAATAATCTGCAGGGTCGCTAATACATGGGATTCCGATAAGTCTTTCCTCATCAGCCATAAGATTATTAAGGAAAGTCTCGTCAACTCCGACACCTGTTCTTGTGATTGGAGGCAGGATAAAGTAAACACTTGCACCCTTAGACTCTACTAAAGCCTTAAGACTTCTTAAGTAGTCAATAGATTCCTGCGAAATCTCAGTTGGGAAAAGTTCGGGACCTGCAACACCATAAATGTTGGCATCAAAAGCGCCGTCTCGTTGAACTGTCATCTGCAAAGTAACAGGATCAAAAGCCTCGCGGCAGTAATAAGGGGAAATCTCATCACCAGTATAGTTTGCCTTTGTATCTGCGTAGTAAAACATGTTTCCTACAAGCTGTCTTATGAGATCTGGAGACAGGTGCGAATACATTTCGATATGGTTATCGATGGCGGACATGCACATAGTCTGATCGATGTCCTTAAAATTACTCTGCCAGAGGTTCTCGTATGCAAGAAGAACGATGTCGCCTTCGTTTATGTTGGACATAGAAACTTCAGTATAAAACCATGGGCCAAAACCTGCGTGAAGAGCCATATTGCAGACTTTGTAGCCTGTAGCTTCTTCAAGCATTGGGGCGTTAATTCCAAATGCGGAAGAACTTCCCGCAACGATAACAATCTTCGGCTCATTTGTTGCCATAAGCATGTCGTATTTATCCTGAAGAAGGCTTACGTAAGCACTATGGAAAGTGTCTTTCTGCTCCATAATGATTCCGTAAAAAGTTCCCGCGAGCATCAGGCACGCAATAAGAAGACTTGTGATTAAAAACTTAAAGAAATCCTTCATCTCATGCCTCCATCAGAACTGCGCATACAGGAATGTCGTATTCACAAATTTGTCTGTGCCACAAACTGCAAACACGCAAAGATAGATAATAATCGCCAGAATGATTGCCTGAAGAATCATTGGCTGGTTATTAAACTTCTCGTAAAACTTCTTCTCATCAACACGCTTTACCTGAATCTTATAGAAAGCATAAAGCGCAATAATAAGTGACACCGTTGTTCGAACGCCACCTGCTACTCCCACGAAATCGTCGCGGAAGAAATCAAGGAGTTTAACATGAGCGATGCTTCTAATAATCTCAACAGACTGCATAAAGCCGTTATTAAAGAAAATCCATGTGAAAGTAATGAGGATAAATACCCAGAGTCTTTCGAGGAAGACTATGCCCTCAACTTCTGGGTTTATCTTAAGTCTGGCATAAACCTTGTCCTTCAAAGGGAGAAGCATTCTTCCAAGAATTACAAGAAGGCCGTTAAGGACACCCCAAACAATAAAGTGATTTCCAGCGCCATGCCAGATGCCGCTAACAAAGAAAACCACCATGATATTTAAGTATTTACGGAACTCACCCTTACGGTTGCCGCCTAGAGGAATATAAATATTCTCCAAAAACCAGCTGTTAAGGCTCATATGCCATCTGTTCCAAAACTCTGATGTCGATCTTGAAAGATAAGGATTATCGAAGTTTTTACCGACATCAATGCCCATAAAGAGCGCTACACCGCGAGCCATATCCGAATAAGAAGCGAAATCCGCGTAAATATAAACTGAGAACAAAACTGCAGCAAGCAAATTAAGCGCAGGATTAACGTTAACGCAGTCTGCGAAAACAGGATTAATAATTGTCGAAAGTCTGTTTGCAACAAGAACCTTCTCACAAAAGCCCCACGCGAAAAGCAAAGTTCCCTTCTTAAAATCGTCACCAGTAACTGACTTTGGTTCGATTAACTGAGGGATAAGTTCTCTTGATTTCTGAATTGGTCCACAGATTATGCATGGGAAGAAAGCAACAAAAGCTGCATACAAAACAAAATTCTTAGTTGGCTTAATCTTGTCCTTGTAAACATCTGTAAGATATGTGGAAGACTGGAAAATCATGAATGACAGACCAGCAGGAAGAATAATTGATAACTCATTAAATCCAGTAAAACCAGGATTAATTCGGCTCACAACTGAACCTAGATCAGAGATTATAAAGTTGGTGTACTTAAAGAAAACAAGAACCAGAATATTGAGCGTAAAAAACAGAGCAAGCAGTGATTTACGTTTGTTTTTACCAATGACGAAGCCGCCAACATATGTAAGGATCGTTACCCCAAGAAGCACTAAAGCGAGTCTTATGTCAGCGAAGGCATAAAACACATAACTTCCAACAAGTGTTACAACATAACGGTACTTCTTTGGAACTACAAAATACAAAATCAGGAACAGTGGAAGAAAGAAAGCGAACTCAATGTCCAAAAATGTCATGCCTCTTCCTCCCTTATTTTTTACAAAAATACACTAGTATTATACACAAATTAGGTTTACTCATGTGTTAGAATTCAAAATAGCAATATTATGACTATGTTAGGTTAAGGAAATTAGAATGATACTTTTACAGCTTCTTATTTTGATTATTGGATTTGCACTTCTCATGAAGGGCGCAGACTGGTTCGTCGAGGGCGCAGGTAAACTTGCAGTTAAATTTGGAATCCCTCAGATTATTATCGGTCTTACAATTGTTGCTCTTGGAACTTCCCTTCCGGAAGCTGCTGTAAGTATCACTTCTGCTTTGAAGGGGGCATCGGATCTTTCCATTGGAAATATTCTCGGTTCCAACATAATGAACGTACTTCTTATCCTTGGAATTACTTCAATTATCTGTGTAATTCCTGTTACAAAGAAGGCTCTTGCCTTTGATATTCCACTCGTAATTTTCACAACACTTATCCTTACGTTCATGTGCCTTTACGATGATAAGGTAACAAGAATTGATGGCCTCATCCTTATTGCAATCATGATTGTTTACGTAATCTATCTTGGCTACCGCGTTAAGAAGGGTGACGAGCTTGACGAAGTTCCTGAAGAAGATGGAAACACACCACTTTGGAAGATGCTTTTATTTATCGTTCTTGGTGGTGCCATGATTACATTCGGAAGTAACCTCACAGTAAATTCTGCAACTGCAATTGCGAAGGCATTTAATGTCAGCGAGAGAATCATCGGACTTTCGATTGTTGCCTTCGGTACTTCACTTCCTGAGCTTGTTACAAGCATAACTGCTGCTCTTAAGAAGAAGACTGATATCGCAATCGGTAATATCGTTGGTTCCAACTTCTTTAACATCGTTTTTGTTATTGGAATTACTTCAACAATTCGCGATATCCCTTGCCAGGAAGCATTTACATTTGACTGCATCATGGCAATCTACGCCATCGTTCTCCTTCTTGTCGTAGCTCTCCCTCGAAAGAAACTTAACAAGCTCACAGGCTTTATAATGCTTGCCTCATTCATAGCTTACTTTGTTTATACAATGTTCTAAACGCTAACTAATTTGAATTATCAACCCCTCTGAATCACCAGATACATGGTTCAGAGGGGTTTTTAGTTACTAATGATTATTACTATTTTCTTACTTTATATATTTAATAAATATATTTGATTGAATTTTTATAATATATGTTAAAATTTTAAATGGTAAACAATCTGTAAACAAATTACAGTGAATATAAGGAGGATACATCCTATGTCAAATAATGGCGAGTCTATCGAGAAGACATCAAAAATTGCAGCTATTGTTGTTGCAGTAGCGTCTGTAATCGGTGGAATTCTAACAGGTGGCCTGATGGGCGCGATCGCAGGACTTCTTACTGGTGGTGCATTCGCATTCGCAGTTATCGTAATCGGTGGTGCCTGTGCTGATGTTGTAAAAACTTCTGAAAGAGTTAGCGAGACAACTCAGGACGCAATTAACAGAGTCGCTGCTTTCGAGAAAACTTTTGAGAATTTCGATTCTGATATGAGATATATTCTCCCTGAAATCAAAGAAGAAATCGCTGATATCAAGGATAAGGTAAGTAAGATTGGCGTAGCTGCTCCTGCACCTGAAAAGAAGGAAGAAGCACCAGAAAGCACACCTGCTCCTGCTGCTACACCTGTTGCTACAGTAACTCCTGAAGCTCCTGAAGCATCAGCTATCAAGACAGTAAAAGTAGTTTCTGAGACAAAGGAGACTGAGGAAGTTAAGGAATCATCTATTAAGAAGATTTCATTTACTCCAGCTCCTGCTCCAGTAGCTGAGAAGAAGGAAGAAAAGAAGTCTCCTTTCGCAAGTCCAGCTCCTATGAAGGAGTCAGATAATAATGCACCTTCACCTTTCGCTGCTAAGAAGGAAGAGAGCAAGCCTGCTACAAAGAAGGGTTCTCTTTACAGATGCGAAGTATGTGGAAACATGGTTAACGCCACACCTTGCCCACGCTGTGCAATCAAGAACAGATCTGCTGCAAATGCAGTTAAGGAAGAGGCTCCACAGGAAGAGAAATCAGAGAAGAGTGCAATCTGGGCAAACGCTACAAAGCCTGTTTCAGCAAGCGAGCTTGCAGCAAACAAGTCTTCTGCTTTTAAGAAAGCACCTGCTGATGTAGAAAATATCCCTGAGGTTGAACCAGAGAAGGTAGCAGAAACTGCAGCACCTGCTGAAGAACCAAAGGCTGAGGTAGTAAACAGAGCTAGCTCACCATTTGGTGGTTCAAGACCTGCTCCAAAGACTGAAGCACCTGCTCCTGCTACTCCAGCAAAGCGTGGTTCACTTTACAGATGTGAAGTTTGCGGTGGCATGGTTAACTCAACTCCATGTCCAAAGTGTGCAATCAGAGCAAAAAGAGCTGAAAAGGCGGCAGAAGGCGATAAGGCAAACGCACCTGCTGAAGAAAAGCCAGCAAAGGAAGAGAACGAAGATGTTAACCCAATTTGGGCTGCAGCTACAAAGCCTGATTCTGGTTTCTCTGGTGAATCTTCAGGAGTAAAACTTATGGAATCTTCAAATTCTGCTCTTGCTCAGCCAACATGGGCGTCACCTCTTAAGGCTGGTGCTACTGCTACTGAAGCTCCATCATGGGCTAGACCTTCAGCAGCTGTTAACACACCTGCTGAACCAGCTGAAGACATCGCTGAAGCAGAAGCTCCAAAGACTTCATTTAATTCTTCTTTCAACTCATCACCTGCTCCTGCAGCAAAGCCAGTTGAAGAAAAGCCACGTCCTATCTGGGAAGTAGCTGCTGAGAAGAAGGCAAGTGGTTCTACTGGTCCTAACTGGATGCAGAATAACAATATTTGATTAGTTATCTATAGCTAAAATACACAACTCCCAGGTTTCCTAGATTCCTGGGAGTTTTTTTGTTGAACGATGCACCATTTTTGGCGGGTTGTTCAGCATAACGAGTGCATGTTCTAATCTAAAATCGGTAACACTAATACAATCTCATTTTACATCTCCAAGTAACGAATACGAATTTCTCATTTGACATCTTTATTCAAAAATCTGCTGGAAAGCATATTTTGATTAAAAGCAGAAAATCGACCAAAGATGCACAAAACTACATAAAAAGATACAAAAGCATATTTTTCAGCATTTCGGAATTGCGTGACTATTCCCCTTTCCACCCTACAAGCCAAGAATACAAAAAATTCAATATTAATAATTCATTTTTCTCGCATAAAATACACCCAGCAGCACAACCGAAGTTGCACCACTGGGCGTATATAAATTAATTGTAATTACATTTAACTTTACTATTACTTAGCCTTATTATTCAAATATTTCTGTTTCAATTATCTTATGCAACACTGTTATTGCTTCTTCATAAGGTAAAGGCTTGTTTTGAAATACTGAAGTGATACTGATGTAATCATTATAAAAATACTTCTGTTCTTCTATCTTCTTCAATATTTCATTTACGCTTACACCAGGTTGCACAGATAAACAGTTAGGAACATTAACCCTCTGTTCTCGCACTTCTTTTACTAGTTCAGCTAAGTTGTCGTCTAACTTCACAAGTGAAGACAACATATATAAATCATATATATGTCTTGAATGTCTTTCTGTTTTCCCTTGCAGATAATAGTCACATATTGCGAACGTCTTATCAATAAACGTCCTGTCTAATCCCTGAACCTTAATCTTAAATGGTTGCAGATTATATTCATCTATCAATTCTGCATTGTCTTTCTTCAAAAAGTCATAGATAAGACTCGTTACTTCCATCTCAACAGTAGGAAAAGACAAAGAGCTCAAGACCACTTCCATCTTTACACCTGGAATCAAGCTTTCTTTTACATACCCGTCAATTGGCTGATAATCAAAAATATAACAATTATAGTCTCTTCTACTCCTTGCCTGATCCCAGTTTACGATTGGCATTTTAAGCTCAGTGCTTATACCGGCAATAATCTCATCCTTAAGTCTTCTCCTCTGACCTTGAGTAAGAGCATTTGAAAAGCTAATATCTATATCTTCTGAAAAACGATCTATCACCTTATGGCATTTGGACAACGACGTGCCACCCTTGAATACGCAGTTTTCTGATTTTTCAGCCAACAACTTCAAAATCATCGAGACATAGTAATCTTTCTCAATGATAGCAAAATCTTTATCTCCCTGATCTTCTGATGTCGCACTTATAACGTCCCTAAAGAGTTCTAAATCTTCATGCAAATACATTATATAATCCCGTCCTATAAATATTTTTGTATGTCTTATCAGGATATTCTTCTATATATCTATCCACCTGTGCTTTTGTAATATTCTCTTCTCTTACGTATCGACAGAGTCTTGAGCATACTTCTTCAAAGTCAACGTCATAATATTGTTCCAAATCTTTCAACAAATCCAACAACTGCAACACTACGTAATTCTCATTATTTATAGGAGTCCTTGCTCTTCTGAGAATAATTCTTTTGTTTCTTACTGTAACTTCTTTTACTCTAGTACTTGCGTTATTAGATACAATCTCTTGCACATAAGGAACCTGAGTACTAATGCCCAATTGATTCGCAAAAGTAAATCCTGAATAAAAACCATTAATCTTACCTTTTTTGATAATATACTTTGCAGCAGCCACATCATCAGCTGCAAGAGGTACACCATTTTTTAAAACACTTTTCTTTGGTATATAGTAAACACCCGTATCAAAGCGTTTAATCTTGCCTGCATCACATAAAGTTTTAAACATCTGTCGCAAATTACTATCAGATATAGGTAATTCTACATCAGCCACAAATATCGGCTCATTAGGCTTGTAATTCTCAATTAAATAATCATAAAGCATAGTTGCACCTCCTCTCACAACTTTCTACTCTCACTGTTTTATTCCGTTATTAGTATCACTCCTTTCAACATCAGTTGTCAACCCTTGTGAGGCATTTTAATACACTCTTCACATTTTCTGATATCAATAACCCAGCAGCACAACATAAGTTGCACCACTGGGCGTATAAAAAATGAACTACAATTATGTTGAACGATGCACCATTTTTGGCGGGTTGTTCAACCTCATAAAACACATTGGGATAAAATATATGAATTGTGGAAAAATTCTTCTGAAGATGTTACTATTAATCAAGTTAAATCGATTCTTGAAAGAGATATTCTTGATTATGTTTCAAGGCAGTATGTAAATGATTCTTCTTATATCGTTAATGTTATAAGTACAAATGCTTATAAATCATTCGTAAGAGGGAATCTGAATGAGTTAATAGCTGATTCGATTTTGCTTTATCGCAAGAATAGACTTAACGATGATTATTTAATAGAACTATTGAAGAAAGTTGGGTTAATATGACAAGGATGCCTTCTACAGAATTGCTTGCGATGATGGATACCGTCGAAGCGTGGAGCATTTTTGATGTTAATACTGGGAAGTTCCATCTTCGTGAAGATGCTCCTAGTGAAGTGATTGAAATGGATCGTAAGATTCAAGAGTTTTATGATGAAGAAAAATTCTTTGGTAGTATCAATATTGTAAAAGTTGCTAATTAATAGAAATTTATTAAATAAAAATTGTAATTAATTCTCAATAAGGTTTGCATAAGCATTCAGTTGAACGATGCACCATTTTTGGCGGGTTGTTCAACTAGTATATTTAGCAACGATTACCATACGGAATACTATATATAGGGACCTTACAGGTAATCGTAACTCCATAAATGCGATTATATCATAATATGACAGTTAGTACCGACTGTCTTCTCTTGATAATCAATATCTCCTGCTACCATATAGATATTTGCATATTGTTTTTCAGTAAGTCTCAATAGACGTACAACACCTGTTTTGGGCGCAACTTCTTCGATACGACGATAGTGTTTTTCTGATGCCTTTCGATTAGGAACTATTCTCATAAAAACTTCTGGAGCTATACGAATGTAGCCATCCCTTTGTAAAAATTTACGAAGATTTGTATATTCAGTTTTTGTACCCCATTTATTTGTTGGGCTTAGCATTACTATTAATCTCATTCTGTGATACCATCCATTTTTTCAATAGGAAGTATTGTTGGTAGTATTAGACTTTCATTTGAATTTTCTAATATTATTCGCTTTAAACTTTCGCACATTAAATCAATTGCGGATAACAAATTAACTTTCGTTCCATTAACCATACAAGCGTTATGAAGTACACTTGCAATTTCGCGTCGCTCATTTTTACTGAGTTGAACATTAGTTCCAATGTTTTTATAAGCCACAACATCTACAATTGCTCTATATGGTTCAATTAGATCGTCTGCTAAGTTAAACGCATTAAGCTGACTATTATGATGAATACCAAATGTTGGATGAAAACCCGTTGCAACCAAACTCCTTGCTATGCTGCTTCTTACTACCGCGTAGCCATAGTTAAGTCTACTGTTTATCGGATCGTCACCTCTTCTATTTAAGCCTTCATGATAAAACGAGAAATATTGTTTTGCTGCCATGGATTCTATCGAATCGATTGTTTCATTAGTTATATGATTCAAATATCTAGATATTACATCTGTACCATCTTTACCTAAAATTGATAGACATCTTGCTTGATTATCAATCTTGCGATGTATTATATGTTTCCATAACGATAAATAATTCTTTTCAGGGAAAGCAACCTGTGCATGCATAAGCTTTGATTGTCTTGAGTGGCCTTCAAAAGGAAGAACTATTGCTGTTGGTAAATATCTATCATCTAATGTAGTAATGGTAACTTTGTTTGATGATAAGATAGATAAATCCATTGTTGATAATCTAATATTCGCACCGTGAACCATTATGCAAGATAAATCTTCAATCGGGATAAGTGCTATGCCATCTTCCGTTATTACCTCTAACTGTCTTTCTTTAATATGTATTTCAGCTTGTTTACTAATTTCAAGTGTTCTAAAACCCACGGTTATACATCCTCCTTATATCAGCCGTTTTTTGAATACTATCATCATTGATTCATAAGATGGTTAATTTTAATAGAACTTTGGTGCAATTAGTCACCTTTGGACTTTCACCAAAACGCCGGAGCATGGCTGGCATACATAAAAAGAGGATGCTATTAAAGCATCCTCTTCCTCTTCTTAACTAATGACCGAAGTCATTTTAAACTTATTTAGTTTCTATCAGCTGCATGTAACAGAAATAACTGTTGCATTTGTGAAGCTACCACTTGCCTGAATACCAACGCTACCACCGTTGATGATCCAGCCGTTGCTCTCAGTAACGTTGATAACTGCAGTTACACGATTGCCACTGATTGAGTAAGAATCACATGTCCATCCACCAGCTGATGTAACAGTACCGTTGAACTCAACTACGATTTCAACTCTTGTTGTACCCTGTGGAGCTCTGATGTTGTTGATAGGGAGCTGTCCGCCACCGTTCCAGAAATTACCGTTGCCTGCTTCTGCACTTGCTGATCCTGAAGAAATTGTAGGACGTGGTGTGTTTGTAGGAGCTGGAGTATTTGTAGGACGTGGTGTGTTTGTAGCGATTGGCTGTGTTGGAACAGCTGTTGGAGCAACTGTAGGAGCTGCTGGCTCACCACCTGCATTGTTCTGTACAGGAGCCGCAGTTGGCATTGGAGTTACAGGAGCATATGGAGCTTCAGGACGAGGTGATGGAGTAGGTCTCAAACCACGATCAGCGAAATCACTCTTCATGCTAAGCATTGCGTTGCTCTCGAAGTATGCATTATCGTTGATCATACCAGCAACCTTTGCATTGTACTTATTAATAGCAGCGCCTGTACCAACTAAGATAACGCCAGAAAGGATACAAATAACTGCAACTACAAGAACTAACTCTACTAATGTAAAACCTTTTTTATTTAAGTTTTTCATGACCTCTACCTCTCTTTACTACTTTATTCTTCCGCTTCTGAAGGTTCATCGTAAGTTTTGTTCTTAAGCTGTTCCTTCATCTGTTCATAAGTCTCACTCTCCGCTTTGGCGTTCTGCCTTGCATATATCTCTGCCCTGCGGTTGTAATCACGAAATGAAGTACCTATGATGTGAATTGATACGCTGGCGAGTATTGTGATGATTACCACAACGAGCATTACCTCAACAAATACGTATCCTCTCTTCGAATTGCACTTTTTCATGACCGAATCCTCAAATGAACAATCGCTTTTCTGTTATGTACACATTATAAACCTGCATTTTTCACATTTGTACCCTGTTTTGCCATATTTTTGACACATTTTGTAAATGATTTATGAACGCACTTTACAAGTTATTAATAAAGCAAACAAAAAAATGGCATTTAACGCTTAATACGTCAAAATACCACTTAATTCATTCACAAATTTTCAATAATTATGAAGTGTGTTTCACATTAGAAACTCAGAGCTTCAAAGCATACTGAATCAATGCGTCATATTCGTTCACAATTCGCTTCTCTATTACAGCCTCCAGGAGACGATTCAGAACTCCACCAATTCTTCTACCATCTGTAATTCCAGCTGCCTTAAGATCATTACCATTAACCATCAGATCTTTAAGAGAGAAACATGCATTATTATTCACAAGATTATTCTTTGTACGAATAATCGCTTCAAGTGTATCCATTCTTTTAAGTCCAACTGGTGAATGCGCAAGAATATCAGCACGCTGAATCACGTAAAGTCTCTCACAAAATTCCAGCGAATACTTGGCAATAAACTTATTAATAACTATCTCCTGTAGTTTTGGGAAACTATCGTGAAGCAGAATCAGATTCGAGATATCCTTCGTAAGCTTCGTTGAGAATTTAAGACGTGTACAGAATTCACGAGCTATCTTCTCACTTGCATCCTGATGGTGCACCATGTGTCCACGTCCATCTTCACCTATATAAAACACAACCGGCTTTCCAATATCATGGAAGAACGCTGCATAAGAAAGTGCCTCATCACGGCATCCATCAGCATTTAAAGGAATTCCACCGAGAACAGCAAGCATATGCTCGAAAACATCAAGATGGTGATACTTGCTCATTTGATCAAAACCAATTGTAGCTTCAAGTTCCGGAATAAGCACTTCAAAAACATCATGGAACTCACGAATCACATCTACGGCATACTGATGTGTAAGAATACCTGTAAGCTCTGAATGAATTCTTTCAGCAGATATTAACTTAAGATTGTTACGAAGTTCGTGCATCGCCTTTGAAGTCTCTTCTTCAATTTTGAATCCAAGACGACTTGCAAAACGAAGTGCTCTCAAAATTCGAAGGGCATCTTCATTAAAACGCTCGTAAGGATTTCCAACTGCACGAATAATCTGATTCTTAATATCTTCTCTTCCACCTGTAAGATCCACGATATTAGATTCACTATCAAGATACATTGCATTGATCGTAAAATCTCTTCTTCTGACATCTTCTTCAATGCTTCGTGTAAATACAACACTATCAGGACGTCTGCTATCGGTGTAACCACTCTCAACACGGTAACTCGTAATCTCCATCAGGTGGTCATCAATAATTCCAGTTACGGTTCCATGTTTGACACCATTCTCGATAATAGTGCGGATGCCTGAATCTTCCAAAACCTTCTTAGTCTCGTCTGGAGTTGCAGAAGTTGCCACATCGTAATCGTGTGGAGTTTTTTCCATGAGAATATCGCGTACTGCACCACCAACCACATATGCTTCGTAGCCGTTACTGTTAAGAAGTCTGATTAGTTTTTTACAATATTCAGGTATCATTTCTCTGGCTCCTTATTCGCAAATATTAATGCAATCGTTCCATTTGGAAGTTTTGGCAGTTCAAAATCATTTGCAGCCTTACGAACCTCATCTCCAATTTTACGTGCGTCAGAAGCTGATAACATCGGATTAAAAGTAAACTGAGAATACTTTGTGACGAACCTTTCGAGGGAAAGAATCAGCGCCTGTGCAGAATCTTCCTCACTTACACCGTCACTGCAAAGATGAAGTGCATGGGAAAGTTTACTCATACCTGCCTTATATGTATCAAACATTATCTTCAGGTATTCACTGAGAATTCTTACGTACATTACACCGTGAACATCTCCGTAACGCTCGAGGAGCGCATGTACTATCAGGTGTGAATGTCCAAAACCTGTTCTTGTACATGCAAGTCCTGCATAAAAGCCTCCACATGCAAGTTTACGTCTTAGGTATGAATCGTCCTGAGAATTAACAACTCTGTCGACATTATTCAGAATACTCTGAATTGAAAGAAGCGCATTGGCGCGGAACTCCGTAGCAAAATGAGCCACAGGAGAAATATAGGATTCAATTGCAATGCAAAGTGAAGTAAGTGCGCCATCAACGCTCTCAAACACTTCCTTTCGCATGCAGATTTCTGAATCAAAAACGACAATCTGCGGAAGAAGGTAGCTACTGTAGGAAACGCACCACCTGTTATGGAGAGTATCCATAAATTCAGCAGCTGGTGTAGATGCATTGCTGCTGCAGTCTGTAACGATGCAGCACACAAGTGACATATCACGCTTAAAACTGTTGACACCAACAAGTTCCGTTGGACTTTTAAAGCCGTTGGTATGCATCGCAGATACTATCTTTCCACAGTCAACTTCGGAAAGACCGCCAACAGTTACAATCGTGTCGCAGTTGTATTCACGGTACATTGTAAGAGCATCTTCAATATCGGTATCCTTAAGAAGACCACTCTTGCGCTTAAATGGGAAGCAGCGAAAGCCAAACTTCTCGTAATCGTTTAAAAGATTCTCGATATTCTTGAATTCGTAAAGTTCTTCAGCACAAAGAAACATCACGCGCCTTGCTCCAAGTTCACGAATCTTCTCGAGTAAAGCACGTGTGTTATTACCTTCCATAAACACATGAGCGGACTCATAGTATGCTTCGGAAGAATATGCTATATACGAACTGCTGCCTGCCATTTATCCAATAACTTCTACTTTATTAACATTAACCGTTCTTAAGAGCATTCTTAATTGCCTTAAGGAAATCATCAAACTCCTCGAAAGCCTCAAGGTCAGGGTTATCAGCCTTAATCTTATCTGTACTTCTGAAAAGGAAACCTGCACGTGACTCTCTGATCATGCCGAGATCGTTATAGCTGTCACCAGCAGCGATTGTATTGAAACCACATGACTGCAAAGCCTTAACAGTTGTAAGCTTTGACTTGTCACATCTCATCTTAAAACCTGTGATCTCACCATCATCTGCAACGATAAGCTCATTACAGAAAAGTGTTGGGTAATTAAGCTTTGCCATAAGTGGCATAGCGAACTGTGTAAATGTATCAGAAAGGATAATTACCTGAGCATCCTTACGAAGCTCATCCAAAAACTCCTTTGCACCAGGAAGTGGATCAATCTTGGCGATTGTCTCCTGAATCTCCTTAAGACCAAGACCGTGCTCCTTAAGAACTCCGATTCTCCACTTCATAAGCTTATCGTAATCAGGCTCGTCACGTGTTGTCTTCTTAAGCTCAGGAATACCTGAAGCCTCAGCAAATGCAATCCAAATCTCAGGTACTAAAACGCCTTCCATATCAAGACAAACTATATCCATAATCTTATCCTCCAGATCTATTAAGTTAAGTAAATTACATATATTCATTATTAATATAATCCAACAAATATTTTACCTAGTTATAAGAACGTAAACAAGCAAGAGTTTGCCTAATCTACAACTAAAATTTGATATTTATTCACATTTATTGAATACATGTGATTCTTCTGAAGTGCTATAATTCTTGAGAAAATATATGAGGGGGAGCTTTCGTTATGAAATCTTTTAAATACACAATCAAGACAGAAGTTGGCGTTCATGTAAAGCCAGCAGGACAGTTATCTGCAGCAGCAGAGAAGTACATGAGTAAGATTTTTATCACTAAGGGTGATGCATCTGCTGACGCAACAAAGCTTCTCGCAGTTATGAGCCTTAAGCTCGTTAAGGGTGACAAGATTACAGTTAATGTAATCGGAGAAGATGAAGAACATGCTGTTGAAGGCATCAAGACTTTCATCAAGGAGAACTTCTGATAATCAGTTGATAATTATTGAATTTTAAAGAGCAGTCCTGAGGACTGCTTTTAATTTGCTTTTACCACTGATCTTCGTCTTCAAAATTAAGATCCTTCGATACATCATAAGGTTCAAAAGTCATATTAAGAATATCTTTCTCTTCATGTGGTTCTTCCTTAACTTCAGCTTCCTTTGAAGGAGCCTCATCAATGACATATCTGTCAAAACGGTTAATAGTTTTATTCTGGCCACAATAGATGCATCTGAAAGTAAAAATCTCTTTCTTTACTTCCTGAAGCTGCTTACCACAAACATCGCACTCATAGATGTATTTATAACTACTGTTTCTACGCGCTTCCAGAATTGCTTCTAACTTTGAATTAATATCATCCGATGTAATGCCCTTCTCCTTCAGGTAATCCCACATAATCTGGAGCATTACTTCGTTCTCAACAACGCGCTTTTTAAGTTCAGAAACTTCCGCTTCGGTCTCACCTGAAGAAGCAAGCATTGCCGAAAGTGAGGCGTTCAAATCACCAGAAGGTGCCTTTTCTTTTCTTCTAAAACCAGAAAAGCCACCCTTCTTCTCTTCTTCCATGACACTCCTGTCACCAGATTTAATCATTACTTCATTAATTTTGGCTATTTCTTCTGGTGAAAAACCACTCTTATCAAGATTACTTACTTTCATTTCAATACCTCAATTAAGGATTAATTCCTGCTGCACTACAAAGATCAGAGAACTCAGGCGATGCCACAAAGCCATTAAAGATATCTTCTCTAGTTGCTCCGTTATCAATTGTCTCTAACCAGTAGTTTATCTCAACATCTGCACCATCGCGACCCATAAATGTTCTGTAAAGTCTTGCTACGAACTCATAATCTGAGTGGTTACCCTCAGTAAACTCAGTACCAAAGAAGAATGTATGAGCTGCAGCTCTACCAGATGCTCTTCCATTTGCAAGTTCTGCTGACCAGTAATCAATTCCTGCTTCTTCACCATCTCTTGCAAGACATGTTGTATAAAGTCTTGTAGCAAAAGCAATTATTGCCTGATTTGCTTCTCTTTCTACTGATGGAGCAACTGAGCTTCCTGAATTGAGGTAAGCCTGGTAACAGAGGTTTGCCCACTCTGGTGAATTAACAAATCCAGCAAAGATTGTATCCTTGGATTCACCATTATCCAATAGTTCAAGCCAGTAGTTAATCTCAACTTCAGCGCCATCACGACCCATGAATGTCTTATAAAGTCTTACGATGAACTCTTCATTAGAGATCTCACTATTCTCGACACTGAACATAAATGTATGAGCAACATCAGCCGCTGATGCACCATTTCGCAATGATTCTGCCCAGTAGTCTCTTCCACCTTCATCGTATTCACGATCAAGAGCACATGTGAAAAGTCTTTCGGCAAATGCTACTACAGGATCAGAAGATGGATCTGTTGTAGGTACAGGAGTATTAGTCACTGTTGGCACAGGTGTATCTGTTGCTGTAGGAACAGGGGTGTTTGTTGGGGTGCTAGTCGCTGTTGGAGTGGCAGTTACTGTTGGTGTAGGTGTCGCTACAACAGGAGCAATAAGTTCAATGCCTGAATCGTATCTCAAAAGATAAGAAGAGTTAACTCTTGTTGTGTAACTTACATAATCAATGCCCTCGTATCTTGAACCCTCGTAACACTCTATAAGAAATGGGCAGTTAGTAATATCAAGAGTCGTAATTGATGTATTACTAAGCATCAAATACTTAAGATTTACATTAGTTGAAATGTCTATTTCTGTAAGTTCAGAACCTGAGACGTCAATTCTTTCGAGATTTGGTAAATGCTCGATGCCCTGAAGTGAAGTGCAGTTAGAAATAGAAATTGCTTTAAGCGAAGCTGCTTCTTCTGGTGTTAAATAACCATCGTGGTTACTGTCGTAAGTTGCAACACGCGTTCTTAGTGTAGCATCCGGGAAATTGCGTGATGTGATGCTCCAGCAGCCTTCACGCTCGTAAACTTCTGCTGTGACATTAACGCCTTCATCGAGATAGAGGCATACTGTTGAACTGCTTCCAGCAACACGGTAATTCGTAATTCCATTTACAGTTGTTGCTGTACCATAAAGATATGCGGCAGACTGTATTGGACAGCCACATAAATCTACAGCAATCGAAGAATCAACATTTACAAGGCGAAGGAATGTTAATGCAGGCTTATTTCCAAGTGTAATCGCAGAAAGTGAAGGTGATCTGTCAATCCAGATTCTTGTAAGTGCTTCATTTGAACTTAAGTCGAGTGAACCAATGCCTTCAACACCATTAATTGTAAGTTCCTTAAGGTTTGTTAAATATTCAATACCTGTCAAGGAAACCATATTTATATTATCAAAACGAATACTTGTAATATTTGAGATTTCTTCAGAGGAAAGATACAAATCATGATTAGAATCGTAATTCATAATAAGGAGATTACGCATTGTCTTATCACCGAAGTGAGAGATATCGACAGGAATCATGCCATCCTTTGAAGGCATGGACATGCCTACTCCAATACCCGCAGTTACATCAGAAATAAGGGTGTACTTTACATCTCCAAAATCAAGTTTCTGTGTTCTGATTCCACTTCTAATTGTCTCAACACCAGATGTTGCTGCTGCATTAATATAAACAGCTGAACTTACATCAAGCATAAGTGTACCATTATTAGAAACATCAACACTTATAAGAGAAACGCAGCCCGAAATATCAACACGTGTAAGATAATTATTCCTTGCATCAATAGTTTCAAGTTTACTTAATCCACGAAGATTAAGATTGGCAAGAGATGAATTATTCTGAAGAATAAGCATCTGAAGTTCAGTATTATTTGTAAGATTTAAATACTCTATCTGACTTGAACCAGCAAGAACGAATGCCTGAAGTTCTTTGTTACCCTGAAGATTAATAGTTCTTATGTTCTTACCAGCAACAGAAAGGCCTTTAAGTTCAGTAAATTTCTCAATACCAGCAAGACTTCTTATATTGTCATCTTCGATTACTATGCTTTCGATGCTGTTAATCTCATTCTGATCAAGATATCCGTCATGATTTCCATCAAGATTATTAGATACATATGTCAGAAAAGCACCGTCTGTAAAAACAGTATCATCAACAGGAACTGTACCTGCTGCATAAACATTATTTAATGGCATAGTTCCGCAAAATAAAGAAACTGCCAGAATCGCCACAAGAATTTTCCTAAGTCTTTTCATAAATACCACCCTTTAAAAAAACTTATTCCTGATAGATAAATGTAACTGAAACTACCTCATTATTCTGAACATGGATAAATGTACTGTCAAAATCTCTGTTCATGTAAAAGCTTAACTCATCAGCATCATTAATACGGTCGCCGCCACCAGTTATTGCGTAGCCTGCAACAGGATCGCTGCCTTCTGGAATCTCTGATGGAACCGCAACATAATACTCACAATTATCGCTTAATCTTAATGTAATCTCGCCTGTCTCAAGCCAGAGATTACATCCTCCGATACCAAACAGATAACCATCAACATCATAGAAAAGTGTCCAAAGTCCTGTTGTACTTCTTGCTGCAGTTAATTCATAACCATCACAGTGAATATAACGTACAAGAGTTCCGTAAATCTCTTCTTCAGAAGTTGATACTGCATATGTATCACAGAAATTATTAATCTCATCATCAGAATAAATGATAGGCTCAACTTCAGTAAATGTTGCATATGTTCCATCTGCTGTCTCATAAATTCCTGATGGATGCCAGATAACATAGAAATTACCCTTAGGGAAAGTCTCCTCTGGTTCAGGCATATCACTGTCACCAGGAACCATCTTGTAGATATTATTGTATGCAAGCATATGCACGCCGCCATTTTTATTTACAGCATACATGTACTTTGAATATGCCATTGTATATCCAATTGGATTTCTTAAATTAAGTTCGCTGCATGAGGAAGCATCTACATACATCAAAGTTCCAAGGAAATTAATATACTCAGAAGAAGTTCCGGAATACATTGAGGAAATCTCTTCGAAAGGGATTTCTGCTGTGTCATTACCACTTAAAAGATCAGCAACACTAAGAAGAATATATCCATTTGTATTCTGCTTAATAACATAAAGATTATTATTAAGACAGATGAGTCCCTCACCGTTTCTTACAGTAGCAGAAGCAACAGGCTCCAGTTCTTCATCGAAGTGTCCAAGAGTAAAGTTATATCTTAAAATCTCCTGGTTATTACCATCTGCATCACCTGATGTAAGAACATAATAACAGTCCTCACCAAAGTACTCGTGGTACTCTCCACCTGGGAAAGAACTAAGCTTATACCAGTAGCAGTTGCCGAGCTGATTAGCTTCATCAACAAAGCACTTACTTACATAGTTATATTGATTATTAGTCTGGGAAAGATAAAAGTCGCTTCCACTAATAGTGATGTTACTTGTACTTACATCGGTATTAATAATGCGGAAATCAAAACCAGCATTAGTAGAAGTATTTTTATAATGAATATCACCGCCAACTGTATAGATCTGCTGATCGTTATCAACAGCAAGACCATCAACGAATTCTGTAAAGAATCCTCTAAGTGGCATAAGTTCTGCCTGAAGTTCAAAGTGATATTTATCAGCCAGTTCAACGCTTGAAGTAATAGCGTCATTTAATGGTTCACTATATGGTGGCTCAGTTTCAGTAGTTTCGAATGTTTCTATGGTAGCGCTCTCGCCGAGGAGAAATTCATCTAATTTGGCGCATCCAGTAAAGCCTGATACGCAGATTGCCCCAACAACAAAAAGTGCAACGAATCTTCTGTTAATTAATTCAGAATTCATAAGTAGTACTCTCCCAAAAGAAATCACCTTTCATACTATACCAAAGAGAGAAGTACAACAACAAATTAAGAAAATCTTAATCAAAATGCCATGTAATAATAAGGTGGACACAGGTATCTCAGAACTTTTATTACAGGAACAAACATTGATAAGTCCAGAAACGTTGGACAAACAATAATAAAAAGAATCGTGATAACCGGAATAACTCCGATAATTATGTGTCTCTTTGTAATGACATAGCTGAATAACGTTCCAAGAATACTAAGCATAAAAGCATACAAAACAAGCGATACTAACTCATGTATAATTTCAGTTCTCACGCCTTCAAGAATTACTCCGAGCAAAGAGAATGGAAGAAGCATAAAAACTGGAATAACAAAATAAAGAAGCCTGAATAAAACTCGTAGTGAAGGCTTTACAGGATATAAGATTCCACTATTTTTATCATCAATAAAATCGACAATAAGAAGCATTACAAAAAGGCAGAGCATTATACCAACAAGATTACGTCCATAAGGAGTTTTCTCATTAGGCTCAGAATCTGATTCAAGTTCTTCAATGGAATAATTGAACACTGAACTGTTCATCAGATCATCGTAATTAGATACAAATGCTTCAGTATCCTCATCACTTAAATCAAGATAATAAGGAGTATAAAATCTCGTATATTCCTTGTAATATGCACTGAAGAAAATCTCTCTTACAATGTCACTTTTGATGTTGCCTGTACGTTCAACAGAAATTACATTTCCACGTGTTTTACCATCAAGAATTCGCTCTAACTGATTCTTCTTCATTACGTATCCGCAAAGTGCGGTATGGTCACGGACACTGTTCTCAACCTCTTCCTCCGAAGAAGCCTCTTCAAAAATATAGCCATCGGATTCTCCAAGAAGATCTTCCATGACTGCGGTCGTAAAATCATCTTCCCTTTCGGCATAGAGCAAAATTACAGGAACCTCATCCCCTGATGCACCAAAAACAATCTGCCCCAAAGTAAAGCAGAGCACTGGAATAAGAAGCATAAGCGCGAGGAAAGCCTTATTCTTAATGGTATTCTTTGTAAGGACAGTAAGCCATGAATTAAATACTCTCATTCTGCTTCCTCCTTACGAAAGTTAAAACCACAATAAGCCCCGCAAAAACAAGAATGCAGATAATCGCACCAACCATCGTCATAAGATGAGACTTACCATAAAAAAGCTGGCCAAAAAGCTTTGCCCCGTACCCTGTTGGAACTGCCTTTGAAATCTTAAGAAGCTTTGCTGGCATAAATGCCATTGGAATAATGTTGCCTGCAAGAAACATCGACAAAATCGAATACAAAACAGCGACAAGAGTCGACACGAGTTTGTCGCTTATAAGTTCATGAATGAAAATTATCGACAACAAAATGACAAGCATTCCAAGAAGTGGCGAGATAAATCCTCCGAAGGAGAACTCATCAAGAACCTTCTTTTGAACAACAATTGAAGTTACAAACATAACCGCGAGATAAAAGACACTAATTGGAAGATATTTCGCAATAAATACATCAAACTCTGAAATGCCGCTTCGCTTTGCAAAATTAATGAAGTCATTATCATCGTTCTTACCAAACCCTAGAACTACAGACACGCTTAAAAGCATAATAAGAGCAATCGCATTACCTTCATAGAATTCCTTAAGCGGAATATCTCCAGAGTCATAGAAAGCCTTCTGCTCATAGTACTTATTACGATGCATAAGATACTTAAGAAGGTCGTCCTCTAACTCATTCATATCAGAACTACTATATGTGACATCGGACATTCTTACGACATCTCTGTCCAGATTAAGAACCATAAAGTCAGTGATGGCAGACTCAACTGCATTATCAAAAACCTGATTAATAAAATCCTCTTCATCGTAATGGATGAATCTTATGGAACTAATCGGGAAATTGCTGTTAAGAAGTTCGTCAGGATCATTCTCGATAATAATTACAGCTACTACCTCTCTATCTTCAAGAGCCTCAATTGCATCATCTTCGTCGTACTTAATGAAGTCAGCATTTACACTTCGTCCCATATTCTTAAGACCAACTGTAAACCAGAATTCTTCATCTTCAAATACATATGCAACCTGAACCTTGGCAAGAGACTCACCATAAATCTTTGACACACCAAAAACTGCGCCACAGGTAATTACTGCAACGACCAAAAATACAAGCAAAATCTTTGGAATGTCTCTTAATGCCTTTTTAAGAAACAATAACGAGAACTGACTCTTATATGATCTCATAACTTGTCCTTAAAAATCTCCTTCAAAGAAGTAACAGGAATCTCATTAAGTTTCTTGTTGTTAATAAAACATGTGCGCGTACAAATCGAGATGTCACCTTCCTCGTGCGTAGACATGATTACAATATTGCCCTTCTTAGCGTAATCAGAAGCAACCTTCTGAATCTGAAGTTTACATACAATATCAAGAGAAGCACACACTTCATCGAGAAGTAAAATCTTCGGATTTCCAGCAAGTGCACACGCAATTGCAACACGCTTCTGCATACCTCCCGAAAGCTTACGGATCGGCTTTTTTATAAACTTATCAATACCAAATTCCTTAACTGCTCCACTGGCGATATCTTCCTTAAGTCTTTTGCTGTCACCTTTGTACCAGAAAAGAAGATTATCGTAAGCACTTAAACTATCGATAAGATAATTACTCTGTGGAACATATGAAATAAAATCATATGCCTTATCAAGGGCAATCTTATTACCATCAGAAGTAACAGAGATATCTCCCTTATATGACTTAAGAAGTCCTGCAAGAATATTAAGAAGTGTCGATTTACCACTGCCGTTCTCACCAACAAAAGCAACAACGTCTCCACCTCTCATAGTAAACTCAGCGTTATCAAAAATAACGTGATCGCCATACGATTTATTAAGATTTTTAATCTCAAGTTCTACCATAATTTCACTATTCCCGAATTAATTTTATTAATTACATAAAACCACAGGTGCGCTTCTTTTTCAAAAACAAAATGAAAAGCATCAGTGCCTTAAAGATATTATCTGCAATCATGCAGTACCAGACTTCGCGAAGGCCAAGTTTCAAAATAACGACGCAGATAAAAGTCGACAGGATTCTTATACCCCACATACTTGATGTCTCAACAAAGAAAACTTCTTTTGTTTTACCAGCACCATTAAATATACCTTCCATAACTACCATAAGACCATAGAAAGGCTCAGTAAATGCGACTAGCATCAGGGCCATTGCGCCAAGATCAATTACTTTCGATGATGTTGTAAAAATGCTCATAAGAGGGCGCGCAATTAGGAAAAGCAGTACGCCGCTTAAAAGCATGGCAGAAACCGTAATGATAATCGAGATTTTCTGCGTAACATCCACCTTCTCCTTATCATTCTCGCCGATGGCATTTCCTATAAGAGCGGTAGTAGCTGTTCGAAAGCCATATCCTGGAATATAGAAAAGTGTCTCTGCTTCAACCGCAATTGAATGCGCCGCAAAAACGGTAGTTCCCATACCAGAAACCATACCCGCAAATACAACATATCCAAGGCAGGATGCAGCGCCACCACCGAAAGAAGGAATTGCAATCTCATAAACTTTCTTACGAAGAATTTTATCTGTCTTCATGTCTTCCTTTGTCCACTTCAAAACGTCTTTTTTATACATGAAAATAAACATAAGAATTCCAGCGAGTGTGTAACTTATAAATGTTGCAATCGCAGCTCCGTTAACGCCAAGACCTCTGTTATAAATCAGATACCAGTTAAGAATTACATTCAAAACATTGGCACCAAGATTAATAAACATAGGAGTCTTTGTGTCCTTAACTGCACGAATCGACGTTGCAAAAACAATGGATCCAGTTCTAAAGATCATGGATAAACTAATGATTGTAAAATACGAGGACGCAGCTTCTCTTATATCAGGTGCTGCATGCATCCAGATTGGGATAAACGGGCTTAATAGAACACAAAGAAGTGTCAGGATGCTTCCATAAACTAAAGTCATCTTTACTGCCATCGCTGTCATCTTCTTACAGGTTTTAAAGTCGCCTGAACCATTAGCTCTTGCTGTTAATGCCATAACAGCGACACCGATTGCATGAGGAACGCATCCAATGAGCCAGTTAATTGTTGTAGTGGTACTTACGGCAGCTGTAGCATTCTCACCAAGTCTTCCAACCATGGCAGTATCAACATACTGAAGAAGTATGCTCATTATTTCTTCTATTACAGTCGGAAGTGATAACAAAAGAAGCGACTTTAATACAGTTTTTTCTAATATTTTATTTCTGGTCATATCCCCACACCATTTTACGATAACTAATAATAACAGATATGCTACAATGCTTGTATATTAGTTAATTTGAGGTGCTCATGGAAATTGGTTCAATGCTTATTACTTTTGCTGTTCTGGCAGTACCAATCTTTATCGCAATGTGGTCTGTTGTTTCGATGAAGAAATATCATTTAAGAGATAAAACAAATCCAGAAGAATGCAAAAAACTTAAGATTCAGCTTATTATTTCTACTACGCTTTCTGTGATTATGCTGCTTGCAATTGCAGGATTCATTATTTTTATTTTCTTCGCACTTCAGGCGATGACATAATCTAAAACAAAGAGGGGAACCAATGAAGTCTGTTGAACCATATAATGGTGATAAGCCTTTCATATTTGTCAGCTACGCTCACAAAGACAGTGATTTAGTGTGGCCTGTTATCAACAGGATGATTGAAGACGGCTATCGCGTATGGTACGACGACGGAATTGATCCTGGAACTGAATGGGATGAATTTATTGCATCCAGAATTCGTAAATGTGGATATTTTCTTGCTTTTATAAGCGAGAATTATATTGTTTCTGATAACTGTAAAGACGAACTTAACTACGCTCGTGATAAAGTAAGTGACCGCCTTCTTGTTTATCTTGATGATGATGTCTCACTTCCTGATGGCATGGAGATGCGTCTTGGAAGAATTCAGGCAATTTACAGATTAAAATTTAAAAGTGACGAGCACTTTATAAGAAAGCTTTATAATGCAAAGAATTTATATCTGTTTAACGATAACGATTCTTATAGTCCAGAACCAGCTGAAATTACAAAAACTTCAGAAGTAAAAGGCAGCAGACTCAGAATTACTCCTGAACTAATGAAAGAAATCAGGCGAAGCATTTTAATTGCATTTCTAGTTGGAATGGTACTTGTTGGGGTAGCATTATACAAATACTACTGGGCTCCAAATGCTTATCCGAATTTTTGTCCTCATAACAAAATTCTCGAAGCAGACTGTACTCATCCAAAAACATGCTTAAGATGCGGAACTACAACAGGAGAACCATTGCCACACAATTTTGTTGAGCTGATTTGTACCAACTGCGATTATTCCGAGACAATAACAGACTTCAATCTGTTAGCTAATTTTCTGGAGTTCTCTTATAGCGGCGCTGGGTTTTCTTACGAAAGTGATGAAGAAGGTCATCTCGCTATTCACACAAACATCACAAGTTTTGCAAAGACAAGAACTGTATCAAGTGTCTATTTCATAGTGGTATTTTATGATAAGGATGGCAACGAACTTTCTGACAATGATGGTCATAATTGTAATTCCTGCATTTCACGTCAGGTGCTTGGCTATAACGAGACTAATGAATACATATCCGTATTTTCTGAAGGTGTATGGGATATAGATTCGATTGCAAGAGCTTCTATCGTTCATGTTCAAGTGACATATACTGATGGAACACAGATTGCATATTATAGTCCCCAGTACATAGATCGATTCTGATTGATTACATATGTACACAAATTGTTTCCAAATATTATTTTAAATATGTAATATAATGTATTTTGATGCATTCAAATATTTTTGAAAAATCGGAGGAATAGTATGGCTTTACCTGATGCATATAATGGCAATGAGCCATTTGTGTTTGTAAGTTATGCTCACAAAGATAGTGAGAGAGTTTTACCAATCATTAATAGACTGATTTCAGATGGCTATCGAGTTTGGTACGATGGCGGAATTGAACCTGGGAAGGACTGGGATGAATTTATTGCATCCAAAATTTCTGCATGCACATATTTCTTGGCATTTATCAGTGATAATTATCTTAATTCTGATAATTGTAAGGATGAACTTAATTTTGCACGTGATTCTGTAGGCAATAAACTTCTCATCTATATTGATAACGTTTCTCTTCCAAAGGGAATGGAAATGCGTCTTGGAAGAATCCAGGCAATTTTAAAATATGAAATTCCAGATGATGAACAGTTTTATAAGAAAATCTATGCTGCCAAGGAGCTCGAGATCTGCAAGAATTCCAATAATGCAGTAGTGCCACCTGTAGTAGCCAGCGCGGCCGCTGCTCCTGTTATTGTTCAGGAAAGCACTGAAGCTCCTGCACCTTCTGTTCAGACCACACCAGGACCAGCTATAGCAACTGATTCAAGAAGTATTCCAACACCTCCTGCAGGCAGTGATTTAACGAATTTAAAGCCAGCTAAAAAATCAAAGAAGGCTGCAATTATTGTTTCGAGCATATTTGCCGGAATTATTGTAATTGGAGCTGCTGTTGCACTTTACTTCTATAACTGGGCGCCAAAGACAGCCACATGGCTTTGTTCACATAATGATATGAAGGCCGCAACATGCGAAAGTGCCGCTATCTGTAAAAGATGTGGAGAGAAGCACGGCAAGCCTAAGGGTCATCGCTTTGAAGATGCAACATGTACTGAAGCAAAGACATGTTCCGTTTGTGGTAAGAAAGATGGAAGACCTCTCGGTCATGATTTTATGCCTGCTACATGTACTGAACCTGAAACATGTTCACGTTGTGGCGAGACACAGGGAACTACACTTTCACATAATTTTGTATACAGCAATTGTACTGAAGGTGCCGTATGCAGCCTCTGTGGAGAGAACAATGGAATCCCACAGGGTCACGATATGGTTGACTTCATCTGCACACGCTGCGGCTATACAGAAGTACTTGATAATGCTGTTGATTTAAATCAGGCATTAAGATTTTCTTATGGAAGTGGATATTTCGCAATAGACTACGATGATGAAGGCCATGCTTGTTTTATTACTACACTCACAAATCTCTCATCATTAAGAACAGTAGCTTCAATTACATTTGCAGCTGTTTTCCAGGATGCTGATAGAAATGTAGTACGTGATAGTAATAACTATGCTGGAGTTACCTATAATCTAACAGGTGAACTCGTACCAGGTGAATCTTACGATTACACGTCAAGTTATACTAATGGAACTTACGATAGAAATGCTGTTGTTCATACATTTATTTTCTACGTTGAAGTTACATATACTGATGGAACTACACTCACATATATTGAACCTGGATATGAAAACTATCTGTAAATCTATATAACTTTCAGGTTGAATTACACATCCCCCTCCTATACTGTTTTGCGACTACGTGATTAAATATACACATAGTCAAACAGTGTAAGAGGGGGGATTTATCTAAACTCAGACAACCTCTTTTTCAGGTACAAAATAATATGCTCTTCCTATCATTACTATTTTAATCTTATCTCCATCTTCAATAGGAGCCACCATGTGTTCTCCAGGAAGACCAGATGGAATATAGTAAATAATGCCATCCAATTTATCATCGATTTCAGGAACATAAACTGTTGCTATCCAGTTAGTTGTTGCGCCTTCCTTTTCGCTTCTGACATCGGTTGCTTCAAAAGTCTCATCGTGAAGTTTTACCTTCTGTGGGAGGAGCGTAAGTATAAGGAAGAACACCATAATTGCAGCAAATACTGAAAGTATTATTCTGGCTATACCTGAAGTTGTGTATGCATAATATCCTGAGATGGCAATCGCCAGTATCATAAACAAAGAACCATTAAGCATACGATTAAGATTACTCTTCGTTATGCGGGAAGCTACTTCCTTATCTGCCTCTTCGAAAGTGATTCTGCTGACTTTCTCGTTATTTGTTTTGTAATCCATATTATTCTCCTGCTTCAACTATCCTCTGCTTAAGAAGTGAGATTTCCGGATCATCCATCTTATCTGCTTCAAGCATCTCTACAATCTGTGCATTAGTGTACTTTGACTCAGGATACAAAACTACAACTGCATAATCACCTTTGTGGAGGAAATTGCTCTCGCCAAATTCTGTATAGCGTGTAGCACCGATTGAAACAAGAATTCTATCTGGGCATCCTGCTTCTACAAGGTATGAATGAATATCTTCAGTTGGGCCTTCATCCTTCTGGTTATTGAACTTATCAAGCATCCAGTCGATAAGCTTGTCGTAAACATAACTATAATCACGAACGGCACTGTCTTCGCCGTATGCATATGCCTTGCCATCTCTTAAAAGGAAACTTGCAATTCTATAGTCATTAATCTTTCCATCAGGGCTGAATTTATCAATTGCAATTACATTTGATGAGAAGCCTTTACTTCTTTCACACCAGTTCTTCTTAAGACTGATTTTACGGGCCCCCTCACGTCTGATTGAGCAGTCATTAGATGCACCAAATCCTAATGGAGTCAGACCCTTAAGAGTTGTTCCTTCCCATATAGCATCGAATAAAACAGCACACTCTGGCTCAATCTGAACTTTGTCCTGGCCTTCAGGGTACTCAATATTCTTATCATCTGAGAAAGGAAAAACCTTAAGAAATTCAGGTGTAACTTCTGGGTTTTGAACTGGAATATGTGTTGGGAAAATTCCCTTTGGAGCATTAGCTTCCTTTGTTTTAACATTAACAAAATCAGCAGCTTCATTTGCCTGCTCCAAATGTCCTGTGAAGTTACCTGCAACACCAAATGTTGCAACACTATAATCTATCCTTAATGATTCGTTTGACATGATTTTATACTCCAAAATTTAATACCAATTCATAATACGATAGAAGTTATTTAAGAGCAATTCTTTCCATAAGAAAAGCCCTGCGCATTTTACGCAAGGCCTTTACTAAGAATCGTTAATTTGTGGCAGTTTTAGCTTTCGAAAGGTGTTAATTCGCCGCTCTCATACTCAGGAAGAATTGGCATGCCGTACTCTTCTGGATTCTCGAAGTACTCACCTGACATGAAATCATCTGACATTATGTAACAAAGATTGCCATTATCCCCAATATCTACGTAATATACCCATGTCTCGTTTCTGTCTGGGAAAGATGAAACTCTTGTGAAATAGGAATCGAGATCACAATAAAGAATTGTTGTTCCCTGTGAATCAAGTACGATAGCCTGGATTGCTACTACGCTATTCTCACTGTCATAATATAGGTAACAAAGTCTGTTTAATGTGTTTCCCTCTTCGCTTACAAATCTTGCAACGATAATTGGCTCAACGATATCGTCGTGATTATAGTCGAAATAGTAATAAGAATAAGTTGTATAGTCCTCATCCATTGCGTCTACTGTTTCAACGAATGCTGGGATATCTGAAACTATTCGCATGAACATCTCTGTAGGATCAGCTACTTCAGCCTGCCAGAATTCAAGATCCATATTCTCTTCTACGCCTTCGATATCAGAAGAATCTTCATCGTTCTCATCTTCCTCAGTCTCTTCAATTTCCTCTTCGTTATCCTCATCAGATGATTCAGGTGTTGAACATGCAACCATTGATAAACCAAGTGATGCTGCAACCATAAAAGCAATTGCTGTCTTAACTAACTTTGATCTGTGCATTTTTCTAATCCTCCTCTTAATAGGACATTTGCGCAAGTTTTCCCTTAGCGCAAGTAAATATTACCATTTTACTTAGACCCGTAAATCACAAAAATTAGCATTATAAATGTGCTTATTAATGGAGAATCTGCCAAATAGCATTTTGGGGCAACAAAAAACCGGCAGGTAATCCTGCCGGCATTAATTGTTAAAACTATCTAATTATCAGGACTTAGTTTCCTGGGACTTCTCAAAAAGATTCTTATCTCCAACGAGAAGTCTTACTTCGTCCTTACCTACATCAAGTATACCGGAGTCGATATCTCCTGAAAGCTCAGTCTCATCAGCCATAATAACAGTGCACTTACCTGGCTTAACTGTTGTAATAAATGGGATGTGGCCTGCAAAAACTGCAAGATCACCCATAGCGCCTCTCAAAGAAAGCTCTACAACATCGCCGCTAAATACTTCACCATCTGGTGACATTACTGTTAAATGATAATCCTTCATAATTAGTTATCCATTGCCTGTGCCTTAGCAACAGCCTCTTCAATTGTTCCTACAAAGAGGAAAGCTGACTCTGGAAGATTATCGTGCTTACCTTCGATAATCTCCTTAAATCCTCTGATTGTCTCCTTAAGTGGTACATAAGTACCCTCGATACCTGTAAACTTCTCAGATACATGAAATGGCTGAGAAAGGAAACGCTGAATCTTACGAGCACGCTCAACAAGAAGCTTATCCTCATCTGAAAGCTCATCAAGACCCATGATTGCGATGATATCCATAAGCTCTGTATAACGCTGGATAATTCTCTGAACTTCCTTCGCAATCTCATAATGCTCAGGACCTACAACCTCAGGTGAAAGGATTCTTGAAGTTGACTCGAGTGGGTCAACAGCAGGATAGATACCCTGTGAAGCAATAGATCTTGAAAGTACTGTAGTAGCATCAAGGTGCGCGAAAGTAGTAGCTGGAGCAGGGTCAGTAAGGTCATCGGCAGGAACGTAAACGGCCTGAACTGATGTGATAGATCCCTGAACTGTTGATGTAATTCTCTCCTGAAGAGCACCCATCTCGTTAGCAAGTGTAGGCTGATAACCTACGGCAGATGGCATACGTCCGAGAAGAGCTGATACCTCAGAACCAGCCTGTGTGAAACGGAAGATATTATCTACGAACAAAAGCACGTCCTGCTTCTCTTCGTCACGGAAATACTCAGCCATTGTAAGACCTGAAAGAGCTACTCTCATACGAGCTCCAGGTGGCTCATTCATCTGGCCATATACAAGTGAAGTCTTGCTTAATACGCCTGACTCCTTCATCTCATTATAAAGGTCATTACCCTCACGAGTTCTCTCACCTACACCAGTAAATACTGAAAGACCACCGTGCTCCTTGGCAATGTTATTGATGAGCTCCATGATAAGTACTGTTTTACCAACTCCGGCACCACCAAAAAGTCCGATCTTACCACCCTTTGAATATGGGCACAAAAGGTCGATAACCTTAATACCTGTCTCAAGGATTTCCTTGTTAGATGACAGATTAGAATAAGAAGGTGCTGGTCTATGGATATTCCATCTCTCAGCAGATTCTGGAGCTGGACCCATATCAGTAGGCTCACCCAAAACGTTAAAGATACGACCCAAAGTCTCACGACCAACTGGTACGCTGATTGGCTTACCTGTATCGATAACTTCCTGATCTCTCTTAAGACCGTCAGTAGATGACATCGCGATGCAGCGTGCTGTGCTGTCTCCGATGTGCTGAGCTACCTCAACAACCAGCTTACGCTCGCCGATATACATCTCAAGAGCGTTATTGATTGATGGAAGGTAACCTTCTTCAAAGTGCACGTCAACAACAGGTCCCATAACCTGTGCAACATAGCCCTTATTACTTTCACCAATAGCCATATTAATCTCCTCTCATCACTTGCCGGCTCCGGCAACGATTTCGGTAATTTCCTGTGTAATCTTACCCTGACGTACTCGGTTGTACTCGAGCTGCAGGTTGTCAATCATTTCTGTTGCATTCTTCTTTGCGCTGTCCATTGCCATTCTTCTTGCAGCAACCTCACACGCAAAACTCTCCTTAACAAGAGCATACAAAACGCCAGCAATATACTGAGGCATAATGTCATTCAAAAGCTCAAGTGGTTCTGGTTCAAAGATACCGCTTGAAATCTCACCATCTGCTGGTCTTTCAAGTGGCAAAATCCACTTAACCTCAGGAGTCTGAGTCATAATAGAAACATACTGGTTATAAACAATACCAAGTTTATTGATTCTGCCTTCTGCGAATTCCTTCATGCACTCCTTTGCAAGTGCAAGAGCAGATTCATATGAATAGTACTCTGAAGATTCAAAAGTATTATTCTCCGCAAAATCATCATCTGTCTCATTTAAGTCAGTTGTATATCTGTCGTAAGCTCTCTTACCGATAGGTATAACGTCAACGAGCTCATCCATATCACGAACGAGTCTAAATACATTAGCGTTATAACCACCACAAAGGCCTCTGTCACCTGCAATTACGATAAGGCGTGTCATTGGCTTTGCTGTGCCATCAGTCTCTTCTGTTTTCTTTTCAGAATCACTGCCGAAATAAACACACTTACGACATTCAGGACACTTTGTTAAGTCTTCAACAATTGCTGTTACTGACTCAAGATATTTACGTCCTTCAAGCATTGCATCCGTAGCCTTACGAATTTTGGAAGACGCAACAAGACCCATGGCGCCCGTCAAATGGAGCGTCGAGTCAAAACTCTTGATTCTCTTCCTTAATGCCTTAATGTCCTTTGCCATTTATATACCTTATTCTTTGCCTGTCATCTTATTGAGGACAGCCTTAAGCTCTTCCTCATCTTCCTTTGTCCATGAACCCTGAGCAATTCTTACCATCCAGTCCTTATGCTGATGATCAAGAATCTCATAGAGCTCCTGCTCGAAAGCCTTAACTCCATTAATAGGAGTATTGTTCAAATATCCATGGATAACTGCATAGATAATACCAACCTGTCCACCAACTGGAACTGGGCTGTTAATACCCTGCTTAAGTACTTCTACGATTCTCTCACCAAGACGAAGTCTTGCCTTTGTATCAGCATCGAGATCTGAACCGAACTGTGAGAACTCCTGAAGCTCTCTATACTGTGAATAGAGAAGCTTAAGCTCACCAGATACCTTCTTCATAGCCTTAACCTGAGCAGAACCACCTACACGGCTTACGGAAATACCAGGGTTTACAGCTGGGATAATACCACTATGGAAAAGTTCAGTCTCAAGGAAGATCTGTCCATCTGTGATTGAAATAACGTTTGTAGGAATATATGCAGATACGTCACCTGCCTGTGTCTCAACGATTGGAAGAGCAGTAATTGAACCACCACCAAATTCCTTAGCTACACATGCTGCACGCTCAAGAAGTCTTGAGTGCAAATAGAAAACGTCACCAGGATAAGCCTCACGTCCTGGAGGTCTTCTGATAAGAAGTGAAAGTGCTCTGTAAGCAACAGCGTGCTTAGAAAGATCATCGTAAATGATAAGAACATCCTTACCCTGCTCTCTGAAGTACTCAGCCATTGCGCATCCTGAATATGGAGCGATGTACTGAATTGGAGCACTCTCTGCTGCTGTAGCAGAAACTACGATTGTATATGACATTGCACCTGCTCTTGTTAAGTCCTGAACAAGCTGAACTACTGAAGTAGCCTTCTGTCCAATGGCAACATAGATACAGATAACATTCTCTTCCTTCTGGTTGATAATTGTATCAAGAGCAATCTGTGTCTTACCTGTCTGACGGTCACCGATAATAAGCTCACGCTGACCACGACCGATTGGAATCATGGAGTCGATAGCCTTAATACCAGTCTGAAGTGGCTTATCTACGCTGTGTCTCTGGATAATTCCAGGAGCCTCAGCCTCAACTGGCTTAAATCCATCGTTATAGATAGGTCCCTTACCATCGATTGGCTCACCGAGTGGGTTAACTACACGACCAAGGAATCCTTCACCTACAGGTACTGACAAAACCTTACCAGTTCTTTTTACCTTTGTGCCTTCCTTGATATCATTCTTATCTGAAAGAATAGCTACAGATACTGTCTCTGCCTCAAGGTTCTGTGCAAGGCCTACGCTGCCATCCTCGAACTCCAAAAGCTCTGTGGACATACAGTTACGGAGACCGTAAACACTTGCAATACCGTCACCAACGAGAACAACAGTACCAACTTCACCCATATCAATACGGGACTTATAATTCTTAATCTGTTCCTTAAGGATGTTGCTTATTTCTTCTGGCTTTCTGCTCATATTAAGACATCACTTCCTTTAAATTATTGAGGTTCTTACGAACACTTCCGTCGTAGTACTTACCATCAACTGTAATCGTAAGTCCTCCGATAATATTCTTGTCTACTACGTATGTAGGTCTGATTCTCTTATCAGTAACCTTAGTAAGCTTTGCTACAAGTCTTGTCTTCTGATCTTCACTAAGCTCAACAGCACTTGTAATAACGGCATCTGCGAACTTCATGTAGTCTTCGTACATCTGCTCGAATTCCTTAATTGCTGAAATAATCACATACATATCACCGTGATTGCAGAGAATATTGAGGAAAGCGAAAACATCTTCACAGACATTACCCTCAAATACATTCTTAATGTTCTCTAATCTTTCAGCCTTGGAAATAGCTGGATTAGTAAGAAATTCCAGATACTCAGGGTTATTTGCAATAGCAAAATCAACGCTTGTCAAATCTTCATGCATCTGATCCATGCAATCATTCTCAAGCGCTATTGCAAACATCGCAAGTGCGTATTCCTTACCGTTACCGTTCATTCAAAAGTCCTCTGATAATTAATTATGCTTCATCAAGATTATCGATAAATGAATCAATGAGATCCTTATGGTCATCCATATTAATCTCACGACCGATAATTCTTTCAGACAAAGCTGTAGATACACCGACAATCTCTTTCTTTATTGATTCCTGAGTCTCAAGGCGCTCTCTTTCCGCATCAGCCTTAGCCTTACGGATAATCTGCTCAGCCTTCTCTCTGGATTCATAAAGCATTACTTCATTACGGCGATCTGCTTTATCAACGGCATCCTTAATAATCTCTTCTGCCTTATCATCTGCAGTCTTAATCTTCTCTTCCCACTGCTTCTTAATCTCTTCAGCGTCCTCTGTTGCCTTTGCAGCCTTATCGTACTCAGCCATTACCTCAGCTTCACGCTGGGCAACAATCTTCTTTACAGGTGCAAAAAGGAACTTCTTAAAGATGAAGAACAGAATGGCAAGGTTCGCAAGAGCTATCAGGATCTGCCATATGTTAACTGAAATAACATCTAAGTTGTTCATATCTGTTCCTTAGTATTAGCCAACTGCTTCCATAAGAATATTTACGAATCTTCCAGGTGCAAGGAAAATCAAGAGGATTGCAATAACGAGAGCATAAAGACCAGTTGTCTCAGCTACGGCACAACCCATAAGCATTGTTGTTGTAACAGCACTTCTTGACTCAGGCTGTCTACCGATAGCCTCACAGGCAGCAGCTACAGCGTTACCCTCACCGATACCAGGACCGATACCAGCGATCATTGCGCATCCTGCACCAAGTGCACATCCACCCAAAATAATACCAATTGCCAAATCTAACATGTTAAATACCTCCGTAGTATTTTTAACTAACAAATTTTCTCTTAAGCTTCAGCCTTAGCCTCTGCCTTTGCCTTCTTCTTGGCTTCCTTCAAAGCCTTCCTTCTAAAATATTCATCCTCAGGGAATCCGCCAGCTACATAAAGCATTGTAAGCATAGCGAAAATGAAAGCCTGCAAAGCTCCACTGAACAAATCGAAATAGATAGAAAGAATAGCAGGGATACCAATTCTTAAGAATGGTATTGTTCCGATAACACCAGGGATATGTCCAAAAATCATCTGTGACAAACCACCAAGTGCTGCTGCTACAAGAACCGAAATAATTGAACCAGAAAGTACATTTCCATAATGACGGAATGCCATTGAAATAGGTGTTGCAATCTCACTTACAATATTAAGTGGAGCAAGGAAAGGTACTGGCTCACAGAAACTCTTTGCGTAGATAACAGGACCGCACTTGAACTTGTAGTAAGTAATAAGAATAAATACAAGAAGCGCCCATCCGCCAACTACGTTAATATCTGAAGTTGCAGGGAAGAGTCCAACAAGTGTCTGAAGGCTTGAGAAAGCTGAAAGACCAAGGATAGCTGCTACAAATGGTGCAAAGCCCATAAAGTATTCACCCATATTTGATCTTACGAGACCATCAACCTGATCAACAATCCACTCTGCAATAACCTGTCTTACTGAAATATTCTTTGTCTTAAGACCGTGTGTAAGGAAAAGACAAAGGAAGAAAAGTGAAATCATAACGAGCCAGGAATTAACCTGTGACTCAGTAATAGGAAGTCCTCCGAGAGGCAAATCAATTGTAAAGAAAATGTGGGCACCAGATACTGCGATGCCTTCTGCTGCAGGAACAAACATTACCTTAATAACAATGCCTGCAATAATAGGTAGTATGGCAAGAATCAAAAAGACAATACTCATTCTTCCACTACCTCCTCGTTATTATCATTCTCAGAAGAAGGAACTTCATTCTTCTTCGTAATAAAATACTTAATGTAGATTCCAAGAGAGGAAAAGAAAAGTGAAACGATAACTGCTACAGTATTAAAGCAGTTAAGAAGAACGCCAACAGCAAGTACAACAATAATCATAAAATTACGCATTGTATGCGAAAAGTTTGCTGTAGCTCTTGCATCCTTCGCTTCTCCCCTATCAAGAGCCTTCTGAAGACCAAGACCCATAAGGAAGAAATTAAGAATTCCTACTCCTCCACCAAGAAGGTTTCCAAGTAAAACCGTGTAATCCCACTTCCCGATGATTAGAAAAACTGCTTCCATAAGGGCGCTCAATATAAGCACAACAAGTGCAATATACTTAGTTTCTTTCAAAACTACAGCGTCAACCTTACTCAAAGCATCCCCTCCAAAACAACATACGAAAGCATTTTAACATAATAAAGAGCAATTCTGATATCAAAAGCAATGAAATTTTCGTTTTATTTTTTAAGTTCTTCCCTGAATTTCGTGTAAAATAGGAAAAAATACGATTATTTTTTAAGGAGATTGTACAAATGAGCTCGAGAAAAATAAGAATCCCCGATATAGCTGAATCTGTTTTTGACATCGGATATCTCCTTTTCGATATAGTTGCGGCAGCAATTTTCTTTGCAAAAGCTTCAGGACGACCACTTTTTATGCTTTACGGAATTCTTGCTTTTGTTTTGGGCGCAGGAGATGCTTTCCATCTGGTGCCACGTGTCATGAAGGCGCTTAAGGGACAGACAGACAAAATCAAAATGTATATGGGCCTTGGACTTCAGATTTCTTCAATAACAATGACGATCTTCTATGTACTTCTTCTTTATATCTGGGGTTTAACGTTCCCTGATATAACGGCACCACTATGGGTCACACTTCTTATCTGGATTTCTGCCATTATTAGAATTGTGGTATGCCTTTTCCCTCAGAACAACTGGCTTACTACAGGTAATATGAAGCTATCTCTCATCCGTAACGGGGTGTTCCTTCTTACTGGAATTGGAGTCATCGTACTTTATGGAATCTCTGGAAATGCTGGTAATTACGGAATGTATATGATGATTCCTGCAATAATTATCTCCTTTGGGTGCTACTTCCCAGTTACACTTCTCAGCAAGAAAAAGCCAATGATTGGAATGCTCATGATTCCAAAGACATGTGCTTATATCTGGATGATTGCCATGGGGCTTAAGCTTCTGTCTCTGATCTAAAGCACTAAAAAAAGCCTCCGGGGGGGTATGGAGACTTTTTTCAGGTTTGATTTTTTAATGTTTGATTTAAGGAGGGTGACTTAAGGCGTTGCCTTAATCACTTATGAGTCTATTATACTTACCGTTTTATGCCTGTTTATAAGGGGGGTATTTTTCTTATTTACCTCTTAGTAATTTGCGTTAAAATAGGTTCTGTTATTAAGATTTCTATTGGGGGCGATTAATCTGGATAGTTTAATTTATAGTCTTAATGCTACCGTTCCAGTTTTCCTTGTAATTGTCATTGGATATATTCTCGGAAGAAAGGGAATGTTCAATGAAGGATTTATTTCGGCTGCAAATAAATTCACATTTAAGGTTTGCCTTCCAGTTATGATATTTGTTGATATGGCAACAGCCAATATCACTGATAATTTTGATGGAAAGCTTGTAGGCTTTTCTGCACTTATTACTACTATTATGTTTGCATTAATCTGGATTGGTGCAAAGATTCTTATAAAAGACAAGACGATAATTGGTGCTTTCGTGCAGGCTTCCTACAGAAGCTCCGTTGCTGTTATGGGCTTTGCTTTTATGATGAACATTTATGGCAACATCGGCCTTATGCCAATGATTATTATTGGATGCGTGCCACTTTATAACATCTATGCTGTAACTGTTCTTACTTTTGAAGCACCGGATGCACAAAACGATCCTGATAAGAAGAATAAATTTAAGAAGGCTTTTCTTGGAATTATCACGAACCCTATTATTATCGGAATCGTCTGCGGATGCATCGGATCTTTTATCCATATTTACGACTATCTTCCACAGATCGCTTCAAAGACACTCGATAATCTTCGCGTAATGGCAACTCCTTTGTCACTTATAGTTATCGGTGCTTCTTTTGAAGGTAAGGCTGCAATCGCCAAGATTAAGCCGACTATCGTCAGCTGCATAATTAAACTTATCGCACTTCCAGGTGTATTTGTTACTCTTGGAATTCTTGCCGGTTTCAGAGGTGAGGCGCTTCTTGCTCTTGTAATTATGCTTGGCTCACCAACAACACCATCCTGCTACATTATGGCAAAGAACATGCATAACGATGGTGTTCTTACATCAAGTGTAATCGCAGCAACTACTCTCATATCTTCAGTCACTCTGACGTTCTGGATTTTTATAGTCAGATTCCTGGGATATATTGGATGAATTTTGAATATTAGAATACAAAAATCGGGGCCGCAAGGTCCCGATTTATTTTGCTTTTAAGATATTAAGTAAAATCACTTCTTAGTCAGATAGTTATAGAACTTCTCAGCGATAATCTTCTTTGAGCATTCCTTCTCAACATATTCCATCGCCTTATCACCAAGAGTCTTACGCGCATCTTCATTACTGATAAGTTCATTAAGCTTTTCTGTAAGATTCTTCTCAATGTTATCAAGTTCAATCTTTGCTACTACATCATCTGGAAGTTCTGTGAACCATCCACCATTATTTGTAACGATTGGCTTTCCCATCTGAAGGCTTCGAAGCATGGCAGCTGAAGTCTCACCAAGAGAAGGATAACGAAGATTTACGATGATATCTGAATGCTTAACGAAGCTGTTGAACTCGTCAAGTTCAGTATAACCAGTCTTAATGATAAGACCATCTTCGAGGTAATCATCTGCATAATCACCCTTACCTACCATGACATAACAGATTTTTTTATCAGTCTTTTCTGAAATAGCCTTGATTGCCTTACATGTCTCGATATTCTTCTTGGTTGCAATGATGTTTCCAAGAGCGATTACAACGATAGCGTCCTTATCGATTCCGAACTTTTTATAAAGAGTATCCTTATCAATGAACTTCTCATCATCCTCCATCTGTTCAATGAGGTTAATGTGTTCGATATCTTCTTCTTTGATATAACCAGTATCGAGGATTTTATTTCGAGAATACTCAGAATGAACGATAAAGCGATTGCCTGACTTCAAAAGTTCGTCGTTAAGCGGAAGGTTTGAAGCAAGATCTACCGAAATATTGTGATCTTCTGTTGCATGCTTAATTGCAGTAAATGCGTCGATTCCAAACTTACTATAAAGTGAAGAATAAAGTGACTTCTTTACATTAAGGTAATAACCATAAACATAGTGGAAAATTACCATGTCATGCTGAATTATTACGCCTGGATGCTCCAAAGCAGCCTCATAAATATACTGATGGAAAACGTAGTTGTTTCCCATGTTGTAAAGAATGTGATCGAACTTATCAAAATCAACCTTATCGACACCATGCTTAAGAACAGGAAAATCCTTAAGTGAAGGAGCATCCATCTCGTAGTTATCAATATAAAGTGTGATATCGAACTTTTCTGCGAGAGCCTTAACAAGGATTACAGAATAATCTGAAATACCACTCTCCTTTGGAGGCATTGGGCTTGCGTACAAAAGTGTTGGCTTACTCATGAGTCTTATCCTCGTCGTCCTTATATGTTCCGAGAAGGTGATCAATTACGTAATCCCAGTCCATATGCATATCATCGAGTGCCTTACGGCCTCTCTTACCAAACTTTGTAGCCTCATCCTTATGCTCGTAAAGGTAGTCAATCTTTGCAGCGAGAGCCTTTGCGTCAGCTTCTACAACATAACCGTCTTCTCCATCTGTAAGGAAGTCCAAAGGTCCTCCTGCATCTGGGTGAACAATAACTGGCTTTTCAGAGAACATACCCTCGAGAGTGATATATCCATAGTCCTCATCGTAAGCACCAAAGTATACTGCGAGGCAGTTTGCATAATAATTAATTTTCTCTTCCTCAGAGATAAAGCCTGCAAGTTTTACCTTATTCTCAAGGTGATTTTCCTTAATGAAATCATTGATGTACTTAAGCTCAGTCTCAGCTCCGCCACCTGCAAGAACTACCTTTGCATCTGACTTCATGTACTTAGCTGCCTCAACAAGAAGTCTCTGGCGCTTGATTGTAGAAATACGGCTAGGATAGAAAACATAATCGCCGCATTCACCACAGTAAAGCTTCTCATGGTTTAGAGGTGGGTGAAGGAGGCACTCTGAATCGATGCCGTTAAACTTCTTAAGTCTTCTTGAAGTATTGTTAGCAATTGTATAAATCTTTGTAGCTTCAGGAATGTACTTGTTATCGCAAGCCTTAACGAATTCCTTAATCTCCTCACCATTCTCAAAGTGGTGAAGATCACCAAAGTCAGTGCCCCAAAGATCATAAGCTGATCTATGCTGATGCATAAGCCAGAATACCTTGTTATCACTCTTACAGTAATAAGCTGGGAACTTCATGGCAATAACGAGGTCAATCTTCTCACCGTTAGACTCTGTGAGGTCCATCATTCGACCCATGTTCATGCTTTCGACGAGGTTCTGCCAAGGATACCACTTGAATGGAATTGTAACGATTTCTGCCTTGTGGCCTCTCTTTATAAGCTCGTTCTTAAGCATATTTACAAGAATCTCGGCACCACCTGTCATGAATGGAACCTGAACTGTAGCAATAGCAATACGCATATTAAACTTCCTCCCTAACTACTTTACGAAAACCAGAGAATAATTCTCTATACTTTTTCTCGTTAATTACCATGAGCGCAGAGGCAATGCCCTCTGAAGTCTCATCAATATGGAAAATACCCTTTATATCATCAAATACGACGTCTTCTCTATCAGTATTTGTTGCAACAACAGGAAGATACAAATCCTTAGCAAGCTTAACTGGTGCACCATCGATAAATCTTGTGAAAAGCACGTTACTACAAAGATAGTTAGATAATGTTCTTGTATCATCGCCATCGTAGATGTACTCAGTCTTACTCATAATTCCATATCTCTGGCAAAGACTTCTAAATGTTGGCTCAGGAAGTCTGTTACCAATCAATGCCATGCGGAAATCAACACCTGCACGTGAAGTAAAAGTAATAAGAGCCTCAATGAATGTTTCCATTCCGTCAGCATCATAAGAATCATCAACAATAACGCTTAATGTATCAGACTCAATTACATTCTTAAGAAGAGCTTCATCAGGAACGGCTGCTTTAATAATATCTAAATCAATCACTTTCAAACCCTCCCTTACTTACGAGCGATAATCGCATAGTCCTGGCTGCCATAAAGAATATTGGAAACCTCAACCATAGCATCGTTAAATTCCTTAAAGTCAGGATCATTCTCCTTAAGCTTAGGAATTGTAAGTGCTGGTCTGCTGCTGTCTGTAAACAAAATCTCCACTGAAGAGAATCCAGCCTTCTGCGCAATATACTGCAAAGTATATGGATGAACTGGTTTCTGGTGTGAAGGATCCATATAGAAACTGCTCGTGAAAATAAAGAGTGACTTAGGGTTTGGAGTCTCCATAATGAGATATCCACCCTCTGTAAGCTTCTCATAAGCTGTATTACAAAGTTCAATAATCTGACCGATAGACAAGTGCTCAACAACCTGACCTACAAAAATACCGTCAGTCTTGTCCATCTTCTTAAGGTAAGCGATACCATCGTCATAAACTGCAGGAAGTCCAAGCATCTTCATGTACTCAACATAAGGCTCATACATGTCAACACCTGTAACACCTACGCCGTTATCCTTAAGAAGTTCTGTAAACTCGCCTCTTCCACATCCAAGATCAAGCACATTCTTTCTGTTCTCGAAATAAGGAAGATAAATCTCCTGAACCTTCTTGATACTCTCTCTTGAGCCTCTGAAATGATTCTCGAAATCAAAATAATCAATTGACTCATACTCGTTGTCATTTGAAGGAACAACTGAAGGTACAGACTGATTAGAAGGCTGAACTTCCGTATTAGAAGGAACTGCAACAGAAGATTCCTTCATTCTCTTAAGCTGAACCTTAATGTTAGCAACTTCATTATTAAGAAGAGCCACATCCTGTGGGTTAACACCACTGCCATTACGTCTGTAATCCTCAGCAACTTCATTAAGAGCATTAACATTCTTACCAATCTGCTGAACGAAATCAGCAACCTCATTAAGGGCATTAACGTTCTGACTGATCTGATTTACAATTGCATCACGCTCTTCTCTTTCACGGTTAAGAGCTGTAACATTGTCACCAATCTGATGTGCAAAAATGTCGAGTTCTTCTCTTGCCTTATTAACCGCATTGAGATTATCACCAATCTCATGAACATAAAGATCAACATCCTCACGAGCTCTGTTAAGAGTATGAATGTTATCAGTAATAGTTGCGATCTCAGCCTCAGCCTTCTTAATGCTCTCACCGAAAGCGAGAACATCCTTCTCAGTTCTAATTGAACTTGCGCTAAGGTTCTTGAACTGTCTCTTAAGTCTGTCAACGTGACCGCTCAAAAGTGTAAGCTGAATCTGAACTTCATTAATATGCTCAGCAAATACTTCAGCATTCTTAGACTGAATCTCATCCATCTCCATAACATCTTCAGCAAGACTGTTAACTCTTGCATTAATATGACGGAGATTATTCAGGAACTTGGCAATCTTACCAATGAATCTTCTGGAATAAAGCTTCTTGTGCTTAATTCTCTTTTTGTATGCTTCGTCAAGACCATCAATAACGAGATGATTTTCCTGACCCTCAACTGAATAAAGCAAATCATGAAGAACTTCAACTGATGACAACTCACCAATCTTCAAAACTCTTAAATAGTTCTTCTTACCAGTCTTATCAGGAAGTCTTCCAAGAATCATGATATAAGCCATATCAATGAATTCCTTGCCTTCGTACTGAAGGAAGAAATCAAGTGGGAGTCTGTCATAACCAGTGAGAATAACATTACGCTTCTTAAACTCATCTGAATCAGCAATCGCCTTAATGAAATCAATTCTTGTCATCTTCTTTGACTTCAAAAGTTCATTAGCATTGTTGACAGCAGAATCCTCAGCCTGACGACCAAGCAGCTTCACATAAACAGTCTGAACAAAACGCTTATCATCTGTTACAAGAATTGGATGAATATCGATAATCTTCAAATCTTCCTTAATAACAACAGGTGCAAAGGAAACTACATTTGATGCGAGAATCTGCTTTTTCTTCTCGCTATAATCCTCATAAAGGTCAGCATACTTAATCTCATGATCACTATGAAGATCCAGGCTCTTCTTAGCAAGAGAATGGTTGAACAAATATGCCGCTTTCTTATCCAAATCAGGATACATTTATTTTTACCTCTTTCCGAGTCTTTTATTTAAAATAGCATATTAGTTATCGTACCATTGTACCTGGGGTTTGTCGACCTTCGGATAGTAATGGAAGCATTAATAATGCCTATGTGCTATAAGCAACATAGGCATTTCGAAGTCAAGATAATGCAAAATCAATTATAACTGTACTCGTGATTAGTATTATAGAGCTCCTTACCCTCAAGACTCATCTTTGCGCGCTCGAGATTCCACTCAACGTGAGCCATAATGCCTTCCCATGAATCGAACTCATAGCCAAAAGTTCTCTTAACCTTGCTTACATCGTAAAGACTATGAGGATGCTCCTCACCAGTAACAATAATCTTACTTGTAGAAGATGGTACAAGCTCCAAAGCCTTCTTGGCGATATCTGCCCAGGTAATAAAATTGCTTCCGAGAGCAAAGAAAATCTCTTCATTCAGATCACTCTCAATAAGGTCAGCATATACAAGTGCAATCTGAGCACCTGAAAGGAACTGTGTTCCATCGTTGATATCAAACTCAAGGTCTTCACCCTTCATAATCTTAAGAGCCATGTTGAAGAAACGCTGATCTGACTGGGATGCACCACCTTCAACCATTGGATTTGAGTATGTGTAACCTGGTCTTATGATGTTACGGCGAAGTGTTACCTTGTCACCATAGCCACCCTGCTCACTATAGTACTGTCTAAAGCCAAGGCAGTACACTTCAGATGCAGCCTTTGTTGAACCATAAAGATCTCCAGGTCTATAAGCGCATGTCTCATCAAGACCACTTCCAAGATCACCAGTTGCTGCTGTTGAGCTTGTGTAGATAAAGTTCTTAAGCCCATTTTTTGCAGCCATATCAAGAAGTGAAGCTGTCTCACGTGTATCGTGATCAAGCATATTTACAGGGTCGTTACCCCAGCCAAGAGCGATGTGAATAAGTGCGTCACAGTCTTTAAGAGCTGAATTAATAAGCTCGTGATTATGCATTGTACCTTCAACAATAGTAACACCTGGCATGGAGTTAAACGCTGGGACACGTGATGCGTTACGTGTCAAAAGCTTAATCTCATGGCCTCGCTTTAAAAGCTCGAGCACTACGTTCTGTCCGATATTTCCTGTTCCACCTGTAATAAAAATCTTCATGTGCACCTCGATTAAATTCCTGCTCTTAAGTTTTTAACTGTAATCATTTCGAGTTTCATATCAGAATAAAGTCTCATTCCACCTTCGCCAGCTGGAGACTGCGCTTCGATACCTACCTTGATTGACTTCTTGGCAGGAAGATTGAAAAGTCGAACCATATTGTAAGTTACACCATCAAGAGAATAATGTGCTGAAAAAATATTTCCGACACGGCATACCTTGAGCCATACGGATGGACCTTCAATATTACAGCCGTTAGCATCGTCAGAAATTACGTTTGTTGCAACGCAGACTGCAGCCTTTGTGCCAAAATCAGTCTTCTCGAAAGCAGCTTTCATCCAGATATTCTCATCTTCAATGCACATGATTGCACATGCATCATAATCGCTTATATGGTTAGGTGTTACCTTTACACTGAAACTGAAATCACCTTCAACATCTGTGTAGAAAAAAGGTGCATTTGAAACTGGTGCTGACAAACTTCCATCTGCCTCTGGAACTGGATTATTAAACCAGTCAGTATGTCCTGGAGCGTAGATTGAAATCTCGTCCTCGTTAATCTCAATTGAACTCTCGTTAAGCCACTTCCAGTTAGAAAAGTCCATAGTAGTCTCCTTTATAATTCAGATGTCAAAGATATATTAAAAGTATTCGCTTATACTTTATTTCAAAACTTTGGTATTTTTAGGCGCTTTTGGCGCTCACATATCAAAACTATTCATAATCAAAAAGCCCGTCGTTCTTCTCTTCCATGGCTTTAATCATATGGTAGGCGAATTCATTGTATGGTGTTGGAATCCCAAGTTCCTTACCCATCTTAATAATTGCTCCGGAAAACATATCAACTTCAGTGTGTCTTTTAGAATCAAGATCCTGCAAAGTTGAATAACGTGCACGCTTCATGACTTTACTTCCACGACTTGAAGATGTGTCTGACAAAGACATATCAATACCCTTTGCTTCAGCAATTTTATCTACTTCATCACAGAGTTTACGGCGAATAAATTCAGCATGGACGCTGTCCTCATAGCAGCCGACTCCGACACCAAGCATTGCCTGTGCCTGATTATTAGGAACATTAAGTCTGAATTTACTCCAGATCTCACTCATAATTACATCGGTTGAACGATAGTTAAGGCCAGTATCTCTAAAGAGATCATTAAGCATATTTACACGTGCATCACCACGGGATAAATCCTTCTCACCATAGATTATTCCAATGGTTGTAACAGGATCAAACTTAACGCTGTTACCACTACGTTCAGATGCAACTTTTATAAGAGAATGAATTATCTTTTCATAAGGAATAACTGTAGCAATTGTATCTTCGCTGTCGACACCGTTCATGAGACTCATGACCATGGTATCAGGCCCAGTTACTGCCTTAATATCAGGGAGTGCTCCATTAAGAGCGTTATACTTTGTTGCAACAATCAGAAGGTCAGGATTATAGATTTCTTCAGGGGTTTTCACAGAAGGAAAATATGGCTCACCGTTAATTACAAAACCATTTGTCTCATAGCGAAGTTTGCGCTCTCCATCAGCAACAACTATCACATTTACATCAGACTTATGGGAAAGTCCCCAGAGTATGTAAAGGCCTACTGCGCCACATCCAAGAATCGCTACGTTTTTAATTTTACCCATACCTTATTCCACCTGTCTTAGTAGTTACCATTAATTATAAGCGAAGAAAAGGCCTCGTAAATACGAGACCTTCATGTTTTTGCTTTCGAAAATATGGGTGCTGTTATTCTTCAGTAGTTACTTCAGAAGCAGCAGCGAGCTTATCGAGCTCAGCCTTGTTCTCCTCATAAGGGAGATAGTGAAGCATAAGGTTACGAGCGTACTCTGCTGTGGTTTCAGTCTTCTGCTCCTTTGCTACCTCAGCTGGAACAACATCGAGGATATCAATGTGGATATCAGAATGCTTCCAAGGGTAGTTCTTGTAAACCTTCTCAGTGCCCTGAATTGTAGCAATAACAATTGGAACGCCTGCCTTCTGGGCAATCTTAAATACACCATTATGGAACTTCAAAAGGCGAAGCTTCTTGCTTCTTGTTCCCTCTGGATAAACTGCAACTGAAACTTCATTGCTGTTAATGAGCTTAATTGCTCTGATGATTGTTGTCATCGAATTACGTGGATTCTGACGATCAATTGACATAAAGCAGCACTTACGAATCATGCGGCCATAAATAGGTACATCAAAGTTCTCTGGCTTTGAAATATAAGCAGGAGTGTACTTACGGAACGCATACCATGAGACGATTGGGTCATAATTTGATCTGTGGTTGCAGACAAGAAGGAAACGTGAATCCTCAGGAATTTTCTCGAAACCTGTAGTAATGATTCGAATACGCATAATCTTCATGGCAATTCCTGTGGAACTGTTAAGAAGCCAGCGATAGAACTTGCTGTTCTTGTCGTATTCTTTCTTAGGGTTAATAAAGTATGGTGTAACAAGCCAGATGAGAAGATATCCTCCGACTACCGCTACAACGATCCACAAAAGTGCCCACAAAATGTACATATACCACTGCATAAAAAATCCATCCTTACTAATAACGCATATACTTTACACAATATGCCGTGAAAGGACAACTTGCCCAACTATCCAAAAACTTACTCAAAAAAGCTGTTTTTTCAGTTAATTACTCTCTTTAATACGTCGATTTTTGTTCCATCGACAGTTAACAGCGCATAACTTGGCTTATCAAAGCCACCGCGAAGTGCGCCTGGATTAATAAATCTGGTTTTACCAATTACCCTGTCCTCATAAATATGAGTATGACCATAAACGCAGACAGCAGCACCCTTATATTCAGCAACATACTGCAAAGTATCAAGGTCATATTTAACCTGATAGTTATGCCCATGTGTAAGAAAACACTTCACTTTATCGTTAAGATTAAAAAGCTGAAAATCAGGTGCACCCTGAGCCATACCAGAAGAATCGCAGTTACCTCTTACTGCATAGAGCTTTACTCCGCAATTCTCTCCCGAAAGCTCGTTAATAAGAGCCTTAATCGTGCTGATATCCATCTCGAAATCACCAGCCAGAATTACTCCGTCAATATTCTCATAAAGAGCTTCTCTTAATGCATATTCAAAATTTTTAATTTTTCCATGAATATCAGAACAAACCAGAAATCTCTGCATTTATATAAGCCTCCATCAAGCTACATGTAAATCAACGACTACAATCTCAGGGTTATTAAAAATTCTTACAGGAAGGGCACTGTTACCGATTCCTCGTGAGACAACCATTGTAGCATCTTCGTATTCATAAATTCCACTTGTATATTTAGGGAAAAATCCCTGGTCTGGAGCTACAAAGCCAACATTTATAAATGGAAGTCTGAACTGCCCTCCATGAGCATGACCAGATAAGACAAGATCCGCACCACCAGCAGCATACTCATCGATGTATTGCGGCTTATGCGCCAGGACAAGATTAAATGAATCCGGTATATCAAGTTCCTGAAGCATATTACGGTTAAAGTCATCAAGACCTATGAGATTAATATAAGAATCCTCCGAAGAAGGTGAATACAAAGTTCTCACACTGTCTATAAGAACTACAACACCAGCACTTTGTAAATCTCTGTAAAATTCTATCTGCTCATCGATATCAAATCTGCATTCGTGATTACCATTAATGTAATAAACTGGTGCAATCTCACAAAGTAATCTTGCACACTCAATGGCCTTGGCCATATTAGTATTACGCGAATCAATGAAGTCACCTGTAATAACGATAATGTCAGGATCAAGTTCACGCGTTTTATCAGCGACAGCTTTACCAGAAGGGCCAAAGTTGCTGTTATGGAAATCTGAAATCTGAACAATTCTATAGCCGTCAAACTCAGATGGAAGCTTTGAAGACTCATAGTTATAAAAACTTACTCCAAGATTAAGATCTCCAATGATTGCAAATACCAAAAGCACAAGAAGAACAATCAAAAGAATAATTCTTCTTTTGATTTGTTCCTTTGTAAGTTTAAATAGTTCCATCTTTGGTTTCTTGATATCACTCATGGCAAAACATCACACAAATATAAATTCAGTGTCCCAGCCTGGAACATGTGGCAAATGACGCATATAAACCTTATAGGCAGGATTAATTTCCAGAACCTTAAGTGGAATTGTAAATATATCTTCGCTTCTATGGTAACAGGCAATGTTCATGGCTGGCTTATATTTTGAAATAGTATTGCGTGCGCCTTCGATTGCAATTAGTTCATTACCTTCAACATCGAACTTAATAAAATCGGCCTTCGCACCTTCCAAAATCTCATCTACAGTTGTGGACATAACTTCAATTCCACTGCTGCCCTCGTGAACGCCACGTCCCTTATTATCATCAAGATACGTAACACCAACGTGGTCAGAAATCAGGGCATTAAAATAGTTAATCTCAATTCCAGATGCAATCTCTTCAGTATTTTTCTGAAGTTTACGGAAGTTACGCTTATCAGGTTCCACAGCATAAATCTTCGAAATTCCATCAAAAACAGAAGTGTACTTAATAATCGTGTCTCCGTTATATGCGCCAAGATCAACATAAGTTGAATCCTCACACAAATTAATTAATGAGTTAATCTCTTCTTCAGTTGTCTCGCACTCATAAAGAGGTACCACGTCACCTGTAAGTTTATTAACAACAGTATTATTCATGGTTCGTATAGATAACTCGTCTTCAAGAATTGACGTAACTTCCTCTATCTTACTGCGATTTAAATTATAAAAATCTTCATCAAAAATATTAGTTCCGTACACAGGAACGTCTGGAGCATAAAACTCACACAAAGAAGAGATGCGGCGCACATTCTCCAGTACGTCACTTCGGAAAGTGCCAAAGCACATCAGTACAATCATGTCGCCAAGACGCTCATGACATGCCTCGAAAGATTCAACTCGGAAATCGTGGAAATACCTTTCGCGAACAAAACCGCTGCTTGCAAAGATACCCTTTACCTTATCGTAAGTGCCATCTAATTTAAGCTTTGCAATAATCTTATCGGCACCATCTCCTGTGCCGTAAAGCGCAATCGGCTTTGTAGTTTCCTTAAGGTAGTTCCAAAGGTCCTTCATTACTTATTATCCTTCTTCTTTTTGCCGAGCATGAAGCGGCGAGTTACAGAAATTGCAACCTTCTGATAAGGAGGGCGAACGGCCTTATCTGCTTCCTTCAAAAGATCACGAATCTTAAGTTCCTGAGGACAGTGCTTCTCGCACTTACCACACTTAATACACTTATCTGCAAAGACAGTTCCTTCCATGAGCGCAGTTGACTGCATGTACTCATTACGACCTGAAGATTTGGTCTCTGAATACATATGGTTATAGCAGCGGAAAAGTGCTGGAATATCGATACCTACAGGGCAAGGCATGCAGTAACGGCAGCCTGTACAGTTAACCTTTGTAGTCTCTGCGATGTAACCCTTGATTTTCTCAATCATGGCAAAATCTTCATCTCCAAAACTTCCAGGCATGGCATCTCCTGCGATTCTTGCATTCTCTTCAATCATCTCAATGGAATTCATACCTGAAAGAACACATGTAACTTCTGGCTGATTCCAAAGCCAGCGGAAAGCCCACTCTGCGGCACTTCTGCCACTTGGATGCTGACTAATCTCTTCCTTAGCCTTTGCTGGGAGAAGATCAACAAGCTTTCCTCCTCTTAAAGGCTCCATAATCATTACAGGGATATTTTTCTTAGCAGCTGCCTCAAGGCCGGCTCTTCCTGCCTGTGTATGCTCATCCATGTAGTTATACTGAATAAGGCAGCAGTCCCAGTCATAAGCATTCAGAATTGACTCGAATGCCTTTGTATTTCCATGGAAAGAGAATCCGATATTACGAATCTGGCCAGAAGCCTTCTTCTCAGCAATCCACTCCTCAATACCAACAGCCTGAAGTTTCTCCCATGTGGAGTAGTCAGTCATGTGGTGCATAAGGAAATAATCGAAATAAGTAGTTCTTGTTCTCTTAAGCTGCTCATTAAAATACTTATCAAGTGAAGCTCTTGTAAGGCAAAGGTACTGTGGAAGCTTATCTGCAATTAAAATCTTGTCACGAAGATTATGCTTCTCAACTACTCGTCCCAAAACATCTTCGCTTCCTGGATAAATATAAGCTGTATCGAAATAAGTTATACCCATCTCAACAGCACGTAAAATCTCCTTCTCTGCCTTCTCAAAATCAATCTTTCCACCCTTGGATGTAAATCGCATACATCCATAGCCTATCGCCGAAATTCCGTCTCTCCTGTACTGCATAATCTATCCCCTTATTCTTAACGTGTAATAAGTATACTGTATTTTTTGAAACGAATGTCCTGAAAATTACAAAATAATCATTAATCTGATATTTTTAACGGCATAAATTTAATAAGATTCCATTATTAATATGGTTTAACCTGGAGGATTTTCATATGCGTAAGTTTCCTGGATTTGAAAGAGGAATTAATCTTGGTGGATGGCTCTCACAGTACAGAGAGTTCAGTTATGATCATTTTGACACATTTATCGTAGAGAAAGACATTGAGCGTATCGCTTCATGGGGTCTTGATCACGTTAGAGTACCTGTTGATTATCAGGTAATTGAAGAGGAAGACGGAACATTTAAGGAAAAGGGATTCCAGTACATCACAAACTGTGTTGAGTGGTGCCGTAAGTATGGTCTTCACATGATCATCGACATTCACCAGACATTTGGTTATAACTTTGACCCACTATGTGATACAGATAAGACAATCTTCTTCCACGATGAGATGTATCAGAATCGTTTCTATCGTATGTGGAAGGAAATCGCTTCACGTTATGGCAAGGATTCAGACATGGTTTGCTTCGAGCTTCTTAATGAGATCGTTGCTTACGAAGTACATGCTGAGTGGGATGCAATCGCAAGAAAGTGCGTAAAGGAAATCAGGACAGTTGCTCCAGATTCATGGATTATCTATGGTGGTGTTTGCTACAACAGCGTAACAACAGTTCCACTTCTTTCTTCACCAGAGGATGACAAGGTAGTATTTACTTTCCACTGCTACGAGCCAATCATCTTTACACATCAGGGTGCTTACTGGATTAAGGCTATGCCTTCTGACTTCAGAATCGCATACCCAGGTGAGCTTTCAGAGTATCGTGCGATCTCTGAAAGAATCGACCGTAACCTTGCAGCTGCTATCTTCCAGGAAGATATTGAAGAAGTTGGTCCTCAGATGTACGAAGTTCTTCTTAAGCCAGCTCTTGACCACTGTGAGAAGATGGGCGTTCCTGTTTACTGTGGTGAGTACGGCGTAATCGATCTTGCTACACCAGAAGATACATTCAGATGGCTTAAGGATATCAATGATGTATTCAAGAAGTACAACGTTGCACGTGGTTACTGGAGCTACAAGGAAATGGACTTCGGTATCGAAGGTGAAAGATGCAAGGATATGCTTGATGATATCCTCTCAATGCTTTAATAGATTTTTGAAGTATCGTTTATATAAATTAATGAAACCCGAAGTTTAACTTCGGGTTTTGTTTTGCTTTGAAAAATTAATTACCACTCAATGTAAGACGTAATGAGCTTATCAAGTTCCTCAGAAGTCAGCTCGCAAATCTTATTATCTTTAATTCTGTAAACTCTGGTCGCCTGATTAAGAACACTTGGTCTGTGAGTTGCTACAATATATGTCTTATTTGGTTTTTCAGTAATTATGTTATGAAGAACTTCACGCTCAGTATCAATATCAAGGGCACTTGTAACTTCATCAAGAAGAACAATCGGAGCATCACGTAAAAGTGCACGGGCAATCGAGATTCTCTGGCACTGGCCCATTGAAATTCCGCGACCGTTATCACTTAACTTACTATTTATTCCTTCAGGAAGATCCTTTACAAAATCCCAGGCACAGGCTGTCTTAAGTGCCTCAATAATCTCTTCGTCAGTTGCATCTTCCTTAACCATTCGCATATTTTCAGCAACAGTACCCATAATGACCGTATTCCCCTGAGGAACATACGAAAAGAGCTCTCGCAAATCAGCATTAACTGGAACATCCTTATTCTCAGAAGAAGATGACATGGAGCTCATTGTAACCTTACCCTTCTGTGGTTCAACAAGTCCCAGAAGCATACGCATAAGAGTTGTCTTTCCACCACCGGAAGAACCCAGGATAGCTACTATTTCGCCAGGCTTTGCATAAAAATTACTGTCTATATAAACTTCAGCGCCTTCCCTGTAAGCGAAAGTCGCATCCTCTACCTTAACGGAAATTCCGTGATCAGAATCCTTTTGCATTTCTATTAACGAATCTCTGTCATGAGTTTCTTTCGAGAGCTCAACAAGCTCACGCACACGATGAGCAGAAACGGCACTATTAACCATACTTGGAAATGTTGAAACAAGGGAATTGAACTTTCCTGTAAGAAGTTCTCTCTGCTGAAGGAAGAATGTCATGTCACCAAAAAGAATACGATTCGTCCATAAGAGGAACACACAGTAAAGCATGGCAATAATCGAAATAATTGCCGACAGGGATGACATTACAATATTTGTCTTAATTTCAAATTTGTTGTAATCAAGCGTATAGTCACGATACTTCTTCTGCCAGAAACGAAGACGTCTTGAATAGTAGTCCATAATGCCATAAGACTTAATCATATCGAGATTGAAAAATGACTCAACTTCAAATGACATCATCTCAGAATTAAGCTTAAGAATCCTGGATCTGTATTCACGCATACGTCTCATTACAAATCTTGAAATGACCAAAAGCAAAGGGCCCGCAAGAAGAGCAATCACCGCCATACCGATATCAAGACGAATGAGAATAATGAACGTCATAATAAACGTACATAAATTAATAATCATGTTAGGTATCCAGGACACAGCGTTTGAAGATATTGTGCCTACATCAGAATTAAATCTGTTAAGAATATCTCCACCATAGTATTCAGATAATTTCATCCAGTCAGAATCAATAATTCTGTCAAAAATATCACCCTGAATATCATTATTTACATGGATTGTAATCTTTGTGGAAATTCGGCTCATAACCGAAGTAAATACAAGTGAAATCAGACTTGAAGAAACCATGAGAGCTATTAAAAGCCAGATATGACTAATCTCACGGCTCACAACAATATTGATAATTATTCTGCCCACATAAGCTGAAAGAAGAGCAAGACCAGAACTAATGATACCAAGAACTGTATAAAGGAAAATTACACCCTTATATCTGTTTGAATATGAGAATATCCACTTCCAGTCCTCAAAAAACTCCGCAAAAGTACCATCCATTCTCTTATCCATAAGGATCTGGAGTGCACCGCTTCTGATAAGTCTGTTAATTCCTGAGTACTTCTTTGGCTCTTCCATGGTTTATCAATAATAATCAGCCTATTTTACTAACCTTCTCACCACGCTTGATTCTGTCATGGTATTCAGCAGTAGCTGCAAACATAACATCACCACTTGAGTTAAGTGCAGTCTCAACTGAATCCTGAATTACGCTGATAATGAATCCAACAGCAACAGCCTGCATCGCAATGTCATTTCCAATTCCAAAGAGTGAACATGCCATAGGAATAAGAAGAAGTGAACCACCTGCAACTCCTGAAGCACCACATGCACCAAGTGTTGCAATTACACTAAGAATAAGTGCTGTTGGGAAATCAACTGCAACTCCCATTGTTCTTGCAACAGCAAGAGTCATAATTGTAATTGTAATAGCTGCACCATCCATGTTGATTGTGGCACCAAGAGGAATTGCTACTGAATAGAAATCCTTCTCAAGTCCGAGATTCTCACAAAGCTGCATGTTAACAGGAATGTTGGCAGCAGAACTTCTTGTAAAAAACGCTGTAAGACCAGAATCCTTAAGACATCTGAATACAAGTGGATATGGATTACGGCGAAGCGCAATTGCAACTACGATTGGATCTACTACAAGAGCTACAACGAGCATGCTTCCTACAAGGAGAAGCAAAAGCTTTCCGTAATCTGTAAAGATTGAAAGGCCATTTTCTGAAACAGCCTCGAATACAAGACCAACGATACCAAATGGAGCAAACTCAATAACCCAATGAACAGCCTGTGAGATAACTGAAGCAATATCAGAAATTGCAGCAAGTGTTGTCTCAGAAGCAAGTTTTTTAAGTCCGAGACCAAAGATAATTGCCCAGAAGAGGATACCGATATAGTTTGCATTTACAAGTGAAGCGATTGGGTTTGAAACCATGTTTGTAAGAAGATTTCCAAGAACTTCTCCAATTCCACTTGGGGAACTTGATCCTTCTGCACCTTCACTTAACTTCATTGTTACAGGGAATACAAAACTTGCAACAACAGCAACTACTGCAGCAAGAAGTGTACTAAGCATATAAAGGAACACAATCGTTCTGAATCTTGCACCGATACCTGGCTGCGCCTTTGAAAGTGCACTTGCAACAAGCATGAATACAAGAATTGGTGCTATAGCCTTAAGTGCTCCTACAAACACCTTACCAAGAAGTGAGATTCCTGTAAGACCTGGAAGGAATATTCCGAGGAGTGCACCAAGAACAAGACCACAAAATATTCTTAAAATTAAACTAACCGATGTGTATTTCTTAATAATTCCCATTTTTCACCTGTAAAATTTTAAATTGTCTCTGGATGCTGAATTCTGCCCTTAATATCGTTAGAAAGTTCTTCGCCTCCGAGAACTCTGATAAGTTCAAGACCAAGATCAACTGAAAAGCCAAGGCCTCTTCCTGTTGTGATATTACCGTCAGTTACAACACCTTCGCCAGTATATGTGGCACCAAGGAGCTTATCTTCCCATCCAGGGAAACATGTTGCCTTCTTCCCATCAAGAAGACCAAGCACACCAAGAACTGATGGACCTGCACAGACTGCAGCAAGTTTCTTACCTTCTGCTGCTGACTTCTTAAGAAGCTCAGCAAGACCCTCGTGTGCTGTAAGATTTGGAACACCTGGTACTCCGCCAGGTACAAAGAGCATATCTGAATCAGAAAAATCTGCTTCAGCAAAAGTATAATCAGCAATTACCTTAACATTATGTGAAGATGTAACTTCACGTGAATCAGTAATTGAAACAAGATCTACTGTAAAACCAGCTCTTCTTAAAAGATCCACTGTAATAAGGCACTCTGCCTCTTCTGTACCTTCAGCAATAAAAACACTTACCTTAGTCATATTAATTCTCCAAAAATATTCAAGACTCGCCGTGCTTCAAATTATACCACCAGCGCCAAACTGCGACACCTATGATAATAACATATCCGACAATGCTCGTGACGAGAGGAATTTCGTGCAGGAAAAGGATGCCCCACATTGCTGCAAAAATAACCTGAGTGTAGTCAAATACCGAGATTTCTTTTGCAGGAGCAAATTTATATGCGGATGTAATTCCAAACTGACCCATGGAAGCAAATACGCCTGCAAGAGTCATAATTATAATCTGTCTTAAAGACATCGGCGCCGGATTAAAGATAAAAAATGGAAGCGTAATCATGCAGGAAAACGCTGAAAAACAAAGTACAATCTGCGAAGTTTTACATCCCTTAGCAGAAACTCGTCTTACAAAAACATAAGCAAGGCCTGCGCCAAATCCACCATATACACCCCAGAGGGCTGGCACAGATGCAATTCCGGAAGTAGGTCTTACAATAAAAACTGCTCCGATAAAAGCGATAATTGTTGCAAAGATATCCCTCTTTGCAGGCTTTTCCTTAAGAATAGGTATCGAAAGCAAAATTGCAAAGAATGGAGAAAGTTTATTAAGCATATTCGCATCCGCAATGGCGATTCGGTCAATAGCGTAGAAATTTGCAACCATTCCGGTACATCCAAAAAGGCAGCGATAGAAAATATCCATTCGATATTCCTTTTTGATATTGAACCCTTCGCCTGCTTTAAGAAGCATAAAAAAAGCAACCACAAGAGAAACAGCATTTCTGAAAAATGCCTTCTGCATTGTTGGAATATCGCCTGCAAGTCTTACGCAGAAAGTCATAAGCGAGAATCCAATTGCAGCTGCAATAATGCACAAAATTCCCTTTGTCTGATTGCTAATTGTTAAACGTCTCTTTCCCATAGAGAAAATAATAACCCCTGGTGGTTTTGGTGACAAGACTTTATCGCACTATAGTGAAAACAAAAACCGCCTCAAGGTGACTATTAATCACTTTGAAGCGGTTATCAGTTAAAAACTATTATTACCAGATTCTTCCGTAACCCGTATATGGACTATTGTAGTTGTTATAGTCCTCAAGTTCATTCTGTCTTCTGCGGTAAGCTTCTTCACCTGCTTCTGACAACTCACCACGGATATATTCCTCGAAATCTCTGAAGTTCTCAAATCCTTCACGTGGAGATGGACGAGTGTCTCTATCATTTCCGGATGAACCACCAGGTGTAGGTGTTGGAGTTCCGTTACCCTGACCACCAGGTGTAGGTGTTGGTGTACCTGTACCCTGCGCTCCACCTGTAGGTGTAGGAGTACCAGTTCCCTGTGCTCCACCAGTAGGTGTAGGTGTGCCAGTTCCCTGAGCTCCACCAGTTGGTGTAGGTGTTCCTGAGACATTACTTGGATCTGATGGATTATCTGTTGAATCAGTTGTATCAGAAGGTTCTGAACCATCAGATGTCTCACTTGGATCACTCTGATCAGAAGACTCGGATGGATCTGAAGGATCTGTTGTCTCACTTGGGTCAGAAGTATCAGATGGATCAGAATTATCACTAGGATCACTGCTGTCTGAAGGATCAGATGAATCTGAAGGATCTGTCTCCTCAGGTGGGTTCTCGTACTGCTCCTGGAGATTCTCAAGCTGCTCGATCATGTCATCGATCTCGTTCTTAAGCTTCTGTGCCTTCTTGCTATGACCATCGTCATCGTCAGTAGCACATCCGTTCTCAAGGAGGATGTCTCTTGCTTCATAAAGAAGCTCAAGTGACTCTTCGATGTTCTCTGGATCAGAGAAGTCCTCATCAAGAAGACCAATCTTACAAAGAGCCATATTAATTCTCACAGAGCACTCTTCTTCCTCACCCAAATCCCAGCACTTAAGAGCCTTCTCATATTCCTGAAGTGCTGCCTCAAACTGCATGTTCTGGTAGAGGATATTGCCGTTATTGTAGTGGGCAATATATGTCTCGAAGATGTTCAGCGACAAGAGAAGATTCTCATTAATTGAGTAGTCACCCTTGTTATAGTGATCAAGTACATAGTTATTGTACTGATAATTCAAAAACTGCTTTGCAGCAAGAAGAATGGCGATGATATAAACAAACATTAAAATTCTTTTTTTCATATCAACCCTCCTTACTTAATTTATTACGATAGTAAATTGTATCGTATACAACAAAGACTAATAATCCTGCAGCGATATAAGGATAAAGTTCAAGGAAACCTTCTCCTCGTGCTTCGTTACGTGAATACTCTTCCTCTTCGATAGCGTCCTTGATATTATCGATTGCTTCGTTAATAGAAGTCTTGTTTACCATGTGGTAATAATCGAGTTCAAGATCATGTGCGATATCTTCAAGGTTGTCCTCATCGATCTTTGAAGTTGCACGTACAGCAACCCAGTTATCGTTATAATACTCTATGTAGTCAACCTCTTCATCGAGGGGGTTCATTCTTGCCTGCATGTAACCACCCTGAGATGTTCCATAACCAAGAACAGCACCAGCGTCAATATAATCAGCAAGCTCTTCGAAGCTTCTCAAACGGCTGTCATCAGTAATCTCACCATCACTCATGAAGAAAACAATCTGGATTCGATTATCTGAAGCCTCTGTATTTGCTTCGTCTTCACCCTGTCTTTCGCTTCTTCTGAAAGCATTACGCATTCCATCGTAAGCTGTGTCAAAGTTTGTACCACGTGCATACGCTGCAGCCTCACCATTAAGCGCCTCCACAGCCTGCATTATGAGATCCTTCTCATATGTATAAGGAACTGCAAGTGCAGTCTCAGCATCGAAAGTTACAACTGAGTATCTTGCACCATCGAAAGCATCAAGAATCATCTGTGTATGCTCAATGACACCTTCCATTCTTGGCTTACCCTTATTTGTATAGTCCTCAGCCATCATACTGATTGTGTCATCAATAACAAAAAGAACATCGATGTTACTTGTAACAACAATTACTCTTTCGGAAGGAATTGAAGGTCGAAGGTTAAGTGCAAAAATGAGCACAATGATAATTATGTATCTGATGTAATTCCATACACCCTTACGTGTAAAGAAAATTCCTGCAATACATGCAATAAGCAAAATCGGAATCGGAATAATTGGATTAATCATATCTTCATCCTCCTTATACAGAATGCATATACAAGTACTGAAATCAAAAGTCCAACAGCAGCTGCTTCTGGTACATCGATAACACGTGTTGTCATTGTATATGTTGCAGTTACGTCAGTCTCCTGAACGTCCTTAAGCATCTGACGCATGGCAGTACGCTTACGAGTGTTGTAGTATCCGCCACCTGTTGATTCGATAGAAGCCTTAAATGAAGCCTCATCTACAACAAATTCAGGTGCAAGAGCGAATACCTTAACGCCTCTCTCTTTACAAAGCTGACAAGCCTCATCAACAGAAACGATGGAGTTTCCATCAGGGTCATTCAACTCATTATCTGTAACAAATACGATAAGTCTTGAACGATCTGGTTCTTCATCAAGATCTGGGAAACTATAAAGAGCGAAGGCAAGACCATCACCAATGAACGAACTTCCAAGCTCACTTAAAGTACCAGAGAATCGCCAGCCATAAAGACCAACGTCATTAAGCTGATAGTAGTACTCAGCGCCCTGACCCTCTTCAATTGATGCCTCAAGCTGATCAATCATTGAGATTACGTAATCGTAGTCAGTTGTGAGTGGAACAATTACAACTGATCTGGCATTAAAAATACTGAAGCCAAATCTCTCACCCTTAAGTGTGGAAACAAAGTTCTTAAGCTCCTCACAAAGCTCAAGGTTAACGCCATCAAGAGAAGTTGAAATATCAAAGCTGATAAAAATATCTCTGTGGTGCTCCTCGACTGTAGTTGAACGAACTTCAACAGGCTTTGTCATAAGAAATGACGCAAAGAGGATGCTCGCAATAAGAGCAATAGTTGTAACTATCTTTAAGAATTCATACTCAAAAAGAAGTCTTTTGTAATGAGGTATTTCTTTTGCGAAACCAGTATTTGCGGCACGCTTTCCACCCTTATACTTACGGCTGTTACGAAGCGTAAATATAAAGATGAATGCAGCAACGGCGATTCCTATATAGAAACACCAAGGATAGGTCATCTCCATTGTGCCACCACCGTTCTGGCATCTGAGAATGCCTTGTTAATATCTGATGTCTGATCCTCATATGAGAACTCTGGCTTATAGAACTGCTCAATGAGTTCATAAAGTTTTGGCATATTAAGCTTCTTAAGCTCAGCAAGTGAGAAATTCTGCGCATCAATTCCAGTAACTTCATGTACGAAATTACGAACCGCACCACTTAACTGGAGGTAAGCCTGACGCTCATCGATTTCCTTATTATCGTACTTCGCCTTAATAGTCGAAATATTAATAAGATAATCACGACGTACAGCCTCAACATTAACTGGCTTTGGCTTAACTGGCTTTGGAGGTTTAACCTTTTTAACACGCTTCTTTGGCTTGTGCTTAATAAAGTAGTAAATCGCATAAATAATAAGCGGAAGAACTACAAGTCCAACCAGTCCAAGCAAAAGAGGAAGTGAATAGTAAAAAGGACCCTGTAAATCAACGGATGTTTGCATTTTTGTGTTTTTCCAATAACTCTATAATCTTCATTACGATTTCTGATTCGTCATCAATATCGACGCTCATAATACCGTGCTTAACTGTCTTACGTTTATTTGTCTCAAGAATCTCGCGCTTTCTTTCCTGCTCGAGTTTCCAGAGTTTCTTATTCTCGGAGATAAACTCCGGTACATATCTGTCAGCATCGACGTCGTATGTCTTTCCTGATCTGTCAACAGAATCATAGCCAAAAAGACGTGCAAATAATCCAGGCTTCTTACTCTCATCAACAAGATCATCGTCAGTCATTCCAACGTCGCCAATATTAACGTAAAGAAGGTCGTGTCTGCACTTAAGACGCTTAAGTGTCTCATCGCTTACAGAATTCATTCCCTGCTTATCAGTGATGATAAAAATAATCATCTTGTTCTTCATGTGATTTACAATGAAGCTTAAAGTCTTGTTGAGATCGCTTTCGCGGCCTACTGTGCTTGCAGCATCGTAGTAAGCGAGAATCTTCTCTACATTTACAAGACCGGATCTGCAGGAATGGTACTCCATCTTGCCGTTATTGCTATAGAGTGCACCGACTGTATCACCATTTTTATAGGCAAGGTAAGAAATAGTACCAGCAGTATAAAGAGCAACTTCACGCTTCTCTTTACCTGTAGGAGTATCTCCAAGCATCTTTGCACCTGAATCAAGAACAAGCATGATGTTATGCTTCTTCTCAGCGACAAAACGCTTAACAAGAATTCCACCGCTTCTTGAGGATGCCTTCCAGTCAATATCCTTAATGTTATCGCCTGGAATATACTCGCGAAGATCCTCGAAATTCATACTTCTTCCCATAAAGAGCGAAGTATATGAACCATCAAGAATGTTGCCTGTCTTCTTGGTTGCGTAGATGCTTACATTAGCCTTAATTCTGGTTATGTAATCTTTTTTCATGGAGTAGGTATAGCTCCCATAATTGCATCGATAATCTGCTCTTCTGTAATACCATCAGCAACAGCAGCAAAGTTGAGGCTGATTCTGTGACGAAGAACATTCTTTACCTGATACTTAACATCATCAGGTGTAACATAATCTCTTCCAGAAAGAAGAGCTACTGCCTTTGAAACTTCCATGAGGCAGATAGCACCACGGATTGAAGAACCGATTGTTACATACTCAGCAAGGTCCTTCGCAATATACTTGTCTGGATGTCTTGTAGCATCAACAATCTTAATGATGTATCTCTTAATTGACTCATCAATATAAATTTTCTTAACGAGGCTCTGAAGGAAAGCAATTGACTCAAGGTCTGTTACAGCAAATCCCTTTGAGAATACATCAGCCTCAATTCTGTTAAGAACTGTAAGCTCCTCATCCTCTGTTGGGTAATCAAGCTTTGCCTTGATAAAGAAACGGTCAAGCTGTGCCTCTGAAAGGAGGTAAGTACCTTCCTGCTCGATTGGGTTCTGAGTAGCAATTACCATGAAAATCTCAGGCATTGGGTAATTTGTACCACCGATTGTAACCTGATGCTCCTGCATGACCTCGAGCATGGCACTCTGAGTCTTTGCTGAAGATCTGTTAATCTCATCGAGAAGTACGAAGTTTGCATGAACAGGGCCAAGCTTTGTCTCGAAAGCATTTGTCTGATAGTTGAGAATCTGTGTACCGATAATATCACTAGGCAAAAGGTCAGGTGTACACTGAACACGTGAGAACTTACCGTTAACAGCCTCTGTCATTGTCTTTGCAGCTGTAGTCTTTGCAAGACCTGGAACTGACTCTATAAGAATATGACCATTAACCATCATTGTAAGAAGAAGAGCTGTTCCCAGATCTCTCTGTCCAACCATCTTCTGATAATAATAGTTGTTAATCTTGTTTGCGATTTCAAGAGCTTTTGAAACATCCTGTTGATCGATAACTGTGTAGTTTTCCATTACATTTCTCCTATTAAAAAATAAATCGTTTTTAACAATTTTCGATTATAGAATAAACAATCTTTAATTGCAAAAACGAAGGGGGGGATAAAAATCCCCCCAAATATACTATTTCTAACAAATCATGCGGTATTAACTTCAATTACACTGAAATTACCTCAAAATATCAAATTATTCCTATTATCTAAGGAAATAAACAAAGGCAAGTACGTGGCATACTGTCGCAAATACAACAAGAATGTGCCATACCATATGTGAGAACTTAAATTTCTTTCCTGAATAGAAGAAAAGTCCTACTGCGTAAACAATTGCACCGGCAACAATAAGCCAAAAAGAAGCAGTTGTACATGCAGCATAAAGTGGCTTAATAATCAAAAGGCCAAGAAGTCCCATAACAATGTAATCAATAATTGCTACTTTTGTCATAGCCTTGTTATTAGGGAATCCAAAAATCATAAAGAATGTTCCCAGGATAGCAAGAGCAAGTTCAATAAAGAAAATAACTGTACTAAAAGTATTTCCAACAAGAGCAAGGCAGATTGGAGCATAAACACCAACAATTGCAAAATAACTTGTAATATGATCGAGCTTATGGAAAATTCTCTTCTGTGGTGTACCATGCTTCATGCAGTGATAAATTGTTGTAAAAAGAGAAGCAAGGAAAGCTGTAACAAGAAATGCTGAAACTGAGAAAGAATCAACGATTGGACACCAATTCACTGAATTAAACATATCTTCTGGAAATACTGGTGCATTAATATATGCGTGTACTGCAGCAAAAGGAATCATAAAAAGAAGATAGAGCGCAAGTACACCTGAAGAAATAGAGTTACCTACCTCTTCACCAAATGTCTCACGAGTCTTATTCCAGTTCTTCTTAACAATTCTCTTCTGATTCTCAAACCATGTAAGACCTTCAAGTCCAGCCTCGAGTGGATCAATACCCTCCTTCAAAGCCGCATGATCAGCATCGTTTGCCATCATATTCTTCCAGTGCTTATCATTCTTTGCCATTTTAAATCTCCAAAATCATCTAAACTTATTCTTAAACCAAAAATATTCTACTAACTAGAAAAAACTATTGCAACCAAAACTTTGATTATCAAAACTTTGCTCAGTTATTACCCTTTGGAGGACCAAGATGAATAACCTTAGTATCAGAATCAATCGCTGGTTTTGCATTAGGAACTGGCATCCTCTGTGTATCACCCTGACTTGGAATCTGTCTCTGTACATGAACAGGATTTTGCATCTGAACAGGACCATTACCATTATTTGGATTTGGTACCTGAGGCTGCTTTACAGGCTGATTAGGATTTACAGGGAAAACCTGACTTGTTGATTTTGGCTTTGCACCATTAGCTGAAGGTGCAACCACTTTACCATCAGGTGTCTTTGGAGCTGAATTAACTGGAGCTGAAATAACAGTTCCCAAAACCTCAGCTTCTCTGGTCTCACGTCTTCTTGAAGCAACAGCAGCACCATTGTTCTCTGCGGCTGTTGAATCCACAATACGTGAAGGATCAAGCTGATCAGCAACATAAGAATCTCTATAGAATCTAAACAACTGAACAACAACATAAATTCCAACACTTGCAGGCAAAATCCAATCAGAAAGCCCACGTGCAATCTTCTCACCAACTGCTGGAATCATGCCAGCAAATGGTGCCTTTACCATTCCGTAAACAGCGCGCCAGATAAAATTCTGAATTACAGCCAGCATGCTGGCATTATCACCCTGAAGTTTTCCAGCAAGACCAGGAATAATCCATTCAGGAAGATAAGCAAAGAAGCCATAAACAGCAAGTCCTGCCATAAACCAGAACTTCTTCTTAACTGCTGAATAAACTGGAATCACACCAAGAACTACCACAGCAAAAAGCCATGACATAATAATCTCAAAAATCGAAAATGCACGTGGAATCAAAAGTCCGTACTCCAAAGCAATCGGAGCAAAACACACGAATAAAAGAGAACAGCAAATACACAAAAGGAAAATACAAATAAAGTAATCTCTGCGCATTTAAAGTCTCCCTTCTAATTAATCATATTCAGTATTCTATCATTAAATGACTGTAATAGAAAATTGCTTATGATTTACGCTGGAGACTTAAGTCTGACGATTACTCTCGCCACATAATTTGAATGGGTTTCAATTAATCTAACTAATAGTCTAAGCAATACCATATTAGTTAGACAAACACTTAGATTAAAGAATCAAAAAACTGCATTTGAATCAATAATCTAAGCAATAGTCTAAGCAGCAACCATCCAGTTAGACGTTTACATAGACTTTATAACCAACAAAACAGCAGGACTCAAAAGTCCTGCTGTTAATTAGTTAAATCATTATCTCAAACAAGCGAGGATGAATTTTTCTGCGTATTCTGCACAAGCGAAGTGCGGAAGCCCTCGCAGAAAAATTTATTCGAGCGCCTTACCAGTCAAACCCTGCCTCTTCCAAAGTACACTCATAAGTGATTCTGATCTTCTTCAATGAAACACCCTTACCAAAGTGGAGTCTCAAAGTTGTGTATCTTGAAAGGAATCTCAATGCAGAAACCATTGTAACTTCCTCACCGTTAGTACCATTCCATGTAACTACCTTAAATGGGATACCAGAAGCCTTAACAGTCATTGGAATCTGAGCAAGTGGATCGAGGTCAGAAGAACCGATAAGCTCGAACTTATACTTACCAATTTTTGTACAGTCACAACCGAATGTGAAGTCTTCACCGATTGCTGTATTTACGTTAACTTCAATCTCACAACCATCGTCAACCTTATAGAACTTATCAACCTTAATGTCGATTGAATCATCGTGGAATGGACGATCAATCTGCTCAACAACTGGAGCATCATCCATCATACGAGCCATTGCTGGTGTGTTCATTGCGAAAGTAATAATATTTCGAGCGCATCTCTGAAGTTCAGCTCTTGTAATAAGTTCTGTGTTGCCATTTACGAGATTCTCGTAAGTATCAGCCTCATCGAGGTGATTTCTTGTAACGCTTGAGCATGTCATGTAGAGGTCGCACTGAGCTCTTGCCATGAGTGAGTGCTCACGGAGACCACGAGCATATGGTGTATCTGGAACATAGTTGATATATGCCCACCAGTCAGTCATTACGATACCCTTATAACCCCACTGCTCACGAAGAATTACAGTGTGGAGGTCATAACATGCTGTACCATACTCGCCGTTAATCTTGTTATAAACTGACATGATGCTTCTTGCATTTGAACGCTTAACAGCAATCTCGAAGCCCTTGAGGTAAATCTCACGGAGAGCCTTCTCTGATACAACAGAGTTCATGTGACGTCTCTTTGTCTCTCTGTTATTTACACAGAAGTGCTTGATTGTAGCTGTTACACCATGCTTCTCAAGACCATCAATCTGAGCACATGCAATGCGTCCTGTAAGATATGGATCCTCTGAGAAATACTCGAAGTTTCTACCATTAAGTGGATGTCTGTGGATATTCATACCAGGGCCAAGAATTGTATCTACCTGATTAATAACCATCTCCATACCAAAGCAGTCAAAGAGTGCAGTATTAAGAGCGTCGTTAAATGTTGAAGCAAGGCATGTTCCGTTAGGAAGAGCGAAAGCCTTCTTACCACTGTCGATACGCATTCCTGAAGGACCATCGTCACAGCAAAGTGCTGGGATACCCATGTCCACAAGTTCCTTAGTAATACCAGCAAAGGCAGCAGCTGTACCAGTAGTTACCTTAGGGCTGCTCATTCCCTCACCTCTGATGATAAGAGCCAAATCCTCATCCGAAATCTGAGCAATAAACTCATCCATTGTATTCTTGCCGTTTACAACATCAGCAAGCTTAATGCCCTTGTCACCTGTCTGAGGAATCTCAGCTGGAACATATTCCATTCTTGTATCTACGTTCTGGCTCTTACGAAGTGGAGTTGCTTCAAAAGCACCTTCACCATTCATTCTGTCGAAAGCCTTAACAGGAGCAAGTGCAGATCTTAAACTCTCTACAACAACGTCATCTGAAAGCTCGAAAGAACCAGCCTTCACGTTATCTCTTACGTTATCACCGATGTAGAAGCTGTAATTACCAGCCTCGAGAATCCAGCCAGTGCCATGTCCTGCTCTTCCATCGTCATCGTAAGATGCATAATCTGTAGCAGAAGTCTCAATAACGATTGCCTCTTCCTCACCTGGCTTAAGTTCCTGAGTCTTAGCATATCCAACAAGTACACGTGAAGCCTTTGAAATCTTACCCTTAGGTGCCTCAGCGAAAAGCATAACTACCTTCTTACCAGCTACTGAACCAGTATTCTTAACTGTTACGCCTGCCTTAACATCAGTACCATTATTCTCAAATGTCACATTTGAAAGCTCGAAAGATGTATAAGAAAGACCAAAACCGAATGGATACATTACCTTCTCAGGTGCAAATGTTGAGAAGTATCTGTAACCAACATAAATATCCTCACAGTAAAGATCTTCCATAATATCAACATTACCGAAGTTCTTGTCAGAAGGGTAATCGCTGAGGTTAAAAGCGATTGTATCTGTAAGACATCCGGAAGGAGTTGCCTTACCTGTTACGAGATTTGCACATGCAGTACCACCAATCATACCTGCCTGCCAAACATACATAACAGCAGATGGATTGTACTTTGTAACAAAACTCATATCAATGATGTTACCAACATTAAGAAGAACGATTGAATTCTTAAAGCCAGCACAAACCTTTGAAAGCATCTCTTCCTCACCATCTGTAAGGTAGAAAGAACCCTTCTCAGCTGTGTTATCACGATCCTCACCAGCTGTTCTTGCGATAATTATGACAGCTGTATCGTTCTTTGAAGCCATCTTTGAAATAAGCTCATCAGAAAGTGGCATCTCAGCCTGTGACCACTTCTCATTACCCCAGCCAATTCCTGGGTCAACTGGGTTATCAATCTCCCAGTCGTCATAAATCTTAATAAGTTCCTGATCAAGCTCGATGTCTGGGTCATCATTAAGACCTTCACGAATATCAACAACGTGGTCTACGTTAACCATTCCGCCTGAACCAGTACCACTCTTATAATAATTAGCCTGCATACGGCCAAATAAAGCAACCTTAGAATTCTTAGCTACTGGAAGAGCGCCATCGTTCTTAATAAGAACTGCTCCTTCCTCAGCAGCAGTAATAGCTGTCTGCTTATATACATTCCAGTCAAGAACCATCTTGTGATTAGAATAATTCATTAAGCATATCCTCACTTTCAAAAATACACCCATCTATTATATCCTGATGAATATCGCAAAAATTTCATATTTTTTGTTTTTTTGTAAATTTTCAGTAAGCATTCCTTGACGGATTCAGACAAAAATAAGGCCGGAACCTGTTATCAAAGCTCCGGCATCTCGTATTCACTTGGATTAGATGATGTATAACGAATGATTTCTTCCATTCGGTCACGTTCTTTATAAGATATAAGAGAGAACGCCAGGCCTGATCTTCCTGCTCGTCCTGTTCTTCCAATTCTGTGAAGATAGAATTCATTGTCATTTGGAATATCGTAATTAAATACTACTTCAATATCATCAACGTCAATTCCTCTTGCAATTACATCAGTTGCGACAAGAATATCAAACTTATCAAGTCTAAAGGCATCCATTACACGATTACGTGTTCCCTGACCAATGCTTCCGTGAAGAAGTTTACATGAAAGACCACGTTCTTTAAGGACATCCCTGACTTTCTCAGTCTGAGTCTTTGTATTACAGAAGACAATCGCCTTACGAAGTGATTCTTTCTTAAGTATTGCTTCAATGACAGAAACTTTGTCCTTCTCAGGAGTATTAATTATATATTCAGTAATATCAGGATGATCTTCAGCCTTTGGCATTACATCAATCTCAGCTGCGCCATGCATGAACTGCCATGTGATATCAAGAATCTCACGAGGCATTGTAGCTGAAAATAGTGCTATCTGCTTGTCTCCAGGAGTCATTGCCATAATGCGGCGAATATCCTTAATAAATCCCATCTTAAGCATCTCGTCAGCTTCATCAAGAACGAGAGTATAAATGTCACTGATATTAACCATTTTGCGTGAAACAAGGTCAATAAGACGTCCTGGAGTTGCTACAACAATCTGTGGCTTTTTGGCAAGTCTTTCGCCCTGAAGCTTCATGCTCTGACCACCGATTACAGAACAGATTCTAAGACCATTTATATAGCGGCCAAGTGTCTTTATTTCGGAAGTGATCTGAAGTGCAAGCTCACGTGTAGGTGCCAGAATAAGTGCCTGTACAAAGTCAGCATCAAGATTTAAATACTCAAGGATAGGGATGGAAAAAGCGAACGTCTTTCCTGTACCAGTTGGAGCCTTTGCAATAAGGCTCATATTATCCATAAGAAGAGGAATTGCCTTCTGCTGAACAGTCGTAGGACGCTTAACCCCCATCTTCTTGAGGGAACTCATAATCTCTGGTGATAAATCCAGTTCTTCAAAAGAAATCTCGTTCTTTTCAGTTTCCATAAATCACCCTGGTTCAGACTCTTCTGTCTGAACTGCAAATTCACTTGTCTCAGGTGGAATGGCATCAGTTCCTTCAGAAACAAATCCATCAGAGCCACCGTGACCTATTGCCTGCTCGTAATTCATTTCCTCAGCAAGTGATAAAGGATAATCGAATACTACAGAGTAGCGCTCATCATCACCAAATACATTGTTGTACTCAAGAACGCTGTAATAATTCCATACGTCAGTTTCTGTTACCACGTCAGTGCCTCCGATATAATTACCGGCACCGTCAACAATACCTACAGTAGTAATAACTGGGAATCTCTCATAAATGTTAGTAAGGAAGAGCTGATACTCAGTAAGTGGAATACCTGCAACCTGCATAACAAGAGTAGACAGATAGTTAAGTGAGATGTGATTAATCTCAGGCATAGAAACATCGTAGTTTGCCCAGATAAAGAAGTCAGTCATATAAAGCTTCTGCATCTGCTCAGGTGCAAGAGAAGCAGTATCGTTTACACCCATAAGCATCTCATAGAAACCATCCTTAAGGCTTGGGAGATGGTCTCCGAAGAAGCAGATTACTGTAGGCTCACCACAGTTTGCGAAATACTCAACAAGCTGCTCAACAGCGGCATCGGTTCTATGAGCAACAGAGAAATACTGCTCTGCCTCCGGATAAGTTCCAGGAGAAGTTGTAAAGAATACATCTGGCTCGAAGTTTGTGTATGTCTTTGTATAAGAACCGTGGTTCTGCATTGTTACGTTAAAGATGAACATTGGCTGCTCAGGGTTTGCAGCACGACTCTGCTCATAAATCTGAATTACCTTCTCGAAAGAAGACTGATCGCTTACGTAAGATCTCACATACTCAGGGTTTGGGAAATCATCAATAGCAAGGAACTCATCGAAAAGCATTGACTGGTATACAAGTGGTCTGTTCCATCCACTTGCAAGATATGGATGGATTGCAACAGTTCTATATCCAAGATTATGAAGTGTTCTTGTAATAGAACCTGTCTCACTTCCAAGATACTGCTGGTAAGGAATACTTCCCTGTGGCATACCAAGCATTGAGTTACCTGTTAAGAACTCAAACTCAGAGTTTGCTGTACCACCACCATATGTTGATACGTAAAGCTCTCCTCTTATGGCATTGCTGTTCTCATAAAGAGAATTAATAAATGGAGCGTACTCCTGTGACAATGGAATATCACCAAACTGTGAAAAGTCAGAATAAGACTCATCCATAATACAGATGATGTTAGGCATCTGATCAGTATCAACAGTAGCGTATCTCTGATATGCAGCAAGAGGGATCTCGTTGAGCATATTAATTCCATAGTTCTCATTAACATCGTTTACAACATGATTCAAATTCTCAATGTTATAAACAGATGGTGGAGATACCGTAAGATACTTTGCATTCATTGTAATAGCTACAAGAACACCGTTATCAGTAAAGTTCTTAGGCTGATTCCATACGTTATTAACAATACCAAGACGCTGCATAAGGTGATTCTTTGATGCAGAATATCTGTCAGCATTGAAGAGAGACGTAATAAGGAATGCCGCCATAAGTACACTGACAGCACCGATAATAAGACGTGGACGAATTCTTCTCATCTTATAACGGAAACGTGAAACGATTGCTGTAATAAGGAGGAATACACATCCAGTTGTAAGAACCATATATCTAAGTGAAATCTCATACTCAGAAGCAACGTTCATTGCGGTACTGAATGAAGCAAAATCACTTAATGTAAAAGGCTCTCCACGGAACTCAAGCTTATAGAAGTTAACGATAGCGATAATGAAAATAAGTGTGTTTGAGAAAAGCACTGTAAAACGAAGTCTGTTCGTAATTGCAAAGAACAGAGCATAGATTGTAAGGTACAAAATGTAGTTAACAATCCAGACAATTGGTGTCTTCTTAAACACAGATCCGCTGTTTAAGCTCTCCGTTACAATAAACATTACAAGCGGCATAAGAAGCATAATGCCAATACAGATTTTACGTCTCTTATCAGCATCAAGATTAAGCTGCAAAAGAACTGTAGCACCTGCAAAAATTGCAGAAAACAGCGAAAGGAAGAATCCAATATAGTGGAACTGTGCATATCCAATCTCAACGTTTGTCTGAAGTCTTCTGTCTACTGGCTGATTTCTGAAAACTACGTCTCTTACATCATCTTTTACATTATTTGAAAGCCAGAGCTTTGGAGCATCCCATGAAGGCATACCTGAAGCAAATACCTTGAAATAATAAGTAGAACCCTTCTTTACAGGAAGATTAAGCTCGAATTTATAATAAGTATCACCATGAATATCACACATCTTGATAGTGTCACGGTAAATCTCTCTTCCGTTCTTATCCTCAATTGAGAAGGAAATCCATCCATTATCGGTATTACAGTCAGCAAAATGAAGCTCTAAATACTCAATCAAAGTACCTGTTGGAACAAAACGCTGAACAAGTGGCTCAACAGCAATCTCGCCTGAACGCTCAGTTCTTGTACCTACACAGGTTGAAACACGTGTATCTCTGAAAATTGGCAAATTTAAAAGCAGCACTAAGACAAGAAGTGCTGTAAGAACTGCTGCTACTATATATCTGCTCTTACGTGGGGTAAGTGATACCGCACGAAGTACTTTAAATGTTTTTCTCATATCTCCAGTTGCAATTTATAAAACTAAAACAAGTCAAAAAAGCCACCAAAATTAGTTAAAAATTATATTAAATTACCTAACTTGCTTTTGAATTATATAATAAGACGATTCAAATTCCACTAGAATTGCATTTGGTCAAATGACAAAGAATTACGCCAGGAAATAACTCAAATTATGCACTTTGCGTCGGAATAGTTACGATATAATGGTTGTAACGATATATTTCGCGAGGTTATAAATTATGGCGAACCGAGTATTTCTTGTAGTTCTTGACAGTTTTGGAATTGGAGAAGCTTCTGACAGTGCTTCCTTTAAGGATGAAGGCAGTAATACACTTGCTGCAGTCTGCTCATACGGAAATGAGTTTTTCCCAAATCTTTCAAAACTTGGCCTTTTTGATATAGATGGACACAAAGACGAACGTATTATTAATTACCTTAAAACCCAGGATGAGAAAACACTTTATGCTGGAAGACCTGTAGGAAGCTACGGCAGAATCAGAGAGCTTTCGAACGGTAAGGATTCAACTATAGGTCACTGGGAGATGGCAGGTGTTTACTCCCCTTCACCACTTCCTACATACCCTGAAGGATTCCCAGAAGAGATTATTGATGCTTTAAAGGAAATTACAGGAAGAGGGATTCTTTGTAATAAGCCTTATAGCGGAACTGAAGTAATAAAGGATTTCGGTGAAGAGCACATGAGAACGGGTGCTCTTATTGTCTATACTTCAGCTGACAGCGTACTTCAGATTGCAGCACATGAAGATATTGTTCCCCTTGATGAACTTTATGACTACTGTGCCAAGGCAAGAGAACTCATGACTGGAAAGCATGGCGTTGGAAGAGTTATTGCAAGACCATTTAACGGAACTCCTGGAAACTTTGTAAGAACAGCTGGACGCCATGATTATTCCCTCGAATCACCTGCAGCTACAATGCTTGATGTTCTTAAGTATAAGGGACTTGATGTTATTTCAATTGGAAAGATTAAGGATCTCTTTGCTCAAAGAGGGCTTACAAAGATGATTCCAACTTCCAATAACACTGAAGGTATCAAGTGTCTTCTTGACATGATGGACGAGAGATTTAACGGTCTTTGCTATGTTAACTTAGTCGATTTTGACATGAAGTACGGCCATCGTAACGATATCGAAGGCTACACAAAGGCACTTCATGAGTTCGATGATGCACTTGGAGATATCTTCTTAAGACTTAATCCAACAGACTTACTTATCGTAACAGCTGATCATGGCTGCGATCCTTCAACAGAATCGACTGATCATTCAAGAGAGAACATACCTCTTATGGTTTACGGCGATGGCTTCATGACACCACATAATATGGGAAGTCTTGCCGGATTTGGAAACGTTTCTAATATTGTATATAACGCTCTTTTAAGCGAAGACGTTCCACACAGATACGTTCCTTCAACAAAGTCTCATGAATTAAATCCTGATAACATCATGTCATATGTGGATATGACTAATCTTAAGGTAACAGCAACAGAAGAGGATATCAAAACTCTCGTTGATAATGCCATAAAGGCTGGTGCTGCAAGTGTCTGCGTTCAGCCATGCTTTGTAAGACTTGCATCTGAAAGAGCAGCAGGAAGACTTAACATCTGCACTGTAATCGGTTTCCCTAATGGTTACCAGACAACAGCAGTTAAGCTCTTTGAGGCAATGGATGCATGCGACAACGGTGCTTCCGAAATAGATATGGTAATCAACATCACTTCTGTAAAGAGTGGCCATCTTGACGATGTTGCAAACGAGATCGGACTTCTTGCTAATGCCGTACATAAGAAGGGTGCTATTCTCAAGGTAATTATTGAGAACTGCTATCTTACAATCGCCGAAAAGAAGACTCTCTGCCACATTGTCACAGTACAGGGCGCTGATTTTATCAAAACAAGTACTGGTTTTGGAACATCAGGAGCAACTCTTGAAGATGTTAAACTGATGCGCCACACATGCGGTGCCATGGTAGAAGTTAAGGCAGCTGGTGGAATCAGAACAAAGGATGCTGCAAAGGCAATGATTAATGCCGGTGCTACAAGAATCGGCGCAAGCAGCCTCGGTGACTAATTCAATATTTTTAACTACTCTGTACGGGCATATCAGGCAAAAAATCTGATGTGCCCGTATTTTTTGTTCGCTTTTTGTTCTGAAAATAAGAACAATTTCCACGTGAAACTGACTTCAAAACCCTCTTATGAGGGCGAATATTACAATGCAATAGCCACTTTTCTGTGAAAAACGAACAAAAACAGAACAAACTTTCTGAAAAAATCGAACAAAAGTTGACGAATTTCAAAATGTGTCCTTTTAAACGGTCACAGACCGTGGTATTATCCTCACAACAGAACAAACGAACGTTTTTCAGGAGGATAAATATATGTCACCTTTCGATATTTCAGTAATGATGTTTTTCATGGTAATTGTTATTAAGGCCATTCACGATACTTTCGAATTCTGGAAGGAGATGGATGAGAGAGAAGAGTCTTTGACACCATCAATGTCACCTAAGCATCTCCCTGCTCCAACTAGACCTGCTCCTAATCACATTACACCAGTTGCAAGTCCTGTTACTGCTGCCCCAGCAAAGATCCAGCCACTTCGTCGTCCTAAGCCACAGGTTCGTCCTGCTGTTGTTGCTTCAAGAGAAGTTGCAATCAGACCAGTTTCTGCTCCAATAAAGAAAGCGACTGCAGCCAAGAAGACAACAGTCGCTTAATAGTAATAAGTTAAGTATTGGGATTATCCACGAATTGCCTTCTTGGCATTCTCCATAGCTTCAATAACCTTGTCACAGAAGCTGTCGAATTCAGGATCTTCCTTCTGATACTCTGGATGAGCCATGCAGTACTCAATAACCTTACGTACACCCTGCTTGAATCCAGTCGTGCATGTAAATCCAGGAACAGCATTCTTAAGCTTTGTATTATCAAATACTACAGAATTTGCTTTATCACCAATAAGGCTTCCTTCGAAGTCAAAGTCACAAACATCTGCAAGGAATCTTGATGGTACATAATAAGGCTTGAATTCAACATCGAGAGCTTCTGCGATTGCCTCATAAATCTGATTCCATGTAAGTGTCTCATCACTTGTAATCTGGAAGCTTTCTCCAATTGCATGTGGATTAGCCATAAGACCGATAAATCCCTTTGCAAAGTCCTCATTGAATGTCATTGTCCAGAGAGATGTACCATCACCGTGAATAATAACTGGCTTTCCTTCGAGCATTCTCTTTACTACCTGCCAGCTGCCATTAGGACCATGTACTCCGAGAGGAATACTTCTTACATCGTATGTATGGCTAGGTCTTACAATAGTGATAGGGAATCCCTCATTCTGATACTTATCAAGGAGGAATCTCTCACAGAGAATCTTGTTTCTTGAATACTCCCAGTAAGGATTAGCAAGTGTTGTACCTTCTGTAATTCTATAATCTCTGCATGGCTTATTGTAAGCTGATGCTGAACTTATATACATAAACTGATTTGTCTTGCCCTTGAAGATTCTATAGTCTCTCTCTAGCTGCTCTGGTACAAAACCAATGAAGTCACAAACAGTATCAAACTTCATGCCTTCAAGTTTTGCCTTTACATCCTCTTCGTCGTTAATGTCTGCAACGATAACATTAACTCCCTCTGGAAGTTCACTGCTTCTTGATCCACGATTTATAAGATAAAGCTCCCAGTCAGGATTAGCTGCAAGAGACTTTGTAATTGCCATTGAAATTGTTCCGGTTCCACCGATAAATAAAGCCTTCATAAATATTCTCCTTGTCAATTGAATAATTAGATTATCTCTTATATTGGTTATTCATTCTTACAAAAATATCGTTTCTTTGTCACCAATAGCATTTTTCTTAAAAAAGCAAACAGCAGGAAGAATTCCTGCTGCTCACAAATCAAATGCCCATGCTTTTATATCTTCTCTTGTTCTCATACATCTTGTCATCGGCAATCTGCATGCTCTCGAACAGGTTGATATTCTTAATTCTCTCAGGTCCACAAATACCAATACTTGCATGAATTCTATATGGCTTTCCAGCTTCAGCTGACATTCTGTTAAGTGTCTTTTCAAACAAATCTCTGAATTCCATGTGTCTGTCCAGGGACTTTGACAGAATAATAACCGTGAATTCATCACCACCCATTCTGGAACAGAAATCGCCTTCTGTCATACAGGAATTCACAACTGAAACAAGTGTCTGAATTGCAAAGTCACCTTCAGCGTGTCCGTAATGGTCATTAATTGGCTTAAGGTTATCCATATCAACACTTGCAAAACTGATATAAAAATCATCATCGATATCAATTTTATGAATAATTGACTGCATCTGAGTCTCAAACCCACGTCTGTTATAACAGCCAGTCAGAGGATCAAGAAGGTACTGTCTCTTAATCTCAGCCATTTCCATAAACTTTGTTTCCATATATCCACTCTCAAGAGCAGATGCAAGACTGTTAAGGTAAATAGTTGTAAAAAGATTAGGAAGTTCGCCAACTTTTGGAGTAAGGGCAAGATATCCATAAGCCTTACTTCTGAAGTGAATTGTAAAGAGCATGATGAAGTTTGCTTCATCTTCCTTCTTATACATATCAGGGATAATCTCAGTTCTCGCAAATTTTATTTCAGTCTTAATTGCTTCCTTGTCGCGGTCTTTAAACATAATTCTTCTAAGAATCATGTTGTCAGAATAAATCTTATTCTCCTCAATGGAGTTATACTCTGGATCTGACTCGTCACAAAGACAAAGATATCCAGTGTCACAACCAAACAAAGCAAAATAGTGTGACGCAACTACCATAGTATTATCAAAGGCAAAACTGTTCTGATACTCAGCAACCATTCGGCTGTTGTCTCTGATCAGATTATCGAAGTAGTTAAGCTGCTCATTAACTTTTACAACGTCAATCTCATTCTTGGCGTCGCCACAGCCACAACTCTCACGGAAAACAAATTCACAACCAATCTTAGTTGATTCTTCAATGTTCTCGCCATTCCAGATATGTTCGATTGTATCGAATGCTCCCTTAATAAATGCAGCAGGCAGAACCTTAACAGTTGTAAGTGTTGGAGATACGTTACGGCATTCCGGAATATCGTCAAAACCTGATACACAAATATCTTCAGGAACTCTGATTCCACGATTTCTAAGTTCTTCAAGAATTGAAATAGCCATGTAATCATTAGCACATACAATTGCCTGAGGGAGTTTACCATCCTTAACGTCAAGGAAACGATCACATGCTTCAACACCCTTATTACGCCAGTAATTACCCTCAAAGAACTGGTTATGGCTAATTGAAAGACCTGCTTCCTTCATGGCATCAACGAATCCCTCATAACGGGTAAGTCCATCCTTAATATCAAGAGGACCAGACATAAAGCAGATTCGCTCAAAACCATGATCTTTTATGAAGTGATTTGTAATATCCTTAAAAATCTTTCTGTTATCAATTGCTATAACCGGGAAATCAGAAGAACCATTACGAACAAGAACAACAGGACATGTTGCCTTAGCTTTCAAAAGATCGTAAAGTTCAGTATCCATTCCATAAACATCAAATGTATCAGGGAAACATATAACAGCATCAAATGTTGAAAAATCGGGGATATGAATAATATTCTTCTCACCAAGTTCGAAGAAAACATTACGTCCATATGGACCAATATACGAACCACAGGAAGCAAAAAGTACTACATCGTAGTCACGGACCTTACTTTCCTGCATGATTGCATCGCACGCATGTCTTTGAAAATCAAGAGAAATTTCTCCGATGAAAATACAAATACGCTTACGTTGTTTCATACTAATCCCCTTATTAAAATACTCAAGTATTTTATCACCCTAAAGATGATTAAAAAATACTTGAGCACTTTGATTAATAACGTATTTGTTTAACAAATTGTAAATATTATCGGGCCTTATACACTTCAGAAAGAATACTAAGCATATCCTTTGGTACGCGCTTTTTAAGTTCCTTCAAAAGATTATCAGGGATTCCATAGAAAGCTTCAGCCATAGGCCCACAGATTGCTCCAAGAGTATCCGTATCACCACCAAGTGATACTGCATTTCGAATTGCATCTTCAAAATCGTCAGATTCAAGGAAAGCTGTAATTGCTTCTGGGACAGTCTCCTGACATGATTCAACATGGTGGTATGTTGGTCTAATTTCATCGAGAGTTCTATCGAGGTTATAGCCGAATTCTGAAATAATATAGTCACGAATTTCATCCTTTGATGAGCCGTTTCCTGCCATAAAAATTACACTTGCTGTTGCCTCTGCGCCCTTAATTCCTTCTGGATGATTATGAGTTACTTCAGCTGTGAGTCTCGCAACTTCTCGAGTTCTTTCCAGAGTATCGTAGTAGAAAGCTACTGGTGAGACTCTCATGGCAGATCCGTTACCCCAGCTGTTATAAGGAGTTCTGTCACTGCCAAGAACCCAGCCATAGAATCTGCCTCCAAAACCAGAATCAGGATATTTTTTACCCCATTTCTTCATGGAATCAATTACACTATTGCGGATTACATCATCTGATGCATCCTTGCCTGACATAACCAAAGCCTCAGCTATTGCAACAGTCATAACTGTATCGTCTGTAAATTCAGATCTGAAGCTGAAAAGTTTAAAATTCTTAGTCTTATCTCCTCTGTCAAACTCAAATGGTGAACCAATAATATCGCCTAATGCTGCTCCGTACATACTATATCCTCGCTTTCGTTTTTTCTTATGAACCGATTATAGCATCAGTGAAATTAATAGAGGTCGCACGGGGGGCGACCTCTACTGTTGTTATTATTTAGTTCCCAAGAACATTCTTTGCTGCCATTATAAAGCGCTTTACCTGGAACGGACGGAATAAAAAGTCGTTTGCGCCTGCCTCGATTGTTGAAAGACGGGTGCGGTCAAATTCATCTATTATCGCAATAATTGGAATCGATCCCTTGGAATCAGTGAACTGCCTGATTGCCTTAATCGCCGCTATTCCACTAAAGTTTGGCATATTAGTATCAAGGACAATAAGATTATAAGTACCAGCAGGCTCCTGCTCAATTTTTGACAGAAGCTGAATTCCACTGTCTACAACTTCAACGTTAATTCCTGCATGAGTGAGACTTTCATATTCAGACTCACGATTATCACGTCCAGAAATAGCCATAATGACCTTCTTATCTTTGAAGAATTCCATATCGATTTCGTTAAATGAATTACTCCAGCCACGCTCGACATTGCTGTCATAATCTTTCTCACTGGCAATTTCATAATCAATCTCGAATACAAAATCAGATTTAGTTATAAGTGAATCTATATCTTCAATCTGGTCACCGTAGCGTCCACCAAGTTTTGTAATCAGTGCCAAAAGATAAGCAGATCTTACATACACCTGACGCTTAGTCATTGTTTCACTATATTTATCAGCTGAGAAAGAAAACCTTAATGTACAGGTCTTACTATCAGCTGATGGCATTTCTGTAATTCTTACATGAATAATTCCATCCTGTGAAGAATATCTGCATAAAATAGCGAGAAGACTTCTTAGAAGTGCATAGTGAAGGTCAATATTTGCTATAACATATTCTGTTTTAAAGTCAGAAACACACTCACAAACAATATCAGTTTCAGCCAAAGCCATCTTTATGGCACTAAAAAAGCTGTCTGCTGTACGCTTCAAATTAATAACAAAAGGGGCAGAGTATGAAACTTCACGATCAAGATGCATCAGATTTGAAAGTTCCATTGTAGAATCAAGAATTCTTCCTGCTGAATTACGCATATGCGCAACAAACTTAAGAACAGCAGACTCATCGTAAGGATTTTCCTTCAAAAGATCACAGTAATTAATAATGCTGCTTATGTCTGAACGAACTTCAGCAGAATAGGCATCAAGGAAGTTATAACTTGATTTACGCATCTCGGAAAAGTACTGAAACTGCTCATTGGCACCTTCTTTAACACGGTTATCGTCAGGCTTCTCACTGCCTTCTGGAATTCTCCAGATTCTGCCATCTTTATATGCGCCAGGAATTCTTCCGTGAGTACATAAAATCTGTACACGACGTGGAGATACTTTCCACTCGTCTGCTATTTCTTTAATTGATTTGTAGTGACTGCTCATAAACGTCATCCCCAGAAACGAAATTCTAAGGATAATTTAACAACCAAGCGAACATAAGTCAAAACGAATTAAGTAATATTCTTTATTCGTTTTTGTTATTTCGTCAAAAGATCAAATGTAACACCATATTTCGAAGCGATGTCAGAAGCATATGACATGCCTTCAGGCTTACAGATAACAGCCTTAAACGACCTCTTTCCAGCGTCAGTTTTAACTACAAGTGAAGTGGCCTTACCCTTAACGCCATCTTCAAGATTCATCTCATCAACATCGAAGCCAAGCTTATGCATATGCGTGTTATAGATTGTGCGAACACCTTTATGCAAAATTGCACGAACAGAATCCTTTGCAATGTAGTAGCCTTCCTCGAAGGATGTTGTGGAGAAAGTCTCGTTCAAAAGCATAAGACTTTCTGAAGTTGCCTCCGAATACATCTCCTTAAATCTGATGCACTCTTCACCAAGTCTTCCAAGGTCCAAAGTCTTGTCCTCATCTGCAGGAAAATGCGTAAAAATATTATCTACAGGTGCGAAAGTAAAAGCCTCGCAGGATACATAGATTCCACCCTGAGCAAGAATGAACTGCTGACCGATTGCCTGGGTAATTGTAGTCTTACCACCACGATTTGCACCAGTTAAGATGTAAACCATATTATCGTTATCGAAGATAAGATCATTTGGAACGATATCTTCTGCTTTCGCGCAGGATTTAAGAAGCTTAATGTTATAAACTCCCCTTGCATCCATTGAAACATTTGAATCGCTGCATGCTACTGCGTGGCAGAACATATAACCCCTATTCTTAAGTTCCGAAATATATTCTGCAAAGCGGATATAGAACATAAATTCAGGGATAAGATTTATGATATTAAAAATACTTACACGGGCATACTTTGACATTATGTCGCGAAGTCTCTTCACAAGGTGACCAATTAATTTGCCAGCAACCTTGTCCATATAATATGTAACTTCAGAATTTGAATCTTCAGCACCAATTTTTACAATTGAAGAACGAAGTTTGCCATCAACAAGCGGGGTACTTTGCATTGCCATAAAGCTTCCAAAGGCTTCAATATTCTTCATTGGAAGACCACCCTTTGGATCTATCTGGTGATAATGCATGTCGCCGTTCCACTCAGTTCCTTCATTAATGCCACCCTTGGAATTAAGGGCATCCGCGAAGTTACTTACAAAATTCGACTTCTTGAACTGCTTATTGTTAATTGAAATAAGTCCGATTCCATTAGCCTCGAATCTCTCATTAAGATTGATTCCTACTGTGAGGCTCTGAACTCCTGCAACATCAGTTTTTACATCTTTAATGTCCTTCTTAAGCTCAGCAAAAAGTCCATCCTCATAAACTTCATCGATATAAGCCTTAAGTCCCTTAAGACCTTCAGATTTAATTCCTTCGGATGAGAGGCACTCACGCATCGCTTCGATTGACTTAATATAGTCATTAATATCATCAATTCTATGGAGAAGATCCCAAAGACCTGCGTCTCTGTCCATCTCCTTCTTAAAACTTCCGAAGTCCTTGATAAAAGAAACGTGATCAAGAAGTTCCGTCATCTTCTCACGCATCTCTTTGTTATTCAAAACATCTTCAAAAACACCACTTCTGAACTCACATGTATATACATCAGAAGTAACTCTTGTAAGAACCTGCTTAATGTATCTCTGCTCTTTTTCAGCAGAAGTTAAATCCTTAACAAGAACATCGAGTCCCAAATCATGGAAAACAGTATCTGAAACAGTTTTAAATTCAATATCTTTCTTAGGAAATAAAATACTATATGCTTCGTCGATCATACTATTACCTCAAAGTTGCATCGTAAGATTCAAGGAAATCTTCACCCTTTTGAACTTCAACACATGACATATTTGGATAATCAAGCTGCCTTGCGCACTCATAAATTGCAATTGCAGCAGCGTTAGAAACATTAAGACTTCTGCACTCTGGCATCATTGGAATTCTAAAACATCTGTCCAGATGTTCCTTCAAAATCTCATAAGGAATTCCAGTACTTTCTTTACCAAGAATAAGATAGATTTTCTTATCGTCTGGTACAGCCTTAAAGTTAATATCTGAAGGTGGAACCTTGCCGTATCTTGTCATGTAAAAGTACTCACCATCATTCTTCGATACGAAATCTTCGTAATTCTCATAAAGAGTATAGTCAGCCCATGTAATATGGTTTGTTGTTGCTCTTTTAAACTTAGGATTCTCAATATCAAAACCAAGTGGCTTAATTATGTGAAGCTTACATCCTGAAGCTACACATGTTCTCATAATGTTGCCTGTATTCTGCGGAATCTCAGGCTCAAACAAAACTACGTTAATTCTACTGTCCATGCTTAATTTTCTTAACCTTGTAACCCTTCGAGACGATTGCTTTCTTAAGAACATCGTCATCAATATTTCCATTAAGTTTAACAGTAATTATATTTGTTTTGTAGTCAGGTACAGCAAAAGAGACTTCGTCCAATTCTTCAAGCGCCTTCTTAACTGTTGCTTCACAGTGATTACACATAAGGCCCTTCGTATAAATCTTTAAGTCATTGTCAGATTTTCCGTCAGAAACTGCCTTATGTCCCTTAAAAAGATTAAGTCTTAACGCATTCATTACAACAAATATGCTCGAAAAGCTCATGGCAAGAGCTCCATACATTGGCTCCATTCGAAGACCTAACTTAATGTAGCATCCAGCAGCCAGAGGAATAAGAAGAACGTTATAAAAGAGTGCCCAGAAAAGATTCTCAATAATCACCTTATATGTCTTACGGGAGAGAAGAATTGCATCAACTGCATCCATAAGAGAACTTCTCATAAGAACTACATCAGCAGCATCAATTGCAACATCTGATCCTGCACCAATTGCAACACCGATGTGGCTGCTTGTAAGAGCTGGAGCATCGTTAATTCCGTCACCAATCATCATGACTTTACTTGCTTTAGAAAGTTTCTTAATAACCTTATCCTTGCCATCTGGAAGAACGCCTGAGATAACTTCATCTACATTAACTTCACGTCCAATTGCCTTAGCAGTAACTTCGTTATCACCAGTAAGCATTACTGTCTTAAGACCAGTTTTCTTAAAACTATCAATAGCATCTTTACTATCAGACTTCATCTGATCTCTGATTCCAAGAAGGCCAATAAGCTTGCCTCCATAAGAAAACATTACAGGGGTCTTACCTTCTGAGGCAAGCTTGTTTGAGATCTCAGAAACACTACTATCTACCTTTGTAACTGAAGAAATATAAGATACACTTCCGCCTACAATTTCCTTGCTGTTAATAGTAGCTTTAAGGCCATTTCCAGGAAGATTTGTAAAATCAGATGTCTCGTAAACTTCTACATTTTCAGCATCGCCAAACTTAGTAACAGCCTTCGAGAGTGGGTGTTCGGATTTTCTTTCGAGAGATGTAGCAAGAGATAAAAATTCTTCCCTTGTTACTTCAAAAGATACTACGTCAGTAACAGAAGGCTCACCCATTGTAATTGTTCCAGTTTTATCAAGAACTACAGTATTAACGCGGCCAGTTTCCTGAAGGGATTCAGCTGTTTTAAAAAGAATTCCCTTTCGAGCGCCGACGCCGTTACCAACCATAATTGCAACCGGAGTCGCAAGTCCCAGTGCGCAAGGGCAGCTTACAACAAGAACCGTAATTCCACGTGCTAGCGCATATCCAACGCTGGCACCAAGAAGCATCCAGACAGCAAAAGTTATAAGAGAAATCAGGATAACAGCAGGAACAAAAACACTCGAGATTCTGTCCGCAAGTTTTGCAACAGGTGCCTTGGTTGCAGCATTATCTGCTACAAGTTTTATTACCTTCGAGATTGAAGTATCTTCACCGACCTTGGTTGCTTTGCAGGTAATAAAACCTGACTGATTAATTGTTGCAGCAAATACTTCACTGCCTTCTTCCTTATCAACAGGCATGCTCTCACCAGTAAGCGCTGACTCGTTTACAGCACTAATACCATCAGTAACAACGCCATCTACAGGAATCTTCTCACCTGGCTTAACTACAAAGATATCACCTGTTTTTACTTCAGAAACTTTAACCTTAATCTCTTTGCCATCTCTTATAAGAGTTGCTTCCTGAGGTCTTAAAGCAACGAGACTTTTAAGTGCGTCAGTAGTTCTACCCTTGGAATAACTTTCCAAAGTTTTACCGATTGTTATAAATACGAGAATCATGGCAGCGGATTCAAAATAGAACTCATGCATATACTGCATCGCTTTATCCATATCGCTTGTTATTCCCATAAGAACCAGGCAAACAAGCGAATAAATATATGAAGTTCCTGAACCAAGTGCAATGAGCGTATCCATGTTAGGAGCACCATGCAAAACACCCTTAAAACCGCTTACAAAAAACTTGCGGTTAATTATAAGAATTATTCCAGAAAGAACAGCCTGAATAATTCCCTGAATTAACATATTATTTTTAAGAAATTCCGGAAGTGGGAAACCAAACATCATGGTACCCATTGAAAAGTACATAAGCACAAGAAGAACAACTACCGAAAGAATGAGTCTTCTTCTAAGCTTTGGAGTCTCATGATCTTCAAGCATTTTTTCAATCTCAGACGCCTCATCGAATGCGGCTTCACCGCATTCAGAAATCTTCGAAGCATCTGACATCAAAGCTGCGCCATAACCAGCATTCTTAACTGCTTCAATTACTGCACCAGAACTATAGTCGCCCTCAACTCCCATACTGTTTGTAAGAAGGCTTACGCTAACTGACTTAACGCCATCAACTTTACTAACTGCCTGTTCAACTCTGGCCTGACAGGCAGCGCAGCTCATACCTGTAACTATATATTTTTCCAACTTAAGTCACCTGCCTTAGCCCATAAGTTTTTGAAGTGTCTTAATAAGTTCATCAAGTTTCTCATCGCTTCCAGCTTCAACATCTGCCTTTACACAGGAAGAAATATGTCTTGCAAGAAGTTCCTTACTGAAACCATTAAGAGCACTGTTAACTGCAGCTGTCTGATTAATAATATCGATGCAGTATCTGTCTTCTTCGACCATATTCTCGATGCCGCGAATCTGACCTTCAATTCTTTTAAGCCTGTTAAGAAGTTTTGCCTTCTCGTTATCTTCTCTTACTGTTTTCTTTGAATCGTTCTCACTTCCGCAGCAGCAACACTTATCAGCCATATATCCATCCTCCTGATATCAGATATTATTTATGACAAAATAATATACCCCCTAGGGGTATATTTCAAGTAATAAAAACTTTCTCTGATTGCAAAAGAAAACCCGCTCCCACTTATAAGCTCCCTCAAGTACTTATAAATGAAAGCGGGATATTCAACTAAGAAAACTAATGGAGAATTTTAAGGCTGGATTCCTGCCTGATTACAAATCTCTCTGAACTCATCTGAATTTGCAAAACCAGCAAACACCTGCTCACGTGTCATTCCATTGCTAAATGATGTAAGCCAATATTCAAGTCCACCGTCATCTGCTTCACGTCCCATAAATGTTAAATAAAGTCTTCTAATGAATTCAACATTACTATAGTTACCATCAACGAATTCTGGACCAAAGAAGAATTCATGTGCTGCGAATGTTCCAGTAGCATTTCCAGAAATAAGCAAATCTGTCCAGTAATCAATACCACCCTGATCACCTTCACGACCAAGACAAGTAGAATAAAGTCTTGTTGCAAAAGCCACAACCAACTCTCTTCTTCCGTCATCAGGATTTGTATTTGCTCCAGGATTTATTCCACAATTCTCGCAGATATTAATCCATTCAGTTGAATTAATAAATCCATAGAACACTTCTTCACGTGTCATACCTGAATAAATCGCATTTATCCAATACTCAAGACCAGCATCATCTGGTGAACGATCCATAAATGTTCTATAAAGCCTTGTTACAAACTCAACATTTGAAAGATTTGCATCTGTGACTTCAGGAGCAAAGAAGAATCCATGTGCAGCTTCGGCTCCGGAAGCACCATTCTGAAGCGCTGTAATCCAGTAATTTTTACCTTCCTGTTCTGACGTTCTTCCAAGTGCAACTGTATAGAGTCTCTCGACAAAATCTGCAACATGTGGATTGCAAGGAACCTGTGTTGGAACAGCCGGGGTAGGTGTAATAGGTGCATTTGTTGGAGTTGGTGTACTAGTTGCTGTTGGAGTTGGCGTATTGGTTGCTGTCGGTGTTGGTGTATTCATTGCTGTATTAATTACAGTAATAGAACTGCTAGTTAAAAAATCACCATTTGCATAATAATAGGTGATTGTGTAAAGACCTTTCTGAAGGCAACCATTCACCAATGGTGCATTTCCATTTTCTGCATCATATGTTCCGTAAACTGGCCCCTGATAATCATAATAACCTATAGGACTTGTATAAACCAAAACACCATCTTTTACTACGGTGTAATACATTTCAACATTGCTTAGTCCAACTAAATGAAACTGAATACTTGAAGCATCTTTCGTCGAACGATTTCCTTCAGCATCAACCTGCGAGCCAGTGTAGCTTCCTGTATACCACATCGTTTTGTATGGTAATACTTCACCTACTGAAGTTGTATATGAACCATAAGAATTAACGGCTTTAACATAATAATAGTATTTACCATAAACATAGACTGAAAAATCATATGTATAACTCGTATCAGGTCCAGAATAAACCAATTCATATTCGGAAGCAGAAGATGATAAACAAGGTACCTTTACCCACAATTCATAACTTGTAGCACGCTCAGAACTAGTCCATGTAATAGTGTGTGGTCCAATTTCTCTTATACCAAGTGAAGAAACGCTGAAACTTCCAGGTTTATTATTAGGTGTTGGCGTAGGTGTATCTGTTGGTCTGGCACTAACAGTAAATGTATAAGTCGAAGACACTACTCCTGATTCACTGTAATTATTATATGCTCGCATATAAATTGAATAGGTACCAACTGTAGTAAAGTTATAAGAAAAACTTAACGCTGTTCCTGAATAGACACTTGTATAACTTCCACCTGGAGCCTTAAGAAATACTGTATAACGGGTTGCATTAGACGATGCTGTCCAGGAAATTGTTTTTGTTCCAACCGTGAAGTTACCTGGATTATTTAATGTATATGATCCTGGACCATAACCGCATGTAATTGTCACTGTCTGTGTGTCTTTAATCTTATCTCCATTGACCGCTCGTATGTAATATACATATGTGCCGGTCTGAGAGAAATTATACGTATAACTTCTAGAAGTGAGTCCCGAAGCAACACATGTATAACTTGAAGAGGTAGGTGTTTTAACATAAACACTATATGACTGTGCATTAGTTGAAGCACCCCATGAAATTTCATGATTACCAACCGCCCATTTTGTATTTGCTGAGAGAGCTGGATAAAAATCTCCTGGTGTTGTATATACAACAGATGATCCATTTGAAACTACGCATTTAGGATGATAAACAGAAATTCCATCATCTGATCCGTAAAGTTCATTTGCAAGTGCAGACCACGAAACATGTGAACTCATTGAACTTCCATACATTGAAGTTGATGAACTTCCTCCGATAGTTGCATTAGATCCTGTATATGAATAATAATGATAAAAAGTTACTCCAGAACTTGTTACATCATAAACCATCAATACATGAATACTATCGGTTTTGTCTTTATCAGCCTTAGTTGTATCCATCTGAACAATATCGCCAGGTTGAACTTTGGAAAATAAAGCCTGCAAATTCGAAGCAGTAACCTTATTTGATAAAGAATTACTAAGGGTACTTCCAACCTGTGTGAAATTACCGCTATTACCAGTCAAGATGCATTTAGAAGTTCCTGTTACTACTCCTTGAGAACCAATAGACGTATATCCATAAAAATTCTCACACAAATTCAAAACAAAATCATAACAATGATTCCATTTTTTATTTGATTCACTAGTACCAAAATACCCAGAATTAACTAAATTATTAATGTAACTTTTAACATCACTGGCCGTAATTGAATTGTCTGCACGCCTTGATCTAGTCGAAAGCGCTCCGGCTGAAACATCTCTGCTCATATCAAAAACAAACATAGATATCACAAGTGACAAACAGATTAAAGATGATATAAATTGAGTAGTTCTCTTTTTCCTCATATAAAATATCTCCTCTTAAACTAATAATTGTTTAATTGTCTCCCGTATAAAAAACTGTCTCAACGTAAATGTAAAAAACAACGGAAATTATGTTGAAAATAACGCTGCTATAACGCTATAAATTAAATAGTATATTTGAGTAAGAGCGAGGTTTTTCAATGCTATATATATCAATACTGGAAGATGATTCTACATATTCAGAAATTATTAAATCGGCAATCTTAGAACTATTCCCTAATGAATTTGAAATCAGAATTTATTCAACAACAAAAGAGCTTCAAGATAGTAAAACTATGCCTGATATACTTATTTCTGATATTAAACTGGAAAATGAAAATGCTATTAATTTTGCATCCACTTTAAACAAGAAAAACTCGAATATTCAGATTATCTTCATTAGTGCCTACCATAATTATGCACAGGATATTTTCACAGCGAATCCTGTTTACTATATACAAAAGCCTCTCGATAAAGACGTTCTTAAACTAGCTATTGAAAAAGCAATTAATAATCTTTCCAACGAGAGAAACAATACATTTACAATAAAAATCAACTCCGAAATCATTTCCGTGAAACTTGAAAATATCTCATACTTTGAAAGTAACAATCGTAAAATCACATGCCATACAAATAAAGGGAACTACGAATTCTACGATAAACTTTCGAAGATAGAAAGCAAACTTGGTAATAATTTTCTTAGATGCCATCAAAGCTACATTATAAATATGAACAAAATTGAAAGCTTCACATCAACTTTTATAACTTTAAAGACAGGTGAAAAAATACCAATAAGTCAAACAAGGCAAAAAGATGTTCGTTCGCGTTATACCTTATTTCTAGCAAAATCAATCTGACAGGAGATTCAAATGACTATAGATACAGCAATACTTGTTGAGTTAATAACTGCCATTCCATATTATTTTTCAACAGTATATATGATAACAAATTTTACCGACGCACTAAGGATTAGAAGTAAAAAAACATCATATACTTTAGGCGTTGCAATTCTTTATTTATCAGCAATTTACAACCTTGTAATCAATGCATATAGTCCGCAAAATGATATAACACCATACATCGTCGGAATCGGTGCTTATATCGCAACAGTTTTCATGATTAACAAAGATGGATTGAAACGAAAAATTCTAATCCTTGTATGGTGCGTTATCCCTACCGTTTTCATCGAGATTTTTATGGAAATATGGCTGTATTTCTTCGTTACTCACGATATTGATGGACTTCTTTTAAACCCAATTACAAACATTTATACACGTATGTTTTCTTCGACATTTACAATATGCCTTAATGTTTGCATAGTACTTTTCCTTAATCGAAAGAAATACCACGGAACTACTCTATCTATCGTCTTTCTCGCTTTGTTCCCAATTACACAGGCGATGTATCTTACACTAATTCTTGCTCCATCAAAGGCTTCAACATTGAATCCAGTTTTGATAGTAAATGCTGCATTTGAAATAGTGTTCACAATCATGTACTTCCTCTATGTTTACTTTATCTCAATTACAAATAGAGTCTACCAAGAAAGACAGGAACAAATCCTTTTAAGCGAAATAAAAAATAAAGACAGACAGTATTATGATATGGTTCAAGAAGACATAAAACATATGCAGTTTGTTCGTCATGATATGCGTAATTTCATCGATCAGTTATCTTATTTGATTAACGAAGATAGTACTGAATCCAAAAATAAAGCCCGTGATTTGTTATCTCAGATTGATGGAAAAATAACTAATTATAGTTCTGAAAAGTATTGTGAACATCAAGTAGCAAATATGGTCTTAACAATCGCCAAAAACAAGGCCATCATAAATGGTGTAAATTTAAAAATATCAGCAAATATACCATCTGATATCAATATTGATGATATCGATATTTCTTCTGTCATTTCAAATCTTACAGAAAATGCAATCAACGAGACTTCATCCGTAACTGAAAATAAAACTGCAGAATTCTCAATTGCAATAGTTAATGGTTACCTTGTAGTTAAGACAATAAATCCAACAAATATTGAAACGAACATTACTGATATTAACAAACTAAAAACAACAAAAGATGATAAAACATCTCATGGATTTGGTCTTAAAATCCTGAAAGAAATTGCTGATAAATATAATGGTGAACTGACAGTCGAAATCATAGATAAAATTTGTACATTTGCAATGATTTTGAAAGTCTAATCGTCAATCAGCAGAACTATTATTCTCATTAACTATATTTTTTACCCAGTTGTACTTCTTATAGTAAATGTACACAGCTGGAAGCTTAATAATCTCATCGAGATTTAAAAGGAAGAATACAACTAGAACTGGGAGCTTAAATACAAAGGCTGCAAGAGCGCCAACAGGAACGATAAAAGCCCACATTGTAATTGTGTCGCAAATCATTCCGAACTTAGTATCTCCACCAGCTGTAAAGATTCCGGAAATTACAGTCGAATTAACAGAACGGCCTACCATATAGTAAACACACATAAGAAACATTGCCTTAAGGTAGTAAGTTGCCATTGGAGTTAAGTTAACAACGCGAACAACAATCGGAGTTGATAAAGCTAGGATAATGCCTGCAATTATTCCTGAAACAATTGCAAGTTTAACAAGTCTTGAACCATACTGCTTTGCACGAGCAAGCTCACCTGCACCAAGCTCGTTACCTACCATAATTACACTACCGCTTCCAAGAGCGAAGCAGAAGCATGAGATAAGATCTTTTGCAATTGCGACAATCGAGTTGGCAGCAACAGCATCAGCTCCTAAGTGGCCCATAATTACAGTAATCATGTTAAAGCCAAGACCCCACATAAGTGAGTTAACAAGTGTTGGGGTTGTGTATTTACTGAAGGATTTACGAAGATCCAGCTCTACCTTAAAGAAATCGCGAATCTTAATTGGGATATTACACATTCTCAAAAACATGACAATAAATCCAACTGCTCCAAGACCAAAAGAAATTGTGGTACCAAGAGCTGCACCTGCAACACCCATACGTGGTACGCCTAATAATCCATAGATAAAGACTGCATTGCAGACAATATTTAATACGACCATCACAACACTTAAAATTGTGCTCTCTTTTACGCGATTAGCGTTCTTAAGAATAGTTGCAAAAAGCTGTCCCACACCATCGAAAATATATGCCAGACTTACAAATCTTAAATACCTTATACCATGAGCAATAATGGAAGGCTCATTTGTATATACGCGCATTACACTCGATGGAACAAACATAGCCATGCCAAAGAAAACAAGACATACAGGGATCATTATTTTAATAACATAAGCTGAAAGCTTTCCAATACTTTCCTTATCTCCCTTACCCCAGTACTGAGCTGCAAACATGGAAAGTCCGGAAAGCAGCGCCGAGATAAAGAGGTTATAGACAAACATAACCTGGGACGCGAGAGATACTGCTGACATCTGATCCTGCTCAAGGACAACAAGCATAATTGCATCACAAACAGGCACCAGTGAGAACATAAAAAACTGGAGCGTAATAGGTATTACTATTCGA
>JAZLLF010000011.1:0-21203 GCA_045598005.1 Saccharofermentans sp. | reverse complement strand
TCACTCGAGAGAGATATCGAGCTTATTAAGCTTTCTGTTAACCCACTTAAGGAGCTTGCTCTTGGCGGTACAGCTGTAGGTACAGGTCTTAACGCTCCTGCTGGTTTTGATACATCTGTTGCTGAGAAGATTTCTGAGCTCACAGGCAAGAACTTCATCACAGCTCCTAACAAGTTCCACGCTCTTACATCTAAGGATGAGATCGTATTTGCACACGGTGCTCTTAAGGCTCTTGCTGCAGACATGATGAAGATCGCTAACGACGTTCGTTGGCTTGCATCAGGTCCACGTGTAGGTCTTGGTGAGATTACAATCCCAGCTAATGAGCCAGGTTCATCAATCATGCCAGGTAAGGTTAACCCAACACAGTGTGAGGCTGTTACAATGGTTGCTGTTCAGGTTATGGGTAACGATGTAGCTGTTGGAATGGCTGCTTCACAGGGTAACTTCGAACTCAACGTATTCATGCCAGTTGCTGCTTATAACTTCCTCCAGTCTGCAAGACTTCTTGCTGAGGCTATCATTTCATTCAATGATAACTGTGCTGTTGGAATCAAGGCTGACAAGGAGAAGATGCACCATAATCTCCATAACTCACTCATGCTCGTTACAGCTCTTAACCCATACATTGGTTATGAGAAAGCTGCTAAGACATCTCACCTCGCTTTCGAGGAGAACATTTCTCTTAAGGAAGCATGTGTAAAGCTTGGATTCATGACTCCAGAGGAGTTTGATAACGTATTCCACCCTGAGCAGATGGTATAATTTCAGCCAAATTGATTTTCATTAGTTAAAATCGCACAATAATAAAGCCGATTGGTACTTGCCAGTCGGCTTTTTGCTTTACTTTAGTGCATTGAAGTAAAGCAAAGTGGCTTGTATAATTTTATGGAACTTGTTTTATGTAAGTTTATAAATAAATTTTTTATATACATGGAGGCTATTTTTATGGCAAGAGTTTACAACTTTTCTGCAGGTCCTGCTACAATGCCACTCCCAGTTCTTGAGGAGATCCAGGCTGAACTTCTCGATTACAAGGGAAGCGGAATGAGCGTAATGGAGATGTCTCACAGATCCAAGGTTTTCCAGCAGATTGCTGATGAGGCTGAAGCTGATCTTCGTGACCTCATGGGTATCCCAGACAACTACAAGGTATTGTTCATTCAGGGTGGTGCTACATTACAGTTCTCCATGATTCCTATGAACCTTATGAAGAATGGTGTTGCTGACTACATCGTAACAGGTGCTTGGTCAAAGAAGGCAGCTACTGAGGCTAAGAAGTTTGGTAAGGTTAACGTTATCGCTACATCAGCTGATAAGAACTTCTCATACATCCCAGACTGCTCAGATCTTCCAATCGATGATGATGCTGACTACGTTTACATCTGTGAGAATGAGACAATCCACGGTACAACATATCAGACACTTCCTAACACAAAGGGTAAGATTCTTGTTTCAGACCAGTCTTCAATGTTCCTTTCAAAGCCATGTAACGTATCAGACTACGGTATGATCTACGGCGGTGTTCAGAAGAACATCGGTCCTGCTGGTATCTCAATCGTTATCATCAGAGAAGACCTTATCCGTGAGGATCTTGCTGAGAACACACCTGTTTACATGAGATATGACACACATGCAAACGCTGGTTCAATGTACAACACACCTAACTGCTGGGCTATCTATGTTTGCGGTAAGGTATTCAAGTACTTGAAGTCAATCGGTGGTCTCGAGGCTATGAATAAGCTTAACATCGAGAAGGCTCAGATCCTTTACGACTTCCTTGATAACTCAAAGATGTTCAACGGTACAGTTGAGAAGGAAGTAAGATCACTTATGAACGTTCCTTTCGTAACTGGTGACGCTGATAAGGATGCTGCAGTAGTTGCTGCTACAAAGGCTGCTGGCTTCGATAACCTCAAGGGTCACAAGTCAGTTGGTGGTCTCCGTGCTTCTATCTACAATGCAATGCCAATCGAGGGTGTTAAGGCTCTCGTAGATTTCCTTAAGAAATATGAGGAGGAGAACGCTTAATGTTTAAGGTTAACTGCTTAAATCCAATCGCAGCTTGCGGTACAAATAACTTTGGTCCTGATTACGCTATTACAGATAACGTAAATGAGGCAGATGCAATTCTTGTAAGATCAGCTGCTATGCACGATATGGAGCTTGCTCCTAACACTGTTGCAGTCGCTCGTGCTGGTGCTGGTGTTAACAATATCCCACTTGATAAGTTCGCTGAGCAGGGTGTTGTAGTATTCAATACTCCAGGCGCTAACGCTAACGGCGTTAAGGAACTCGTTCTCGCAGCTATGCTTTACGGTTCACGTGACATCATCGGTGCTGCAGAGTGGGCACAGGCTAACAAGGATGACGAGAATATCGCTAAGACAGCAGAGAAAGCAAAGAAGGCTTTCGCTGGTAAGGAAATCAAGGGCAAGAAGCTCGGTGTTATTGGTCTTGGTGCTATCGGTGCTATGATCGCTAACGCAGCTATCGCTCTCGGCATGGAAGTTTATGGTTACGATCCATACGTTTCTGTAGACGCTGCTTGGAAGATTTCACGTGATGTTAAGCACATCACTAACGTAAACGATATCTACACAGATTGTGACATCATCACAATCCACGTACCACTTCTTGATTCAACAAAGGGTATGGTAGATGCAGAAGCAATCGCTAAGATGAAGGACGGCGTTATGTTCCTTAACTTCGCTCGTGACGTACTCGTTGACGAGGCTGCTATGGTAGCTGCAGTTGAATCTGGTCACGTAGCAAAGTACATCACAGACTTTGCTAACCCAACAGTAGTTGGTAAGAAGAACATTATCGTTACACCACATATCGGTGCATCAACAGAGGAGTCTGAAGACAACTGTGCAATCATGGCTGTTAAGGAACTCAAGGATTTCATCGAGAATGGTAACATCATTAACTCAGTTAACTACCCACGTTGTGATGCTGGTATTCCACAGTATGCTGCAAGACTTACAGTATGCCACAAGAATATTCCACATCTCCTTACACAGTTCACAGGTGCTTTCTCATCACTCGGTGTAAACGTACCTGAGATGCTTTCTAAGTCACGTGGTGACTATGCTTACACAATCATCGATATCGATGACAAGATTCAGGATTCATGGGTTGAGGCAATCTCAAAGATTGAGGGAGTTCTCCGTGTAAGAGTTGTTAAGTAATTAACTTAAATAAAACTAATGATGAAGGCCATTACTCGTTGAAGTAGTGGCCTTTTTGTATACCTGAAAAAATATAGAAATGGAGGTGTCGCCTTATGCGCGTCACATTAGAAACAGAACGATTAATATTAAGAAACCCAATGCCAGAAGACTATGAGGCAATGTTAAAATGGTCAGGTGACCCACGAGTAAACGAGTTCATGCAGTATACTCTTTATACTGACGCTCTGGGTTGCAAGGAATATATCGAGAGCCTGGATCCAGATGAACCTGACAAATATGATCTTATTATTGTTAATAAGGAAACCAATGAACCAATCGGCATGGGAGGCATTGTATGGCATCCAGAGAATAACGGCTGGGAATTAGGCTATAACCTTCGTTACGACCATTGGGGCAAAGGAATAGTACCAGAGGCTATGAAGGCCATTATAGACTACGTAGTAAGCGTAAAAGGACCAATCCATGTGTATGGAAGGTTTTGTAAGGACAATCCTAAAAGCGGCCGCGTAATGAGCAAGCTTGGAATGGTTCATACAGGAGAAACTTCATACGAGAAAATGGATGGTTCGAGAGTGTTTGACTGCTTCCAGTATGAAGGTGACTTTACATAATTAGTAGATAAACGAAAATCCAGCCAACTAATTGTTGACTGGATTTTTAAAACTTATGATTAATTCCACTTTGTTTCATTATTGCATTAGCCGTTTGACGTGATTTAATTTTGCCATCGACAGTAACGTTCCTATTAGTTATCGGACTATACCAAATGTCGTGATCACCTTTACCATGACGTACAAAATAACAATTGTTATCAGATAATACTTGTCTTACATTCTTTTCATATTCAGCCATCAGGCACATGTTATCTGTCTATTCTTTGTAGACAATGTAACCTCTGACACAGTTGCAAGTCCATTAAGTTCAATTAACTCTGGAACAGCAAGTTTAATTCTATCAATTAACACATCGTACGAATCAGATTCCAATACAAGACCGATTGAATCACATGTAGCAATCCAAACCTTAACATCATTATCCCATTCTATGTTAACCACCATGACGTAACCTCCAAACATACAGATTCTCCTTTCCTGCAATCTAATCAGGAACCGGATTTGTACGTTAAATCCATTCTATCCTGATTGTTTTTCAATTACAATTCTCGCTTATCTTTACAAAATGAATCAAGTACAAAACGTACAAAAAAATCGACAATTACGGACAAACAAAAATCCAGCCAACATATATATTGACTGGATTTTTACTCTTACTCAGTAATCAAAACATTAACGTCGACTTTCTTTACCTTGCGCGAAGAAATGTAAGCGCAGATGAAAGAAATAATCATTACGAATACAAGTGGTATCAGATACATTGAAGGATGGAAATCAACATGTATGCGAGTCGCACCAAAAATGCTGAATAATATTCCAAATACAGGCTGAAGAATTAAACCTGAAAGTATTCCCCCTATGAATGCACCAACTGTAAATACGATAGCAAATCTCAATGCAAACTGTCTTCTGATTGAAGATGAAGTAAAACCGTTTGCCTTCATTACACCACATTGCTTTGTCTCATTATGGAAAAACTTCGAACAACTCATGTTGATAATAATAAATACAATCACAATTGTAATTAAATAAATTACGTACTTAATAAGATCGATAACACTGCTAATCTGCGAACCAAACATTTCTGTTTCAGGTGCAATGCATGAAAGCTCTTCATATTTCTCATTAAGTTCAGTACAAAGTTCTTCTGCCTTATCCTTTGGATACCATTCGGAAGGGTTATCCGGATTCTCGATTACAAGAATCATCGATGAATAATCAAGGCGATCATCAAATCCAATTCTTGCTGCCGCATCTAAACCAATAGCAGCAACATTACCCATATCCTGTGTTGTACTAATAATACCTGTAATAAGATAATCAAATGTCTTACCGTTATAAGTAATCGCAATAGTATCGCCGATTTCCTTTTCGTAAGAGGAAGCAATTCCTGTACCAATGCAGATCTCATTATCGTAGATAGGAGCTCTTCCCTTTGTAATGCAGTGTACGTCTTCAGCGTTCTTATAAAGTAAAGTGTAGATATTACCGAATTCACCAGAAGTATAATAAGCTGTCATCTCATAGCTATCCTGCAAAGTTACTTTTGAATTAATGTATTCCATTACTTCAGTCTGCTTTTCAGGTGTTAGGTGCTCAAAATGGTTCATATATACTTCACCTACAGAAGTCATGCTGATAGAAGTACTCTTTGAAGACATTGCCGTTCCAGAGGCCTGTGCAAATACAAGAAGAACCATAAGAATTAAGGAAGTAATTACAAGTCCTAAGTAACTTAACTTAGATGAAGTGATATGTCTTAATGCAATACTTAATGAGAGAGCTCTTTTTGTAATTGGAGTTACTGTTCTATTTGCAAAATGAACATCATCGCCTGTCTCAGAAATTGCCTTATAAGGTGATACAGAAGATACCTTTGCTGTACTTAAAGCAATGACAATAAGCGAGAACAAAAGTATACCGATAATAATTGAGATAGTAACAACTACATCAATATGTGGCTTAAAGATAAATCCGGAAAAACTTGCGAAACTGTTAAGAAGCACTCCGCAAAGGGCATATCCTAAGATTAATCCAATAACGATACCAACAATTTCAGTAATTAAATACTGGAAGATATAAACAAGTCTTAACTTACCTGCAGAAAAACCATTAGCCTTAAGTACACCCAAAGTCTTATAGTTATCTCTTACAGCAGATGTAATTGTATTACCAACTACAACAATTAAAACAACGTATAGAATAAGAGCTACAATAATCAGAACTGTTGAGAAAATCTCAGTGATAATGCCGTTATAACCTTTAAATTCATCTCTTTCTGTAGTTGCAGTAGCGTAATCGTAAATACCTGTTGCTTCATTGACAACTCTTCTGAAATCATTTGTCTTCATGGACTGATCTGCTTTATAAAAAGCAATGCTATAATTGTTATAGTCAGACTCAAAGCCTAATCCGTCATAAGTTTCAGTTACTTCACTATAAAAACTATTAAAGTCTTCTTCACTTACAAGAACATTCTTATAACCAATTGTAACGGCAGCACAAGGCTCTTCAATAATACCTCTGATAGTGAATTCTCTTCTAATGTTCTCACATGTGATTTCAATTTTATCGCCAACATGTACATTAATCTGTGAAGCAAGACCATTTGCGAGATATACTTCACCAGGATTAATAACATAATCGTCTGTAATTCTTTCAGTGAATCCCTCATCAATCTGTGGATATCTTATTCCTGCAGATTCATCCGGTTTTGCCTGAAGCATAATTGTAGAACCATATACTCTTGATCTGTCGCTATAGTCCCAGCCAGCTGGAGCTGCGGAATGACAACCAAGAATAGGTGTTACAACATAATGATCTACTTCATCAAGGTTAGAAAGAGTCTCAAACATCTCATTTGTAACCTTGGATCTCTCAATATATAAGATGTCATCAGCTACATTAATATAATCGTATTCTTCATTTAAACTCTGCTTTGAAGACTGCATAACATTATAGAAAGCAACGATACTTGATACACAGAAAATAACAAGAAGAACAAGTCCAATGAATTGACCCTTACGAGCCTTAATATTTGCCCTAATAATTGTAAAAATGCCCATACTTCACCTCTTAATTACCAGTTAAGTGAAGTAAGCCAGGAATTAACCTGAGCCTCACGAGCCTTCTCTTCTGTTTCCTTATATGGAGACATCTTAAGTTCGCCCTTAATTGAACCATCTTCAATATAAAGAATACGTGTTGCTCTTATTGCTGTCTTAATATCGTGAGTTACAAGAAGGATTGTCTGTCCCTTGTTATTAAATTCTGTAAAAAGATTAAGAACATCCTTTGAAGTGCTTCTGTTAAGAGCTCCTGTTGGCTCATCAGCAAATAAAATCTCAGGTTCATTAATAAGACCTCTTGCGATTGCACATCTCTGCTGTTGACCACCACTAGTTCTTGCAGGATTATGGTCCTTAACTTCATAGATACCAACTGTCTTTAAAAGTTCATCAACACGTGCATCTACTTCCTTACGTGTCTTATTCTTCTTAAGGTATCCTGGAACTGCAACGTTCTCGCGAAGTGTAAGGTTTGGGACAAGATTCATCTGCTGGAAAACAAAACCAAAACCGTTAGATCTGATTCCAGTAAGTTCCTTCTCCTTCATTTTGCAAATGTCTTTGTTATCATAAATAACTTCACCAGAAGTTACTGTAGTCATTCCACTCAAACAGTAAAGGAGTGTGGACTTACCTGATCCAGACGCTCCCATAATTACAACAAATTCACCTTCGTTTATCTCGAGGTCAATATTTGATAAAACGTGGTTCTGAACACCATCGCTTGCATATGTCTTACAAAGTTTATTAGCTTTAATTACTGTTGCCATACAAAGTCTCCTTATTAATTTCATGCTCGAAGTATAATTTATCGAACATTAAGAAAACCTTAAGAAAAGAAATCCTGGTGTGCCTCAGGAAAAAATTTTAGCAAACTAATCTTTTCCCAAATTTTATCTGTGAGTCGCTTAGCTGCAATTGGAGATTCTTTTTCTGAAAATATATACGCATATATATCATCAATATCTCTGATGGCCTTCGGATGAATTTTAATAACATAGTCATCCATAATACTTCTTGTCCATCATCTCCTTAACATCTTCCAATAACATTGTTGGAGCACCATTCTCCACATCTTTTTCAGATTCATATATCGCTAAATCTATTCTATTTATACGTGCAAATCTCTCATATAATTCAGAACTCATAACCACAATATCGCTATAACCATTCTTCGTAACAAAAATTGGCTCCTGAATCTCATGAGCAAGTTTGGAAATTTCACTAGTGTTCTTCAAATCTCTGATTGGAATAATAGTAGGCATAACTTGAATTCTCCTTTGTGGTATTTTTGTACCACAATTATACCACGAGGAATGCTATTTTTGCCAAAAATCCCTCACATACTGAATCTTCGCTACTACTATAAACATTACTTAGAACAAGTTCTGCATCCATTTTATCTGCAAGATAACTACAGATATAAAGACCAAGTCCTGAACCCTGAATGCCCTCAATATTATTACCTCTGTAGAATTTCTGAGTAATAAATGGAAGATTCTCCTCTGGAATTCCATTACCATAATCACGTACTTCAATAACTACTTTGCCCTCATCCATATGAGTGTAGATATCTACTCTTGTACCTGCGTATTTTCCGGAATTTGCAACAAGGTTTTCAAGAATCTGAGTAAGTCTTGATGGATCTGCCTTAATAAAAACTTCTTCCTTTATATCGCTTCTATATCCAAGGGTTCCATCAGCAGAAAGTAATTCTGTTGTCTGCTTCATAAAAGCACCAAGTTCAATTCTTGCAGGTGTTACGCTAAGCTGATTCATATCCGAAACAGAATGAACGAAGAGGTCATCTGTAAGTCTTCCAACCTCGTCGCATTTTTCCATAATTGTATTAAGGTAGTGGCTTCTCTTCTCAGGAGTTCTGTCAAGGCCTGCATCTAATGCCTCGCAGTAAGTTCTAATGGAAGAAATCGGTGTCTTAATATCGTGAGACAAAGTTGCAATTACAGTTTTATTATTCTCGATTGCAGTCTTCTCTGCACCCCTTGCCTTCTTTATCTCTTTACGCATGCTGTCGAAAGCCCACGTAAACTTTCCAAAATACTGCCCTCTCTCCTGCTCAAGCGGTACATCAAGGTCTCCTGCTGCAACTCTTGATGCAAAACCTGAAAGCTTATCGAAGGGCTTTAATATAGTCACATAAATATATGCGAAAGCGCTAATTACGGCCACAATAGCAACTGAACCAGTAATAACATATCTTGCAATACTGTTCCCCTTAATGGCGCCACTATTTCCAGGAAGATTTCTTATGCTTTCTTTGGCACCTTCAATATCACCATTATCAATCTTATAATTAATCTCATTTATATCTACATTAATCTGCTTATTAGAATATGCCTTCGATTCATTTATATCCCAAATAATGAAGACAGACGTAAGAACAACAATTATCACTATAAATACGCTGCATAAACCGATAATCTTAGATTTATTGTTCATTTATTTTGTCTCTTCCTCATCGATTTTAAGTGCGTATCCAACGCCTCTTACAGTAATAAAATACTTCGGATTAGACGCATCATCTTCAAGTTTCTCACGAAGCCATCTGATATGTACTGTAAGTGTTGAAGGCTCAACGATGTTATATGCTCCCCATACTTCTGATAAGAGTTTTTCCTTATTTACTGCAACATTTTTATTGTTAATAAGGTAATCGAGAAGGTCAAATTCACGAAGCGAGAGATTAACCTGAACGTTGCCCTTGGTAACTGTCCTTAAAGTACTGTTAACAACAATATCTCCAAACTTTGTTATCTTCTCTTCGTTTGTAAATCCATACGTCCTTCGAAAGAGAGCATTTACGTGACTTACAAGTTCCTTAAGAGAATATGGCTTACTTAAGAAGTCATCGCCTCCGATATCAAAACTTCTGATTCTGTCATCCTCCATTGTTCTTGCGCTTGCAAAAATAATAGGAACATTTGAATACTTACGAAGATCCTTACAAAAATCAAAGCCAAGACCATCTGGAAGATTTATATCAAGGATAATAAGTTCAACTGTCTGCTTACTTAATGTCTCATAAGCATCATCAAGGCAATATGCCTTATATGGCTCATATCCATATTCAGACAAAGTGTCTTCGATAATATCTGCCATTGCCTTATCGTCATCAACAATTAAAACTCGTTTAGCCATAAGAAAACCTTCTTCATAATCACTAATAATACAATGATACCAAACTGAAGTAATTATTCATCACAAAAATAAGGGGTGTAAAACCCCTTATTCCAATTTCAGTTATCGGCTAATCGTAACTATAAATATCTTGTCTTTGCACTCCACCTTAAGGTTATATCCAAGAGTAATAAGATTATTATTAACTATTGAAAGACCGAGGCCGCTGCCGCTGTTCTCACCTCTTGAAGCTGACCCCTTAACAAATGGTTCAATAAGTTTTTCTGGATTATCAATATCTTCATCAACACTATTAATGATAGTAAGAATTTTTGAAGCAGCGAGCTTACCAGTTTCTTCAGAAGATTCAATTCCGATACGAATTTTTGAGCCCTTAGAACCATGTTTAATACTATTTACAATAAGGTTCATTGTCGCCTGATTCCAAAGTTCCAGATCCGTCTTTACGATTCCGCCACCAAGAATCTCTGCTTCCATACCATTTGATTTAAGAAGAGGTTCAACACTTGTAATCTGTTTTGTAAGTTCCTCTCGCATATCAATAGGAGTAATATTTAATTTCTTGTGAGAAGTCTCACTTTTTGAAAACACCAGGATGTTCTCGATAACTTCGTTTGCATATGCAACTGTACTCTCAATATCAGAAGCATGTGACTCACATCTTTCCATGTTTACTCCAAGATTTTCCTTTAGATTAGATGCAGAAAGAGAGATGGCAGTAAGCGGAGTTTTAAGATCATGTGCCATTGCTTCTGTTGTTCTTCGGCGATACTCAAAAATCTCATATATGGACTTATTTTTGAAATAATTTATGCTGCCAGAAATAAAAGAAATAATAATAACGACAATTGTTGTTAGCCAGAATAAAGCCCACATACGGAAATTAGCTGAATTATTCGCATAACTCAGATTATAGTAAGCATCATAACGATGATCTGTATTTCCATATCCATAAGTTCCATGGCTACTATTTGTATACCAGGAATTACCGTAATGTTCTGATACATAATCTGATGGAGCACTAATGAACAAAAAAGGATAATAATTCTCATCGACTACTATATGACGTGCATCAGAAATAAGGGACGCATCAGGAGTAAGATCATAAGTTGCTACTACGTTCTTATTTGAAGGAATTTCAAAATATTCATGAATCATAGTACGACGAGTAACATCAACAACACCCGGATAAATAATGCCAGTCTCAGCATCAACATAAATATCACGAGGGGTCAATAAATAAATTGCTATTTCGCTATTCTTAGAAACGTAATCAAAAAGTGCCTTATATTCTTCACTTTTGCCCTGGTCCCACTTTCCAATGTAAGAAAAATATCCATTCCCAGGCTCATAGCAGTGAATATAAACAGAGTCAGTGCCATCGAATAATACTTCGCCATCGATTTCCAGTCTGTAAGTAATGTCGTTTGGAATTAGTTTTTGAACCTGCTCTATGGCATTATTTAAAACCACTTCATCACGAGTGTCGATATAAGTTTTAAACTCATTTTCGGATCTGTTAATTAAGTAATATGAATCATCCAGAGGCTTTTGAATAAACAATACAATCTGATGAATAAAAACTATCACTGCAACAACACATACAGTAACCAGGAATAAAAAGCACTTGGTTACTTCAAGTGGAAAAGAAGGCTTCTTTATAGTTTTTGCCTTTCGAAAAAGTTTATTAATAGACATAAAATTTACCTCAATTAATCTTGTATCCTCGACCAAAGACAGTCACTATACGTTTGCCTTCAGCACCGAGGTTTTTGCGTAACTTCTTAATCTGATTGTCGACAACTCGGTCTCCCCCATCAAAGCCAGTCTCCCAGATGCGGTCAATTAACTGATCGCGGGAGAAAACTGTCTTTGGGTTTTCCATCAAAAGCTTGAGAATAAAATATTCTTTTGGTGAAAGCTCGACGTTTTGACCATCAACAAAAACTTCCATTGTGTGTGTATTAAGAGTAATCAGGCCACATTCAAGAACCTTAATCTCCTTCTTACCATGGCAGCGCTTCACCATAGCCTCACACTTGCAGTAAAGCTCCTTCACGTTAAAAGGCTTTACAACATAGTCGTCTCCACCAAGCTCGTAACCTTTAAGAATATTGTCTTCGTTACCAAGAGCAGTTACAAAGATTATTGGGCAGTCACTCTTACTTCTAATTCTTTTACAGATATCAAACCCTGATGCTCCAGGTAACATGATATCCAGGATAACAAGGTCATATGTATTGTTATTAACAAGCTCGAGCCCCCTGTTACCTGTTTCTGCCTGATCAATAGTAATCGTACCCTGGCTCTTGAGTTCAAAGAATTCAACGATGCCTTCACGAATCATGGATGAATCTTCGACAATCAAAAATCTCATTTGAGTAGCACCTCCTATTGACCATATATTAAAAATAAGATGTAACCATTTTATATCTTCCAAAACTATTTTAAAAAATTTCTATAAAAGAAAAGAGCTACGGGAAACTTCGTAGTTCCCCATAGCCCATGTATTAATTAATTTATAAACAATATTCTTACTGCTGCTGTGGCTTTGTAAGATACTTAATACCAAACATTGTACCAATCATGAGTACAATACCAATTGCAAGAGAGATAGCAGCATTTTGAACTGCACCAGCAATAATATAAGTAACAAATGATACTGCAGCTACTGTAATTGCATATGGAAGCTGTGTTGATACATGGTCTAAGTGCTGACACTGTGCACCAGCAGATGCCATGATTGTTGTATCAGAGATTGGTGAACAGTGATCACCACAAACAGCACCAGCCATACATGCTGAGATAGAGATAATCATCATTGTGTCGTTAACACCAGAGAATGTGCTTACAACGATTGGAATAAGAATTCCGAATGTTCCCCATGATGTACCTGTAGCAAATGCAAGGAAACATCCAACGAGGAATATGATTGCAGGAAGAATAAGAATAAGTGCACCTGAAGCCTGATCTACAAGATTAGCAACAAACTCCTTGGCACCAAGTGAATCTGTCATATTCTTCAAAGTCCATGCGAATGTAAGAATAAGGATTGCTGGAACCATCGCCTTAAATCCCTCAGGAATACACTCACAACACTTCTTAAATGTAAGTACTCTTCTTAAAAGATACCAGAGAATTGTGATAATAAGTGCAAATGTACTTCCTACCATAAGACCAACAGAAGCATCAGAATCTGAGAAAGCCTGAATGAAGTTAGCACCTGAGAAGAAGCCACCTGTATAAATCATTCCAATAATGCATGAAATAATAAGTACAGCTACAGGAAGAACAAGATCAACTACTGTACCCTTTGTCTCTTCATTCTCAAGGTTCTCATCCTTGCCAAGAAGTTCATTTCTAATAACCTTAGTCTTAACCTTATCCTCGTACTTAAGCATTGGACCGTAATCAATCTTAAGAAGGATCAAAGTAATCATTGCAACAAGTGTAAGGATTGCATAGTAGTTATAAGGAATTGCTCTGATGAATACTGAGAATCCATCCTCACCTTCAACAAATCCTGATACTGCAGCAGCCCAGGAAGAAATTGGAGCAATAATACAGATAGGTGCTGCTGTTGCATCAATAATATATGCAAGCTTTGCACGTGATACTTTGTACTTATCTGTAACAGGTCTCATTACTGAACCTACTGTAAGAGAGTTAAAATAGTCATCAACGAAGATAAGACATCCAAGAAGAACTGTAACAAGCTGTGCTCCTACCTTGGACTTAATATGAGTTGAAGCCCATTTACCAAATGCGGCAGAACCACCTGCAGAATTCATAAGAGCTACCATAATTCCCAGCACAACCAGGAATATCAGAATTCCCATGTTATATGCATCTGCCAAAGATGCAATAAAACCATCGTTAAAGACATGAAGTACCGTAGTTTCAAAAGAAAATGCACCACCAGGACCAATACCGTAAAAAATACCGCCAATAATAACACCTGCAAAAAGTGAACTATATACTTCCTTCGTAATAAGAGCAAGTACAATAGCAACAAGAGGCGGAATAAGCGCCCAGAAAGTCGCATAAAGAAGTGGGATATACTCTTCCATAAAAGTCTCCTCGAAATAAAATATGCTCTAATTCTAAACTACGTGAAGAACTTTTGACTTCACAAAAAAATATAAAGCTTTTGTGATGAATTGACAGAAAACTAACATGAAATCGTACAGTAATGTTAATGCAATATTACTGTAATAAACGCAGTTTTCAGGTATAATCAAAATGGTAAAAAAATTTTTACAGGAGAGAGATATGAATAATAAACGATTGAGAATTCTGTTTGCAATGCTTGTAACAATAGCGATTGTATTATCAGAATTTGCAGGTATCATGCCATTAACTCAAACTCGAGTATCTGCTGATGCCACACCAACACCTACACCTGCTGCAACAGGCACTCCAACGCCTACTGCAACAAACACACCAACACCAACAATCGCATATGCAAGAACACATGTTGCAACTGGTAGTTATTCAGCATTATCAAATATGCGAGATCTTGCAACAAACGACGAATTTAAGGGATACTGTTTAAATCATTCCAGAAGTTCGTTTTCTTCAGGTCAGTACTTTTATAATTCCAACGTAATGACACTGGATGAATTAAAGGCTGCTATAAAAGATGGCAACCGCATGTTAACTTCCCCAAATGCATCTTATATTAATGAGGACACAATAGATAATATTGCAGCATGCATGTATTATGGTTATCCTTATGATGCTGCTGGAATTCAAAGACAGCTTGGATTGTCTGATTCTGATTTTCGTCAGGCTACACAAAATGCCATTTGGTACTATACTGATAATTCTGATTTATCTTCTTCAGGACGTGTAATCTCAGAATATGCTGAAAATCATCATATTACTAATCCAAATATTCAGCCAATCTTCCTCTTCAGCCCAAACAGTTCTTACCAGAACAGTGGAGCCTTAGTATTTAATGATATTCCAGCTACATTAAGTTTTACATTGAATAAGACAACACTTGATGGAGATACTCTCGCTGGATGTACATTTACTATTAAAGCTGATGCAACTTATAATGGTGCTATAACTGATACTCTTGATTTATCAAATATTTCAATTTCAGCTAATGACTCACCAATTAATTTTACTTATGACCCTGATACTAATGTAGTTACATTTACTACTGTTTCCAATGCACCTCTTACTTTTAGCGGTGTTCAGCCAGGAAAGTATGTAATCGAAGAAACAACAGCTCCTGATGGATATACACTAGCTGAAAAGACATATATCAGAGTTTTAAGTGATGGAACAGCTTATAGAGTTGATGCAAATGGAAAAGAAATAGCTGGTACAACAGAAGAAATTACAATCATTAATGCAACATGTACACCAACACCTGGTCCTCGTAATATTACTTTCGATAAAATTGATGTTTCCGGAGCAGCTGTACCTGGTTGTACTTTTACTTTAAAGCCTGCATCTTCAAGTTATTATGCTGATTTTGATCAGATAACTATTTCTGGTGCAACAAATGTTACTTACAACTACTCAAATTACACAATCACATTTACTACAACTGGTGATCAGATTGAATTTAATAATATTCGTGAAACTTTTAGATATGTTCTCACTGAGACTAATTCTCCTACTGGTTACACAAATAGTGCTGCTAAATATTTCTATGTATCAACAAACGGTAGCATATACACAGGTTCAAGCAATACTGGTTCATATACACTGCAGAATTCATTGAATGTTGTTAATGCAACATGTACGCCAACACCTGGTCCTCAAAATGTTCCTTTTGATAAAGTAAATGTTTCTGGAACTCCTGTACCTGGTTGTACTTTTACTTTAAAGCCTGCATCTTCAAGTTATTATGCTAACTTCAATTTAATTACTGTCTCTGGTGCAACAAATGTTACTTACAACTACTCAAATTACACAATCACATTTACTACAACTGAAGAACAGATTGTATTAAATAACATTCGTGAGACTTTCAGATATGTTCTCACTGAGACTGCTGCTCCTACAGGATATACAATTAATAGCAATGCAAAATATTTCTATGTATCAGCAAGCGGCAGTATATACACAAGTACAAGTAGTAGTGGTACATATACAGCACAGACTTCATTAAGTGTTGTTAATGTAACATGTACTCCAACACCAGCTCCTCGAAATGTTACTTTTGATAAAGTTAACACCTCTGGATCTCCTTTGGCTGGTTGTACATTTACTTTAAAGCCTGCATCTTCAAGTTATTATACTGGTTTTGATCAAATTACTATCACTGGTGCAACTGATGTTTCTTATAACTATACAAATCATGTAATCACTTTCACAACAACTAATGAGCAGATTACATTTAACAATATCGTTGAATTATCAAAATACATTCTCACGGAGACAGATGCTCCTACTGGATATACAATTAGTAGCAGTTCAAAATACTTCTATGTAACTGCTGATGGTACTATATATACTGGCACAAGTCTCAATGGTACATATACAGAGCAGACTTCATTGAATGTTGTTAATACAACATGTACACCAACACCTACACCTTTTAGCGTTATATTCAACAAAGTCGACGAGAATGATGACTACGTTTCAAACGCAACATTTACATTGTCACCTTATGATGAAGACTACTATGAGGGATTTGATCAAATTACTATTTCTGGCGCAACAGACGTAACATATGATTACGACAATTATGTAATTACTTTTACTACAACTGGAAATCAGATTAGTATTAATAATGTTCCAGAAAGTTGTTGGTATACACTCGAAGAAATAGTTACACCTGATGGGTATGAAGAAATTGGACACCCTACATATTTCATCGTCTATATTACTTCTTCATATTCAGCATATGTTGAATATGGTTATTACGACGAAGATAACTATTGGACATATGACTACAGTGACTATGACGATTTACAGTTCTCAATAATCAATATAGCTTCAACATCAACTCCAACACCTACTGTAACTACAACAGCTACACCAACAGCAACAGTAACACCAACAACTACTGTTACTGCAACTCCTACAAGTACTGCTACAGCGACACCTACTGTTACAGTAACACCAACAGGAAGCGATGGAGATAGTCCTACACCTACTCCTACAGGTACAGCAGGAAGTGACGATGATACACCTACTCCAACTCCAACAGATGTAGCTGGCGAATCTACGGATACACCTACACCTACTGCAACTGCGACACCAACAGGTACAGCGGGAAGCGATGGGGATACTCCTACACCTACTCCTACTGGTGCATCAAACAGTGATGCGGACACACCAACTCCAACGCCTACAGGTTCATCAGATGGTGACTCACCAACACCAACTCCAACAGTCACACCGACTGCTACAGTTACTGCAACTACAACACCAACTGCTACACCTACTTCAACATCTACAACAGTAAGAACAGGTGAAAACAGATCCATGAACGGTGTTGCAGCAATTGCACTTCTTGTAGTTTCAATGATGCTTTTCATAAGACGAAGAGAAGAAAATAAAGCAACCAAGAAGTACAAGATCAGACGCCCAATGCTCTGATAACAAAAATGGTTAAACAACGATAGGCTACCTTCTGGGTAGCCTATTAATATGTCGTAAATAAATAAATTAAACTGAAAGCGTATTACAAATGAGCAAACTGCAACTTAATAACAGATGCGTCATCGCTCATCTTAAATCGTGGATACTTATTAAATCCACTATCTTCATTCTCCATAATGCGAAGTTCCTTAAGAAGACTATCTGCATCGCGTTCGTCATTTCCAAACTTCGAAGAAATCTCATTAAAACCATCAGTATGAAGATACATATACTTTACGTGACTATAATCAAAGACTTCAATCTCTTCTTCTGTAACGCGAGTCATATCGAAAGAGAAAATTCTGTATCCATCAGGCTTATTCATCTTCTTTCGATTGCTTATAAGCATTTCCTTAACATCAGGACGTGACATTAATTCAGAGATATCAAGCTTTGTCTCATCATGAAGTTTCTTAAGGTAATCGAGGACCAAGTTGTCGAATTTACCTACATCGTTTTTACGGACAGTCTGCTCGCTTCCATCGTCATAGATAAACTTCATGGTACAGTCACCAATATTTATTACTTCAAGACGATCTGGCAGAACGTGAACGATAATACCTGCAGCAGAAGGGAAAATTCCGGAATCCTCATTAACGATGCGCTTATATTCATCGTAAAGAAAATCGATGCTGCTATTGATAGCATCAACCATGCTTCTTCCCTCTTTAATAAACAAATCAAAGTGATTCACGAATCCCTTTACAAAATCTGTCGCATTGTAATTTGAATCTTTAAGGCTTGTTGAACCATCCATGATGAGTACGTATTCATCATTAGTCCAAATAATATCTTCATTACGGGCGCCTCCAGGATTCGAAAGCGAATAAATAGCCTTAATTTTGGATTCAAGTCTTGAATTAAGAACAGGCACAAGTTTACGAAGGAACGCATCTTCACTCATCTGATACCAGTACATATGCTCATAAATATCAAGCTGAAGCGCGACACCTCCACTAAGTGTTGTTTCCTTAAGGAAAACACAGATAGGGCTGAAACCACACTTAAATGCGAAAGTTAATTCCTTTCGAACAAATTCAGAATGGATAGAATTTGCAGAAATCATAAGAACGAATGCAAACGCACCCTTAATGCGCTTGGCAAGTTCCTCTGCATATTCTTCCCCAGGGATAAGACCTTCATCAAACCAGACATTAAAGCCCTGCTTCTGAATAAGATTTACAACAGTCTCAACGTCCCTCTTATCGCGATGCGCGTAACTAATAAAAATATATGGATCACTGCCCTTATATGCAATAACATCGTCAGCACTTGAAGGCAAGTTTCCAAGCTTGATGTCAATATTGGGATTAACTTCAGAAATAGCTTCAATTATCTCACTTTGCTCAATAACACCATCAGAAAGCATACTGTGGAGCTTATACCAGATCTTAGTCTCAAGTAAACTTAATCTGGAATCATTAATAATCATCATCTTATAGAACTGATACTGATTAATTCGAAGAGCATAATCCTTACGGGAAGAATTCTCATAACTTATTGCCTTATTAACATAGGCTTCAGCTTCAATATACTCACTGTTAATAGCGAGAATTCGAGCCTTGGTGCAGTAATACTTGGCATATTCAGGATCAAGTTCAATTGCATGATTTACGGCACCTAACGCCTTCTGGTACCACTCTCCAAGGAAATCATCCTTATCATGGACACCACCACCTTCAACAATAGTAGCGAAAACATCAGCAAACAGATGCACAAATCCTGCATTGTTATTAAACTCAATCGTATCGTTATATGTCATTGTGAGAATCTCAGAATAGTCATATAGCGAATCACTCTCAATAAGGAATAATGCCTTCAGGTGATTAAGTGTAATGTGACTTTTAAACTGCTCTGAGAAGTCATCCATAAGAGACTGGAGTTTACGATAATCCTTACGCATTCTGTACATAATATTAAGGCAGTAGAATGCTTTATAAGAAATATCCATATCGGAATCATCTTTTAGAAGTTCCAAAAACAAAGGCTCCATAACAGATACTTCATACTGATTTACAAACTTGGTCATTTTAAGTTCATAATCACGTTCCCTCTCATCTGTGAGGTTTAAAAAGAATTCTATTATTGTAGCCTTTGAAATATCCATATTCCCCTCTGTTAATCAGTGATTACTGAATACAATAAGTTTGTCCTTGGCATCAAGCTTAACCTTAATGTTGGACTGATTACCAGTAAAGAGAACCATCTTTCCACCTGGCTTAACATAGCCTAATACGATAGTTGGATTACGCTTATTTGCTGGAAGTGAAGGATCAATTGATGCTTCATAAACAGCTCTGATAAATACGTCTGCTGTAGTTTCCTCAGGAACCTCATTGAAGAGACGGTAAACCTTCTTTGTGTAAATCTCTTTACTCTCGAAGATTTCTTCGCCATCCTCGTTCTCTTCTGTTGCCTCATCGTAAGTAAGAATATCCGTATAGAAATCAAAGAGTGCTTCCTTCTCACCAATCTGAGTAATCATCTTACTTATATATCTGTTACTGATAACTACATTGTCAGTACTGTAGCTGTTAACGATATCGTGATGCTTTGGATCGATAATCTCAGCAATAACATCGATATATTCAGGATCGAAGTCTGGATTCTCATCAATTCTCTTCTTAATAATATCCTGAACATATACAAGACTTGCGAGAGTATTCGCATCGATATCTTCATTAACAACTGAATCATCAGAAAGAATAAGAATACTGATATCCTCATTATTCTTCTTCATGAAAGAATCGATTGCACTAATGATTATCTCCTGATCGTAAATGCTTGCAGGAACAGTATCTACAACAAATGGATACTGCTTATAATGATTCATCTTATCGAGATTCTTTGCATCATCGATTACAACAATCTGGAGAATCTCTTCATCTGAATCTCTGTAGTTCCACTCATTAGCGAAAGCCTTAAAGCCTTCCATAATATCAATACACTTACTGTTATGACCGAGAATAATAATATTCTTCTTCTCAATCCAGTAATCGTGATTAAGATTAACCTTATAGTCTGATTTCTGAATGTTATGTGTAATTCTGTTGATATCCTTTTCGCTGCCTGCTGCAAAATAACAGTGAGCTGACTTACCATCATTCATAACTGTAAGAGGGATAGAATGAAGCTTATTTGTGAGATTTCTTCTAATGAATGTATCGTCACTCATTGGGTCACAGCGCTTTGTGTAGAAAGCTGCGCCCTTATTAGAGAAAAGCTCAGTATAGGTGAGATTAAGCTCAGGCATAAGTGAGAACTGAGAAAGAATCTGACCAAGAATCTGATTTACTCTTACAGGCACGATATTACACTTGGAATCAACCTGCTTCGCCTTGATAATCTTCTCTACTACATCCCATGTCCAGTCATCAGTAATTTCAACGATAATCTTCTGATCATCATCAGAATAAGCAGAAGCCGTAATATCAGCTACCTGCATCAAAGTCTTAATTGTCTGAGAATTACCACGTGCTGCGTCCTCAAGGCGCTCTCTCTGCTCGAACTTGCACATTGTATTATTAATGTCATTACCAAGAATAATTACAGTCTGT
>JAZLLF010000010.1:0-57331 GCA_045598005.1 Saccharofermentans sp. | reverse complement strand
ACAGTATTGCAACAACCCGGCAGTCGACTTCACAAGAAACAGGAAAATATCTGTAAAATCGTTAATTAGTGGATTAATTGGAATGGAAGCTAAATCTTTGACAAATGAACTTGTGGATTTATTCAATGGGGAAATTGATTTTCCAACGCCATCTGCTTTTATCCAACAGAGAAATAAATTAAAGCCTGAAGCTTTTGCAGAAGTATTTAATGCGTTTAATTCTGATGTACAAAATTATTCGGATAACGAATTGGTAATATTAGCTGTAGATGGATCTGAAATAAGAATACCTAATAACCCAAACGATTCATTAACCAGATTGCCTGGTGCTAGTAACGCAGGACCATATAACAGTTTACATTTAAATGCTCTATACGATTTGAACAAGCATATTTATATAGCAGCTGATATACAAAATGGTGCACATAAAAATGAACATAGTTCTCTTCAACAGATGGTGGATAAATCCCCTATACCTAAAGCATTAGTTATTGCTGATAGAGGGTATGAGTCTTATAACAATATGGCTCATATCCAGGAAAAAGGTTGGTTCTTTTTAATACGCATAAAGGATGGTAAAAATAACGGGATTAAAGCTGCATTCGACTTACCAGCAGATGGCGAATATGACATTTCAATAAATCTCAAATTAACAAGAAAACAAACAAAAGAAATAAAGGAATTATGTAAGGATAGAAACCATTATCGCTTTATCGCTCATACTAGTCCATTTGATTATCTTCCTCAAAAAAGCAGAAAACAAGATCCGACAGTATTTTACGAATTGAAGTTTAGAATCGTGCGCTTTAAATTGTCAGAAGATTCCTATGAGACAATACTTACGAATTTAGATGTTACTGAATATACCCCTGAAATATTGAAGAAACTTTATGCTTCAAGATGGGGTATTGAAACATCTTTTAGAGATGTTAAATACACGCTGGGTTTATTAAAATTCCATTCAAAAAAGGCGATGTGTATTCGCCAAGAGATATACGCCAAACTTATTATGTATAACTTTGTTGAAATGATTACCTCGCACGTAGCCATTACTAAAAAACAAAGAAAATATACTTATAAAGTCAACTTTTCAACTGCTGCACATATATGCAGGTTGTTTTATCTTGGGAAGACATCACCGCCATATCTTGAATATGTAATAACAAGCTCTCTTATCCCCATAAGACCAGATCGACATAGAAATCGATTTGCAAAACTTGCACCTCAATACACATTCTTATATAGAGTAGCATAAACAACTAAAAATTGAACAGATGTATAGACAGATAATGTATCTGTCTGTTTGCTTTGCAATAAATTTTTGGAAAAGTAAAAATGAGATTAAAGATTACGCAATCTTTAATCTCATTTTGTAATTTTAATCGTTCGTCACCAAGTTAGTAATCTTAACTTAATGACATTGATCCTTTGTGATCCGCTCTTTTTTGTGGTGTTAATTAGCTTTGCTCATATAGGTATTCATATTATTAATAGGAAATGCAGAATCTGATTGCATTTTTATTTTTATAATTTGCAGGAGTCTGATTTTTAACGAACGCCTGTTTTGGCTTCATTGGAAAGCATTATAGGAAGAGCAATATAGATTGATTCATCATATTAAAGACACAAATATCTTTTGTGAAGAAAACTAAAAAACTACATTTTCAACTTGGCGAAAACCTACATTTTGAAGTTGACTTTTACAACATTGGGGTGGGGCGATGGCAACTCGAAACTGTCCGTTTATTCGAACACTGATTTTTGTAGAATTAGGCTAATAAGTTCGGAGGAGGACCACATATGATCGCACAGAAGAGTAAGAATTCCCAGATATATCACAGAATTGGTTGCAGATTTATCAATCAAATTAAAGAAGAGTCGCTGATGCTTTTTGATTATTCTAGTCCAGAACAAGATATTTTTAAACCCTGTAAATGTTGCTGTACTATAAAACAACTATTTAAGGATAGTCAGACTTCTGTTGATTGTGTTTTACGTGTTCCTGAGGCTACTTATGAGGTTGAAAGAGATTTCCTAAATGTTAATACTCCTCAATATAAATGGAGAGTGTTTCTTGATCCAATAAGTCAGATTGTAAAGTTATATCTAGTTTCAAATTCAGAAGATAATGAAAATGTTTCGTTGGTTAGAATTCGTGAAATAGAGAACAGTCATAGTCTATCTTCTGCATTAAAGTATATTTCAAAAGAAGAAGTATTATCTGTTTATCCGCAGCAATATAGAGAATATGCTGCAAAGATTAATAGTATTGCTGAAGAAAAGAATATTGAAATTAATTATGATGGTACAGATTTGTATGTGCTAACAGATATAGCTGCATGGAAAATTGCTTGTGTTAAGCATTTTGATTCTTATAAACTATTGCATTGTCCTTTTAAGCAAGGAAGAGTTATATCAATGGATGAAGCTAAAAATGCACATTATCATGTTCAGAAGGATGTACTAGGTAAAAAGACTCCTGTTCAAATGCTAAAGTACATTGTTAGTCATGATTATGCTAAAAAAATAGAAAAAGATAATTATAGAAAACTTCCTAATAGCACAAAAAAACAGAAAAAGTATTACCATCAGGCAGAAAACAGAGCAAGAAAGAAATCGGTTCAGCGTGTTTTTGCAATTTTTGATGAATGGGACGCAAAAACGAAAGCAATGTAAGTTGATAATGATTGTTAATACGTTGCTTTGGTTTGTAGGCTGATAGCCTACAAACGTGAAACATTTGTAAATTAATCTTTATTTCATTGAACGTGCATTTATCAAATAATAAAATTATTGAGTGATAATGAATGATTACGTGGGAGTTAAGGAGACACAATAATGACAAAGATTAAAATTGTTAGTAATCCATATGATTAAAAAGTATATAAGTATTTATATTATTAATTGTAAATGCAGAATCTGATTGTATTTTTATTTTTATAATTTGCAGGAGTTTAATTCTTAACGAATTCGACGTGGAGTTCGAATACGTTCACCTCCACCATAATAGGTGAACGAATTTGCTCGGCAGCCCTTAAAGCCCCGTATTACGGGGCTTTTTGAATGCAAAAAGCCGGGTATAAAAAATTGCCTGAATCGTGCTCGGATTTTGAGTTTAGCGTTTACAAACTGGAGAGAATTGAACTTCTGTTAAGGCTATTACGAAATAAAACCATCACATCTTATTATTTAAAAATTTTTGAACATATATATTCACGAACCTAGCATTTTGGATAGGGTATTTTTCTGTATGTTTCAATACAATTAACATGTATAAGAATCTGTTTACTGAAATTTGTACGCAAGTAGATATTTTTGGAGGGCATTATGAGAGTTAAGAGAAGTATTGTAAGTTTGTTTATATGTCTCGCAATTTGTTTTTCGTTCTTACCAGCGAACGTATTTGCAACTGAAGATAATATTATTAATTCAGTGGTCATTGAAGGGGTTTCGTTACCAGTAGCAGGCGCCCGTCCTGTAAATGAGGTAACTCTCGGAAATGGTGAGACTCGCTGCCATGTAAGTTATGTTTTGTGGCGTGATGTTGAGGGATTCTCTGTGAATGATGAATTTGTTGCGGGACAAACATATAGACTTCAGGTAAACCTCGAAACAGAAAAAGGTAGTAATTATCAATTCAGTAATCCATTAAATATAATTTGCAATGGAAGTACGAAAATTGTGGAGAGTTATTCTGGTGTTGTTTATTCTGACGACAAACGAGATGATCTTTCTGTAATACTTATTAGTTTTATTGCGGCCAATGAATCGGGTGTTCCTATAAGTCCAGTTATTGATTCAGTGGTCATTGAAGGTTTTTCTTTGCCAGTAGCAGGTGCCCGTCCTGTAAATGTGGCAACTCTTGGAAATGGTGAAACTCGCTGTCATGTAAGTTATGTTACGTGGCGTGATAGTGATGGATTTTCTGTGAATGGTGTGTTTGTTGCAGGTCAAACATATAGACTTCAGGTAAACCTCGAAACGAAGAAAAACAGTACTTTTCAATTCGCCAATCCTTTGAATATAATTTGCGATGGAAGCACGAGAATTGTGGAAAACTATTCTACTGTTACTTATTCTGACGACAAACGTGATGATCTTTCCGTAATATTTATTGATTTTTTTGTACCTGAGATAATTAATTACAATATTTGGGTAGATAATGTGCGCGTCACATCTGCAAACATGTATGACGTCTTAAATGATGGTACGGTTTCTTATAATCCTGAAACTAATACAATGACCCTTAATGGTGCGCAGATTACAAATGCCGATGATGGTGGTGCCGGTATCTATTCTTCTGGTTCATTGAAAATTAATGTTATTGGCGACAGCCTCATCGAGCTTGATGGTTCTATCCGTGCTCATGGTATTCTCACATATGGCGATCTTGAGATAACGGGTCCGGGCAACCTTTACATCAGTGTAGGAAATGATGATTCTGATGGTATTGAGTCATACGGTACTGTAACTCTTTCAAGTAGTGGTAACTTGTCAATTATGTCTTTTAGCTATGGCATTTACACTGATCACAGCAGTCTGATACTTACAGGTAGTGGAGAACTTAATATTTTGTGCCATTTTACTGGAGTAATGCTTTGGGGTGATGATAGCCAAATGTTCCTTAACGGATCTAACAGTAAAATTTCAATCGAGGTTATTCGAGGCGGTGCGGCTGTACTTAACGGTGATACTCAGGAAAGTTCAGTTGTCGGAACAAGTATTGACAACTACACAGTAGAAGGTTCACCTGATTCAAATAACGTTGTTTATACTTTGAATGTTGAAACCGGAGTAGCAGGCTTTTGTGAAAGACTTTATACATGCTGCCTTGGAAGAGCATCAGAACCAGAAGGTAAGGAGTATTGGATCAATGCTCTTCAGAATGGTGCAACAGGAGCACAGGCCGCTCATGAGTTCTTCTTCTGTCCTGAATTTATCGATAGTGGATACTCAGATCAGGAATATGTAAGACGTCTTTATACAACATTTATGAATCGTGTTCCATCAGAGACTGAACTTGCATACTGGTCAGAATTAATTACTTCAGGTGCAATGACTCGTGAGAGTGTATTCTGGGGATTTGTTGGTTCACCGGAGTGGATTGGAATTTGTGAGTCTTATGGAATCCTTCCAGGAACAATTCTAGCAACATCTGATCCTGTAAAAGAATTTGCTACAAGACTTTATACAACATGTCTTGGACGTGATGGTGAAGAGGCAGGAATTACATACTGGACTAATGAATTAAGAAGCGGAAATGCTACAGGAAGAGCAGCAGCTCATACATTCTTCTTTGGTGATGAGTTCATAGGTGGCAACCATTCAGATTTTGAATTCGTAGCAAGACTTTATAGAACATTCATGGGACGTGAAGGCTCATTAGAAGAAATTAATTACTGGGTATCTAACGTAAACGCATACGGAAGAGAGGCAGTATTTAATGGATTTGCTTCATCAGATGAGTTCGCTAATCTTTGTAACGCGGCTGGAATTAATCCATAATTGATCTTGTAAATTTTAAACTGAGTGGATCCTTCGGGATCCACTTTTTGTTCAGAAGCATTCATTTAATTTAAAAACAAAAATATCCCCCGAAAGTCTTTTAAATATAGGTGCTTTCGGGGGATAAGTTGTTTTAGCTTACTGTGCTATTTTGTCTGCTTTGTAGAGAATCAGTTTCATATTACGGATTCTGTTGCCTATTCGAAGTTTATAGTGATTTTGAAAATTTAAATAAAGTCATTTGGAAGGTATGGCAATCCTTGAGATTGAAGGAATTGAATATGAAAAAAATATTATCTGTTTTACTAGTAATTATGATTTCAATCAGCACTTTTTCTGCTTGTAAATCAAAGGAATCAGAGCCATTGATTCCTGATGCTGAAATAGTTTTACAATGCTCTGAAGAAGAATTACAGGAATTAGCATCAACAGTAGATGAATGTCGCTCATTCTCAAATTAATATGTGTTATGATACATCAGCAGATTGTTATGAAGGAACAACCTGTTTGATTAATAAATTTGATATTTGTGATGAGAAAAAACTTGCCAGTTTAGAAACGATAATAATTTCTGAAAATGTGGTGTATTATGTTGGTATGCCTCCATTTAACGCATATCTCCGTAGTGATACCAAATTTTTCGGGAAGGGTAATGGTCAAATAGCTTTTGCTGACTTAAGCGAAAAAGGTTTTCAATATCCATCTGTGTTTGAAAATTTAGACGTAGTACATAACCCTAAATGGGAGGATGCGAGAAAACTTAATTATAGAAATTCTGAGATTAGTGAAGTGTACGTTCCAACTAAGATAATTTCAGTCAAAATGACTCGTAATGGAATTTTGTTAGAAAGTAGCGGTAAATTCTATGGTATTAGAACTAGTTATGTTGTTCGTTATGGCCATAACCATGCTCCTGGGTTCCATTTTAGAGATTGGGCAGAGATGGATATTGATTACAGAAAAGAAGTAATACCTGTAACATGGACAAATATTGAAGCACTTTTTAGAGCGTTTCAGACTTATGATAATGGTATAGAAGAAAAGCCTATATTATGACCCCAATAACTTTTAGATGAGTTTTTTATCACCCATATCGTACTATCTTTCTAATGCTGTTTTGGACAACACAATTATATTGGGTTAATTAATTTGTTTCTATTAGTTTGTTGTTAAATACCGGAATGTTTCTTAATAACTAACTGATTTTGTTGAACGTGTTTTGGCTCAAAAGGAGAAAGATTAGAAAAAATATTCATAAACCTGACATTTTGGATGGGGCGCTTTCCTTGAAGATATAGCATTATATTTCTCGAAGAAACACGGGGAGTCCCCCGTTAAAATTTGTGCACAAACTCGTGCACATAGGAGGTTTTATGAAGAGAAAAATAATAGCTGCAGCATTAATTGCATCAATGGCTTTTGGTGTATGTGCCTGCTCAAATGGAAATCAGGATGATGCTTCGAAGGAAACTGTTGTTGAGACAGAGGCAGCAGAGAGCGAAGACAATTCCGATGAGACTGAGGATTCTAGTGAGACTGAAGTTTCTGAAGAGGCTGAGGAAAGCCTTCCAGATGGATTTGTTAATATTTCCGGAGAGGAACTTACCATGTTTTACGCTGATGATTCTGTAGAGATTTCTGCAGGTAACATTCATCGTAATTCATATGGTTCTTGGGTAATGGATTTGGAAGTTACAAATCTTGATCCTGAGAATTCATTCTTCATGCAGTTTAACAGAACTATCCTTAATGGATATTTTGTTTATACTTTCTTCCAGCCTGGTCAGGTGTCAGAAGGTGAGACTAAGCAGATGACTATGTATCTTGGCCCATCTGAAATAACAGATACTCCTGCTGAATTTACAGCAGAAATCGAACTTCTCTATTTCCATATTGATGATAAGGTTATCGGAGAGTTTACTTTCATAACTGATGATTATGGCTATGAAGAGCCTGATAAGACAACTGAATTCCCAATTATTGAGACAGAGGAAGCTGCTGTTTATCTTTTGCCTGAGTTCAGCTGGTCTGAAGAGGGAGATCGATTCTATTTGAATCTTTACTGTGAGAAGTATATTGAGTTTGACGATGACCATGATTATGTGGATATCAGAGCAACTAACTATATCCTTAATGGTGCTTCTTATTCTTCAGAGAATGCTAATCGTCCAATGGCTTTAGGCTGTTCAAGATGTATTTTCAATCCAACTGGTACTACAGATATGAACAAGCCTGCAAACTATGGTCTTGATGAGAATACTACAGTACAGACACTCGAATTTGATCTTGAACTTGGTGCAAACTGGCATCGTGAGACTTATGCCAATGTTCATGTAGTACTCAGTATTGATGGCGATACTGTTTCTGTTTTAAGTGTAACTGAGATTCCAGCTGAATAATTTTGGAAAGTTGATTCTCCTTTTCGAAAAGGAGAAGATACATCTTTCTGGGTAAGACTAGATTTCTATAAGGACTGACTTTTTGCATAACAAGAAGTTGGTCCTTTTGCTTGAAAGAACTATCATTTGCGGATAGGGCGTTTTACTGTTTGGCTTACTATAATGAATTTGTGAATGTTTCTGTGTAGCTGATTGTTGCACGCAGGTGGTTTTGGAGGAAAATATGCGAGTTAAGAGAAGTATTGTAAGTCTGTTTATCTGCTTTGCAATTTGTTTTTCATTTTTACCAGTGAATGTATTTGCAGCAGGTATTTCAGGTGAGGGGTGGAACCTTACTGATGAAGGAGTTCTTCATATTACAGGTGCTGTGCCCGATGCTGGATTTAGGTTATCTGGTGAGCAGTGTTTGTTGGTCAAATCTGTAGTTGCAGAACCGGGAGCATCTATTTCTAGTGGCTTTACTTTGTTTGCAGGCTTTAAAAATATGACTACCGCTGATTTGAGTAATCTTGACACCAGTGGAGTTTCTAATATGACTTCTATGTTTTATAACTGTAGCAGTCTGACAACTCTTGATTTGCGTAGCTTTGATACAAGAAATGTAAATACTTTAAGTAATATGTTCTCTGGTTGTTCCAACCTTAAATCTGTTGATTTAAGCAGTTTTGTCACTAGTAAAGTAACAATGACTGCTAATATGTTCATGGGCTGTACAAGTCTTGAATCTCTTGACTTAAGAAACTTTGACACAAGCAAAGTGTACACTATGATTTATATGTTTAGTAACTGTAGTAGTCTTACTTCGCTTGATGTAAGTAGCTTTAATACCAGTAATGTAAAAGCAATGTATGATATGTTCTTTAACTGTAGCAGCCTTACAACTCTTAACGTAAGTAGTTTTAATACTGGTCTCGTAACTGATATGAACAGTATGTTTCAAGGCTGTAGTGGTTTAACTTCTCTTGATTTAAGCGGATTTAATACAGGTAGCGTTACTGATTTGAATAATATGTTCAATGGATGTAGCAGTTTAACTTCAATTAATATATCCAACTTTGATACTGGTAGCGTGACCAGTATGGCTAATATGTTCTTGGATTGTCGTAGTTTGACATATGTTGATGTAAGTGGTTTTAATACCGAGAATGTAAAAAACGCGTCCTTTATGTTTAAAGGATGTGAATCCCTGACATCTGTTGATATAAGTAATTTTGACACAACGCGTATGACTAATATAAGTAATATGTTCTCTGAATGCTGGGCGCTTTCTTCTGTTGGAATTTCTCCAGCACTGTTATCGCCAAATGCATATGAACTGGTTGCTATTTCCAGTGTTTGGTACAACAAAGATACCGGTGAGAAATATGAGTCTTTTAATGCATTAAGAGCTATTAGGGATAAAGTCACATTGGTTAAGGAGCCTTTAGTACTGTACGGTGTGTGGGTCAATGGCGAGCAATTTACATCTTATAAATCAACTATTGACTGTGGAACAGGAACAGCAATATATGATCCTGATACAAATGTGTTGACCCTGGATGGTGCACAGATTACAGATGCAAATAATACAGCTTGTATAGTTGCTAATGGTGCATTGACTATTAATGTTGTTAACGATTGTAGCATTATAGTTGATAGCGAGAAGAGATTAAATGGTATCTTTACAGATGGTAATCTTAATATTATCGGTACAGGAAATCTTGCTATCTCTGTTATGTGTGGAGGTTACGATGGTATTGAGGCAAATGGTAATGTAACAGTCTCCGATAGTGTTAATCTGGATATTGTATCTGCTGCTTTTGGTATTAACATTGTTGATGGAAATCTGAAATTTAACGGCAGTGGCGATGTATCTGTTGGGGGTTCGTATGGTGGCGTAATATTCTGGGGTGAAGATAGTCAAATGCTCTTAAACGGAACAAATGAATCTATCTCAATTCATGCGAATTTAGGTTTTTCAGCTATATTTAATGGTGACACGGATGAAAGTCCTGTTTATGGAACAAATGTTGATACATTTACTGTGACAGGTTCACCTGATTCTAATAGCGTAACTTATAGATTGAAGACCGAAGAACCTGAAACAGGTGTTGCAGGCTTTTGTGAGAGACTTTACACATGCTGCCTTGGAAGAGCATCAGAGCCAGAGGGTAAGGCTTACTGGATTGAATCACTTCATAATGGTGCAACAGGAGCAGATGCTGCTCACGCATTCTTCTTCTGTCCTGAGTTTATTGATGGCAACTATTCAAATGAGGAATATGTAACTCGTCTTTACACAACATTTATGGATCGTGTTCCATCAGATGGCGAACTCTCTTACTGGGCAGACCTTATTACTTCAGGATCAATGACACGCGAAAGCGTATTCTGGGGATTTGTTGGTTCACCAGAGTGGATTGGAATCTGTGAATCTTATGGAATCCTTCCAGGTACAGTTCCAACACCAACGGATCCTGTAGAGCCAGATTCAGTAGAAGCATTCGCAACAAGACTTTATACAACTTGTCTTGGTCGTGATGGTGAAGAGGCAGGAATCGCTTACTGGTCTGACGCTTTAAGAAGCGGTAACGCAACAGGAAGAGCTGCAGCTCACACATTCTTCTTCTCAGATGAGTTCGTAGGTGATGGTCACACTGATTCTGAATTCGTAGCAAGACTTTATAGAACATTCATGGGACGTGAAGGTTCTGAAGCAGAGATTGCTTACTGGGTATCTAATGTTGACGCATACGGAAGAGAGTCTGTATTTGATGGATTTGCTACTTCAGATGAGTTCGCTGATCTTTGTAATGCAGCTGGAATTAATCCATAAATTAAGAATCTTGTGTTAATTACAAGCAATAATCCCCGTAATCTTTATGGTTACGGGGATTTGTCATGTGTTAGGAATATGTAAGATTACTCTCTACCAAAATAATATGGATTGTTATAATCAGTATCGATGTAAACCTCTACACTGAATTCTTCAAGATTATAATAGCTTCATCTACTGTTGCACAGTTATCAAGAAGCATCCTTATAGCACAGTAAAAATGCCGCTGCAATGATACAAATAATAATCTCGATTATGATAAATTTTTTGTTCGTGTTTTTTAGTTTCAATTAAGTATTAGTATTTGGACAATAGAGCAATTTTTCTGAATCATCAAAATTTACAATAAAATGACCGCTTCCTTAATAAAGTGCTAAAATTAATAAGTAGCTTATAACCAGTATGAAGATTCTTGATGCTTATTTGGGGTAAAGATATAGAGATTTCTGATGCACACGGTGTATCCATGACTGAAGTTTCCCTTGCATGGCTTCTTACTAAGGTTACATCTCCTATTGTAGGCGCAACGAAGATAAGCCACGTGGAAGGTGCTGCTGCGGCTGTTGATTTAGTCTTGTCTGACGATGAGATTAAGGCTCTTGAAGAGTACTATTAACCACACGTGTTGTCTGGTGTCATGGCACAGAATACTCCTGCTTCCAGAAGTACTGAGCAGGTGTGGATTAAGAATGGTAAGTACGCTAAGTAAGGTGATTATATGGGTATTATTAAATTAACAGGAAATATATTAGGTTCAATGAATGAAGCGATATCTTCAGAGATTAAGGACCAGTATTTAGAAGCGTTCAGATGTGATTCTCTTGGACAGACTATTCTTATAAGAAAGGGTTCAAGACTTAATCAGGCTAACCTTAATAAGGGTAGTGCTGATGTTATATCTTCCGGTTCAAAGATTATTGTTGCAGAAGGTCAGTATGGCCTGTTTATAGATAACGGTAAGATTAGTTCTGTTATGGATGAGCCAGGCCTTTATAAGGTTGAGACTGATTCGGCGCCAACTGTTTTTAGTGGTGATAAGTTAGGTAAGATTATGGGTGATGCCTGGAATCGTTTTACTTTTGCTGGAGAAGTTCCTACTGCGCAGGCCGTATACTATGTTAATGCCCTGGAAATTATGAATATTCCAACTGGTATTTTTAAGTTAACTTATAAAGATCCAGACTATAGAACTGTTTATATTAACGGCAGAATTATGTTCTCGATTCGTGTTTCAGACCCTGCAGTCTTTTATAAAAGTGTTACAGGTCAGGTTGCACGTGATTTTACTGTTGAGGAATTAGTTGGTACAGATGAAAGTCCACGTATGCTTGTTGATGAAGCGTGTGATCTTACGGAAGAAGCAATTGCAAAACTTTCAGATGAGAAGATTCCTTTTTCTGAACTTATGGGACAACAGTCTATATTGTGTCGCAGAGTAAAGAGCGATATTAATAAGCGTTGGAATGAGAAACGAGGAATTGAGATGGTTAGCCTTACATTAAGCGTAAAGGCTACAGGAGGTTCTATGGATAGAATTGCTGCATTTGATCAGGCTAAGATTTTTTCTGAAGATATGCCAGCTTTGGCTGCTGCTCAGGTTCTTGGAGAGACAGAAGCAAAGAAACTTGCTGCTTCAAATTCTGCTGGTGCTGTAACTGGTTTTGCTGGTCTTAATATGGCTAATATGGTAATGTCAAAGTGCCCATGCTGTAATTATCAGCCAACGACGGGGGTTCTTGGAGAATTCTGCGAGGCCTGTGGAGCCAAGCTTAAGTAAATGCTTTTGAGGGAATACCATGAGAAGAGTTCTTGTTAAATCCGTATACGATGCGTTTGACTATGTGATGGATCATTACTATCCATTTGGTATGGAAGAATTTGCCGAGCGTACTGACAATTATGTCGTTATCTCGATTCAGGATACTCATACTCAGGGTTTTGGAATTGAGTTTACAAAGAGTAAGTCATGTGAAGATGTTCTGACTTTATATTTTGACGATACAGACAGGGAAGTTGAGGGAGCTAAGCTCTTTTCAGAGGAACAGGCCCTGAAGATTATTGAGTTTATTGAGCGTAACAAATCCGTTGAGACACTTCTTGTTCATTGTTATGGTGGTGAATCCCGCTCCAGAGCAGTAGGCTCCTTTGCTCTTGAGATGCTCGGAGGTAGCAGGGATAAACTTTTCTCAACAGGAAATCCTAATATGCATGTCTATGACACGCTGAAATCAGTTTTCGAGAAACGCAAGTAATTTTTCATGTGAGTATGTGAATAATTCTAAAAATACGTCTTGACAGTTGAATAGCTGTTCAACTATACTTGCAACAGTTGAATGAATATTCAAGTGTTAAATTATGCGTACGTCAGTTACGTGAGCGGGGGAGTATAAATGGAAGAGAAGTATTTACAGAAAACAGATATGCTCGATTACGAATGCGAAAGTATTCAGAATCTCGTGAAGGAGAAGGGTTGGAAGGAGCTGCCTGAGTTCGAGCGAATTAAGTCTATTTATAATTTTATTCGAGATGATATTTTGTTCGGATATAACATCGATGACAGTATTCCTGCTTCCAAGGTTCTTAAAGATGGTTACGGTCAGTGCAACACAAAGGGAACACTTTTCATGGCACTTTTAAGAGCCTGCGGTGTACCATGCAGAATCCACGGATTTACAATCGACAAGGAACTTCAGAAGGGTGCCATGACAGGAATTGTATATATTAATGCCCCTCGAAATGTATTTCACAGCTGGGTTGAAGTATATCTTGAAGGTACCTGGTATGAACTTGAAGCTTTTATTATCGATAAGACTTATCTTTCGAAGCTTCAGCAGAAGAATAGCAGCTGCGAGGGAAGCTTTTGCGGGTTCGGTGTTGCTGTAAAGGATTTTAAAAAACCAGCAATTGAGTTCAACAGAAATAATACATATATCCAGAGTGAAGGCATTAATCAGGACTTTGGGGTCTATAATTCTCCAGATGAACTTCTTAAGGAGCACCATCAGGAGATATCTGCAGTAAAGGCGTTTGCATATAGACACCTTGGAAGACACCTTATGAATATGAATGTGAAAAAGGTAAGAAGATGAACATCTATACTTTTTTGTCACTTGAATATGATCTTTTGGATGTTATCTGGTTCCGTGAGAAGGGAATTAATCCAAGAAAGGTGATAGAGGATACTATCCCAGATAAGAAGATAAGGATTCTGGATATGTGCTGTGGCACTTTAAGTAACGGGCTTTCGATAGCAAAAAGTAAGCCTTCGTGCGAGATACTTGGTATCGACAGATCCCCTGAAATGTTAAGGGAAGCAAGAAGAAAGATTAAGAAAAGTTCGCTTCAGAATATTAGTGTTATGGAAGCAGACGCTACAGATTCCAAACTCGAAGAGAAGAGCTTTGACTATATTGTTATAGGTCTTGTTCTTCATGAGTGTTCACCAGAGTTAAGAGAGGGAATCTTAAAAGAAGCCCACAGATTATTAAAAGATGATGGTAAATTAATCGTTCTTGAATGGGAAAAAGAAACAAGTAAATTACGTAAGATTAAGTATTCTCCACTTTATGCTTTGGAAGTTATTAACTGTAAGGACTTTAAGGAGTTTTATAACTGCGATAAGTCGGAATACTTTAAGCAAAATGGATTTTCTGCAGCTTCAAAAACTCATTGCAACTATAGCACAGTAATGGTTATGAATAAGTTATAAAAATAGGTTAGAAGCATATAAAAGGTGACAATGGTTGTTGGATATATTGGATTAGCAGTATTTAACTACTTTGTGTTTAATGTTACTTTTGACACCGACAAAGCTTCCTTCTAAAGGAAATATTGCAGGTGCATTAATGTACTTAGGATTATTCATATTAGTGTAAGTGAAATTTTTATATTATTTTCATATAATAGTAGTGGAAGTTTAGTTTAGGGATATAGATTATGGACACTACTAATTTGAAGTTAATGAAGAAGATTTCATTTGCAGCCAATTCTTTTTTGACTGCTTGTGTTATTGGAATGCTTTTCATCTATATAAGTTTCAATGTAAAGCTGATGGTTTATCTAAGTATTCCTGTTCTTGTACTCTATGGTCTGTTCTTCGTATTAATTGCTCATAATCGAATCGATTATTATTTTTGGGCAGTATATGCAACAATTGGTATATATATGTGTGCTGCAACCATTTGTCTTGGTATTAATTATGGATTCAATCTTTATTGTATGTCATTGGTACCTATTGGTTTCTTCTGTCAGTATCTGGCACACAGGTTAAAAGCGAAGTTTTTTAAGACAGGTAATTCGAGTGTCGTTTTGATAGCTATTTATTTTTTAAGTGTTGGAATTGTTTTTTTTAATGGTCCTTTATATGTACTAGATAAAAAGGCTGAGATCATTTTCTATATTTTGAATTCGTTCTTTGTATTTGTATTTTTGGTAGCTTATTCAGGTTTTCTTGTAAATCTTGTTATAGATTCAGAAAAGAAATTAGAGAATATGGCTTTGTACGATAATCTGACTGGGCTTTATAACAGGCACTGTATTATGGATAAGTTAGTCGAACTTAAAAATCAAAAGACAATTAACTGGATTTCAATTGTAGATATAGATAAGTTTAAATCAATTAATGACACATATGGTCATGCTGCAGGTGATGAGATTCTTAAATCAATAAGTAAAGTGATGCGAGATACCTGTTCTGACTGTTATATCTCCAGGTGGGGTGGAGAAGAATTTCTTATTGTTCCATTTAAGGAAAATGTTTCAGGAGATATTCTTGAAGTATTAAGACAAAAAATTGAGGCTCATGAGTTTTCTTTTGAAGACAGGAAGATTAGTGTAACTATTTCAGCAGGCGCCGCTAAATATTCTTTGAATTCGGATCTTGAAAGATGTATTCAGGCTGCTGATAAATGCTTGTATAATAGTAAAAACGATGGTCGTAATAAAATTACCTGGGATATGCGAACAACGGAGGATACCAAATGAGTGAGTTGGCACCGATGAATGAATGGGAAAAGGTGCAGGCAGCGTCGTAAATAGAGATATTCCGGATGGTGTTGTTGCTGCAGGTAACCCTTGTAGGGTAATAAGAAAAATAACAGACGAAGATAAGAATAAATAACCAGTCTTTAAGTAAAGGCGTCTTCTAATAAGTAAACAAGTTGTTAAAACCGTGCCTGTTTGCGTGTTAATAATATGCTTTTTTGGTATGCTTTTAGCAGAAAATACAGAAGGTGAATAAGGGGATATATGCTTTCGTCTGCAAATACTGATTATATTCAGGCGACAATTGAGATTTTTGGTGCGGTAATAACTATCGTTCTTGGAATAATGCTTTATGTTATTACTGGCAATAAGAGGAAAAGCGAGAAGAATCTTTTTGCTTTAATTGCGCTTGCAGGTTTATCTCTTGTCGTTGATGCTGGATGGTATATTTTTGATGGTAATATTTCGCCGATTGGCATTGTGCTTAATCAGGTATGTAATTTTGCTATTTTTATTATTAATCCATTAATGTTGGCATTTCTTTGTGGTTATTTGACATGTCTTATTAATGAGAATAAGGGTAGAGTTCCAAAGTTATTTCATTGGTGTATTTATTCTCTTGCTGCCGCTGGAATTGTTATTGTAGTATCCAATTTGTTCTATAACTGGATGTATTACTTCGATGATATGAATATCTATCACAGACTTGATGGATGGTTTTTATATTCAGTTGTTAACTGTGTAGCAATTGCACTGCTTATTATTATGGTTCTCATTAATATTAAGGTCATTCCAGGCAAGCAACGTCTTGCTCTTCTTGTATTTTTGCTTGCACCATTTATAGGAATTGCACTTCAGTCATATCTGATTGGTGTATCTTTCATTCAGATTGGTATTGTAATTGGCTGCGTTTCAATTCTTATTAATTATGTAATTGAAATGATTTCCAAAGAGAAATCCATTAATGGACTTAGTACTGAGAGACGTAATTTTCTTCTTATCGAGTGTATTTTGCTGATTATGATTCTTTGTATCAGTGCTTCTATTATTTCATGCATTATTTCTGTGAATATGGTAGCTAATGAGAATTCTGAGCAGAATAGTACTGCGCTTACATATATGGTTAGTGATGCAGTTAATTCACATCTGTCTGAACCAGTAAATGCATCTCGTACCATGGCTAAATCTCAGATTGTTATGGATGCTTTGATGGAAGAAGACATCGAGGGTACAGAGACAGAAGAAAAGCTTATCGCTTATATGACCCGAATTAAGAATGAATATGGTTTTGATACAATTTTTGTTGCTTCAGAAAGAAATCATGCGTATTACACTGAAGAAGGCTTTTCCAGATATATGTCAACTTCAAGAGAAGAGCAGGATGCATGGTATGGTAATTTCAGAAGCAGACATATCGATTATGCTTTGAATGTTGATTTCAATAAAGATGACAGTATGGCACTTTGTGTGTTTGTGAATGTATCAGTGTATGACGACGACAATAACTTCATTGGAGTTTGTGGTGTTGCATTATCAGTTGAAGAATTTGTTGATCTGATTACGGAATATGAGAATGATTATAATCTCGATATTTCGCTGATTAACAGTGAAGGTTTGATTCAGATTGATACAGACAGATCATTAATTGAGAACAGTTATATTGATATACCAAAGCTCCAGCCAGGTTCTTCTTATGAGATTTACTATGAGAGAAACTCTATTCAGGCTGTTATGAGTAAATATATTGAAGATCTTAACTGGTATCTCGTAGTTGGAGATAATTCTCCTGATAAACTTAATGTTTTCCAGATTATTCTCCCAAGTATCATTATTTTCTCTCTTGGTGTTGTTTTACTTTTGGTGTTTATCATCATGTTCAATAATCACAATAGAAAGAACCTCGATGATTTGCGTGCAAGCAGAAGACTTTCTGAGACCGATGGTCTTACAGGCCTTTTCAATCGATATGCGCTTGAAGAGTATACCGAAGAAACTGAGAAGAATGGTTTGCCATCAGTGATTTCTGTTGCGATGGTTGATATTAACGGCCTTAAGTTTGTTAATGATAATCTTGGTCATGAAGCAGGTGATGAGCTTATTAAGGGTGCTGCAGACTGCATGACAAGAGCAATCAGAAACGATGGTATGATTTACCGCTTTGGTGGTGATGAATTTGTTATTATCATGGAATGTAATCAGAAGAAGGCTGAGGAAATCTTAGATAACCTCAGAAAGATTACTGATTCATGGCATGGAAAGCTTGTTAAAGAATTATCTGTATCTATAGGCGTTGTCTCAAATGAGTCATATCCAAAAATGAATCTTGATGAACTTAAAAATGAGGCGGATAAGCTTATGTATCAGGATAAGAACAGTTATTATGAGAGAACTGGCAAAGCTCGTCGCTCTGCTGAATAATGAGTTAAGTTTAGATGAACTTTCTTATTACTCGCATATAATCTCGCTTCACATTAAAGATTGCCATCACATTGACTTCCATCTTCACATCATCTGTCAAATAGAAAATTAAATAGTCTTTGTACACGATAAAGCGGTATCCTAGACTCAGTAAAATACGGTCATTAGGAAGTGAACCTCTGTCAGGAAACAAGTTCAGCTTTTTACATTCTGCTCTAAGTTCATCAACAAATCGCTTTGCGATGCTCGTATCTTTTGCCTGCTCTGCGATCCATAAGGCTATTTCTCTCAAGTCCTGTATTGCAGTATCAGTGATTTTTACAGAGTTATTCATAACTCAAGTGCATCCAATTCTGAAAGAATATCATCGAAAGCGTCATCCACATCATGAACTCTGCCGAGTTTAATATCGTCAGAAGCCTGGGCTAAATGAGCATACAAAGCAAGTTTTGCTTCCAGTTCAGAAATATAGTTCTGCTGTTCAATAAAATCATCGTGTGACAAAACAACAGTATCTTCTTTGCCATTCACTGTAATAGCAACTGGATTCTGCTTAGCAAGATTAGAAATTTGAGAATAGTTGCTTCTTAATTCTTTTGATGGTCTGATTGAAATTGCGCGAGTCATATATATTCCTCCTTGAGTAGTCATATTGTAACTCTTTTTGACTACCAAGTCGGTGGTAATCTTACTCAAGTAATCCTTTGATATACATGGCTACATGGTAATAGTTTCAGTTTTAACAAAATGTTAAATAAATAATCTAGTAATGTTAATCCGTTTTTGTTGAAATAATTATTAGAGATAATAAGGGAGAATTGTGCAATGACTAGTGATTCAATGCAGATGGCTATTCTTCAGTCTATTGCAGATATTTATTACAGTATGCATCTCATTAATCTTAAGGAGAATACTGTAACTGCTTTTTCAGCGCGTAATCAGGTTAAGGAAGTTGTAAATCAGGATGAGAATGCAATAGAGATGATGATTAAAATCATCACTCTTACAATTTCTGATGAATATCTTGATGCGGCGCTCTCGTTTACAGATCTTACTACTATTGCTGATAGAATGCAGGGTAAGAAGATGATTTCAAAAGAATTATTAGGTAAGAATATCGGATGGATTGTAGGATCTTTTATTACAGTTGATGCCGATGAAGAAGGCAAGCCTGTTAATGTTATTTTCACAACAAGAAGTATTGATGAAGAGAAGAAGAATGAGGAGAGACTTCTTAACAGATCCAATACTGATGAGTTGACTGGCTTTTTGAATAGAAGAGCCTACGAAGACAATATTAAAGAATATAACGATACTGCTTCAGAAGAAGATTTCGTTTTTATTTCGCTTGATGTAAACAGCCTTAAGGTAGTTAACGATACTTTGGGACATGCAGCAGGAGATGAACTTTTGAAGGGCGCAGCAGACTGTATGAGAAGATGCATTGGCCCTTATGGAAGAATCTTTAGAACTGGTGGCGATGAGTTCTGTGCAATTATCTTTGCATCGGAAGACGATCTTAAAAGAATCCTGAGTGATTTTGATGAGACTGTTTATAACTGGTCTGGAGTATTGGTTGACAGTGTCTCTATTGCTTATGGATATGTTGCAAGAAGAGATACGGATGAGCGTTCAGTTCGTAAAATTGCCCAGATTGCTGACGATAAGATGTATGCAGCAAAGACAGCATATTATCAGAAGATGGGTGTAGACAGAAGGGGACAGAAGGAGGCTCATGCTGCTCTTTGTGAACTTTATACCAAGATTTTGAAGATTAATCTTACTGATGACAGTTACCAGATTGTTAATATGGCTATGGAAGAGCAGACACCAGATAAGGGTTTTTCTGAGAAAATCAGTAGTTGGCTTTATAACTTTGGTGTATCAGGTCAGGTTCATGAAGATGATCTTGAAGAGTACCTTAAATTAACAAATACTGACTATATTAAGGAATACTTTGCATCTAGTAAGACATCGCTTAATGTATTCTATAGACGTAATTATGATGGAGTTTTTAAGCAGGTAATGATGGAGATTATTCCTGCGAAGGATTATTCGGAGGATAATCAGTCGTTCTACCTTTATGTTAAGGATATTGACCGATAAGAAAATGTAAAAGTAAGAAAAATTGATTTTTATGTTCTGATTTGTACAATTTTCGACCGAATATTCATAATACTATCTATAGCAAAAGTAGCAATGACGCTTAACTATTCAATGGGGGGAATAGTTAAGCGTCTTTTTCTTTTGATTAAAAACGTAATTGGGAGGAGAAATATATGGAGACAAGAATAGCTGAACATCCAATCCTTGGTATACAGGAAAAAGGAAAGCTTGTTAAGTTCACTTTCGATGGTAAGGAATATGAAGGATATGAGGGTGAACCAATCGCTGCTGCACTTAAGGCATCTGGGGTGATGATTCACAGATATACAATGAAAGAGCATAGACCAAGAGGAATCTTTTGCGCTATTGGAAGATGTACAGACTGCGTAATGATAGTAAATGGCAAGCCAAATGTAAGAACATGTGTTACTCCACTTGAGGATGGAATGCATGTTAAGACACAGTACGGTGTAAGTGAGAAACCATTTGATCAGCAGTAAGAAATTAAGAGTACGTTAGGAGCTTTAATTATGAAAAGATATGACTTGATTATAGTAGGTGCTGGTCCTTCAGGACTTTCTGCAGCAATTGAAGCAGCAAAAAGAGGTCTTCATGTAGTTGTTTTCGATGAGAATGAGAAGCCTGGTGGACAGCTTTTTAAGCAGATTCATAAGTTCTTTGGTTCTAAGGAACATAAGGCGAAGATCAGAGGTTTTAAGATTGGTGAAGACCTTCTTAAAGAAGCAGACGCAGCTGGTGTAGAAGTAGTTCTTAACGCAACAGTCTGTGGTATGTATCAGGATAGAGAAATCACTGTTCGTATTGGTGATGGAATGCATCATTACAAGGGCGATTCAATTATTATCGCAACTGGTGCAGCGGAAAATATGGTTACATTTCCAGGCTGGACACTTCCAGGCGTAATTGGCGCTGGTGCAGCACAGACAATGATGAACCTTCACGGTGTTAAGCCTGGTTCAAAGATTTTGATGCTTGGTTCAGGTAACGTTGGACTTGTTGTAAGTTTTCAGCTTTTGCAGTGCGGATGTGAAGTAGTAGCACTTGTAGATGCAGCTCCAAGAGTTGGTGGATATGGTGTTCATGCCGCAAAGGTAGCAAGAACAGGTGTTCCGTTCTATTTGTCACATACGATTGTTAAGGCAGAAGGTGAGGATCACGTAACTGGTGTAACAATTGCAGAGGTTGACTCTTCATTTAAGTTTATTCCTGGTACTGAGAAGCACTTTGATGTTGATACGATCTGTCTTGCTGTTGGACTTTCGCCTATGTCACAGCTTCTTAAGATGGCAGGCTGTAAGATGGAAGATAATCCAAAGCGTGGTGGACAGGTTCCTATCTGCGATGAGTACGGTAGAACTTCTATTCTAGGCGTATTTGTAGCAGGTGATGTTTCAGGTATTGAGGAAGCATCTTCAGCTATGATTGAGGGTAGAATGGCAGGTATTGCTGCAGCTGAATATCTTGGATTTATAGAGAAGGAAGAACTCGAAACTAACCTTAAGGAACTTGATGCAGCACTTGATGGCTTAAGACAGGGTATGTTTGCACCTAAGAATCGTGGAAAGATTCCTGATAAGACTGATGAAGGAATTGATATTTCTATGAGTCTTCTTAAGAAAGGTTATGTAGGTGATGATGAGATTGAAAGATTCCCAGGTGTTACACGTAAGGCTGGTATTCATCCTGTAATTGAGTGTACTCAGAATATTCCATGTAACCCATGTCAGGATTCATGTCCTAAGAAATGCATTAAGATTGGAAGCAACATTACAGCGCTTCCTTCTCTAAATGAAGATGCACAGTGTATTGGATGCGGTATGTGCGTAGCAGCATGTTCAGGACAGGCTATTTTCCTTGTAGATGAGACATACGAAGAAGGATACGCAAGCATTACTCTTCCATATGAGTTCCTTCCACTTCCTGAAAAGGGTCAGAAGGGTATTGCACTTGGACGTGATGGTAAGAAGGTTTGTGAAGCAGAAGTTATTAGTGTTAAGTCTGCTCCTGCTTTTGATAAGACACACTTACTTACTATGAAGGTTCCATCTGAATATGTCATGAAGGCACGTTTCTTTAAAGCAGATGTTTGATGTGGTTAGGAGGATTTAATATGCATTCAGTAAATGACAGATCAAGAGATATTGGTGAATTCGTACCACAGCCAGATGACGATATGCTTATCTGCAGATGCGAAGAAATAACAAAAGGTGAGATTAGAAGGGCTGTTCACGATGGTATGTGGACATTAACTGAAATCAGAAGATATTTAAGAACTGGCATGGGTCTTTGTCAGGGTCAGACATGCGCAAAGCTTGTTAAAGGTATAGTAGCAAGAGAACTTGGTGTTTCACCAGCAGAACTTGAGCCAGCTACAAGCAGAGCACCTATGAGACCTACAGAGATGAAGGTTCTTGCTAACGAAGTAGAAGATTAAGGAGGGACAGCAATATGAGCAACAAGGCAGATGTAGTAATCGTTGGTGGCGGAATCATTGGATGTTCCATCGCATATTATCTAGCAAAAAAGGATGTAAGCGTTATAGTTCTTGAAGGCGGTGACCATATTGGTGATGGCGGCTCCTCTCGAAATGGTGGTGGTGTAAGACAGTCTGGTCGTGATCCACGTGAGTTGCCTCTTGTTATGTATGGAATTAAGCATTTGTGGCCACATCTTTCAGAGGAACTTGGAGTAGACTGTGAGTACCATCAGGATGGTAACTTAAGACTTGGTAAAACAGAAAAGCACAGACAGATTCTTGAAGGTCTTACAAAAAGAGCTGTTGAGGTTGGTCTTGATGTAAGAATGATTGATGGCGATGAGGTTAGAAGAATTAACCCTTACCTTTCTGATGAGGTTACATGCGCAAGCTGGTGTCCAACTGATGGTCATGCTAATCCTCTTACAACAACACTTGGATTTTATAAGACTGCACGTAAGCTTGGTGTAAGATTCATAACAGGTGAGAAAGTTATTGACCTTAAGAAGGTAAAGGGTAAACTTACTAAAGTAATTACTGAGAACAATACATATGAAGGTGATACGGTAGTTGTAGCTGCTGGTTACCACAGTAGAGAACTCGTATCTACTGTAGGTATTGATATTCCTATGACGCAGAATATGATTGAGTGTCTTGTAACTGAGGCTGAGCCACATATGTTTGATCAGATGCTTGGTACTGCTGAGGCTGATTTTTATGGGCATCAGTCAAAACATGGATCATTTGTTTTTGGTGGTACTTCAGGATTTGAAACTGTTAGTAAAGATAACGGTACACCAATTTGTAATAGCCTTACAGCTTCCTGTGAATGTAGAGGTATTATGAAGTATTTCCCAGCTCTTGCTGATGCGAAGATTGTAAGAACATGGTCTGGATGGCTTGATCAAATGGTTGATGGTGTTCCTGTTCTGGGATTTGTAGATGAAGTTCCAGGACTTGTACTTGCAGCTGGTTTCTGTGGTCATGGATTTGGTATCGCTCCAGGTGTTGCGTATAATATTGCTGAACTTATTACTACTGGAACTTCTCCTGTAGATATGTCAGCATTACGTTACGACAGATTTAAGACAAAAATATAATTTGTCCTGAGGGGATTTAATAGGAGGAACCCGGCATGAAATGGCAACCTGATATGCTTAAACCATCACAGCCATTTTTTGTGCTGGGTTCTCATAATTTTCAGCAGAGAATTTTTCTCGAAAAAGGAATAAGTCATTTCTATTCGTTTCAGATAGATGAGTCTACAGATTTGATTTCTGTACCAGATGGATGTATTGATCTTGTTTTTGTTTATAGCAAGAATAGTATGCAGGCTTATGCGTGCGGAACAGTCCTTAAATGCTCTAAGCAGCATTGGGATGGTCCAAGTGAGATTTTTGGAGTCAGATTTATGCCAGGATTTTTTCCTGCAGGTGTAAATACAGTTCTTAAAGATCTTATTGAGAAAAGAGTATTGTTAGTAGATCTTATTGATGACAAAAGGATAATAACAAGACTTTCTGAGGTTAATGATTTCGATAGCAGAATTCATGCCTTCTTGGAAGAGTACTATCTGCTTGAAGGTAAAAGACCAAAGCCTGCAGGCAAAATGGAATTATGCATGGCAGTTAAGGATTTGATTTATAAATCTGGAGGTCTTGTTAAAATTCAGGATATTAGTGAGAAAACCGATTACTCTGAGCGATATATAAATAAAGTGTTTATTGAACTTATGGGCTTTTCACCAAAGGTATTTTGTAAAATAATTCAGTTTCAAAATGCTATAGAAGTATTAAATTATGGTCCTGATGAGAAATTTACAAAGACTGTTATGGAACTTGGGTACTATGATCAGTCGAAGTTTATAAAGGATTTTAAAGCGTTTGCTGGTATTACTCCGAGTAAGTATTTAAAGCTTATACATGGTGAGAAATATAAGGAAAAAATAATTGATATTTAAGTTCCGATTTGTACAATTTAATTCTGCTTTTTGTACTTAATATATTGGAAAAGATTTAAACGACAAAGGCGTCTACCCGTTTGATGCGGGCTAGGCGCCTTTTTTGTTTACATGAAAACAGGAGGAAAAGATTATGGAATTATCAAAGATTGAAATCATTACATCAAGCAGCAAGCTTTCAAAGCTTCAGACAGCACTTACAAAAGTAGGTGTAACTGGTATGACAGTTATGCAGGCAATTGGTTGCGGTGTTCAGAGAGGTACTTATGAGTATCTTCCAGAAGAGAATGCTGAGATGGAACTTCTTCCTAAGACATACATTATGCTTGTTGTAGAAGATCACCTTATTGAGAAGGCAGTAGAGACTATTAAGAAAGAGCTTTATACAGGTCATATTGGTGATGGAAAAATCTTTGTATCACCTATTTCAAACGTTATTCGTGTACGTACTGGTGAAGAAGGACTTGAAGCTCTTAAGTAAGTAGGTGAGTTCATGGAAAAGAAATTAGGATTATTTAGTGCCATAGCAACAGGTGTTGGTCTTATTGTTGCAACAAGTTGCCTTATGTCACTTGGACAGGGAGCAAGTATCCTTGGAACAGGATTTATTATTACGATGATTATCGCTTGTGCGATTAATATTTTAACGGCACTTTCGATGTCTGAGCTTAATGCTCTTATGCCAAACCTTACTGGAGGTCTTGCTCAGTATACGTTGGCTGGTATGGGACCATTTGTAACAATTCTTACAATGGTTGGTGGTTATCTTGTATGTCAGTTGATAGCAGGTACCGTTGAATGTGCGATGTTTGGTAATGCTATCAATACTGTATTTGATACTGGAGTTCCATCCTGGGTATTCAGTGTCATAATGATTGCAATTCTTATTTTTGCTAACCTTCGTGGTGTTGATATCTTTGCAAAAATCCAAAATGTTGTAGCCTATGTGCTTATTGGATCTCTCATGATTATGGGTATCCTTGGTGCTTTGGGAATTGGTAGTGGAGAACAGGTAACACAGCCATCTAATCTTGCAGGTTCTTTTACTGATACATTTGGTCTTTTGGGTCTGGCATTCTTCCTCTTTATTGGTTGTGAATTCGTAATTCCGATTTCGAAGAACATTAAAAATGAGAGAAGAAACGTTCCTCTTGGAATGGTATTAAGTCTGATAATTATTCTTGTAATGCAGATTTTACTCGTTATCGGTATGACAAGATATACAGCTTACGAGGATCTTGGAACTTCAGCTTCTCCTCATATCTTTTACGGTACTGCACTTCTTGGTAAGTGGGGTTCATACTGGATGATTCTTGTATCTGCTCTTGCAGTTATTTCTACTGTTAACTCAGCTATGAGTTCATTCTCATTTATGTGTGCAGGTATGGCGAAGATTAATCTTCTTCCTACATTTTTCTTAAAGAAGAATAAGAGAGGTGCATATTATATTGGTATCCTTTGTTTTGGTATCACAGCTATTATTGCCAACGCAGTTGGACTTTCAACATCTGATTCTCTTATTTTTATGATTAACGTAGCTATTGTTTTCTGGATGATTTCTTACGTTATTTCAAATATCAATGTAGTTATTTTCAGATATCGACTTCCTAAGGCTCCAAGAACATTCAAAGTTCCATTGGGTCCAGTTCTTCCAACTATTGCTGCCATTGGTACAGCTTTTATGATTTGGAATATTTCAGATGATCCATCACAGAGACTTTTGATATTTGCAATTGACGGAGTCATCTTCGTATTACTTGGAATCTATTCAGTTCTCTGGTGCAAGTTCAGAGTAAAAAGACCCCTTTTCAAGTCGATTCCTATGCATGAAGTAATGGCTATGGAAAGTGATATGTACCTAGCAGCTAGAAGAGCAAAGCATGATTGAAAACAGATAGGAGAATATTATTATGAGTGAATATCCAGCAATTGATTTTATTTATTTAAGTGAAGAAGACATGATCAAGGCAGGCGTTAAAGATATGAAAGGCTGCGTTGATACAATGGAAGAAATGTTTAAACTCATGAAGATAGGTAACTATAGAATGGGTGGTGCTAATGGTAACTCACATGGTACTATGGTTACTTTCCCAGAAAGTTCACCATTCCCTGAGATGCCAGTTGATGGACCTGACAGACGTTTCATGGCCATGCCGGCTTACCTCGGAGGTAAGTTTGATATGGCAGGTATGAAGTGGTACGGCTCTAACGTAGCAAATAAGGAGAAGGGTCTTCCAAGATCAATTCTTATGCTTATTCTTAACGATAAGGATACTGGAGCGCCACTTGCATATATGTCTGCTAACGTATTGTCAGCTTATAGAACAGGTGCTGTTCCAGGTGTAGGCTTCAGATATTTTGCACCTGAGGTTTCAGAGGTAGTTGGAATTGTTGGTCCTGGTGTAATGAGTAAGACAGCTCTTGAAGCAGCTTTCGCAGTACGTCCTATGATTAAGACCGTTAAGGTAAAGGGTAGAGGTAAGGCTTCTCTTGATAAGTTTATTAATGATGTTAAAACTAATCATCCAGGTGTTGATGTTTATGCTGTAGAGACAATTGAAGATGCTGTAAAGGATGCTGATATCGTATCTGTTTCAACATCTTCTCCAACTGGTGATCCTGAATTCTATCCATATATTGCTGAAGAGTGGATTAAGCCAGGTGCAATTATTGAGACAACAGCAGCATTAAGATTTGATGATGATTTTATTATCAACAGAGCACGTTCAGTTGCTGATAACATTAAACTTTATGAGGCTTGGGAAGAGGAATATGCACCTAAGGCATATAACACAGTACCAATTCCTGCGGTTCACGTTGAGGATTTGATTGCTGAAGGTAAGATGAAGCCAGAACAGCTTGAAGATCTTGGAGATGTTCTTATGGGTACTGCTCCAGTACATCGTAAGGAAGGTGAGATTGTAATCTACTCAGTTGGCGGAATGCCAGTAGAGGATGTCGCTTGGGGTACAGTTGTATATCGTAACGCTCTTGAAAAGGGCATCGGTACAAAACTTAACCTCTGGACAGAACCAGATTTGATGAAGTAATCCGCATTGTCATATATCTTTTTTGCACATCGGGTACGTTTGTACCCGGTGTGTTTTTTTAGTTTTCATTAAAGTGTTCTTTTGTAAGTTTTACTACTACGCCTGATAATGCGAAGAGTGCGATGAGGTTAGGGATTACCATGAGACCATTAAATGTATCTGCGATTTCCCACATAAGTCCAAGGTTTAATGTTGCACCTACAATTGACATGAAAGAGTAGACAACGAGGAAAGGTCTTACAACTTTGTTTTTGAAGAGGAACTCAATACAGCGTGATCCGTAAAGTCCCCATCCGATAATTGTTGAGAAAGCAAAGCAGCACATTGCGATTGCAGTAAAGATGGATACCCAGCTACCATAAGTAGAAACGAAACCACTGATTGTAAGTTCTGCGCCAGCAGCTTCCCCGTAAGATACAGGAATGCCGCTACAAAGAATAACAAGTGCAGTTAAAGTACAGATTACGATTGTATCCATGAATACTTCAAAGATACCAAAAAGTCCCTGGGAAACTGGCTTATTTGTATCAGCGCATGCATGTGCGATGGAACCTGTACCAAGACCAGCTTCGTTAGAGAAGATTCCTCTTGATACACCTTTCTTAAGGCTTAGGAAGAAACTTCCAACAACTCCTCCGGTAAACGCCTTTGGAGAGAAAGCGCCAACAAAGATTGCCTTAATCACCATAGGGATGTTTCCAAAGTGAATGATAATTACGCCAAGACCAAGAAGTACATAAAGAACCGCCATAACAGGAACGAGTTTTTCTGTAACCTGCCCGATACGCTTAACGCCTCCGAGAAGCACCATTGCAACCATTGCTGCGATAATAATTCCAAGTACGAGATTGAACTTACTTACGTCGTAGGAAAAGTTAGGAGCGAGGCTTGAGATAGCAGTATTAATAGAGGCTACAATCGTATTTACCTGAGTAGCGTTTCCTGTTCCAAATACAGTAAGTACGCCAAATGCTGCATAAAGGCATGCAAGCCACATCCACTTCCTGCCAAGACCGTTTTTGATGTAATACATAGGTCCGCCAACATTCTCGCCTTCGCTGTTCTTCTCTCGAAAGTGAACCGCCAAAGTTACTTCGGCAAACTTAGTACACATACCGAGAAGAGCGGAGCACCACATCCAGAAGATAGCACCAGGGCCTCCGATAGCAATTGCACCAGCAACACCTGCGATATTACCAGTTCCAACAGTTCCAGCAAGCGCAGTACATACAGCCTGGAAAGGACTCATGCTTCCATCTGAAGCCTGCTTCCTGTCGAAAATTTTACCGACAGTACTCTTAATTGCTACACCGAATTTACGAATCTGAATGAATCTTGTTCTAATACTTAAAAGAAGACCAACTCCAATGATACAAACCATTGCTGGAAGTCCCCAAATGAAGTTGTTAACAACAGTGTTGATGCTGCTTACAACACTTTCCGGATTTGACCAATAGTCCATGATTTTATTCTCCCCAATGAATAAAAAGTATATCCATCTTATCAGATGCCCTAAAAAAAGTGCAAATAACAGATATTTTCTATAATGGGCTTTCAAAATATGTTAGTATTAAACTGATTTTTTGAAATTTCTAGGAGATAGATAATGAAGGAGAAGCGTCTTAAGAACCAGTATTTTTTCATTGCAGTTTATGTAGTGCTTGTTCTTCTTACTGCGTTTGTTGGTCTTCACTTTGTTAATATCTATTTTTCCAGTAATTCGAGCGCTATTAATCAGACTACATACGATAAGTATTATGTGATGATAACTGATGACAATAAGTCAAACTTCTGGCATTCAGTATATGAAGGCGCATATAACTATGGTTTAAGTAAAAATGTTTTCGTTGAAGATCTTGCTTCCACGTTTTCAAATGAGTTAACAAAGGAAGAATTAATGCGTATCGCCATTGCTTCTGATGTTGATGGAATTCTTGTAAGTGCTGACGACAGTGAAGAGATGAGAACTCTTATCGATGAAGCATCAAGTAGAAATATCCCTGTAGTTACAATGTATAACGACTCTGCAAGTAGTAGCAGAATAAGTTACATTGGTGTTGATAACTATAACATCGGTAAAGAGTATGGTCGTGAAGCATTGGGTCTTGCAGGTGACATTCATGCGAATGATTATAATCAGGATATTAATGTAGTTGTTCTTGTTGATTCAGTTCCATCACAAGATCAGCTGATGATTTATTCCACAGTTCAGGAAACATTTGAGACTGATGCACTTTCAAATGTACTAGATTTAAGTATGGTGATGATTGATTCAACTAATACATTTGCGGTTGAAGAGACAATCAGAGATTTGTTTTTAAGTGAGAATGTTCCAGATATTATTATCTGCTTAAGTGAGATTAATACTACATGCGTTTACCAGGCTGTAATTGACTATAACAAAGTAGGTTCAGTTAATATTTTGGGCTACTTTGACAGTGATTCTATTTTGCATGGAATAGAGCGTAATATTATTGATTCAACAATTATGATTGATACAACACAGATGGGTGTTTACTGTATCGATGCGCTCATTGAATATGATGCTGTTGGATTTACTAATCAGTATTTTGCTGTAGATATTGCGAAGATTAACATCTATAACGTTAATCAATATCTGGAGGATAGCGAGAATGAGAACTAAGTATCGTGATCTTCCAATTCAGCTTAAGATGACTATTGTTTATGTTTTCGCAAGTATCCTTGTGCTTGTTGTAAACCTTACGCTTCTTTTAAGTATTAATACTGTGCTTAATGGTCTTGAGTCGACGTATCAGGATAACCTTGATCTTAACGAGATTTCTGTTGCGCTTGATCAGGTGCAGAATTCAATGACGGAGTATCTTAATGTAAAAACTACGGATGCTCTTGAGAATTACTATAAAAGTGAAGCGAACTATCGTGAGATGATTGATTCTCTTGATGGAGCAGTTACAAATTCTGTTTACTCTCGTATGGAACGTAACATCAAGTTTATGTCTGAAGAGTACTTGGAGGAAGTGTCTCAGACTATTGAAGCAAAGCGTGGACGTAATGTAGAGAAGTACAGAATCGGCTACGAGAATGCTACAGAACTTTATGGATATATATCATCTAATATTAGTAGTCTTAATAATCAGCAGTTTATTGATAACTCCCAGAACTTCGTAAGATTATCGAAGGGATTAAGAACTACTGAGAATGTAAGTATCTTTGTAATGATTCTTGTAATCGTAACTAATGTCTTTGCGATTCTTCAGTATACGTCTCAGATTACTCGCCCTTTAAAGACTCTTGCGAAGTCAGCTAACGAAGTTGCGAATGGTAATTTTGATATTGAACTTACAAATCCTTCTTCAAAGGATGAGGTTGGTGTCGTTACAAGTGCCTTTAACCAGATGGTAGTAAGTATTCGTGATTATATTGAACGAATCAAGGAAAGTATGGAATTAGAGCGTAAGCATAAGGAGAAAGAACTTATGATGGAGACTCACCTTAAGGACGCTCAGATTAAGTACCTTCAGGCTCAGATTAATCCGCATTTCCTTTTTAATTCTCTTAATGCTGGTGCTCAGCTTGCCATGATGGAAGATGCTGACAGAACTTATGAATATATTCAGAATATGGCTGAATTTTTCAGATATAACCTTAAAAAGGCAGATTCTGTTATCACTTTAAGAGAAGAGATTGAACTTGTTGATCACTATATCTTTATTATTAATGTTCGTTTTTCTGGAGACATTAAGTTTGAGAAGGATATTGATGAATCATTAATTAATGCATCAGTGCCTAGCATGATTTTGCAGCCTCTTGTTGAGAACTGTGTAAATCATGGAATTAGAGAGATGCTTGGTGAAGGTGTTATACTTTTAAAGGTATTCAAAATTATGGATAGTATCTGTATTAGTATCAGTGACAATGGAAAGGGTATGTCACAGGAGACTATAGATAAGATTATGAATGGTACTTACCATGATGATGGATTGTCAATGGATTCCAATGGTATTGGTGTTGTTAATGTAATTAACAGACTAAGACTTTTCCTGGATTCAGATGATGTTGTTACTATTATAAGTGAAGGTGAGAATAAGGGAACTGAGGTTCGCATATATCTGCCTTTGACTGATGGCGAGGAATAATATGTACAAGATAATGCTTGCAGATGACGAGGGAATCGTAATTGATTCACTTAAGTTCATTATTGAGAAAGAGTTTGGCGAAGAGTGCGAGATTGCAAGTGCCAAAACTGGACGAAGTGTAATTGAATTAGCAGAAAACTTCAGACCGGATATTGCCATAATGGATATCATGATGCCAGGTATTAATGGTATCGAAGCCATGAAGGAGATTCGTAAGACAAACGATAAGATTGTCTTTATTGTAATGTCTGCTTACGATAAGTTTGACTATGCCAAGGAGTCCATCGCTCTTGGTGTTCTTGAATACATTAATAAGCCTATGGAGAAGAACAAGATTTTGACTGTTCTTAAAAAGGCTATGTCTGTAATTGATGAAAGAAGAGCACAAAGAACTAACGATCTTATTATTAAGGAAAAACTTGAGATAGTTGTTCCAATTCTCGAGAGCGGTCTTATTTATAACGTTCTTTTTAACGATAAACTTACTGAGGATTTGGAAAGTTATCGTACAATTCTTGGGTTTACTGCTAATTATGGTTTTATGATTGCGCTTGTTTCAGGTGAAACTCAGGAAGGTACTCATATGACTAATGCTGTAGGAAGTTCTGTTAAGATGCAGCGTTATTATAGGGAGATAAGTGAAGAACTTAAGAAGAATTTTAACTGTGTTGTTGGTCCTATTATGGCCAACCGTATGGTTGTTCTTGTTCCTTGTGAGGAAGAGTCTCTTTCTTATGAATCAAGAATCAGAATTATTGATAAGGCAAGAGACTTAATAAGAGTTCTTGGTGCCAAAACTGACACTGACTATAGAATATCTATTGGTAGTGTAAGATCTCTTGAAGAACTTAAGTATTCTTATAGTGAAGCAATTAATGCTTTAAATCTTGCAACAGACAGTGTAGTTCATGCAGATGACCTTCCAATAAAACTTGAGTATGAGAGTAACTATCCTAAGGAACTCGAGAAGCAGCTTTTCGATGAAGTAAAGGAAGGAAATGTAGATAAAGTTTCTGCGCTTAGTGCATCTTTTTTTGAGTGGATGCTTGGTAATTCCAATACAGGAATTATGGATATAAGACTTAAGATTCTTGAGTTTGTATTATGGGCTGAGAAAATTGCTTACCGTTCTGGTGGAATGAAGTATGAGTTCGACTCAAGATCAAGTTATCTTCCTGATGTAATGTCTACGGATAATACGGACGTGCTTCGTTCCTGGTTTATTGAGAAGATGTCAACAGCGTGCCGTAATACAATTGAGAAGAAGGCAGAGAAGTCCATTAAGGTAATTGATACAGCAAAGGTTTATATTCAGAAGAATTATAACAAGGATATTTCGCTGGATGAAGTATCGAGGGAAGTTAATATCAGCCCTTATTACTTCAGTAAACTTTTTAAGGATGAGACGGGTGAGGGCTTTGTTGAGTATCTTACAAATATAAGAATCATGAAGGCGAAGGAATTAATTGCTGCCAATGAGTATTCAATGAAGGAAATCTGCCAGATGGTAGGTTATACGGATCCAAATTACTTCAGCCGTGCATTCAAAAAGAAGGTAGGTGTTACACCAACTGAGTATAAGGAGAACTTGTAATATGAATTATATTAGAAAGTTTTTCTCTCTGATTCTCGTATTTGTAATGCTTTTTGTTGTCTCATGTTCGAATAGTGATAATCCTATTAATCCAAATGAACCTGATTCAGACGATAAGCTTAAGATTGGTGTCTGCTTCGATTCATTTGTAATTGAGAGATGGCAGCGTGACCGTGATGTATTTGTATCAATGGCAAAGGAACTTGGCGCTGAAGTTAATGTCCAAAACGCCAACGGTGACGTTGAGACACAGAAGTCTCAGATTAATTACTTTATTGAAGAGAACATGGATGCAATTGTAATTATTGCTATCGATGGTTTTAACTTAAGTGAAGAAGTTGAGCGTGCAAAATCAGCAGGAATTCTTGTTGTTGCTTATGACCGCCTTATCTGTAATGCAGATGTTGACCTTTATATATCTTTTGATAACTACAGAGTAGGTGAACTTATGGGTCAGGCTCTTGTTGATGCAGGTATTTCTAATAAGAATGTGCTGATGCTCGGAGGATCTGGTTCTGATAATAACGTTACTTTGGTTGAGGAAGGATTTAGAAGCGTAATCGAAAGTAACGGCAATACAATTGTTGATTCAATTCACTGCACTAACTGGAGAGCAGAACTGGCAGCTGATTATGTAAGAGATAATCCGGAAGTAGTAAGCAGCTGTGATGCAATTATGTGTGGTAACGACAATCTTGCAAGTAGCGTAGTTCCAGCACTTTCTGAGATGCGTCTTGCTGGTACTCTTCTTGTTGTAGGTCAGGATGCAGATCTTGAAGCGTGCCAGAGAATCGTCGAAGGAACCCAGCTTATGACTGTTTATAAGCCTGTAGAGCGTCTTGCCCAAAGAGCAGCGGAACTTACAATTATGCTTATTAATAATCAGGATATAAGTGGGGAAGACGGTTATCAGTTAATAGATGACGGTACTTTTGAGGTTCCTTATATTGCACTTGAGCCAGTTATGGTAACATGCAAGAACATGGATGATGTCATTATTAACAGCGGTTTCCACTTAAGAGAAGACGTATATCTTAATGTTCCTCATAGTGAGGAAGAAGATTAATTTATATATAAATTTTGCTTTACTTTTTCAATAGCATATTTTTGTAGTAGCCTTGTAGCACATTTTTGAATTTGTGCTATAAGGCTTTTTTTTACATCTCGAAAAGTAGATGAAAAAGTGAAGATGATAATAATTTTTTACTACATGCGTTATGGTAACCTTTGACCATAATAATTCCACTAAGGAGGAAAATAACAAATGAAGAAGAAGATTCTTAGTTTATTCTTGGCAGCTGCAATGTCACTTACATTGTTTGCTGGCTGCTCAAACTCAGGTTCTGACAACAAGATCGGTGTAGCAATGCCTACAAAGGATCTCCAGAGATGGAACCAGGATGGTGCTAACATGGAAGCACAGCTTAAGGAAGCTGGTTACGATGTAGACCTCCAGTACGCTAACAACGACGTATCAATGCAGGTTTCACAGATTGAGAACATGATCAACTCAGGTTGTAAGGTTCTCGTAATCGCTGCTATCGATGGTGATTCACTTGGTACAGTTCTTGATATGGCTAAGGAGAAGGAAATTCCTGTTATCGCTTATGACCGTTTGATCATGAACTCAGATGCAGTTTCATACTATGCAACATTCGATAACTACATGGTAGGTACAAAGCAGGGTCAGTACATCGTAGATACACTTAATCTTGATACTGCTGAAGGCCCATTCACAATGGAAATTACAGCTGGTGACCCAGGTGACAACAACGCTCTCTACTTCTATCAGGGTGCTATCGACGTTCTCCAGCCATACATCGATTCTGGTAAGATTGTTATCCCATCAGGACAGACAGACTTCGCTACAGTAGCTACAGCTGGTTGGTCAACAGAGAACGCTCAGAACAGAATGGATAACATCATTTCTGCTAACTATGCAGATGGTACAAACCTTGATATCTGCCTCTGCTCAAATGACTCTACAGCTTATGGTGTTACAAACTCACTCCAGGCTAACTACACAGGTACATGGCCTATCATCACTGGTCAGGACTGTGATAAGCTCAACGTTAAGAACCTCATCAATGGTTTGCAGTCAATGTCAATCTTCAAGGATACACGTACACTCGCTTCTAAGGAAGTTGAGATGGTAGACGCTATCATGAAGGGTGAGACACCTGACGTTAACGATACATCAACATACGACAATGGTAAGCTCGTAGTTCCTTCATACCTCTGTGAGCCAGTATTCGCAGACGTTAACAACTATCAGGAACTCCTTATCGATTCTGGTTACTACACAGAAGCAGATCTTGCTTAATAGTTAGTTTTAAAAGTAGTTAATTAAAAGCAATTTAAGGGATAGCAGGTGGGGGTGTCCCCACCTGCTATTCTGTTAATAACAAAAGTTTAGATGTGATTTTGGGAGGTATATCATTGGCTAATTATATTTTGGAAATGAAGAACATCACCAAAACATTCCCGGGCGTAAAAGCACTTGATAATGTAAATTTGAAGGTTGAGAAAGGCGAGATTCACGCATTGGTTGGTGAGAATGGAGCTGGTAAATCAACACTTATGAATGTATTAAGTGGTGTTTATCCATTTGGTACTTATGAAGGTGACATCGTATATGACGGCGAGGTTTGTAACTTTCAGAAGATTAAGGATAGTGAGGCAAAGGGAATTGTAATTATTCACCAGGAGCTCGCATTAATTCCTTACATGTCAATTGGAGAGAACATGTTTCTTGGTAATGAGCGTGGATCTGCTCTTAAGATTGACTGGAATGAGACACATAGTAAGGCAACTGAATACTTAAAGATTGTAGGTCTCAAGGAATCATCAGATACGCTCATTAAGGATATTGGTGTTGGAAAGCAGCAGTTAGTTGAGATTGCAAAAGCACTTGCAAAGGATGCTAAGTTATTGATATTGGACGAGCCTACTTCATCACTTAATGAAGAAGACTCAAAGGCACTTCTCGATTTGCTTCTTAAGTTTAAGGAGCAGGGCATGACATCAATCATTATCACTCATAAGCTCAACGAGGTTTCTTATGTAGCTGATAAGATTACAGTTATTCGAGATGGATCAACTATTGAAACACTTACAAAGGGTATTGACGATTTCTCTGAAGATAGAATTATCAAGGGAATGGTAGGTCGTGAACTTACAGACCGTTTCCCTAAGAGAACACCAAATATTGGTGAGACAATGCTCGAGGTTAAGGACTGGAATGTATATCACCCACTCTACATGGAGCAGAAGGTTGTAGATAACGTTTCTATCAATGTAAAGCGTGGTGAAGTAGTTGGTATTTCAGGACTCATGGGTGCTGGTAGAACAGAGCTTGCCATGAGTGTATTTGGTAAGAGTTATGGTGAGAATATCTCAGGTACTCTTATCATGAAGGGTGAAGAAGTTACCTTTAACAGTGTAGAGGAAGCTATTAAGAATAAGCTTGCTTACGTTACTGAAGATCGTAAGGGTAATGGACTCATCTTAAGTAATCCAATCAAGATTAATACAACACTTGCTAACCTTAAGGGAGTAAGTAAGAATTCAATCATTGATAAGGATAAGGAGTACGCTGTAGCAGTTGAGTACAAGGAGAAACTTAGAACCAAGTGCCCATCTGTTGAGCAGAATGTAGGAAACCTTAGTGGTGGTAACCAGCAGAAGGTTCTCCTTGCAAAGTGGATGTTTACAGATCCTGATGTACTTATTCTTGATGAACCAACACGAGGTATCGACGTTGGTGCCAAGTACGAAATTTATTGCATCATTAACCAGCTTGTTGCTGAAGGTAAATCAGTAATCATGATTTCATCAGAACTTCCAGAGGTTCTTGGTATGTGCGACAGAGTATATGTCATGAACGAAGGAAAGATTGTTGGAGAGATGAAGGCAGAAGATGCATCACAGGAGAAGATCATGGCATGCATCTTGAATTCTAGTAATAAAGGAGCTTAATAAAAATGGGAGAAAATAAAACACTCGATTTTATAAGAAAATATGCGATGATTATCGTACTTTTCTGTGTTCTCGTTTTGTTCGCAATCTTAACTGGAGGTGGTATTCTTCTTCCAATGAATATTACTGGATTGATTGCGCAGAACGCTTATGTATTTATTCTTGCTGTAGGTATGCTTCTCTGTATCCTTACAGGTGGTAATATCGACCTTTCCGTTGGATCAGTTGTATGTTTCACAGGTGCAGTTGGTGCAACACTTATGGTTAAACTTGGTGTTCATCCTGCAGTTGCAGTACTTGCTATGGCTCTTGTAGGTGCATTAATCGGTGCTTTCCAGGCTTTCTGGATCGCTTATGTAAGAATCCCACCATTTATCGTAACACTTGCAGGTATGCTTGCTTTCCGTGGACTTAGTAACGTTATCCTTAACGCAACATCAATCTCACTTGCTGATCAGGTTGGATTCAGTAAGGTATTCGGTGGTGGTGCTGATTGTTATATCCCTGACGTTTTCCATATGAACGGATTCAATCTCACATGCTTCCTTATCGGTGTTCTCGCTTGCGTTGCTCTTATTGCTCTTCAGATTAAGCAGAGAGTTGATCGTAAGAAGAAAGGTTATGCTAGTGAGGCAATGACTTCATTCGTTATTAAGAACGCTCTTACAGTTGCAGCTATCTTGTTCGTAGCTTTCCAGCTTGCAAGACATAAGGGTTTCCCAACAGTTCTTATCTGGATCCTCGCAGTTGTTCTTGTTTATGGTTACATCACAAGCAATACAGTTACAGGTCGTACATTCTACGCTGTAGGTGGTAACGAGAAGGCTACAAAGCTTTCTGGTATCAACACAAATAAGGTTTATTTCCTTGCTTACACAAACATGGGCTTCCTCGCAGCAGTTGCAGCTATGGTAACAATGGCTAGACTTACATCTGCTCAGCCAACAGCTGGTCAGAATTACGAGATGGATGCTATCGGTGCTTGCTTCATCGGTGGTGCTTCAGCTTATGGTGGAATCGGTACAGTTCCTGGCGTTATCATCGGTGCTATCCTCATGGGTGTTATCAACATGGGTATGTCACTCCTCGGTGTTAACCAGGATATGTGTAAGGTAGTTAAGGGTGCAGTTCTTCTTGCAGCTGTTATCTTTGACGTAGTTTCTAAGCGTAACGGTAAGCTTATTGCTAAGAACTAATATTGGATTAAGTTCGTAATTTCTCCTCCGATTTTATGAATTAATAACCTCTCCAAAAGGTGCATCGTAATACTTGCGATGCACCTTTTTTAATATTAAAAATAGTGAAGACAATGTATAATTGATTTACTAATATAAGGAATAGAATTTTTATGAGTAAAACAAAGTTAAAGGAATTAATTTTAAGAGTAGTAATCCTTCTTGGAGGATTAGTAGTTGCTCATCTTGGAGTAACATTATTTTTATTAGCAGATATTGGGTCAGATCCATTTAATGTACTGATTCAGGGCCTTTTCAGACAAAGTGGGAATTTACCAGGAGCTATAAGTGGTCTTTTGACACATGGAAGAGTTCATATTGTTATTTGTCTTCTTATAATTCTTGTTTTGCTTATTGTTGACCGCACTTATGTAAGGATTGGAACAATCCTTTGCATGATCTGTGGTGGACCTATTATTGATTTCTTTAACTGGATTTTAAGTCCACTTTTTGCAGGTGATATTTCTCTTGTAGTTAAGATTATTGTTAATGTAATTGGCTGCGCTATTCTTGCTTTTGGTATGACTATTGTTATTAAGTCAGAAGCAGGTACTGGTCCTAATGATCTTGTTGCAATTGTAATTAGCGATAAACTTAAGTTTAAATTCAGCATTGTAAGAGTAATTGTAGATCTTGTATTTGCAGGCGTTGGATTTGTGCTTGGTGGTACAGTTGGACTTGGAACAATTATTTGTGCCTTTGTTGTAGGTCCTGTTGCAGGTTTGTTTATGCCATTTAATGAGAAGTGGATAAAGAATTTGGTAGGAAAATTAATTAAAGCTTAATACTATTTGCGGGGTGTTATTTATGAGTATTAGCAAGGATCAGTGGATCTGGACAAGAGAACCTAAGAGTTATTCTATTACTGATGACAGAATTGAGATAATTACAAATCCACATACAGATTTGTGGCAGCGTACTTATTACCACTTTAGAAATGATAATGCCCCAGTTCTACAGATGAAGACTAATGAGAAATTTTTCTCTTTTGTTGTTAAGACTGAATTTGAAAGTAAAGTTCGTTTTGATCAGTGCGGCGTAGTTATGTATCTTGATAGTGATAACTGGCTTAAGGGATCAATTGAGTACGAGAACGATGAATTCCAGCATCTTGGAAGTGTAGCTACTAATAACGGTTATTCTGACTGGGCAACAACTGAAATCTCACCTGATATTAAATCTATGTGGTACAGATTCAGCAGAAGGGAAGATGATTACTGTATTGAGTGCTCAGAAGACGGTATTAAGTATAAGCAGATGAGAATCTGTCATATGTATAATGCAGCGAATGAGATTTCTTTTGGAATCTATGCCTGTAGTCCTGAAGATTCTTCGTTTAAGGCAACATTTACAAATATGGAATTAACAGAATGTAAGTGGCTTCCTCACGATGGACAGGCACCTGATGAGAAATAATTGTATGCTTAGATTAAGACCTTTTAGAACTAGTGATGCCGATGTGATTTTATCCTGGACAAAGGATGAGAAGTCTTTTTATAAATGGACTGCTGGAGTTCTTGGTGAGTATCCAATTACAAGTGAAGAGTTTTGCTCTGTAACTAATCTTATGGCTTTTACAGCGATTGACGATGACGATATCGTTGGATTTTTTACTATGAGAAAACCAGGTGATTCATTCGAAGAACTGCGTTTTGGATTTGTAATTGTAGATAATAGCAAAAGAGGTAAAGGCTACGGCAGAAGAATGCTTGAACTTGGCCTTAAGTATGCAAAGGAAATCTTTCAGGTAAATAAGATTTCTCTCGGTGTATTTAAGAATAACGAGCAGGCATATAGATGCTATAAGGCAGCTGGATTTACTGATGTAGTTTTGGAAGAAACTGAAAAATACAGTGTATTAGGAGAAGAATGGGAATGTCTTGAACTTGTTTATGAGTTCGACTAACCCTTAGTTAAATAATGAAGATTTCAAAAGTAACAGTTGAAGATTCTGAGGAATTACTTAAGATTTATGCGCCATATGTACTTAATACGGCGATTTCTTTTGAGTACGAAGTTCCAAGCGTTGAGGAGTTTACTAATCGAATAATTAATATTTCGAAGAAGTATCCTTATATTAAGGCTGAAGACGAAGATGGAACTATTCTCGGATATGCCTATGCTAATACTTTTAAGGCGCGCGAAGCCTATGACTGGTCTGTTGAAACTACAATTTATTTAAGAGAAGACATGCATAAGAAGGGGATTGGTTCTGCCTTATACGAGGCACTTGAACTGAGCCTTAAGGATATGGGTATTCTTAATTTAAATGCGTGCATTGCTTATACTGAAGTTGAGGATCAGCATCTTACAAATGGAAGCATGTATTTCCATGAGAAACTGGGATATAAACTTATTGGTACTTTCCATAAGTCAGGTTATAAGTTTGGCAAATGGTATGACATGATCTGGATGGAGAAAATAATAAACGAACACCAGAATAATCAGCCTGATGTTCGTTTTGGTGAATGGTCAGTATAAGTTTAATTAGTTTACGTTTCTGGCATTTAAGTCCAAATTTACGAGATTAACTCCTTAATCTTTTTTGTAATTACATCTGCGAAGAGCGAATGATTTTTCTCATCCATATGCTCTCTGTCAGTATCGCTGCTTTTGGCTATTAAAGATGCATCCAGAAATGCAAGGTCATATTTGTTTGTTACGGCTTTATAGGCATTTGCAAGATTGTGGGATGCATTTACAGATGTCTCGTTAAATTCTGGATCAAAACCTTCTTCGCCGACTCCATCTCCAAGATGAATAGGAGAGACAACAAGTATTTTTAAATCTTTGTTATAGTTCTTTGCTGCTACGACTAATCTGTCGATTCCCTTCGCGATTACTTCTGCAGATACTCCATAAATAGTCTTGCAATCGTTAGTTCCAAGCATGATTACAAGTGCATCAGGCTTATGAGTTTCAAGAAGTACAGGAAGGAGGGAAATTCCACTTCTTCCATTTCTTAAAGGATCTTCAAAAACAGTAGTTCTGCCACAAAGACCTTCCTCAACTATGCGGATGCCCTCTGAGGCAAGATTGTCCTGAGTTATTCCAGTCCATCTTGTATCCCAGGGAAAACGACTTCCGTTACTTGGGTTGTAGCCCCAGGTATTTGAATCACCAAAACAAAGTATCTGCTTCATAAATTATCTGCCCCTTCTGCTTGCGAGTTCATGCTCGTGCTCTTTACTTGAAAGTTATAAATAAAAAAGTCCGGATTCATATCTTCCGGACTTCGACTGATTAGAATTAATAATTATCTTCAATACATACGTGCATTAGCATAATCCTTTGAAAACTCAATCGAAGTACCATTCAAACACATTCGACAGCAACACAAACCTGAATAAGTTGTCTTAAAGATAGCTGTCATATTATGTGTCCTCCTTGTTATTTCTATTATGATAGGGAGTATATTGCTATAATCCTACAAAGTCAATAGGTTTTGTATGGATTGACATTTTGACGGAGAAATTCCATTCAGAAAAGCGTGTTCTAGTCATAGTCACCAAATGATGAAAATTTCCAAAAATCTGGTTGACGACTCGTGAATTATCACGTAATATTCTACCAAGCCTATCGACACAGTAGGTTTTAAGAAAACCCAGATAAATCAGGGGTTTGAGCCTGCTTAATATAGATAGATATATAAATTAAATATCAATTAGAAAAGGAAATATTACTCATATGAAGAACTATTTTGAGAAGTTGGTTAGAGCTAATTATCGCTTCGGACGAATGTGAAATTAAGGCTTGGTTTTCAATTCAAATTTATTTTATTTCATATTCTAAGGAGATTAACAAAATGAAAAAATTCACATCACTTTTACTTACAGCTACTTTAGCATTTTCAGCAGCATTTGGTCTTACAGGCTGCTCAAGCGACTCAAAGAACGAGGATAAGCCAATCGTAATTGCAATTCCTAACGATACAACTAACGAGGCAAGAGCACTTCTTCTTTTGCAGGAACTTGGTTACATAACACTTGATCCTAATGCTGGTATCGCTGCTACACCAATCGATATCATTGATAATCCACATAACATTGAATTCCAGGAAGTAGAGGCAGCTCAGGTTCCTTCAGTTCTTCCAGATGTTGATTACGCAATCATCAATTCAAACTATGCAATTGACGCAGGTCTTACACCAACAGTTGATGGTTTGGGAATTGAGAACAGTGCTTCAGCTTATGTAAATATCCTTGTTGTTAAGGAAGGAAACGAAGAGACTGATCAGGCAAAGGCGCTCGCAGCAGCTCTTGAGAGTCAGCAGGTTTACGATTTCATCCTTGAGAACTACGGGGGTGGTGTTGTTCCAGTAGTAGAGAACAGAACAAACGGTTTTGATGATTCAGTTGATTACGATGCTCTCGCAGGTACAACAATTACAGTTGCTGCTACTCCATCACCACACGCTGAGATTCTTGCTATTGCAGCTGAGATCCTTGCTACAAAGGGTATTACTCTTGAGATCATTGAGTTTAACGATTATGTTCAGCCAAACAATGTAGTTGAAGATGGTGAAGTTTTCGCTAACTACTTCCAGCATGTTCCATACCTTGATGACTTCAATGCTGAGAATGGTACACACCTTGTTTCAGTATCAGGTGTTCACGTAGAGCCAATGGCTATTTATGGTGGTCAGCAGGCAAACCTTGACGCACTTTCCTGATAAGTAACCACTTGGATAATTCTATGGCGCCTCTAATCTTTAGGGGCGCTTTTTAATAACAGAGCAGAGGAAAGATTTATGATTGAGATTAAAGATTTAAGCAAAACTTTTAAGACCGCCGCTGGTGAAGTCGAAGCTCTTAAAAATATTAATCTTACAATTGAAGCTGGTGATATCTACGGAATCATTGGAATGAGTGGTGCAGGTAAAAGTACACTCGTAAGAACGATTAATATGCTTGAGAGACCAACATCTGGTCAGGTGATTATTAACGATACTGATATTGGTACTTTAAGTGATAAGGAACTTCGTAAGTATCGTCGTAAGGTAACGATGATTTTCCAGGGATTTAACCTTCTTATGCAGCGCAACTGCCTTAAGAATGTCTGCTTCCCACTTGAACTTGCGGGTGTTCCAAAGGAAGAGGCAAAGAAGAAGGCATTGGAACTTCTTGAATTAGTTGAACTTAAAGATAAGGCAAAGGCTTATCCAGCTCAGCTTTCCGGAGGCCAGCAGCAAAGAATTGCCATCGCAAGAGCACTTGCAACGGATCCTGATATCCTTCTTTGCGATGAGGCGACAAGTGCACTTGATCCAAAGACTACAAATTCAATTCTTGAACTCATAAGAGATATTAATAAAAAACTTGGAATTACAGTAATTGTCATAACTCATCAGATGAGTGTGGTTGAGAGTATCTGTACTCATGTAGCTATTCTTGAGAATGGTGAGATAGCTGAAAAGGGAACTGTTGAAAGCGTATTTGCTTCACCTAAATCTGAAGCAGGAAGACACCTTGTATATCCTGAGTTTTCTGAACTTGAAGGCGAAGGTGAGAGCAAAATTTCAAATGTTTTGCGAGTTGTTTTCGATGGGTCAGATTTTGCTACAACTCCAATTATTGCAAAACTTGCAAAGGAAACTGGTGTTGAGGCAAATATCTCTTACGCTTCAACAAAGAGCATAAATAAGAAGGCGTATGGTTCAATGCTTTTGTCTTTCGAGGATAGTAGTGAACTTACAAAAGCAAAGGCATATCTTTTGAATCAGCCTGCAATTATCGTACAGGAGGTAAACTAAGATGAGTGATTTCTTTACATCTGATGCATGGCAGTTTGCATCCAAAGTTATCGAGAAGGAATTCCTTGGCGCAATCTGGGATACACTTTATGTAACGATTATGGCTACGCTTTTTGCAATTATTATTGGACTTCCTCTTGGCGTTTTGCTTGTGGTAGGCGATAAGAAGGGCATTCGTCCTCTTCCTAGAATCCTGATTGAAACGATTAACATAATCATAAATCTTCTAAGATCTGTTCCGTTTCTTATCCTGATGATTCTCCTTATACCGCTTACACGCATCATTGTAGGTACAAGTATCGGTACAACTGCTACAATCGTTCCGCTTGTGTTCGCTGCATTTCCATTTACTGCACGCCTTGTTGAGAGTTCACTTCGCGAAGTAAACCCTAACATAATCGAAATGGCACAAAGCATGGGCGCTTCACCTTTGGAAATAGTAACCAAGGTCTTAATTCCCGAAAGCATTCCGTCACTTCTTTCCAACGCAACAATCGCACTCACAACCGTTCTTGGTTATTCAGCGATGAGCGGAATCTTAGGAGGCGGCGGTCTTGGAAAAATCGCAATCAACTATGGTTACTATCGTTATCAGACCCTGATAATGATTCTTGCAGTAATCCTTCTTATCGTTATTGTTCAGGTTTTCCAGACAGTTGGAACAACACTTGCTGTTAAATCAGATAAGAGAATCAAAAAGTAAAGCGAAGGCTGCCTCTCGGGGCAGCCTTTATATCTTGTTAGACGATTGGTTAGTAGCTCGAAGCCACTCTAATGGATTTACTAACAGAATATTAAAACCGTCATTTCATCAGATCTTTAATTGTTATATTTGAGAAATAATCGTAAGTTAATTTGTCGTAACCCTTCCACATATCAAGAGTCTGGCATTTGGAACTATGTGGGCAGTTAACTGCACCTTCAGTAAGGCAGGCAACAGTGCTAAGGGACGCTTCTGTCATGTTAAGGACTTCAAAAACAGTGTATTCTTCAGGATTTCTGGTCAAAAAATAACCACCGCCTTTGCCACTAGTTCCTTTAACAAGCTTTCCGTGGACAAGAAGTTTTACGATGCTTTCAAGGTATTTCTTCGAAATATCCTGACGCTCAGCAATCTCGTCGAGAGGAACAGGTCTTGATGAACCCTGTTCAGCGAGGTCAATCATTAATCTAATTGCATATCGTCCTTTTGTAGAAATCATAAACTGCTCCTGAATAATGCTTTTAACCATTATATTGCACATTTATTAATTATTCACCTATTGACATAGTAGGTGAATAGGAATATCTTAAAATTGAAAACAGAGAAGTGGAGAGATTTCGCTATGACAAAACTTATTTATATGGATAATGCAGCAACTACTCCTGTTAAGGAGCGCGTATTTGAGGCTATGAAACCATACTTTATGGATATTTATGGTAATGCATCAAGTATTTATACGTTTGCTGGAAAGGCAACTACAGCAGTAAGCGATGCGCGAAATGCTGTTGCAGATTTTCTCGGTGCAAAACCAAAGGAAATCTATTTTACAGGTGGCGGAAGTGAGTCAGATAACTGGGCGCTCATTTCGGTAGCGCAGAACTATAGTAAAAAGGGTAAGCACATTATTACAAGTAAGATTGAGCATCACGCTATTCTTCATACATGTGATTATCTTGAAGGTCTTGGATATGAGATTACTTATCTCGATGTAGATGAGAATGGTGTGGTTGATCTAGATAAGCTTAAGGCTTCAATCAGAACAGACACAATCCTTATTTCCATTATGTTTGCAAATAACGAGATTGGAACAATTGAGCCAATTAAGGAGATTGGAAAAATTGCTCATGAGAATGGAGTGTTGTTCCATACAGATGCTGTGCAGGCTTTTGGTCATGAGAGAATTGATGTTAACGAGATGAACATTGATTTGTTAAGTGCAAGTGGTCATAAACTTAACGGCCCTAAGGGAATCGGAATCCTTTATGTAAGAGAGACAGTACGAATTGGTTCATTTATCCATGGCGGTGGTCAGGAGAGAGGAAAGAGAGCAGGAACTCATAACACTCCTGGTATTGTTGGATTTGCTGAGGCAACAAAGCTTGCAAACGAAGAACTCGAATCCAAGAAAAAGGTTGAGACTGAACTTAGAGATTATCTTATTAACAGAGTTCTTGAAGAGATTCCTTATACAAAACTTAATGGTCACAGGACAGAGAGACTTGCGAATAATATAAATTTCAGTTTTCAGTTCATTGAAGGTGAATCACTTCTTATTGCACTTGATCAGGAAGGTATCTGTGGCTCAAGTGGATCAGCATGTACATCAGGTTCTCTTGATCCTTCACATGTACTTCTTGCAATTGGTCTTCCACATGCGATTGCTCATGGTTCATTAAGACTTACGCTTTCGAGCGATAACACAAAGGAAGAAGTAGATTACGTAGTGGATAAGCTTAAGGTAGTAGTAGACAGATTGAGAAGTTTCTCACCACTATACGAAGATTTTATTAAGGAGAATAAGTAATATGAGTCAGGTTTTGGAATATAGCGAGAAGGTAATGGATCACTTTAAGAATCCACGTAATGTTGGTGAGATTGAGAATCCATCAGGTGTAGGTACAGTTGGTAACGCAAAGTGTGGTGACATAATGCGTATGTATCTTGAGATTCAGGATGATGTAATCACAGATGCGAAGTTTAAGACATTTGGCTGCGGTGCTGCAATTGCGACAAGTAGTATGGCAACAGAACTTGTTAAGGGAAAGACAATTACCGAGGCAATGGGTGTTACAAATAAGGCTGTAATGGAGGCTCTTGATGGCCTTCCATCTGTAAAGGTTCACTGTTCACTTCTTGCTGAGGAAGCAATTCACGCAGCTCTTTGGGATTATTCTCAGAAGTCAGGAACTGAGATTGAAGGTCTTGAAGCTCCTGTTAAGGACATTGGCGACAAGGAAGAGTAATACTTAAAATAGTAAAAGACTTTTACTCCTGTATCTTCACTATAGATTCGGGAGTTTTTTGTACCTGTTTTTCTATGTTAGAATTAGATTAGTTCAGATAAGGGTGGTTAGAATGGACTATTTAATTACTATAATTTATCCGGTATTAGTATTCTTGCTTTTTTATAAAGGCAAATTCTTTGGTGCTGGAAAGTATAATGAGGACTATTTGTCACGTGACAGCATGAAGGCTCTTCAGGGCTTTGCCGCAATCCTTATTATGCTTCATCACGTTTCTCAAAAGACATGCGCGTATGGAATTCCCCAGGAGTATTTAAGACACGGCCTTGAACCATTTATTAATATGGGGTTCCTTCTTGTTGCATTATTTTTCTTCTGTTCAGGATATGGCTTAACTATAAGTGAGATGAATAACGTTAACTATATGGACGACTTTTTGAAGAAGAGAGTAGTTCCGTTAATCATCCCATTTGCATTAAGTAATGTGATTTTCTTAAGACTTGAAGCCTCTAAGGGTATTGATTCAAACTTTGGATTTTTTGCCAACACATATTCCTGGTTTGTTGTTGTTATCTTTATTGTTTATATCTTCTTCTGGCTTATCTACAGGACTTATATTAAAGACAGTATTAAGTTAATTCTTATGACTGTTTCAATCGTTGCCTTTATGGTTATTTCTTATAATCTTGGTAACGGAGAATGGTGGATTAATTCGCTTCCTTCATTTGTTGTAGGAATGATTTATGCGAAGAATAATACAAAAATCACAGCATTTATTCGTAAGAAATATCCTTTGTGGGTAACTTTATTTGCGATTCTTTTTAGTAGCGCATTCTTCCTTTCAAACTATGTTTACAAAGAATTCTGGGGCGTGGATTTATATACATTCCCAATTATTAAAGTTGTCCTTCAGATGATCTGTTCAACAATGTTTGTGCTTCTCATTTTTACAATTGGAATGAAGGTAAGAATTGGAAATCCTGTTTTGAATTTCCTTGGAAAATATACGCTTGAACTTTATCTGTTCCACGTTGTTTTCGTTGAAATTTTTGCTTACTGCTTTATATTTCCATTCTGTAAGCCATACTTCTACATAAGTAACAACCTGCTTTATTTGCTTGCTGTAATTGCTATTACAATCCCTGTTGCAATTGCGGTTCATTACGCAAATGGATTTATAGTAAAGCTCGTTTATAAGATTAATGTTGATATCTTCGAATTCCAGGGGCCATATTATCGCAGAATTATTGCTGCAGTTCTGATTATCGCAGTTCTTCTTACTATCGGAAATGCATTTACTAATAGTAGAGACGTTAAGTCTTCAAAGGAAGCATATGACAAATATATTCTCGAGAACGATATTAAAATAATTGATGTTGGTAATGGGAACAATGTCGCTGCCAGTATTAAAGGTGAAGGTGACACTATCGTTCTTCTTGATTTTTCTGATTTTACTTCGCCGATTCTTTACATGAAGAAACTTGCCAAGGATTTATCAGCAAACTACAGGGTAGTAACACTTGAGACTCCAGGCTTTGGTTTTGCTGGTAAAGCTAATACAAAGCAGGACGTTAATACAATAGTAGAAGAGATTCATGTTGCGTTAACATCGCTTGGTATAACAGAAAACTACGCTTTATTTGCTCGAAATGAAGGTGCTTTTGTTGCTGATTCATATCTTGAGACATATCAGAATGAAGTATCAGAGATAATTACTCTTGATGGAACTTTGGTAGAGCAGTATGAAGGAATAATTGATGCCACTAATGGTTACTGGGATGGCTATTGGAATGGAATGTATAGTTCTCTTAAGGTGCGATTCCTTGGACTATCTTCAATCAAAGGAACAGGTTATATCTCATGGTTTTGGGAAAGTTTTAAGCGTTATCTTCAGTCACTTTATTTCGATGAGAGTGAAGTGGAGGCAATGCACTATATTTATGTAAATCAGTTCTACTCAGGTGGATATTTTTCTTTTTATAAGGAACTTCCGTTTTATTGTGGGGATAACATGAATCATATGTATTCTGAAGACATGAAGGTAACAATGATTGTTTCTGGATATATGTCAGATGTATTAAGGCGTAACTACGATATGGATTGGGAAGTGGTTCATAGTGCGCCTATATCTAATCCTGATAATCAGTCAGTTATCTATATGTACGGAACTTCTGATGCGCCTATGACAAAGCATAAAGAACTTTCGGAATTAATAATGGAAATCCTCTAGAATGCGTTAAAATATATGAAAACATCTGCGAGGGAGTTTTGCTTTGATTAAGTATTTTGAAGTTAAGAAGAAGTATCTTTTGCTTATTGCAGGAATCGTATGGATGATTGCAGGGTTTAACGTAGTAAGACTGGGCGTAATTTCTTATGGTCTTATCGTGAGAGCATGGTATCTCTATCTTTTGTCAGTAGTAATTTTCTGTGTTTTTGGATTGATGTTTTATAAGATGTCACAAAAACATATAAGAAGAATTACAGGCTATAAAGAAGAGAAGAAGCCATTTTGGAATTTCTTTGATCTTAAGTCTTACATAATTATGGCCATCATGATGGTTGGCGGAATTGGATTAAGAGCAGCAGGAATTTTCCCTGATATTTTTGTAGCTTTCTTTTATACGGGACTTGGATGTGCGTTGTTTCTTGCTGGTGTTTTGTTTGTCGCAGGATTTATTAAATATAAAGGTTAATTTGGAATGAGGTTTTTGGTATGAGTATTTACGAAGGTAATAAGCCATATATTTTTATTAGTTACTCACATGCTGACACAGATAAAGTTCTTCCTGTTATTAAGTATTTTGATGAGATAGGACTTCGTTACTGGTTTGATTATGGTATTCCAAAGGGATCCAAGTGGATTGCTGAACTTGGCAAGCACATTAGTGGCGCTGACGTAGTTCTTGTTTTTGTAAGTAAGACTTATATTGATTCTCACTGGTGTGGACTTGAGATTGATAATACTCTTCAGCTTGAGAAGAAGATTATTCCATGTTATCTGGATGATGCACGTTCTGATGAATGGGACTGGTGTATTTCGAGATATCAGGGAATACTTGCGAAGGATATGTCTTCAGATGAATTAATTGAGGCATTTAAGAAGATGGATTCTCTGAATGCTTATGTTGAAGAGAAAATTGAATTTGAAAAACTTAATTATGAAGGTTCATGGGGACCAAAGAGACCTCTTTATTCTTATGAAGATAATTATGCTGAACTTCCTGTATTTAATTCTGCTATCGATAATCCAGAAATAGGTGACGAACGACGATTTGTCTTAATACGTGATCTTGGAACGGATTATGATAATGACAAAGATATGGAGGATTTATCAGGTTATAAGAGGGAAATTGATCTGATTCCAGGTCACTACTATGGAGTCAGAGTTTACTATAACAACAATGCAAATCCTGAATTAAATCCAACTGGAAGTTCGATTGCAGCTGGAGTGCGTATGAGAATTAATGTGCCAGAAAAGATTGAAGCAAATAAATCTGGAGAAATCCTGGCATCTGTTTTTTCTGTAAAGCCTTCTCCAAAGGAAGTATGGTCCAAGTGTTTCATTAAAAATCAGGAAAATTACGTTTTGAAATTAGTAATTAAACCAGGTTCCAACAAATTTAATAACAAAGGAAAAATGAATGGAATTCTTACACCATCTTCTGTATTCGGAGAGAATGGTTTATATCTTGGACACAATAAAATAAGTGGAATGATTCCAGGAGGACTTGAATATTCTGGATATATTTCTTTTAAGTTCCATGTGCCTTTGTATAGGGCGTATGTTAGAAAAAGTGTATCTTTTGATGGCGTTAATTTTGCTGGTGCCATAGATGCCAAAGTTGGGGATGAACTTATTTTTAAAACTGAATTTAAAAACACTGGTACAGATTCGTTATGTGATGTAGTTTTTCATGACAAACTTGATGAATGTCTTGAACTTATTCCGGGTACAACAGTTCTTGTTAGTAACGCTAGGCCAGATGGACTTAAAATGAAGGATATTATTGATAAGAATGGTTTCAACACTGGCCTTTATGGTAAAGGCGCAACTGCATGTATTACATATAAGGCAAAAGTTGTAAAAAAGCCTTCAGCACCAGAAAAAACAGTAAGAAACACATCTTTTGTTGTTTATATGACAGATGAGCATTCGGGAAATGAAGTATATGCTGGTGCATCAATAAAAATACTTGAGTAACTGAATGCTTTTTGAGCAATAGAAGTATAAAAAAGATGCGATTCGTTGAATTAATAAGAACTACTGTTAACATATAATTATTAGCAGATTTTTAAAGTAATGAAGGGATAGATTAGTTATGAGTTTAAATGTAAATGATATGCCAAAGCTTGGATTTGGCCTTATGAGACTTCCAGAGACAGATGGTGTTATTGATCTTGATAAGGTTATTAAGATGGTTGATATGTATATGGAGAATGGCTTCAACTATTTTGATACTGCCTATGTTTACCATGGTGGTAATTCTGAGAAGATTGTTAAGGAAGCAATCACAAAGAGATATGACAGAAGTAAGTTTACTGTAGCAACAAAGCTTCCTGCATGGTGCGTAAACTCATTGGAAGACCGTGATAAGGTGTTTAACGAGCAGCTCGAGAGAACTGGTCTTGATTATTTTGATTATTATCTTCTCCATAGTGTTGAAGATGGTAATAACTATAATAATTACGAGAAGTTTGACTGCTTTAACTGGGCAATGGAGAAGAAGGCAGAAGGCAAGATTAAGTATCTTGGTTTTTCTTATCACGGAACACCTGAACTTCTTGTTGAAGTACTTGATAAGCATCCTGAGATTGAGTTTGTTCAGATTCAGCTTAACTATGCTGACTGGGATAATAAGATTGTTCATTCAGGTAAGCTTTATGAGATTTTGCTTGAGCGTAATATCCCAATGATTATTATGGAGCCTATTAAGGGCGGTTCTCTTGCTAACATGGATCCAGAATATGTGGATATGTTTAAGGCAGTAAGACCTGATAAGTCAGTAGCTTCATGGGCACTTCGTTTCTGTGGAAGCCTTCCAGGAATTGGAACAATCTTAAGTGGTATGGGTACTGATGAGCAGATGGCTGATAATATCAATACATTTAAGAATTTTGAAGCTTTAAATGATGATGAGAAGGCTACAATTGATAAGGTAGTAAAGAAGATGCTTGATCTTCCACTTATCGGATGTACTGCTTGTAAGTACTGTGTTGATGGCTGTCCAATGAATATCAGTATTCCTGATGTTATTAGCGCTGTTAATACACGCCGTAAGTTTCCAAAGGACGGAAGACCTCAGTTCTTCTATAATGGTCTTGGCGACAGAGGCGGCAAGGCTTCTGCTTGTGTAGAGTGTGGACAGTGTGAGGCTGTTTGTCCTCAGCATCTTCCTATTATTGAGCACATGAAGGAAGCAGTTGAAAAGTTTGAGAACTGATTCTTTTAAATTGACGTAATTTAGCCTCAGTGGATTAATTCCATTGAGGCTTTTTTGTTGATATACTTATTTAAATTCAGTTTTTTGGTGAGGGAATATGACTATTAGCGAGAAAGCCGATTTGATACTTGAGGATGTAGTTAAATTAGAAGGAACAAGTCCTGTATCAATGTTTAAAGAGATCGTTTCAAAAGATTATATGAGCATCCATGGCCCAGAACATCATGTTCTTGATGGTGCAGTTATTCTTGTAGCATATAAGAATGCTGGTGGCGATATTAACCTTACGGAAGCGCTCGATAGATTGAAGTTTGAGGCACTTAGAATGCCAGGCGCTATGTGTGGACTCTGGGGTATTTGCGGAGCAATTACTTCAATTGGTGCATCCCTTGCAATAATTGATGGTACAGGTCCATTATCAACTGATGGTACATGGGGAGATCATATGGGATATACAGCAGCTGCGGTTTCTGAACTTGGTAAAATTAACGGTCCAAGATGCTGTAAGAGAGATGCCATGATAGCATTTAAAAATGCAATTGAATATATAAATTCACATTACGATGTAGAACTCGAGTTTGAAGATTTTAAGTGCGATTTTAAATCACGTAATCTTCAGTGTATAGGAGAAAGGTGTCCATTTCATAATGCGTAAGAATGTTGCTTTCGTTTGTGTTCATAATTCCTGCAGAAGCCAGATTGCTGAGGCTTTGGGAAAGTATTATGGCGCAGATGTATTTAATAGTTATTCATGTGGAAGTGAAGTAAAGCCAAAGATTAATCAGGATGCAGTTCGCATTATGAAGGATCTTTATGGAATCGATATGGAACTCACACAGTATTCAAAACTTATTTCAGATATTCCAGTTCCTGATATTGCAATTTCCATGGGATGTAATGTTACGTGCCCAATGATTGGCAAATCATTTGATGATGACTGGGGACTTTCTGACCCAACTGGAAAATCCGATGAGGAATTCATTAAAACAATAAAGGAAATAGAGAAGAAGATTCTCCTTCTTAAAGAGAAACTAATTAATGAAGAATAAAACTTATAAAACCTTACTTAAAAATACTTTAATTCTGCTTCTGTGTCTGCTTTTCGCTGGGTGTTCCATGGGGAAAACATACGAGACAGTAAATGAAATTGAAGGTGACAGCAGTATGCTTATTGATAATATTTCCGATTATGATTTTACAGATAAGGCTATGGAGTACCTTACATATATTGGTACAAATCTTACTAATCGTGATTGTAGGAATTCAGATAGTGACCATGAGGCAACAATTGAATGGATTAAGTCAGAGTTAATTAACGCTGGTTACGATGAGAGTCAGATTATCGTTCATAGCGATATGATAGCTGGTAATAATGTGCAGAATGTTGAACTTATTATTACTGGTAGCGACAGTAGTAAGCAGGTAATAATCGGTGGTCACTATGATGGTGACGGAGTCGGTGATAATGGTTCAGGACTAGCATTAATGCTTGCAAATGCAGTAGGAATGTCAGGACTTACTCCTAAGTATGATGTCAGATTTGTATTCTTTGACGCAGAAGAAATTGGTCTTTATGGCTCTAATGTATATGCAAATAACATGACTTCTGAAGAAGTAGAGAAGACTATCTATATGGTTAATATAGATTCTATTGCCTTTGGTGATTACTGTAATATCTATGGCGGTACAACTAACCATGAGACAGGTGAAGTAACTGATACTTCTGCTTATGATCTTGCCTGTCAGAAGGCAGACTATCTTGGATTTAATGTATGGGGTCCAGAGGATCTTGACGGGTATTTTGAAGAGCATGGAATTGGTCCTGATATTGAGACACTTACTATCTATACATCTCCATGGACAATAGATAATCCAGCGCCTTCAAAGATTATTCCTGGTAATCTTGTGGCATATTCACCATCAACAATTCCATATTCCGATCATGTTGATTTTGTTGACAGGGGAATTTCTTATGTGTATTTCGAGGCTACAAACTGGTTTGCTGGGAAGAAACTTAGCCCAGAAGCATATACAGGCTACATTGAGACATATGATTTATCTCTTGGTGACGATGGTATGTTTATGAATACAAAGTATGACACGCTTGATAATTTGAATGAACTTTTCCCAGGAAGAGCGGAGAATCACTTTAGAATTTATTCGCCACTACTATTTTCACTTGCGATGAATCCTGACAGTGAAGAAGTAGTATAATGTAAAAAGTGGTGTGCGCCTGCCTTATAAGAGGTTAAGTTATCGTTTGGAGAATAAATATGTTTAATCTTATCTGGCCAATTTTACTGGCAGTTTTTTCTAATGTTTTCTATCAGATTTGTGCAAAGTCAGTTCCTGAGAAGATGGATCCATTTGCTTCTCTTACAATCACTTATCTTGTAGGTGCCGTTGTTTCCTTTATTCTGTTTTGCGTTCTTAATGGTAAGACCAATATTTTAACTGAGTACAATAAACTTAACTGGGCTCCTTTCGTTCTTGGAATTGTTATCGTTGGCCTTGAGGTTGGCTTTATTTATGCGTATAAGAACGGCTGGCCTGTAAGTACTGCGCAGATTGTTCAGGCTGCACTTCTTACTGTAATTCTTATCTTTGTTGGTTTTGGCCTTTATAAGGAAGCAATTACATGGAATAAGATCGTTGGCATCCTCGTATGCCTCGCAGGTCTTGTGCTTATTAACATTAATCCTTAAAGAGAATAATTATGTCCAGAATTTTTACTCCAGCGAAAGCAATATGCTACTCGGGCTACAGAGATAATCAGAGCCCATTTACAGTGTGCCCATCAATTGATGAGATTGAAGAAGATTTACGTATTCTTGTAAGCGAAGGATATAAATATATCCGTATGTATGATCCAAATGATCACGCAAGACGTGCTTTGGAAGTAATTAAGAAGAATAAACTTCCTCTTAAATGTCTTATTGGTGTTGATTCGCTTCCTGAGATTGATAATCCGGAAAGTGCTACTGGACCAATTTTTTTAACTGATGAAGAGCGTGCCTTTAATATCAAACGTAACGACAGTGAATATGACAGATTAATTGACCTTGTTAAAAATTATGGCGACTATATAATTGCGGTTTCAGTTGGTAACGAGAATACGCCTTCATGGGGAACAAGACTTGTGTCTGAAGAAAGACTTATTGAGCATGTTTTATATCTTAAGAAGCATATTAGTAAGCCTGTTACATTCTGCGAGGGTGCAGGTGAGTGGCCTGCGTTAACTAAGCTTTCCCAATATCTGGATTTTTTAAGCGTTCACAGTTATCCAATGCATGGAAGAATTCCTGTTGAGAATGCAGTTGCTGCAAATAAAGAGCAGTATGAACTTGTAAAGAATTCATTCCCGGATAAAGAGATTATCTTTACTGAAGTTGGATGGAGCGTAAGAGAGAGCAGCCATATGATTCCAGGTCAGGGTTCAGTAGAGAATCAGAAGCGATATATTACTGAACTTTATGAGTGGCTTAATGAAGCTGATATTATGGCGTTTGTTTTCGAAGCGTTTGATGAGACGTGGAAGGCAAGTAGTCCTGATAAAGGTGAATGTAACTGGGGCCTTCATTATATGGACAGAACTAGAAAGTGGTAACAAAAATGAGCGAAAGAATTATCGCAGCATGTGGAAATGACTGCTCAGTTTGTCCAAGATATAACGCTGGAAACTGTAAGAAAACTTCAGAGGAACTTCATAAAACTGCTGTTCTTTGGGAGAAGATTGGATATAGAGATCATGTTGTAACAAATGAAGAGATTTCCTGCAGTGGCTGCAAAGTTGATAACTGGTGCCGCTATAGCGTCATCTCCTGTGTGAATAATCACGAAATTTCCAATTGCGGCGAGTGCAGCGAGTATCCTTGTGATAATATTAGAGAATGCTTTAAGGTTACGTCTTCTTTTGAACCAAAAATCAAAGAAGTATGTGCATTAGAGGAATATGAGATATTGAAGAAAGCATTTTTTGAAAAAGAGCAGAATCTTAATAATGGAAGATAAGAAAGAGGGAAAATATGAGAGGAATTTATACATCCGTAACTGATATAAAAAAGCGTGTTTATGCTGAGGTTGCAAAGCTTTCTTACGATTATGAGGAAGGCAATCTTAAGCAGATGGATGAGATTCCATACAGAGTAATTCCTGGTGAAGTTTCTCAGTATCGTGAGAGCGTTTTCCTTGAGAGAGCCATTGTAAGAGAGCAGATGCGACTTGCAATGGGATTAAGCTTAAGAAGCTTCTCTGAGCATGCTCCTGTTATGCAGGGTGCAGAAGAGTGCGTACTTCCAGAGAAATACTATCAGCCACCACTAATTAATATTATTAAGTTTGCATGTCATAAGTGCCCAGATAATGAAGTAAGAGTAACTGACAGCTGTCAGGGATGTCTTGCTCATCCATGTAAGGAAGTATGTCCTCGTGGTGCAATCACATTCTCTAACGGTAAGTCTTCTATTGATAAAGAGAAGTGTGTTAAGTGTGGTAAATGTATCAAGGTTTGCCCTTATAATGCAATCATGAA
>JAZLLF010000009.1:0-41061 GCA_045598005.1 Saccharofermentans sp. | reverse complement strand
TATCAGGTTCCAGGTGGAATGCTTTCTAACATGATCGCTAACCTCAAGGATCTCGGTGCTATGGACAAGTTCGATGAGGCTTGTGCTGCTATTCCTAAGGTTCGTAAGGATATGGGATATCCACCACTCGTTACACCTCTTCCACAGATGGTTGGTAACCAGCCTGTTCAGAACGTACACTTCGGTGAGTACAAGAGCATCTCTAAGGAGATTAAGGCTTACCTCCGTGGTGAGTATGGTAAGGCTCCAGGAGAGGTTAACCAGGAACTCGTTGACAGATGCTGGAAGCCAGAAGAGCTCGTTCAGGGCAGATACGCTGATGGCTTGGAGCCAATCTTCGAGAAGACAAAGAAGGAGCTTGGTAAGAAGGCTCGTTCTGATGAGGATGTTCTCTCCTATATCGCTTTCCCTCAGGTAGCTGAGAAATTCTTCGCAGCTCGTGAGGAAAAAGAGTCAAATACTGTTAATTACACAATCGAGAAGAAGGAGGACTAATCCCTATGACTTCAGCTTTATTAGAGGTTAAAGAGGGTGTTCTTCCAATGAACGAAGCATTGCTTGATGCTGGTATCGTTATTGTTGTAGTTTTCGCTGTACTTTGCATTATCTGCATTCTTATTTCTATTTCAGGTTCAATCTTCTCTTCTGTTGCTAAGACAGAGAAGAAGGCAGAGGCTCCAACAGCTCCTGCTGCTCCAGTTCAGGCTGAGCAGGCTCCTGAAGAAGAGTTCTCTTCTGGTTCTTTGAGACTTAAGGGTTGTGATGAGAAGACTGCAGCTATGATTATGGCAATTGTTAGCGATAACACAGGAATCCCTCTTTCAGAGTTAATTTTCAAGTCAATTACTCTTATTGAAGAGAAATAAAGGAGAAACTACCTATGATTTATAACGTAACAATTAATGACAAAGTATACGAAGTTGAGGTTGAGCAGGGTAAGGCTAACCTTCTTAAGACAACTGCAGTGGTAGCTGCTCCTGCTCCTGTTGCTGCAGCCCCTGTTGCCGCAGCTCCAGCTGCTGCACCTGCTCCAGCTGCTCCAGCTGTTGCTGTTTCTGGTACACCTGCTACAGCACCAATGCCTGGTACAATCCTCGACGTTAAGGTAACTGTTGGTCAGGCTGTTAAGGAAGGCGACGTTGTTGCTATTCTTGAGGCTATGAAGATGGAGAACGAGATCTTCGCTCCATGTGATGGTAAGATTGCTCAGGTTATCGCCGCTAAGGGTTCTTCAGTAGCTACTGGCGATCCTATCGTAACAATCTCTTAATGGAGGTCGTATTCAAATGTTAGAAGTATTAAAAACATTGTGGGAGCAGTCAGGTTTTATGACACTTGGCTGGCAGCGATTCGTAATGGTCGGACTCGCTTGCGTACTCTGCTACCTTGCAATTGGTAAGAAGTTCGAGCCACTTCTTCTTCTTCCTATCGCTTTCGGTATGCTTCTCACAAACCTCGCTGGCGAAGGTGTATTCCACCCAGAATGGTTCAGCGGTGAAGTAAACTGGGAAGCAATTGGCGGAGGAACTGGAGTTGAGCCAGGACTTTTCGATTTGCTTTATCTTGGTGTAAAGCTTGACCTTTTCCCTTGTCTCGTATTTATGGCAGTTGGTGCCATGACAGACTTCGGACCACTTATCTCACGTCCAACATCACTCTTTATGGGTGCTGGTGCTCAGTTTGGTATCTCATGTGCATTCATCGGAGCTACACTCCTTGGATTCACAGGTCCAGAAGCAGCATCTATCGGTATCATCGGTGGTGCTGATGGCCCTACAGCTATCTTCGTAACATCTAAGCTCGCTCCACACCTTCTTGGTGCTATCGCTATCGCAGCTTACTCTTACATGGCTTTGATCCCAATGATTCAGCCATTCTTCATGAAGCTTCTTACAACTAAGAAGATGCGTCAGGTTAAGATGGAGCAGGCTCGTCCTGTAAGTAAGCTTGAGAAGATGTGCTTCCCTGTTATCGTAACAATCGTCTGTAACCTTATTCTCCCATCTGTTGCACCTCTTATCGGTTGCCTCATGCTTGGTAACCTCTTCAGAGAGTGTGGTGTTACAGACAGACTTAGTGATACAGCACAGAACGCTTTGTGTAACATCGTAACTATCTTCCTTGGAACATCTGTTGGTGCTACAGCTATCGGTACAAACTTCCTTAAGCCAGAGACACTCTTTATCATCGGTCTTGGTCTTGCTGCTTTCTGCTTGGCTACAGTTGGTGGTCTTCTTATCGGTATTCTTATGTACTACATCACAGGTGGTAAGGTTAACCCACTCATCGGTTCAGCTGGTGTATCTGCTGTTCCAATGGCTGCTCGTGTATCTAACACAGTTGGTCAGAAGGAGAACAAGAGCAACTTCCTTCTCATGCATGCTATGGGACCTAACGTTGCTGGTGTAATCGGTTCTGCCGTTGCAGCTGGTGTTCTCTTGAGCCTCTTCGCTTAATAGAGAATATTAAATTCACTAGTCAAATGACCCATCTCCTCGTGAGATGGGTTTTTTGTTGCATTTTTTCTCAACAAAAAACTACCTTCTGAGATAATCCTCAAAAGGTAGTTCTGATTTAATTATTAATTCCTCTTAAGCCTGAATTCTTGCTACTGGCTGGAAGCCTTCAGTCTTCTTAAACTTCATGTTGTGCTCAAATCCACCAAGAGCATCAGAAGGATCAATCATTGCCATGTTAAGGGACATTACACGGCTTCTGTCAAACTTAACTGAAAGAAGTGTTGTCTCCTCTTCATAACCTGTTGCTGTATTAAGAACCTTATCAACAGCGTGAACTACAACTGTCTCAACAGGAAGAAGTGCAAATGCATCACGTGCAATTCTGATTGTTGTACTTGCAACATAATCCTGAACAAGATCAAAGTATGCTGTCTTTGACAAATCCTTCTCTGAAATCTCACCATTTGCCTTCTGTGAAACCTCAATCTTAGGAACTACGTCATCAGACATAACACCAAACTCAACTTCAAGATAATCACTTCTGTCTGTTCCTACCTGGAAATTACTTCCATACTCAGCAAGATCTTCAAATGGACCAGCCTGTCCAACAATCTCGAGATATGTATCAACATCACCTTCGATTACCTTATCAGCATACTCAGAAAGTCCCATCCATGACTTGTACTCTTCACTCCCCTTAACAATATTTGAAGGGATCTGATTATTCTTAAGTGCAACCCAGTCGATTGCTCCATCACTCTGCTTATGAACTGACTTAATAGATTCAACGTACTCGTTATACTCAGCAACCTGTGCTGCATTAGCCTCAATCTCTGCCTCATCAAGTCCAGCCTTCTTTGAAGAAGATGCCTTAGCATCAGCTGCCTTCTTATCAGCCTTCTTATCAGAAGATTTACCTGTGAACTTTTCCTTTGCTTCCTTGGCTACACGCTTTGCATTTACCTGCTTTGTATAGTAAATACCTGTACCAGGAATACCGAGTGTAGTTCTTGCCTGTCCCTTTGAGTTAAGGCTTACTCTGGCACCCTTAACACCCGTGCTGACACCAACACCAGATTTACTGAGGTTAAGTCTTACGCCTGGAAGAATATTAATGCTCTTTCTGAAATTCAGTCCCATTATTGTCTCTCCTTTTTCAAAATTAGAATTCGAATGTTTTTTTATTCCACTTAATATTGTACTATATTAAACAAGAAAATGGGTTATAGGTAACAAATGAACAAGCATAATATTTATATTACAGAAGAGACTCTTACTGACTTTTCAGTCATGGATAAGACATGGGTCGATATCACATTAATGCCTTTGAAGAAGCTTAAGCGTGGAGACGTTGAGTTCGAGTGTGATTTATATTTCTCATTAAATGAAATGAGAGAAGTCTTAATTAATGTCATTGAATCCAGGATTTCAGGGCTTAACTTCTTCCTCGACTGGTGGGAACCTCTTATGTCTGTATTCTATAAATCACTTCATATCATTGATCTTATCGGAGACAGACCATCTAATCTTAAAAACTATAAGCTCGTTGAATTACCTTCTTATGAGCAGGATTTACTTATCTGGATTTTACAGAGAATCTATCTCATATATGAAGATTTCCCTGTTTCTGATGTCCAGATTCCAGCTGCTGATATTATTAATGCGGAAGAACTCTTGGAGCAGATTGATTCTTTCTACGATGAGATAGATGAGCATCCTTTCGAGAGAGCTTATATTGACCCTATTAAGCTCGACTACATTATTGCACACGATAATAATCTCATTCTTGAAGATTCTTCTGAAGATGAGAAGGATTTATTCCGTCAGTTTACAGATGAACTCTGTGATAATGGAAACCTTGAAGCAATCAGAATCAAGGGCTATGCCTGCTATGGTGGTAACAGCGTTTATGAGTGTGACTGGGAGACTGCTGCGCAGTGCATGGAGATTTTGTGGCGTGATGGTGGATTTGGCTATGCTGCAAATACACTTGGATATATTTACTACTATGGTCGACTTAATAATGGAATTCCTGACTATGAGAAGGCATTCTTTTATTATTCAATAGGTCAGACTTTCGGAATATACGAATCCACATATAAGATTGCAGATATGTTCCTCTATGGTAAATATGTTAAGCCTAATGTACCACTTGCCAAATCAATTATTGAGAGACTTTATGGTGAGACCAGATTCAGATTTGAACAGGGTGAGTTCGATGGCTCTTTCGCAGATGTTGCGCTTAGAATGGGTAAGCTTTTCCTTGCTGAGAACAAGAGTAGTGATGCCGATATCTTTATGAGAGATCTCAATACATTCTCTGCATATCGATGCTTTTTGCAGGCAGAGTTTGCGCTTGCACTTAGAATGCAGGATGGCGGCGCTTATGGCGATCGTAAAATAATGGACGATATCAGGAAGAATCTTGACCTCTCAGATAATGTAAGAAAGCACGCTACTGCCTCTGTAACTATTAATTATCCACTTCCAGCTTACGAGCTTATTACAAATCACGGCTATGCCATCTACAATGCGACAATTAAGGTTTTAAAGAGTGGCAACATCAAGATTACAATTACCAGAATCTCAAAGAATGCCGGTGACACTGATGAGCCTATGACACTTATCACCTATCCAGAATTCGGATGCTGCGATCTTACACACAGTGTTACTCTTACTGCAAAGAATGCTCAGATTGACGTTTATACTGAGGACAAAGATGATTTCTTCTTTGACAGTATCAAGACAATCCCTTCCAATAGTGAGAATGAGCCTGATATGCATGTTCTTTACTTGAATGGAAACGAAATTGCGAGGTTCATGGCTGAAGCTTATACCTTTAAAAATCCTCACCATACACCAAAGAAACGTGAAAAATAATACAAAAGGTGGAGTTTAAAACTCCACCTTTTTAAATCAACTCAAAATGCTTAAGTGCGTTGTATATTCCATCTTCACTCATTGGAGTTGTTATATAATCAGCATTCTCCTTTGCAATATCAGAACCGTTTCCCATGGCAATTGCAGTATTAGCAACAGAGAACATATCAAGATCATTGACGCTATCTCCAATTGCAAATGTGTCCTTAATATCAATTCCAAGAAGTTCACAGGTCTTAATAATTCCTGTCCCCTTGCTAAACCCCTTTGGCACCAGCTCACAGACTTCAGCATTATGGACAATAAAATCATACGTATTTCCAAGGATTTTTCTGCACTCTTCCATCCTGTCAGCAATCGTCGCACAGGAAAGTTTGGATGTATTCCATGTTCCTCTGTCATTATCTATATACTTACGTCTCTCTCCCAAATCACGGAATAACTTCTCGCCATATAAATCGCCCTTGAACTCATGGTCATCCATATAAAGATACTCAAACCCTTCAAGAATCGGTCTAAATCCAAGACTTCTTACTGTATCAACAGTAAATTCCATTTCTTCTCTTGGAATCTCGTAAAGAAACACAACATTACCATCGTATTCAACAGCAGTTCCGCATCCCGAAACAATGCCGTCAAAACCAAGATCAAGAAGCTTTGGATTTCTAATATATCCTCTTGTTCTTCCAGAGTTTATAAAAGCCAGGTGTCCATTCTCCCTTAGAAGCTTAATTGCTTCTCTTGTACTTTCAGGAATGTGATTTCTGAAATCCCAAATAGTTCCATCTATATCAAAAAATACAATCTTGCGATTTCCCATTGTTATCCCTCTCGAAAGAAATAAGTTCCAGTTTCATCTAATACATAAAGTGAATCTTCTGGTAGTTTCCTATCCTTCCATTCATCTTCAGTCAAAAGATAGTTCTCGTGCTTATCAAGCACAATTCCAATTGAAGCAAGAGCTATTTTATTAATATAATCGCTTCCTCTTGCAAGAAGAATGCCCGTTTTATGGTAACCAATCGTAACTACTAGGTCGGATTTTACTGCAAGACTCGTAAGACCAGTATCACCATTAAGGCCACTATTAATATCAGCACTGATTACACAAGCGCTACTACTATTAATTTCCTCTATGGCATCCTTATATAGACCTCGAACGTCACCTTTAAATCCAGTTCCAAGAAGGCAGTCAACAATTGTATCCACATCCTTAAGCTGACTTATGCCCTTAACGTATTCTTCTGTATTTAATCCAAGACTCTCTGCCATATTCTTATAGTAGGAAGCATCTTCTGAATAATGGTCAGAGACACTTAGAATTCTTATATTCTCATAGCCCTTATTTTTAAGAACTACAGCAAGGCCAAATCCGTCTCCACCATTATTACCTGAGCCTACAACAATAACTGTATTACCATTAAAAGCATCAGGATTAACCTTGATGGTTTCTTCGTAAATACCAATGGACGCTCTCATCATGAGCTCTTTGGATGGCACAAAAGAAGCGATGGTATTAGCATCGCTTCTTCTCATATTCTCTACTGAAATGACATCAATCATTTATAAACTCCTCAGACACAAGAAGAGTGCCTGCATTAATCTTCAATATAACTTCACTAAGTGGCATTGGCTTACCGAAGAGATATCCCTGAAGTTTCTCGCAGCCAATAGAATTAAGATACATGCACTGCTGAACTGTCTCTACACCTTCTGTAAGAGCATGCATTCCAAGATCCTTACAAAGCTGAACAACATTCTTAAGTACAGCCTTTGTCTTCTCTTCTTCCTGATCAAAAGAAGAAAGGAATACCATGTCTATCTTCATGACATCGAAGTCAAAATCCTTAAGAACATTCAAGGATGAATAACCTGAACCAAAATCATCAAGCCACAAAGGATATCCAAGACTCTTAAGCTTATTAAGATCATCTTTGAGACTATCGAGATTATCGGAAAGAGCACTCTCAGTTACTTCAACGTGAATCATGTCACGGCTGATTCCATAAGTCTCTACGCAGCTTTCAAGAAGATCTACAACATCTGTTAATTCAAAATCGAGACGGCTGAAGTTAAGAGATACCGGAACAACTGGCTTACCCATATCCATAAGACTTCTCATATCTCTGAATACTGTATCTACAACAATCATATCAACCTTATGAACCTGACGATAATCCTCAAGAACAGGAATAAATAATCCAGGTGACAGGAATCCATGAGTTGGATCATTCCACTTAACGAGTGCCTCAAAACCACAAAGCTTTCTGTTACGAGCCCATACAACAGGCTGGTAATAAACCATGATATTGCCATTATCAAGAGCAGTATCGACATTATTTACAATGTACTGTGTAAGTTCGAACTGCTTCTCCATCTTATCGTCGTACTCGCAGTAATCAACGTCATAACGCTTCTTAATAGACTGGCATGCAAGTCTTGCACGGTCACAAGCTGTTCCTGGATCGCACTCACTGTTAGATGGGATATATCCACCTGCCTTAAGTCCAATCTGAATCTCAGAATCAAAATTATAAATAAGAAGTCTTAAATCTCTGATTTTATTCTGAACATCCTTACGGTCTGTAAGAACAACAAAGTGATCATCACCCTGTCTTGCAATCAGCGCTTCTGGGAAAAGTTCCATAATAAATCCAGAAACCTTTACAAGGAAAGCGCTTCCTCCAGCAAAGCCATACTTACGGTTAACTACCTTGAAATTCTCAAGATCAAGGAACAGGAAAATCTTATGTCTTACCTTTGTATCAGGATCTTCAAGAATCTCCTTTGAACGCTTACAGAAGAAGTCCATATTGGCAACACCTGTAACCTGATCCATCATGGAAGTCTGATTAAGCTTACTGTTGGCACTGTCAGCACTGTTTGCCTTAAGCGCCTCAGCATACTTCTGTCTGTAGTTATTAATACTTACAATAAGAAGTGAAATCCACAAAATTACATAGCACACTGTCGTCATTAACGTTACGCCACCATTAAAAAGCATGCAGACATAAAGCACAACGAAAGATAAAGTCACAGTAAATATGGAAATAATAGGCTTCCAGACAAGATAACAAGTTGTAAATAGCATTATTGTTACAAACGTAAAAATCTGTTCACCTCTACCGTAGTCAGAAGATGAAATAAAGATTCCAAACAGAACACTTACAGTGCAGAAAAGCACAATAATATACTTCTCACGACCTGTAATCTTGCCCTTAATATAATCTTCTGATGTTTTAAGTGTAAGAAGACCTGAAAAGAAAAGAAGAAGGAAAGTTACAATCTGAATAACAATCCAGTTAACGCTGATAGTTGTATCACCATTAGCAAGGAAACCAAGAAGGCTTATAATCATCCATGTCTCAAGTGCAACCATCATTATGGACATGTAAAGACTTGCCCTGATGTTGCTACTATCAAAATAGGACTGAACATAAGGCGAAACATCGCCAATGCCTAGCCATTTCTTAAGTTTTTCCTTCATAGTGTTCACCAATTAATTAGATGCTTGGGTCTCATCCCAAAGCACAATCTCACCCTCATTGAGAGTCCTTCTCATATCAATTATACGCTGATTCGAAGACCCGCGAAACTTCAAATTTATTTTTTTCTGAGCAAGAATAAATCTTCCTTCAACAAGAATATCTGTTAAAGACAAAATCTCATCTGTAACTTCACAGTTTGGATGACATCCAGGAACACTAATCTCATCTTCGTATCGAAATCCAGAGAAAATCCAGAGGTCCTTACTAGGAAACCTCTTTTTGTATTCCTTCAAGAAAGGTAAAAGAGCTCTCTGGTTGGATGGCTCCATAGGCTCGCCGCCAAGAATAGTAAGGCCACGAATATAAGCAGGCTTCAGCATCTCAAAAATAGACTCAGCTGTCTCATCTGTGAATTCTTCACCGTAATTAAAATCCCACGTTTCAGGCTGGAAACACCCTTCACATCTATTGGTACATCCAGAAACAAAAAGTGTAACGCGAACGCCAGTTCCGTTAGCAATATCACAATCCTTTATAGCACAATAATGCATAAATGTTCCCTCCTGTTTTTGTTGTAAAAAGAAGGCTTCCCGAAAACCTATTCAGAAAGCCCTCTTCGTAATAACTTATATCTTCCGATTATCAGAGATGCAATACTCTCTCTCTGATCTCCTGTGTACGGCCCTGATTCCAGAACTGTGTTCCGATATAACCACATGTACGTCTAGCTACATTAAGCTTATTCTCATCGTCGTTACCGCAGTTTGGACAAACCCAAACGAGCTTATGGTCACGCTCTTCAATCTGAATCTCTCCATCAAATCCGCAAACCTGACAGTAATCAGACTTTGTATTAAGTTCAGCGTACATGATGTTCTCATAGATAAACTTCATAACATCCATAACTGCATCGATGTTGTTCTGCATATCTGGAACCTCGATATAACTGATAGCACCACCTGGAGAAAGTCTCTGGAACTTTGACTCAAGAGAAAGCTTCTTAAATGCGTCAATCTTCTCTGTTACATGTACATGGTAACTGTTAGTAATATAGTTCTTGTCTGTTACACCAGGGATAATACCAAATCTTCTCTGGAGAGCCTTTGCAAACTTATATGTTGTTGACTCAAGTGGTGTACCGTAGATTGAATAATCAATATTCTCTTCTTCCTTCCACTTTGCACATGCATCGTTAAGTCGCTGCATTACCTTAAGACCAAACTCTTCACCCTCAGTCTCTGTAAGCTTCTTACCCTTAACTTCGTATACACACTCCCAAAGACCAGCATAACCAAGTGAAATTGTTGAGTATCCACCGTAGAGAAGCTTTGTGATTGGCTCACCCTTCTCAAGTCTTGCAAGAGCTCCATACTGCCAGAGAATTGGAGCTGCATCAGAAAGAGTACCAGCAAGTCTGTCGTGACGTGCACGAAGTGCCTTATGACAAAGCTCAAGTCTCTCATCAAGAACCTTCCAGAACTTCTCCTCATCACGGCTCTCACTACAAGCTGTACAAGCAACGTCAACAAGGTTAAGTGTTACTACACCCTGGTTGAAACGGCCATAGTACTTAGGCTTATTGTTCTCATCTACATATGTTGTAAGGAAGCTTCTGCATCCCATGCATGTATAACAGTGGCCTTCGCCATTCTTATCAACCTTAAGGTCAAGCATTACCTTCTCAGAAATATAATCTGGAACCATACGCTTTGCAGTACACTTAGCTGCAAGTCTTGTAAGGTAATAATAAGGTGTATCCTCTGAGATGTTGTCCTCTTCAAGAACATAAATAAGCTTAGGGAAAGCAGGTGTTACATATACGCCTGACTCATTCTTAACGCCGTGAATTCTCTGCTTAAGAACCTCTTCAATAATCATTGCAAGGTCTCTCTTAAGAGCAGGATCCTTAGCCTCGTTAAGATACATAAATACTGTAACGAATGGAGCCTGACCATTTGTTGTAAGAAGTGTAACTACCTGATACTGAATTGTCTGAACACCACGCTCAATCTCTTCGCGAAGTCTCTTCTCTACGAGCTGATTAATCTGCTCCTCAGAAGCATCAATACCAATTGACTTAAACTCAGCCTCTACAAGACCTCTGATCTTCTCACGGCTAATCTGTACGAATGGAGCAAGGTGTGTAAGAGAGATAGACTGTCCACCATACTGGTTGGAAGCTACCTGAGCAATAATCTGTGTAGCAATATTACATGCTGTTGAGAAACTGTGTGGCTTCTCAATCATTGTTCCAGAAATTACTGTACCATTCTGAAGCATATCCTCGAGATTAACGAGGTCACAGTTATGCATATGCTGAGCAAAGTAATCAGAATCGTGGAAATGAATAATACCAGCATTATGAGCCTCTACTACATCCTGTGGAAGGAGAAGTCTCTGTGTAATATCCTTGGAAACCTCACCTGCCATATAGTCACGCTGAACGCTGTTAACAGTAGGATTCTTATTGGAATTCTCCTGCTTAAGCTCCTCGTTATTACACTCAATAAGAGAAAGGATAGAATCGTCAGTTGTATTTGAACGACGAACAAGGCTTCTTGTGTAACGATATGTGATATAAAGCTTTGCTACTTCGTAAGCTCCGTGAGCCATGATCTGCTTCTCAACGAGATCCTGAATCTCCTCTACAGAGAGAGCACGATTCATCTTCTCACACTGATTTGTTACAGACTCAGCAATACGCATAATCTGAGTTGGAGTCATACGCTCTGCTTCACGTGCAGCAGCATTTGCCTTAGTTACAGCGTTAATAATCTTTGAAATGTCGAAATCTACTTCAGCCTTGTTACGCTTAATAATCTTCATGTTAAACCTGCCAATTCTTCCTGTTAAACTTAGTAAAGACATTATATTTATATGCCTGGGCGATTATAGGGACAGTTGTAAAAAACAAATTATCATAAAAATTTGCATACCTGTCCTATCCGCTACTTATACTACCCATATATGGTGGGTTAGTCAACGGCAAAACACTATATGTTGTGTTACATTTTCGAGTGCCATTATACTATGTGCCGATTTTTAAGGAAGTTTTTTGCACATTTTTCACAGTTTACTTTATATTCTTTTGTGCATTTAGGGCAGAGAGCGTGCTCACCACCACTAGATATAGTAAAAGCCCCCAGACGAACAAAAATTCATCTGGAGGCTTCAAAAAATTCTGAAGATAATTTACTCAGCCCTGTGAATATTCAGAAGCAGGATAAGCATAACTTTCACCTGCAACCATTACAACGTAATATTCATCTCCAGGGCGTGCTTTACCATATTCATCGCGACTGACTTCAGCATCCATATGCTCAAAACAGAGCTTAGGAACATCCATGAAAACTCCATTTGTAAGAGATCTTCTTTGTTCAGTTTTACTTCCCAAAAAGAGATTCATAAATGCATTGATATCAAATTCAGAATCCATTTTTGAAGATACAACTTCCATCTTACTTACCACTGGTTCTGGTGCTGATTTTAAGCTAACAGTCTGAATACCCAAAACAGCTGCAGCAATAACGGCAAAAACCACGAAAGCAATTGCACTTTTAACTGGAGAATTGCCCCATGAAGAGAAATAACTCATCAAATAAATTCCAACAACAAAAAGTCCAATGATCGCCAGCACAAATGCTGTATCACCAAGAGACTCAAACATAATTTTCTTACCTAAATTTGAAATAAAAGAATCATCAATTACTGTTCCAACCGGATTAAACAGATTAAGAAAAGGAATAGCAGATAATACAAGTAATGCAGCTTCAACAGCAATTGAGAAAAACATTAAAAAACCATACTTCTTTGACATAAAAATCCCCCTTAATGCCAATAGAATAAATTAACCAGTAATTATAGACAACAAAAAATCGCTGCCATTAGACAGCGATAATTTGCTAATTTAAAAAATTAAAGGTTAAGGAAGGCTTGAATAGCCATTCATAAGGAACTTATCACACTCGCGTGCTGCACCACGGCCTTCTGTAATAGCCCATACAACAAGAGACTGTCCTCTTCTTGTATCACCTGCAGCAAATACGCCATTTACATTTGTCTTAAATGTGCCGAACTCAGCAGCGATATTGGATCTTGCATCTCTGTGGAGCTTCAATGCGTTAGCAATTGTATCCTCTGGTCCAAGGAAGCCCATAGCAATAATTACAAGATCAGCTGGGATTGTCTTACGTGTCTCTTCCTTTGGAACTGGAACAACACGACCTGAAACATCCTTCTCCCATGAAACTTCAACAACCTGAAGCTCCTTAACGTTACCCTTATCGTCACCTAAGAACTTCTCAGTAGACATGCAGTACATTCTAGGATCGTCGCCATATACGAAAGCAACTTCCTCCTGACCATAGTCAACCTTCTTAACAAATGGATACTCTGGCCATGGGTTATTAGGAGCACGCTTGTCAGGAAGTGGGTTTGTAATCTCAAGCTGAGTTACGCTCTTTGCACCCTGACGTGTAGCTGTAGCAGCACAGTCTGTACCTGTATCACCACCACCGATGATTACTACATGCTTACCCTTAGCACTAATCTCGACACTTGGAGCTGGACCTTCCTTTGCAAAATGGTCATCAGCAAAAAGTGCCTTTGTATTTCCTCTTAAGTAATCTACAGCGAAATGGATTCCGTTAAGTTCACGACCAGGAGCATTAAGGTTTCTTGGCTTTGTTGAACCAGTACAAAGTACTACTGCATCGTATGTAGACTTAATCTCTTCAATAGTAATATCGTGACCAACTTCAACACCACACTTAAATGTGATGCCCTCTTCCTCCATGAGCTTAATACGACGGAGAATAATCTGCTTATCAAGCTTCATGTTAGGAATACCGTACATAAGAAGTCCGCCTGGACGATCTGCTCTCTCGTAAACAGTTACGAGGTGACCTGCCTGATTAAGCTGATCTGCACATGCAAGACCTGAAGGACCTGCTCCAATAACTGCTACCTTCTTACCGGTTCTCTTTGATGGAGGACAAGCCTTAACTACGCCATCTTCCCATGCTCTTTCGACGATATACCACTCGTTGTTGTGTGTAGCTACTGCCTCAAAGCCAAGGCCGCACATACATGCACCTTCGCAAAGTCCAGGACAAACGCGGCCTGTAAACTCAGGGAAGCTGTTTGTCTTACGAAGACGTGCATATGCCTCTCCCCAAAGGCCCTTATAAGCGAGGTCATTGAACTCTGGAATTAAGTTTCCAAGAGGGCATCCTGTTGCGCCTCTTCCAAGGAATGCACCAGTCTGACAGAAAGGTACACCACAGTCCATACAGCGTGCACCCTGAGTTTTTGCAAGTTCTTCACTAGCGTACTTCTGGTGTACTTCCTTCCAGTCCTTAATTCTTTCTTCTATCTTACGATCAGGAGAAATCTCACGATTAAACTCTAAAAATCCTGTTGCCTTACCCATGATTCTTACCTCACTTTCCTGTTGCTGCTTCGAAAGCAAGAAGCATAGCTTCATCGCCCTCGTGACCTTCTGCCTGTACACGCTCAAGCTCACTGCTGAAACGTGCATACTCGTGAGGGATTACCTTCACGAAGCGACCAATATGGTCATCAAGATTTGTAAGAATATGTTCTGCATAAGAACTTTCTGTTGCCTTAACGTGCTTTGAAATTGTTGTTCTTACGAACTCAATCTCCTCCGGATCTGAAAGAGACTCGAGAGCAACCATCTCAGTGTTGCACTTCTTCTCAAAGTCACCATTTACATCGTAAACGTAAGCGATACCACCTGACATACCAGCTGCGAAGTTTCTACCTGTTGGACCAAGGACGATTACACGACCACCTGTCATGTACTCGCAACCGTGATCACCAACTCCCTCTACTACTGCTGTAGCACCAGAGTTACGTACGCAGAATCTCTCACCTGCAATACCACTGAAGTAAGCTTCACCTGATGTTGCACCATAAAGTGCTACGTTACCAACGATTGTGTTCTCTTCAGAACGGAATGTAGCAAGTCTGTCCTTATAAACTACAATCTTACCGCCTGAGAGGCCCTTACCAATATAGTCGTTAGAATCACCTTCGAGTTCAAGTGAAAGACCCTTTGGAATAAATGCACCAAAGCTCTGTCCAGCTGAACCTCTAAAGTGAATATTTACTGTATCTTCAGGAAGTCCATCGATACCAAATGTTCTTGTAATGGCACTACCAAGCTGTGTACCAGCAGCACGGTCTGTGTTCTTAATCTGGAGTGAAAGGTTAACTTTCTTAGACTCTGTAAGAGCAGGCTGTGCAAGTGGGATAAGCACCTTGTGATCAAGTGTATCTTCAAGCTTATGATCCTGATTAATTACATGGTGTGTAATAACTGTTGAGTCAAGCTGTGGTCTATAAAGGAGAGCTGAAAGATCAATTCCAGAAGCCTTCCAGAACTTGATTGCCTTGTTAGGACGAAGCATGTCTGAACGTCCTACCATCTCATCAATTGTTCTGAAGCCAAGCTGTGCCATAATCTCACGCATTTCCTCGGCGATAAATCTCATGAAGTTAATTACGTGCTCTGGCTTACCCATGAACTTCTCACGGAGCTTAGGGTTCTGAGTTGCAATACCAACTGGACATGTATCAAGGTTACATACTCTCATCATTGCACATCCCATAGCTACGAGAGGTCCAGTTGCGAAACCGAACTCCTCAGCACCGAGAAGACAAGCGATAACTACGTCACGACCTGTAAGAAGCTTACCATCAGCCTCAACGATAATTCTTGAACGTAAGTCATTCAAAAGGAGTGTCTGATGTGCCTCAGCAACACCAAGCTCCCATGGAAGACCAGCGTTTCTTATGGATGTACGTGGTGCAGCACCTGTACCTCCGTCATAACCACTTACAAGAACTACGTCTGCTCTTGCCTTTGCAACACCTGCAGCAACTGTACCTACACCTACTTCAGATACGAGCTTAACGTTAATTCTTGCAAACTTGTTTGCATTCTTAAGATCGTGAATAAGCTCAGCCAAATCCTCGATAGAGTAAATATCGTGATGTGGAGGTGGAGAGATAAGACCAACACCTGGTGTTGAATGTCTTGTCTTCGCAATCCATGGATATACTTTCTTAGCTGGGAGCTGTCCACCCTCACCAGGCTTAGCACCCTGTGCCATCTTAATCTGAATTTCTCTTGCATGTACAAGATAATCAGATGTAACACCAAATCTACCAGAAGCTACCTGCTTAATGGCACTCATCTTAGAGTCACCATTACTCATTCTCTCGTAACGAGCTGGGTCTTCACCACCCTCACCAGTATTACTCTTACCACCTAAGCGGTTCATAGCAATAGCAAGTGTCTCGTGTGCTTCTTTACTGATAGAACCATAAGACATGGCACCTGTCTTAAATCTCTTAACGATTGATTCTACTGATTCAACTTCATAGATTGAGATAGGCTCCTTAGATGGAACGAACTCGAGAAGACCTCTGATTGTACAAAGTCTCTCGTTCTCTTCATTAAGAGCACGGCTATACTGCTTAAAGAGATCGTAATCACCCTTACGTACAGAAGACTGGAGCTTATAGATTGTCTCAGGGTTGAACATATGGTATTCACCATCTTTTCTCCACTGATAAAGACCACCAGTCTCAAGGCCAGCCTTAAGCTCGTTATCCTTAAAAGCAGCTTCCATTCTCATATCTGTTTCCTTGGCAATCTCAGAAAGACCGATACCGCCAATTCTGCTTGCTGTAGATGTGAAGTACTCATCAATAACATCTTCTCCAATACCAACAGCCTCGAAGATCTGAGCACCCTGATAGCTCTTAACAGCTGAGATACCCATCTTTGAAAGTACCTTTACGATACCGTGACGAGCTGCATCGATATAGTTATCAATTGCAGTCTCAACATCCATATCAAGATGCTTCTTGGAGATCTCATCTCTGATTGTTGCATATGCCATATATGGGCAGATTGCAGAAGCACCAAAACCGATAAGGAGTGAGAAGTGATGAACTTCTCTTGGCTCACCAGACTCAAGGATAATAGAGCACATATGTCTCTTTGATGTCTTTACAAGATACTGGTGAAGACCAGATACAGCAAGAAGTGCTGGGATTGGAGCGTTATCAGAATCTGCATCACGGTCACTCAAAATGATGAGGTTTGTACCGTTATCGATAGCCTTTGATGCATCCTTAAAGAGCTTGTCCAAAGCCTTCTTCAAAGTCTTTCCGTCGCCACCCTTTTCGAAAAGGATAGGAAGTGTTGCTGCCTTAAATCCAGGTGCTTCGTAGTCCTTAAGAGCGTTGAGCTCCTCGTCCTTAATGATTGCAGACTCAAGTGCAATATGTCTTGCATCTTCTGCCTTAGGCTCAATGATGTTACCCTCTGAACCCAAGTACATTCTCTCCATTGTAACGATATCCTCACGGATACAGTCGATAGGTGGGTTTGTAACCTGAGCAAAGAGCTGCTTAAAGTAAGCGTAGAGAAGCTGTGGCTTATCTGAAAGAACTGCTACAGGGCTGTCGTTACCCATTGCGCCGATTGCCTCTGCACCATTTTGTGCCATAGGAAGAACCATCTTACGAATATCTTCATATGTATAGCCAAAAATCTTCTGACGCTGCTCCATGTCTTCGTACTCTGGAGCTTCAAACTTAGCTGCCTTCTCAACAATAGATGAGAGGTGAACGATATTATTCTTAACCCAGTCCTTATAAGGGAACTCAGTTGCGATCTGCTTTTTAATCTCCTCGTTGTTAATGATACGGCCTTCAACAGTATCGATTACGAGCATCTTTCCTGGCTTAAGTCTGTTCTTTGAAACAATTCTATCTGCAGGAATATCAAGTACACCTGCCTCAGAAGAAAGAACAACGTTGCCGTCTGTTGTTACATAGTAACGTGCTGGACGAAGTCCGTTACGGTCAAGTGTTGCAACAATCTGCTTACCATCTGTAAATGCAAGTGCTGCAGGACCATCCCATGGCTCGAGGAGCATACTGTTGTACTCGTAGAAAGCCTTAAGATCCTCGTCCATCTGATTATGCTTGATCCATGGCTCTGGTACCATCATCATTGCTGTCTGTGCAAGGCTTCTTCCTGAAAGTGTGAAGAACTCGAGCGCGTTATCGAACATAGCTGAGTCACTTCCGTTAGGGTTAATAATTGGAAGAATTTTGCTCATGCCGTCATCGCCAAATGCCTCTGACTTAATAGAAGACTGACGTGCGTGCATAGCGTTGATGTTACCACGAAGTGTATTAATCTCACCGTTATGGATAAGGTATCTGTATGGATGAGCTCTCTCCCATGAAGGGAATGTATTAGTACTATATCTTGAGTGAACAAGTGCAAGAGCTGATGTGAATGAGAGATCCTTAAGATCCAAATAGAAAGCATCCATCTGCTCTGGTGTAAGCATACCCTTATATACGATTGTGCTTGTGCTTAATGAAGCGAAATAGAAATATCTTGGATCCTGCTCTGAAAGACCTGATGTCTTATTCTCAAGAATCTTACGGATAACATAAAGGCTTCTTTCAAATGGAAGACCCTTAGGTGTATCACTGCTCTTACCAATAAATACCTGACAGATATAAGGTCTGTTCTCCTTGGCTGTCTTACCAAGCATTGTCTCATTAACTGGTGTATCTCTCCATCCAAGAACAATCTGACCTTCAGACTCAATAGCCTTATTAATTGTCTTCATGCACTTAGTACGTGCATCAATCTGACGTGGAAGGAAAACCATACCAACACCGTACTCACCTTCTGGTGGGAGAATAATGTCTTCCTGTGCACATACCTTTCTGAAGAATGCGTCTGGAATCTGAAGAAGGATACCAGCACCATCACCTGTATCTTCCTCTGAACCTGCACCACCACGGTGTGCAAGATTTGCAAGAATTGTAAGTCCATCCTTCACCATCTGGTGTGACTTATTACCGTGAATATTTACTACGATACCAATTCCGCAAGCGTCATGTTCAAATTCTGGGGAGTAAAGACCCTGTTTCTTAGGGATTCCATTCATAATACCCATTTGAAAATTCCTCCTAGCTCACATTTTCATGTGTTGCATAATATCATTTTGCAATTTGCTTTGCAACAACTTGCAAAATATTTGTTAAAAAACAACAATTTAATGAATACTTTCTTTAATTTTGCAAGAAAGTTTATTCAAAATTTCAAATTTTATAAATTTCTTTGATTCTTTTCATGGCCTCAACAGTATTTTCATAAGTGTTAAAGGCTGTAAGTCTTAAATAGCCTTCACCACACTTACCAAATCCTGATCCAGGAGTTCCAACGACGTTAGCCTTACTTAAAAGATCGTCGAAGAATGACCATGAATCCATATCATTTGGACACTTAAACCAAATGTAAGGTGAATTCTTACCACCTGTATAGAACCAGCCAAGTTCATCAAATGTCTCAGTCATAACTTTGGCATTTCTCTTATAATACTTAATGTTCTCTGAAATCTCACTTAAGCCCTGCTCAGTAAAGCATGCCTCAGCAGCACGCTGAACAAGATAAGAAACTCCGTTAAACTTTGTTGTCTGACGGCGAAGCCACATTTTCTGTAAAGACTGCTCTTCTCTTACAAGATCAGTTGGAACGATTGTGTATCCACATCTTGTACCAGTAAATCCTGCTGTTTTTGACAAAGAACAGAACTCGATGGCACATGTTCTTGCGCCCTCAATCTCATAAATAGAACGTGGTACATCAGGATCTTCAATGAAAGACTCGTAAGCTGAGTCAAAGATAATGATTGCATCAAGTGAATTTGCGTAGTCTACCCAAACCTTAAGCTGCTCTCTTGTATAGCATGCTCCTGTTGGGTTGTTAGGAGAACAAAGATAGAAGATATCACCCTTTGTTCCATCTGGCATTGGAGCAAAACCGTTAGAGGCATCAGCCTTAAGGTAATTAACCTTGCGTCCTGCCATAGTATTTGTATCAACATATACAGGATAAACAGGATCAGTTACAACAACTACATTGTCATCTGAGAAGATATCAAGAATGTTTCCGATGTCACTTTTTGCACCATCAGAAATAAAAATCTCATTTGTATCAAGTGTAACACCTGATGTCATCTTGTAGTAAGAAGCAATAGCTTCCTTCAAAAATTCATAACCCTGCTCAGGACCATAACCTCTGAAACCCTCTGCTGTACCCATCTCGTCAGCAGCCTTCTTCATTGCTTCAACAGAAGACTTACAAAGTGGTCTTGTAACATCTCCGATACCCATCTTGATTACTGGTGCTTCAGGATTTGCCGCCTGAAACTCACGAAGCTTTCTTGCTACCTCCGAAAAAAGATAAGTCTCCGCTACATTCTGATAATTCTTATTAATATGCATTTCCCATTTCCTCCTTAAATCTCTATTACTCCATCAAATACTCTGGTACATGGACCAGTCATAAGAACTCGTTCATCTGTATAGTTAATTGTCAAATCTCCACCATTTAAGTGAACAAGAATATCTTCGCCCTTTTTGCAGATACTATTAAGACAGGCTGCAACAACTGTCGCACATGTACCGGTACCACAGGCCCAGGTCTCACCAGAACCTCTCTCCCATACTCTCATTCTTAAAGTGTGATCGTCGATTACATTAACAAACTCTGTATTTACACCTTCCGGAAAAATCTCGTTATGCTCAAAGAGCGGACCAATCTTATCAAGTTCAATCTCCTCTACAGGAGTAGTAGTAAAAATTACACAGTGTGGGTTACCCATCGATACGCATGTAATAGCGTAAATCACATCATTTACTACAAGTTTCTCATCGATAATTGAATCGCCTTCAAGATTAACTGGAATGAGTTTTGGATCAAGAATTGCCTTGCCCATATCAACTACGGCAGCAACAGCTTCGTTATTACTATCGGTAATCATGTTTAATGTCTTTATACCGCTTAATGTCTCAATGGTAAGAACATCTTTTTTATATTCGCCGCCAATAATGTCATGCATAAACTTACCCACGCAGCGAATACCGTTACCACACATCTTACCTTCTGAACCATCAAGGTTGAACATAATCATTCGTCCATCTGCTACCTCAGAAGGAGCAACAAGAATAAGTCCGTCACTACCAATTCCAAAGTGTCTGTCAGATACCTTAATTGCAAGATCTGCCGGATTATCCACCTTTGTCTTGAATGCGTCGATATAAACATAATCGTTGCCGCATCCATGCATCTTCACAAATTCATACTTCAAATTACTAGCCCCCAATCAGTAATCGTATGTCCTTATAACGTCGTAAGCTGTCTCAAGACGTGTCACTCCGCTATTCATGGATTCTTTTTCTATATACTTATGCGCCTGCTCTTCCGTCATACAAAGTACTTCCATAAGAAGAAGCTTCGCTCTTGTAATAACTTTCTCTTCATCAATCTTGCGCTTCAAAGTGCAAAGACGAATATGCGCCATATCAGCAGCATTAAGAGCAACCATAAATCCATTCTTTGTTAAAGGCTTTACAAGAAGATTTGCTCCAAGCTCCAAAAGTTCATCTCTGTCCTTTGCTTCCTGCTCCTTCGAAAAGTCAGTCTCAGAAGCGATATAAATAATTGTTGCTGTTGGATGCTTTGTAGCAATTCTTACAGCCTCTATCGAAAGCTGCTTCGAAATATCTGAAGAAACAATAAGAAGTCCGAAGTCGCCCTCTTTTACAAGTTTTAAACTTTCATTACTAATATAGGACTCCCTGATACTATGAGGATGCTTAAGTCCGCTAACAACAAACTTCTTAAGAACTTCATTGCGACTGGTCTCATCAAATAATATAAGAACCTTATCAATACCAGAAGAACTCATAAGTACATCCTCCTATCCCAAAATATAAGATTAGTTTACAGTTAGCACAGGCTTTTTGCAATTTATTTTTTCTTAAATTGCAAAAATCAAGAATATTTTCATGCATTTTGCAATATATACGTTCATTTCTGCAAGTTGTCAAAAAAGTTTATTCATTTTTCTGTTGACAACTGAATCGTCCTGCATTAACATACGTCCATGAAGAAAAGCAAAGGCGCTTGGACGAGGAAGATGAACTTCATTTTCCTGGTTCAGGCGCCTTTTCTGTTATGAAACAGGAGGAAATAAAGATGACAAATGTACCTGAAATTTTTGGAACAATGGTCTTCAACGAGCAGATCATGAGATCAAGACTTCCAAAGCAGACTTTCAAAGCAATGAAGAAGACAATCGAAGAAGGTCTTCCACTTGATATTGATGTAGCTAACGTAGTTGCTGCAGCAATGAAGGACTGGGCTATCGAGAAGGGCGCTACACACTTCACTCACTGGTTCCAGCCACTTACTGGTGTAACAGCTGAGAAGCACGACAGCTTCATTTCTCCAACAGCAGAAGGCGGAGTAATCATGGAGTTCTCTGGTAAGGAACTCGTAAGAGGTGAGCCAGATGCTTCTTCTTTCCCATCAGGTGGACTTAGAGCTACATTCGAGGCTAGAGGTTATACAGCATGGGACCCAACAAGCTTTGCTTTCATTAAGGATGGCACACTTTGTATCCCAACAGCTTTCTGCTCATACGGCGGTGAAGCTCTTGATAAGAAGACACCACTTCTCAGATCAATGGAAGTTATCAGTAAGCAGGCAGTAAGAATCCTTCGTCTCTTCGGTAACACAGCAGAGCCACTTTCAGTTAGAACAACAGTAGGTCCTGAGCAGGAATACTTCCTCATTCCAGTAGAACTTTACAATCAGCGTAAGGACTTGATTTTTACAGGCAGAACACTCTTCGGTGCTAAGCCACCTAAGGGACAGGAACTCGAAGATCACTACTTTGGTGCTATTAAGCCAAGAGTTTCAGCTTACATGAAGGAACTCGACGAGGAGCTTTGGAAGCTCGGTGTACTTGCTAAGACAAAGCACAACGAGGTTGCTCCAGCACAGCACGAGTTAGCTCCAATCTTTACAACAACAAACATTGCTACTGACCACAACCAGCTCACAATGGAAATCATGCAGAAGATTGCAAAGAAGCACGGACTTGTTTGTCTCCTCCATGAGAAGCCATTCGCAGGTGTAAACGGTTCAGGTAAGCACAACAACTGGTCTATTTCTACAAACACAGGTGCAAACCTTCTTGAGCCAGGTGACACACCTCAGGAGAACGCACAGTTCCTCCTCTTCCTTGCAGCTGTTATCGAAGCTGTTGATAAGCATCAGGATCTCCTTAGAATCTCTGTTGCTACAGCAGGTAACGACCACCGTCTCGGAGCTAACGAGGCACCTCCAGCAGTTATGTCTATGTTCTTGGGTGACGAGCTCAACGCAATCGTAGAGTCAATCGCAAGTGGTAGCACATACGATGCTAAGGAAAAGGTACAGATGGAGATTGGTGTAGACGTTCTTCCTAAGTTCCCTAAGGATTCTACAGACAGAAACAGAACATCACCATTTGCTTTCACAGGTAACAAGTTCGAGTTCAGAATGCTCGGTTCAGCTAACTCAATCGCTTGTGCAAACATCATGCTTAACACAGCAGTTGCAGATGTTCTTTGTGATTTCGCTGATCGTCTTGAGAAGGCTTCAGATTTCCAGGCAGAGCTTAGTGATCTTATTAAGGAGACAATCATTGCTCATAAGAGAATTATCTTCAACGGTAACGGTTATGACGATGCATGGATTAAGGAAGCTACAGAGGTTAGAGGACTTCTTAACCTTAGAAGCACACCAGAAGCAATGGAAAGATTCATCGATCAGAAGAACAAGGATCTCTTCACAAAGTTTGGTGTTATGAGCCTTGCAGAGATGCAGTCAAGATATGACATCCTCCTTGATAACTATTCAAAGATTATCAACATTGAGGCTCTCACAATGATCGATATGGCTTCAAAGGATATCCTCCCTGCAATTGGTAAGTACATCAAGCAGCTTTCTGATACAGCTATCGCAGCTAAGTCAGTTGCTCCAGACCTTGAGCTCACATACGAAGTTTCAACAATCAAGAAGCTCGCAGGTCTTCAGGATACAATCGCAACAAAGATTACAGTTCTTGAAGCAGCAGTACTTGAAGTTAAGGAGATGTCAGACATCCTTACACAGGCTTGTGCTTACAGAGATAAGGTATTTACAGCAATGCAGGATCTTAGAGCTGCTGTAGATCAGGCTGAAACAATCTGCTCAGCAGAGGCTTGGCCATTCCCAACATACGGAGAACTCCTCTTCGGTGTTAAGTAATTAATGTAGTAATAAAATTTATAAAAGAAGGTGATTTTATGTTAGAAGAAGCTTCTGGAATTGTTTTTGGAGTATGGTTCCTGATTGGTGCCGCACTCGTATTCTGGATGCAGGCCGGCTTTGCAATGGTTGAGTGTGGTTTCACAAGAGCCAAGAACAGCGGTAACATCATCATGAAAAACTTGATGGACTTCTGTATCGGTACAGTAATGTTCATCCTTATCGGTTTCAGTTTGCTCCTCGGTGAGGACATCGTCGGATTAATCGGTAAGCCAGGATTTGATATTTTCACAGCTTACGAGTCATTCGATTTTTCAAACTTCGTATTCAACCTCGTATTCTGTGCTACAACAGCTACTATCGTTTCAGGTGCCATGGCTGAAAGAACAAAGTTCCTTTCATACTGCGTATACTCTGGTGTAATTTCTGGTCTTGTATACCCAATCGAAGCACACTGGATCTGGGGTGGCGGATGGCTTGCTCAGATGGGCTTCCACGATTTTGCAGGATCAACTGCAATTCACATGGTTGGTGGTATCGCAGCTTTGATCGGTGCTAAGATCCTTGGACCACGTATTGGTAAGTTTGTTACAGATGAAAAGGGCAAGATTATTAAGGTTAACGCTTTCCCTGGTCATAACCTCCCACTTGGTGCACTTGGTGTATTTATCCTCTGGTTTGGCTGGTATGGATTTAACGGTGCAGCTGCTACATCAGTTAATCAGCTCGCATCAATCTTTGTTACAACAACAATCGCTCCTGCAGTTGCTACAGTAACATGTATGATTTTCACATGGATTAAGTACGGTAAGCCTGATGTATCTATGTGTTTGAACGCTTCACTTGCTGGTCTCGTTGCTATCACAGCTCCTTGTGACGTAACAGATGCCTTCGGCGCAATCATCATTGGTGCTGTTGCTGGTCTCCTCGTAGTATTCGGCGTATGGCTCCTCGATCAGAAACTCCACATCGACGATCCTGTTGGTGCTGTTGCAGTTCACTGCTTAAACGGTATCTGGGGTACAATCGCAGTTGGTCTTTTTGCTAATCCAAAAGTTCCTGATTACGCAATCGCAGATGCAGCTGGTAACGAGATTGCTGGTGTATTCTACGGCGGTGGAGTAAAGCTTCTTGGCCTCCAGCTTCTTGGCTTTGCTGCAGTAGCTGCTTGGACAGTAGTTACAATGATTATCGTATTCTTCGCAATCAAGGCAATCTTTGGTCTTAGAGCTTCTAAGGAAGAAGAGATTAAGGGTCTTGATGCTACAGAGCACAACCTCCCAAGTTCTTATGCAGACTTCGCAGCTGTTCCTACTATCTATACAGGTAAGGATGAGCCTAAGGAAGTTACAGGTACAGTACCTGCTGCTGAGGCAGTTGAAGTTAAGGCTATCCCTTCTTTCGATAAGGGCGAGCACAAGTTCACTAAGGTTGAGATTGTATGTAAGGAAAGAATGCTTGAGCCTCTTAAGGATGCTCTTATGGCAATCGGTATCACAGGTATCACAGTTTCACACGTTCTTGGATGTGGTGTACAGAAGGGTAAGCCAGAGTTCTATCGTGGTGTTGAGATTGCACCTTCACTCCTCCCTAAGATTCAGGTTGATATCGTAGTAAGTAAGGTTCCAGTTGATCAGGTTATTGAAACTGCTCGTAAGGTTCTTTACACAGGTCATATCGGTGATGGAAAGATCTTCGTATATGACGTTGAGAACGTAGTAAAGGTTCGTACAGGCGAAGTTGGTTACGCGGCTTTACAGGACGTTGAATAATTAAAATTTAAAGTCTGGAGAGCCTTGGATAAGATTCAGGGCTCTCCTACTTATTATTACTAACAAATAGTTACATCAGGAGAAAATGAAAAATGTGTTCGATAATGTTTTATGCCAGCTCTTCAATCACTGAGGAGGAATTCAAAAAAGGTTTTGAGGCTACAGTTTCACGTGGTCCGGACCAGAGCGAAATCGTTAAGCTTGACGGCGGTATCATGGGCTTCCATCGTCTCGCAATTATGGGTTTGCATCCAGAAGGAATGCAGCCATTTACTTACAAAGACAGTTACGTAGTTTGTAATGGTGAGATTTACGGCTACGAGAAGATAAAGGAAGAACTCTCAGCTACATACTCTTTTAAGAGTGGTTCAGACTGTGAGATTCTTCTCCCAATGTACGAGAAGTACGGTGATTCAATGTTCGCAATGCTTGACGCTGAGTACGCTCTCGTAATGTATAACACAGCAACTAAGGAAATTATCGCAGCAAGAGATCCAATCGGTATTCGTCCTCTTTATTATGGTTATGACGCTAAGGGTGATATCGCTTTCGCAAGTGAAGCAAAGAACCTTGTTCCTTACTGCAAGAAGGTTCTTCCATTCCCTCCAGGGCATTACTATAAAGATGGCAAGTTTACATGCTACTGTGATATCACAAAGGTTGATTCTTATGTAATGGATGACGTAGAGACAATCTGCAAGAACATCCACGATAAGCTCGTCGCTGGTATTGATAAGAGACTTATCGCTGATGCAAAGGTTGGTTTCCTTTTAAGTGGTGGTCTTGATTCTTCACTCGTATGCGCTGTTGCATCAAGAAGATCAAAGAACCCTATTAAGACATTTGCTATCGGTATGAACGAAGACGCTATCGACCTTAAGTATGCTAAGCAGGTAGCTGATTATATCGGTTCTGAGCACACAGAGGTAATTATTACAAAGGACGACGTTATCTCTTCACTTGAAGAAGTTATCCACATCCTTGGAACATACGACATCACAACAATTCGTGCTTCAATGGGTATGTACCTCCTTTGTAAGAAGATTCATGAGATTTCAGACGTAAGAGTTCTCCTTACTGGCGAGATTTCAGATGAGCTCTTCGGTTATAAGTACACAGACTTTGCACCTTCTCCAGAAGCATTCCAGGAAGAGGCTATTAAGAGAGTTCACGAACTTCATATGTACGATGTACTTCGTGCTGACAGATGTATTTCAAGTAACTCCTTGGAGGCACGTGTACCATTCGGTGATCTTGATTTCGTTAAGTACGTTATGTCAATTGATCCAGCTAAGAAGGTAAACGTTTACAACAAGGGTAAGTATTTGCTCCGTCACGCTTTCGAGGGAGATTATCTTCCTGAGAGCATCCTCTACCGTGAGAAGGCAGCTTTCTCAGATGCTGTTGGTCACTCAATGGTAGATTATTTGAAGATGTATGCTGAGGATTACTACACAGAGGAAGCATACGAAGAGACAAGAAAGAAGTATACACACGCTCAGCCATTTACAAAGGAGTCTCTCCTTTACCGTGAAATCTTCGAAAAGTACTATCCAGAAATGTCAGAGATGGTAGTCGATTTCTGGATGCCAAACAAGTCATGGGAAGGATGTGACGTTAACGATCCTTCTGCACGTGTTCTTAAGAACTACGGTGACAGTGGTAAGTAATTCGGAGGCTTCTTATGACTAAGTATATTTTCGTTACAGGAGGTGTTGTATCAGGTCTTGGTAAGGGCATTACTGCTGCTTCCCTTGGTCGTCTTCTCAAGACACGTGGCCTTAAGGTAGCATCCCAGAAGCTCGATCCTTACATTAACGTTGACCCTGGTACAATGAGCCCTTATCAGCACGGCGAAGTTTACGTTACTGAAGACGGCGCCGAGACTGACCTCGACCTTGGACACTACGAGAGATTTATCGATGAAGATTTGAACCGCTACTCTAACCTTACAACAGGTAAAGTTTATTCTTCAGTTCTCTCAAAGGAGCGTCGTGGTGAATATCTTGGTTCAACAGTTCAGACTATCCCTCACGTAACAAATGAGATTAAGGATTTTATTTATAAAGTAGGTTCTAAGACTAACGCAGACGTTGTAATTACAGAAATCGGTGGAACAATCGGAGACATCGAGAGCCAGCCATTCATCGAGTCAATCCGTCAGGTTGCTCATGAGGTTGGTCCAGAGAATTCATTATTCATTCACGTTGTTCTCGTTCCATACTTAAAGGCTTCGGGCGAGCATAAGTCAAAGCCAGCACAGCACTCTGTTAAGGAACTTCAGGGTATGGGTGTCTCACCTGACATCATTGTTTTACGTGCTGACGAGCCTATCGAAGATGAATCAATCTTCAAAAAGATTGCTATGTTCTGTAACGTGTCACCTGACTGCGTTATTGAGAACGAGACAATCCCTGTTCTTTACGAAGCACCACTTATGCTTGAGAAGAATCATTTCTCAGATGTTGTATGTCGTGAACTTCATATCGATGCACCAGCATGTGATCTAACTGAGTGGACAGCACTTTGCGATCGTATCAAGAACTGTACTCGCACTTGTAAGATTGGACTTGTTGGTAAGTACACACAGCTTCACGATGCATACCTTTCAGTTGCAGAGGCTTTGCGTCATGCAGGTTATGCTTACTCAGCAAAGGTTGAGATTGACTGGATTGATTCAGAAGGTCTCACAGAAGAAAACTACGTTTCTTCTTTAAGTCACGTTGACGGAATCATCGTACCTGGTGGTTTTGGTGAGCGTGGTATCGAGGGTATGATTCTTGCCTGCAAGTATGCACGTGAGACTAATACTCCATATCTTGGCATCTGCCTTGGTATGCAGATCAGCGTAATTGAATACGCAAGAAGTGTTGCAGGATTTGCTGATGCTCACTCACGTGAGTTTGATGAGAATTCGCTTCATCGCGTAATCGACTTTATGCCAGGCCAGAACGACGAGATTGCCAAAGGTGGCACACTTCGTCTTGGAAGCTATCCATGCTCCATCACACCTGATTCAAAAATGGAAAAATACTATGGTTCCAGCATGATTAACGAGCGTCATCGTCATCGTTATGAGTTCAACAACGAGTTCCGTGAGGAATTAGTTAACGCTGGACTTTTGATTAGTGGTACAAGCCCAGATGGACGTCTCGTTGAGACAGTAGAAGTTCCTACTAACAAGTTCCATGTTGGTGTTCAGTATCACCCAGAGTTTAAGAGCAGACCTAATAAGCCACATCCATTGTTCTTGGGTCTCATCGAGAACTCACTTAAATAAGCCAATCCACCTTTCACATTTTTCATCTTGCCACCTGCACTTAGGACCCCCATGAACCTGGTGCAGGTGGTTCTATTTTGTTGTATTATTCTTTTATATGTAAGAATTAATCAGGAGCAGTTGTTATTAATATGGCAAAACTTGAAATTGACGATTTTTATAACCTTGAATTTTCAAGAATTCCTTCTTTATGGCAATTCAAAAAAGAGAAAATTAAATGGGTCTCAAGAATTGCTATTGCTCTTGGAATCATTGATCTTATTTTGTTTATAATTATCCCTCACACAAGAAAAATCGTTGATACCGGCTTCTATCTTGGATCTCTGGGAACATTCAAATATGCTTCATATAATTTGGGATTAACAATTGCCATTATAGTAGTATCAGCTCTCATATTATTGCTGCTTCTCTGGGCTGGAATATCTTATTCACTGGAAAAAAGAGCATACCGCATTGCATCCAAAAAATTTGCAGAATACGACTTCGAATACAAAAGAAAGGTCATGCAGGAGCATAAAGCAATGCAGCATGACCTTGGTATTTTTGACTGATTAATCAATGTCTTCCAACTTTGGCTGAGCATGCTCCCTTTCGAGCTTTTTTACAACATAGATATATGCTGGAACAAGGAAGCAGTCTGCAAGAAGCCACGCAAATGGTGAAGCAACACATGAACCAACAAATCCCCAAAGAGGAATAAATATCATACCTGCAATTGTTCTGGCAATCATTTCGAGGACGCCAGCAATAATGGCAGATTTTGAAAAGCCAAGTCCCTGTATAAGGAATCTAAGCACATTAACAAATATAAGTAATGAAAGGCATCCTGTTGTTACGAGAACGTGGAGCGCAGCCTTATCTACCATCTCAGGAATTGGCTTATCCGTAAACATTTTAATAAGTGGCACGCGCACAAAGATTACTGCGACAAATGCAAAGAGACTGTACGCAAAACCAATAAGAACAGCTGCCTTTGTTCCCTGACGAATTCTGTCAATTTTACCTGCACCAAGATTCTGACCACCATATGTTGCCATTGATGCGCCAAGTGCGTCGAGAACGCAAAGAAACAGCATATTAACCTTGCTTGCAGCAGTAACAGCAGCAACAGAAATTGCACCAAGCATGTTTACGCTGCTCTGAAGGATTACAGAACCAATCGCAGTAATTGAATACTGAAGTCCCATTGGAAGACCCATGGCAACAAGATGTCCCATGATGTTGGTATCTGCCTTCCACTCTGCGCCAGATACGTGAAGAACATCAAACTTCTTAACGATAACCACAACGCACATGATTCCCGAAATAAACTGCGAAATCACCGTTGCAAGTGCCGCTCCAAATACACCCATATTAAATGTCGCAATAAACAAATAATCGAGCCCAACATTAATAAAAGTCGAGATAATAAGGAATATAAGCGGAGTCTTAGAGTCTCCTACAGCACGAATTATTCCTGCCAAAATGTTATAAAGAAACGTAACTGGAATCGCGATAAAAAGCGTCAGAATATAAACGTAAGAATACTCAATAACATCGTCAGGCGTTCTCATCCACTCAAGAATGTGTCTGCATAGAATCGACACGACAACCGCAATTGAAACCGAGAATATAAGCGAAAGGTAAAGCGCATTTGCCACATATTTACGAAGCGCCACATAATCCTGCGCGCCAAATCTCTGGGCTACAGGTATTGCAAATCCTGAACACATGCCCATACAGCATCCGATAATAAGAAAGTTGATACTTCCTGTAGCGCCAACGCCAGCTAAAGCCTCCACGCCAAGGAAGTGACCAACGATCATGGTATCTACAAAATTATAAAGCTGCTGAAAAAGGTTACCGAGAATCATCGGTATCGCGAAAGCGATAATCAGCTTAAGTGGTGACCCCTCAGTAAGATTGCGGGTCAAAGTTTTCTCCGCTGCCATTTATTAACTCCAGATTAAATACACTAACTACTATATTTTTACACTATACAATTAACCAGGAGTTATTATAATTCTGGAAATCAGGATTTATATTAAAAAACTGTGGTTTTTTAATGATATTTTGTCATCAAATGTGCTGAAAAATACCGCTTTCGAGAAGAATTCTTTGTCAGCGAAGGAAATATGCAAAAGCTGCAAAGATGGCAAATGCAAGGATGCCAAATACAACTGCGAGAATTACCTTCTGATAAGTTCTTACTGCCTTCTGCTTTGTCTTCTCAATCTCATCGAGTGGCTTTCCGTCATAAAAAGCAACAATCTCTTTAAATGTCTGGATATCGTACTGCTTCTTGTACTTCTCTACCTTAAAAGCAACTACAAGTGTTACAGCATATAATGCTACCCAGATAATAATGCCAGGAATTTTAAGGAAGTGGAGAAGTGGATATGGTGTAAGAACAGATGCAATCAACAAAACAGCATATAAGTTACTAATTGAAGAAAACTTCTTCTTATCCTCTGCGCAAATCTCATTTTTCATAATTTCAATATCTCCTTTGATTAAGTTATCAATAGAGGTGCCAAAGATCTCACTTAAAAGAACCAGGCTATGAACGTCAGGATAACTCTTATCATTCTCCCAGTTGGAAATAGTCTGTCTTGTAACATAGACCTTCTCAGCAAGCTGATCCTGCGAAATTGATAATTCCTTACGGTATTTCTTAATCTGATTCGAAAGTTCCATCTCGTGACCTCCTTTGTGAATTCACCTTAACCAAAAGGACACGCTTATTCTATCAAATGGATTTTGCATCAGCCATATTTCGGGCTAATTTGAGGTGCAAAAACATTTTGACAGCGCCGGAATATAAGGGTTTTCAGGGGTTTTTGGGGGGAGTTATATGGGGAGGTAGGCCAATTCTGGATAATTGCTGATTTTGGCTTATGCATAAATAAGCCAATTTGAAACTTTATTTGTTTTTGGCCTACAGTCAGATAAGCCAGTTCTAAGCATTCTTCAATTTTGGCTTACTTTCAGATAGGCCAATTTCCTTCTTCCTTAAATTTTGGCTTACAAATTAGCAAATCAATTAGTGGCTTTATTAGATACTTGGCTACAAAAATAAGCCAGTTTTATACTTTCTTCGATTTTGGCTTACTTTCAGATAAGCCAATTTCAACCATCTTTCGATTTTGGCTTATTTTCAGGTAAACCAATTTTTAACTTTCTTTAGTTCTGGCCTATTTTCAGGTAAGCCAAAAATCAACTTCCGCCATATTTGGCTTATCCAGGACAACAAAACACCCCGGGCGACATCAGAATCGCTACCGGGGCGCCTTACAAATTAACTATTTATTGAATCAGTATCACTTATCCTCATCGATTGTTGAGATATGTGGCATTGTCTCCTCAAGAACATCGAGAACAATGTTTACTGTATCAAGTGAAGTAAAGATTGTTACACCATTCTGGATAGCACATCTTCTGATTGCAGCACCATCCTGATAGTGAACACCAGAAAGAATTGCTCTTGTGTTGATGATGTAACTTACATAACCAGCGCGGATTGAATCGAGAATCTCTTCACTGCCTTCACTGAGCTTTCCACGGATACGTGTCTTGATGCCATGCTCCTTAAGGAAGTTAGCTGTACCAACAGTAGCTTCAATATTGAAACCGAGTTCATAGAATCGACGGACAAGTTCAAGAGCCTCTTCCTTATCCTCATCAGCAAGAGTAACGATAACAGTACCGTACTTCTTCATCTTGATTCCTGAAGCCTGAAGAGCTTTATAAAGAGCTCTGTTAAGTTTTGTATCGTAACCGATAGCCTCACCAGTAGACTTCATCTCAGGTGAGAGATATGAATCCATACCATCGAGTTTCTGGAATGAGAATGCAGGAGTCTTTACATACCACTTCTGACAATCCTCAGGTGGTGTAAGACGTGTGATTCCCTGATCAGCAAGAGACTCACCAAGCATAACTCTTGTAGCGATAGATACAAGACCCTGGTTAGTTGACTTTGAAAGAAATGGAACAGATCTTGAAGCACGTGGGTTAACCTCAATTACATATACGTCGTCATTCTTATCAACGATGAACTGAATATTGAAAAGACCAACGATTCCAATTCCAAGACCAAGTCTTGTTGTATAGTCAACGATATCTGCCTTTACCTTATCTGAGATAGAGTATGGTGGATATACAGAAGTACTGTCACCTGAGTGAACACCAGTACGCTCAACGAGCTCCATGATTCCAGGAATAAATACTTCCTTACCATCACAGATAGCATCAACCTCAACTTCTTTACCAACAAGGTACTTATCAACGAGAACTGGCTTATCTACGTCAACTTCTACGGCTGTCTTCAAGTATCTAATGAGCATCTCATCGTTAGCAACAATTTCCATGGCACGTCCACCAAGTACGAAAGAAGGACGTACAAGAACTGGATAACCGATTCTGTTTGCAACACGAAGACCTGATTCGATATCTGTAACAGCCTCACCCTTAGGGTTAGGAATCTCCAAAGACTTGATAACAGCATCGAATGAATCACGGTCCTCAGCACGCTCGATTGCAGCACAGTCAGTACCGATAATCTTTACGCCATGCTTATCAAGTGAATCTGCAAGGTTAACAGCAGTCTGACCACCGAGTGTTACGATAACACCCTCTGGCTTCTCGTAGTTAATGATGTTCATTACATCCTCAGTTGTAAGAGGCTCGAAATAGAGCTTATCTGCTGTTGTATAGTCAGTTGAAACTGTCTCAGGGTTGTTGTTGATTACGATAGCCTCGTAACCCATCTCCTGAATTGTTCTTACTGCATGAACTGTTGAATAGTCGAACTCAACACCCTGACCGATTCTGATAGGACCAGAACCTAATACGATTACTTTCTTTCTGTCAGATACGATAGACTCGTTCTCTTCTGCATATGTTGAGTAGAAGTATGGAACGTAGCTGTCAAACTCGGAAGCACATGTATCAATCATCTTATAGATTGGTGCGATGCCGTTAGCAAGACGAATGTTATAAATGTCGTCCTCTTCCTTATTCCAAAGCTCAGCGATATAAGAATCTGAGAAGCCCATGCGCTTTGCTTCCTTAAGAAGTTCCATTGATTCAGGATTCTCCTCAAGTTCCTTCTCGAAATCTACAATCTTCTTAATCTTATCGAGGAAGAACATATCGATACCTGTAATGTCGCAGATACGTGAGTGATCAACGCCCATCCACATAAGCTGTGAAATAGCATAGATACGATCATCAGTACCTTCCTTGATGTACTCGAGAAGCTCATCTACAGACATGTGCTCAGAGTCGAACTTTGTCATATGGATATGGTTCTTTGAATCCTCGAGAGAACGGATAGCCTTAAGAAGTGACTCTTCAAAAGTTCTACCAACACTCATAACTTCACCTGTAGCCTTCATCTGTGTAGAAAGCTTGTTCATAGCTGCAGGGAACTTATCGAATGGGAAACGTGGCATCTTTGTAACTACATAGTCCAAAGCTGGCTCAAAGCATGCAGGTGTATTGGCAAGTGGAATCTCATGAAGATTCATACCAACTGCAATCTTTGCAGATACTCTTGCGATAGGATATCCGCTGGCCTTTGAAGCGAGAGCAGATGATCTTGATACACGAGGGTTAACCTCGATTACATAATACTTAAATGAATGTGGATCCAAAGCGAACTGGCAGTTACATCCACCCTTTACGTCAAGTGCTCTAATAATCTTCAAAGCACTATCACGGAGCATGTGATACTCCTTGTTTGTAAGTGTCTGCGAAGGAGCAACTACGATAGAGTCACCAGTGTGAATACCAACTGGGTCCAAGTTCTCCATATTACATACTGTGATAGCAGTATCGTTAGCATCACGGATTACCTCGTACTCGATTTCCTTATAACCCTTGATACTCTTCTCAATAAGAACCTGGTGTACTGGAGATAATGCGAGAGCATTCTTCATCATTACCTTAAGTTCTTCTGGATCTCCAGCAAATCCACCACCTGTACCACCAAGTGTAAAGGCTGGACGAAGAATTACCGGGTATCCGATTCTGTCTGCAGCTGCTAAAGCTTCTTCAATACTATATGTAATCTCTGATGGAACTACTGGCTCACCAATTCTCTCACAAAGCTCCTTAAAAAGCTCTCTGTCCTCAGCGCACTCAATTGACTTTGCATCAGTACCGAGAAGTTCAATCTGACACTCTTCAAGAACACCCTTCTTTGCAAGCTGCATCGCAAGGTTAAGTCCTGTCTGTCCTCCGATACCTGGAACGATGGCATCAGGACGCTCAAGACGGCAGATTCTTGCAAGATACTCGAGTGTCAAAGGCTCCATGTAAACCTTATCTGCAATCGATGTATCTGTCATGATTGTAGCTGGGTTAGAGTTTGCAAGAATAACCTCGTATCCCTCTTCCTTAAGTGCGAGACACGCCTGTGTGCCTGCGTAGTCAAATTCGGCAGCCTGTCCGATAATGATAGGGCCTGAACCGATAACCAAAACCTTTTTAATATCTGTTCTCTTAGGCATTTTCTCTACACTCCTTCATTGTTTCTACAAACTTCTCGAAAAGGTAACTGCTGTCCTGTGGACCAGGTGCACTTTCTGGGTGATACTGCACGCTGAATACCTTATCAGCCTTACACTCAACACCCTCAACAGTGTTATCGAGAAGATTAATATGAGTTGCTGTAAGACCTGTTCCCTCAAGTGAATTCTGATCTACAGCAAAGCTATGGTTCTGTGAAGTTATTTCAATCTTACCTGTCTCAAGATTCATAACAGGATGGTTACCACCACGGTGACCGAACTTAAGCTTATATGTCTTAGCACCATAAGCAAGTGAAATCATCTGGTGTCCAAGGCAGATACCAAAGATTGGATATTTACCCTTAAGTGCCTTAACTGTCTCAATAACAGGAGTAACATCCTCTGGATCTCCAGGACCATTAGAAAGGAAAATTCCATCAGGCTTCATGAACTCAATCTCTTCTGGAGTTGTGTTATATGGAACTACTGTTACATTACAGCCAAACTTGTTAAGGCATCTGATGATATTAAGCTTAATTCCACAGTCAATGGCAACTACATTGAACTGTGGATTTGAAGTTCTCGAATACCATCTCTTCTTACATGAAGATCTTGATACCTGATCATGTGGAACAGGAGTATTCTTAATAATCTCAAGAGCTTCTTCAACTGTTGTATCAATTGAAGTAATAAGAACTCGTCTTGAACCAAGATCTCTGATTGATCTTGTGAGCTTTCTTGTATCTACACCAGAGATACCTGGAATGTTATTCTCTTCCAAAAGTTCTGAAAGAGTTTTTGTATATCTGAAATTGGAGGGCATATCGTTGTAATCACAAACAATAAGTCCTCCAATACCTGGGTTTTTACATTCAAAATCGTCATCAGTAATACCATAGTTTCCAATAAGCGGATAAGTCATAACGACCATCTGATCCGTATAGGATAAATCGGAAACAATCTCCTGATAACCAACCATTGATGTGTTGAAAACAATTTCACAGACACGATCAACATTAGCGCCGAAAGCGTAGCCTAAGTACTCGCTTCCATCCTCCAAAACAATCTTGCGATTCATCTGTTTCATAAACTTTCACTCCCATAAAAAAACGTTCCCCAAACCGTTGTAAAAGCCAACGGTTTATGGGAACGTCATTGTTCATCTTCAATTAATAATTCTATCAACTAGATATATAACTGTCAATTAAGCTTCCTCCAGTTAAGAAGTAGAACTAGCATCTACAAGTTATCTTACTAGTGAGGTATTTTACAACAAAACTAATAGAAGTTCTATTAAAAAAAATAACCAAAATTGACTATATTTAGTCGATTTACTTAACGATTATTTATCAAAAACCTACAGTACTATTAAGATACTGTCATCGCATGATTAATCCTATAAATTTCGCAAAGTTCAATCCATTCAGGCGCATTAATGAACCCTCTGAATGCATCTTCCCTTGTACCTCCATCATTAAGAGCATTAACCCAGTACTCAATTTCAGAAGAATCAACTTCTCTTCCAAAGAAAATGGCATATAAAGACATAATATATTCTTCATCGGTTAATTCGCGTTCAATATTCTCATCAGAAAAAACAAAATCGTGAGCAATATCTCCAGCAAGTGCACCTTCCATAAGAGAATTGAACCAGTAGTCAACCTCCACATCATAAGCGTCTCTTCCAAGAGCCGTATTATAAAGCCTTGAGATAAACTCATGAGCATCAGGTGTTTCTGGCTCTTCTGGATCAGGTTCTACTTCGCCGTTAGAATTTACTTCGATAATAAAGCCATGACACTCAGTATTAGCAGAAGCTGTTACAGTATAGTCCACGTCTTCATTCTCGTTATTACGAAGAACTGACAATACATACATATCCTCAGCACCTGCCTTGTAATCAACAAAATAATCACTCGTTTCTAAAGACGCAAGTACAGTTCTGATATAATCGCTTTCGCTTATAGAATCAATCGAAAGCAGGCTGCCACCATAGCGCTCAGCCATAAGACATGCAATATCATAAGTTGTTGTAGCATCTATAAAGTAATATGTAGATCCATCGCTTGTATATATTGCCTCTGGTGTAAAGTAATCATACGGAATTTCAACAATATATCCAGTAGAAGTTACATCTTCCAAGTTTCCATCGTAATCAGTAAACCAGCATCCAGGGTTATAATAATCCGCTGCCTGCGTGTACATTGTTACAAACGGAGCACGTCCATTAAGAGTTGAGTACTCACTGTTCCAGTTAGAAAATCTATAAAAACCTGAACCATCACACCATTCATAGCGATTATCATTAATTCTTACGCCTATATAGTACTTATCAAGATTTGATTTATTCATAAGACCAAGCACAAAGGCATTCTCACGCATATCAGTGATTGACACAAGATATCCGCCAATAGTGTTTGCATAGTAATTTGCTTCAGCCCAGAGCATATCGTAATGATCGTAAGTCAGATAAAGACTCGTATCTCCAAAGGCGTACTGATCGTAATCGTAAAATCCCTTCTCACCAGAGAAAACATGTTCAGGCAAAAGTGCTACTATCTCCGCCTCAGAAGACAGGCCCATATTATCGTAGATAGTAATTTTTAAAAAGTAATTGCCTTCTGCCATGTCATAGTCATAAGCATAAATATAAGTAGAAAGACTGTCGCCATTAATTCTTGCTTTTTCTTCGGCAAGTTTCTCACCGTTAGTAGTTATAACACTTAAGGTATAGTAGGCGATTCCTGATTCATCCTCAAAATCTGCATCAAACATGAATCCGTGATACGATACATCACTAATTCTAATATCAGCGACAACAGGTTCCGTTACATCATTAAGAATAGCTTCATTAGGGGAAACTGCGGCAAAAAGCACACGTTCACTATACTTAAGACTATAGTTAAAAGCTTCCCACGTAACCTTGGTGTATTCGACAAGACCCTTGCCATCATTATTTGCAGAAATATATTCGAGACAATCCTCATCATAGCGCATAACTATGACAGAGTGTCCTGAAGCCTGATTATCATTTACAATCTGAGCAAGTCTTAAATAAGAGCCAAAGTTTACGCCTGCTTCCTTAAACATCTCGTAACTTACCTGAGGTTCACGCGAAAGCACTAATTCAGAATTATTAAAATACCCTGGATGTCCATTACCATACACAGGAATATCTCCAAAAAGATAATAATAAACAGCCTGGCCATACGCATAGCACTGCCAACCAAATATCTCTCCTGCGATTTCAAAGTTATAAAAATTATCAATTCTGCTTCCTAATGGATAAACCTCATCACTATTTGTGAATAACTTAATATTTCCATTAAAAACATTATCAAGTTTCTCCTGAAGATAAGGATTATCCGTATAATCAGAAGCAACATAAGGGCATTCATATGCGTTAACAACTCTTGGCTTTGTTACAAAGAACAAATTAAGAGTCATAGAAATAAGAAGGAACAAAACGGCTGTTAATTTACGTCTCATCAATGCTTCCCCCCCTTAATTTCTAATTCCGTAACTACTACAGATTTGAATAAATTCATCTGCATTGGAAAAACTCTCAAAAACCTCTTCGCGGCTCATACCATTATCGATAAGTTCTACCCAGTAAGAAAATCCCTCACTATCGTCTTCAGGATTTCTGTCCATAAACACAAGATAAAGTCTTGCGACAAATTCTTCGCTGCTTAATTCTGCCTCCAGCAACTCATCGCTAAAGAAAAATGTTCTTGCGACATCTGAAGCCTTAATATCCCCTGACGAAAGAATCTCTGACCAGTACTTAAGACCGTCATTGTCAGCGTCTCTATTAAGACCAATTGTATAGATTCTTTTTACAAAATTGACAGTTCCACTGGAAGCATTAATATTTCCTGGGGTAATCCCATAATTTTCACAGATATCTACCCATTCATTAGAATTAATAAACGAACTTAATACGTCATCTCTTGTACCACCACTAGATAAAAATGACATCCAGTAATTAAGACCACCAGGATCAGCCTGACGATTCATAAATACATCATAAAGTCTTATTACATAAGCAATATCTGAAATGTTTGTATCCAAAAATTCAGGAGAATTAAAGAACTCCTTTGCTACGTCACCACCAGTTATTGATTGCTCGAGTGAATTCACCCAAAAATCAACTTCATCCATTGAAGGATGACGATTTAAAGTGTTTAAGTACAGTCTTTCGATGAAGCCTTGCTTTCCAGGCATAGCTGTAGGTGTTGGTGTATTTGTTGGGTGCGCATTCTGATAAGTATTAACAACAATAAAATCTGTTTCCAGTATGAGTTCATCCTGATAATCGAAGAAACTAATTTTGTAATTACCACTAAGAAAATTACCATGAACAAGGCTATCTGCAATATCAGAAGTAATAGTAATCTGATGAGTCATATCAACAACATACTCATATTCTGACGTATATATAATATTGTCTTCTGAAGAAATCTCATAGCGAACCATTCCCTCATAATAACGAAGTGTCAGATACATCTCGGAAACATCCGTAAATAACGGAATACTGTCATCATTAAATTCTGATAACTGGAAGATAACCGCAGCTGCGCCAATCTCCCTCTGCTCAAATGAATTAGCAACCAGGCATGAGTCCAAAGCCTGATACTTAGAACCAGTCACAGCATTACAAAGATCATAATCAATATAGTACTGAGATGAAGGCAGATAAGCACCATTTTCCGAATAAGTTATTAATCTCTCCTGCGAATAGCCTTCAAATAAAGTTGTCTTACTACCATCAATATTTAGCCTTGAAAAGATATAATGGAAACCTTCTTCTGAAGTAGGCTCATAATTCTCTGGAATATAATAAGAAATGCTTTTAACATCCTGATAACATGGCATCGGAGAATAGGCATCAGTATATAAGATAGCATCTTGCCAGTTACTATTAATTTCTGATGCAGAAACATCAAATTGGGCATATGAAAAAACGCTAAGCGTCAATGAAAATAAAACCAATAAAACAGGGATTATTCTTCTTCGCATGAGAGCCTCCATAATCTATTTCCACCATCTTTAATTGTAGCATATGAAATATTCAATATTCAGACAAAAAAAGAGCTTCCTTCAAAAGAAGGAAGCCCCAAAGTATTAGTTAAACTAATTATTAAGCGTTAAATCCAGCACCATTACAGATTGCCTTGAACTCATCAGAAGCAGCAAATGTATTAACAATGTCTGCTCTTGTCATAGAACCTCTGTTGAGCTGTCCAAGCCAGTAAAGGAAACCTGGATCATTATCGATGTCGATTGGACGATCCATGAAGATTCTATATGCTCTAATAAGGAACTCCTGGTTTGAGACGCCAAGGTTTGTAAACTCAGAACCAAGGAAGAAGTTTGCTGCTACATCTCTTCCTGTTGCTGAACCATTATCAAGTGCCTCAGCCCACATCTTAAGACCAGCTGCTTCTGGATCTCTTCCAAGTCCTGTTGCATAAAGT
>JAZLLF010000008.1:0-44435 GCA_045598005.1 Saccharofermentans sp. | reverse complement strand
GCAATGTTATCCTCTGTGTCCTCTGTAAAGAGTGTGTCACAGTAATAATTGATGTTATCTACATCATCATCATCGAGTGCATCACCACAAGCCTTAATGATCTTCTTTGAGCTCATCTTCTGAACTGCTGAAGCAAAGCTGTCTGCAGCCTCAAGAACTTCATCATTTGCCTTATCCTTACAACCTGCAAGTGAAAGAAGCATTGAAGATGCTACTACAACTGAAACAATCTTCTTTGTACTCTTTTTCATTTTTAATCCTCCATTACTTGAAAAATCGAACTAATTATAGTCTTACAAAAAACTTTGAACAATAGATAACAAATAATTTAGCTTCAGAAATTTGCACATATTTTGCTATTTATCCGCACCTATTTCTCGAATTATCACAATAATTATCAATTCTCTTCAATCATTGAGTCACATTAACAACTAAAGACAGGAAGAAATTCTCCAGTAATCACTAAATACGGTGACAATAACAGCACCACTATTTCGCGTCTCATATGTGCGTACACCATATTCCTGAAGTGATTTCATAGTTTCTTTATGTGGATGGCCGTAGTTATTGTATTTTCCAACTGAAATTACTGCATATTCTGCCTGAATAAACTCAAGAAAACTTCTCGAAGTTGAGTACTTGCTTCCGTGATGGGAGACTTTTAACACATCACAGTCTGAAAGTAAGTTATCTTCAATTAATCTGTATTCACTTTCAGCGCCGATATCTCCTGTTAATAAACACCTGAAATTATCGCTTTCGAGAATGAAGACAGTACTGTCCTCGTTTCCACCATCAGAAGTAGAAAGTGGCCATATACAATTAAGACTGCAGTTTTTACTTACTTCTATCCGATCTCCAGTTTCAATTAATTCAATACTTTTCAATAATTCTTCAGGATTATCAACATCTGGAAAATTATTCTCTATAAAGAAAGCAACATCATCATTTAACTCTACGAAAGATGTGCAAAGTTTATTAATTCTTCCTTCGTTATATAAAGCTGCAATACCTCCAGCATGGTCCTGATCCCAATGCGTCATGACTGCAACATCAATTTTCTCAATTGAGTAGTAATCAAGAATATCAGGAATTGTCTCTTCACCCTCTTTATATACACCGCCATCGACGAGTACACTTTTGCCTCCTGACAAAATAAGACACGAATCCCCCTGACCTACATCTATAAATACAATCGTTGTATGCGCGCCATGAATACTATCGAAAAGAATGGAACCCACAATAATTGCAGACACAACTAAAAATATAGATTTGAACAGCCGTTTAAGCACTCCTGGTTTAGTTAAAGTCCATAGAAATAACAGTAACAGAATATAGCTTAAAAGCCTGCCACTATTTCCTGCACCAACTTTTATCCCCTGAAACCATTCTGACGTTCTTACAACTGTGTGAATTAGTTTAATTATCATGACCAGCGGCAAAGAAAACCACTCAGAGAAAAGGATTGACAATATTATTAATGGAACAAATATAGTACACGCTATTTCTGCAAGAGAAGAAACCATCATCTGAACAACAAAATTATAGGGACTTAAATAATAGCCAGTCGAAGTCCAAAACGGAATTATTCCAATCTGACTTGATAGCATCACTGAAACTGAGTCACAAAGTTTATTGTTTGTTACTACTTTTGAGAGTTTATCGGATATTCTTCTGCTAAACATACGTATTGCCAGGCTACACGAAAAACTCATTAAAAATCCTAAAGAAGTAACCGAATATGGATTTGAAAAAATAATGACAATTGACGCAAGAGAAAGCCCAGACAGACTGTCACGGGAAGAAAATGCAGCAATACTCATAATGGATGCTCTGGTAACAGATGAAGTCCAACCGGTTAAGGAGCCAATTAAAAGACAAAACAAAATATATAGAATCATGCTTTTTTTATTCCTGATATTCAGCCTTTCGAAAATATATGGAACAGAAGCAAGAAAGCCTGAAAAATGTGTTCCGGAAACAGCCAGGACATGAGAACATCCAGCTCTCTTAAATTCACTTCTTGTCAAATTATCAATCAGTGATGAATCGCCCAAAAACACTGAAGCACATAGTTCTTTTTCACTTTTAAAAGTGGCATAAATCATGCTTTTTATTTTAAAGAAAAAATATTCAAGCTGAGTAATCTTATGACCAAAATAACTACTACTTATATAACTATAACCGTCAGCAGACAGAACATAGAATATCCCCTGTTTTTTCAGATAATCTCTGAAATCAAACTGTCCTGGATTTCGTATCGGATCAGGAGTTTTTATTATCCCTATTACTTCTATTGAATCACCTATGGAAAGCTTCAGTTCTTCGATTCCTGGATACCAGATAATACGACCATAGTTTTTATCGCGCAAAATGACGGTTTTTGAACCATCAAGTTTATAACTGATACTTTCTACTACACATATAGAATTAATGTCCGCTTTATCTGTCTTTTGATAGTTAAAATCATTAAACAGAACTCCCATAACAACAATAAGCAAACCTGTCGATGTGATGATAGAAAACAAAGCCTTTCTCATCCTTTTCGAGAAAGAAAATGCACACAAAAGGAAAACAACAGCGAAAACTGGAACAATGGAAGAAAATAAAACGCATATGTAAGTCACCAGTGCTAAAACTAGTGCTGGCAGAACCATTGGTCTTTGAGCCAAACTGTCTGATAATCTTCCGATAATATGAGATATATTTGTGTGTTTTCGATTCATATCTTTATGCTATTCTATTTACATCCTGATTTGGCACCAAAATGCATACAAATAGGACGAAGAATCGACAAGGAGAACTCTTAATGCCGGTAAATTTTAGAAATACACAGTTTGCTGCACTTGCCGCAAATCTTAAACAGTGTCCAGAATTAGGACTTCCAGAAATTGTAATGTCAGGTAAATCAAATGTAGGTAAGTCTTCCCTTATCAATGCTTTATCAGACAACAAGAAATTAGCAAGAGTTTCTCAGACACCTGGTAAAACACGTGCCGTTGTTTTCTTTAACGTAGATAGAAAGATATTAATTGCTGATCTTCCAGGGTACGGTTATGCAAAAGTATCAAAAGACCTTAAGGAAGGTTTCAGTAAACTTGCCGATGACTATTTTACTTGCGGTCGTAAATATGATCTTGTTCTTCATCTTATTGATGTAAGACACCAGCCTTCAAAAGAAGATATCGGAATGCTTCAGTATATGAACGATAACAACATTCCTTACTTCGTCGTTTTCACCAAATGCGATAAATTCAGCCGAGCTCAGCTTATGAAGCGTCTCAAGGAACTTCAGGATGAATTTGATTTTTCTGAAAACGCCATGATTTATGCTGTTTCCTCTCAGGCAAAGATGGGAATTGATGATTTGCGAAAGGGTATTTCTGATTATCTGGGGCTTACATAAGACCTATAAAAATTAAATACAAAAATTTTTCCTATTGTTTACACTTTTTAGTCAAATGATACAGTTGAAAATCGTTAGTGTTTGAATGATACTATTCACGTAAGAGAAGGAGTACTAACATGTCTGAGCACGAACCATTTGGTCCTATAGCTATTATTTCTCACACTGCAAACGCTGAGTTTGTCAGAAGTGTAAATGATGTACTCTATTCCAAGCGTAAACATCGCCATGAGACAAAAGCCAATAATTTTGTCAATAATCCAGGTTATTTAAGAACAAATTATATCGTTGACTCAAAACTCGTTCGTTTCCAGACTGGTGAAGGTAAATTCCAGCTTGGTGAGAGTGTTCGTGGTCACGATTTATTTATTATTACTGATGTTCTTTCAAATAATGAATCAATGTCTTTAATTAAAGGCGATCATATCTTCTCACCTGATGATCATTACAGAGATTTATTAAGAATTGTTTCAACATGTTCTGGTAAGGCAAGACGTATTAATGTCATTATGCCTTTCGCTTATGAAGCAAGAACAGAAGCAAGAAACTCTTCAAATGAATCACTTGACTGTGCAACAATGCTCCAGCAGCTCGAAGAACTTGGTGTTGCAAATATCATTTGCTTTGATCCACATGATGAGAGAATTGCAAATGCTGTACCTGTATTAGGTATAGATTTCCCTAGAAGTGCTTATAAGATTATTTCAACACTTCTTTCTACTTATGACACTATTTCGGTAAATAAAGATAAGACTATCGTTGTAAGCCCTGATGAATCAGGCGTAAACCGTGGTATCTTCTACTCTTCAATGATGAATCTCCCTCTTGGAATTTTCTATAGAGACAGAGACTACACACAGAAGATTAATGGAGAGCATCCTGTTAAGGACTACAAATTCCTTGGTGACGATGTAAACGGCAAAGATATCCTTATCATTGATGATATGATCAATTCAGGAAGCACAATGCTTCGTACTTCAAAGAAACTTAAGGACGCAGGCGCAAAAGATATTTACTGCCTCTCTCCTTTTGGACTTTTTACAGATGGACTTGAAGTATTTGATAATGCCTATAGCGAAGGCCTTATCAAAGCAGTTCTCTGTACAAATCTTACTTACCGTTCACCTGAACTTCTTTCAAGAGAATGGTATACAGACGTTAATATGACTCCTTATGTCGCAAAGATTATCGATTCACTTAACGTTGATGAATCAATCTTCAATCTCATTAATTCAACTTCACGAATCTCTGAGTACTTAGGTCAGATGAGAATTGGTGAATTGCTTGATGAATTTGAATAAACAGCTTTAGGAAATTTAAATATAGAAAGGTATGTGTGCATCATGACTTCAGTTCCTTCAGATGAAAGATCTTATTCCCGTTACAATCAGTACGGCGAGAACCCAATGGCTCCAGTAGGCCCAATCGCTATTGTTCCACTTAGTGGTAGCGTTGAATTTACTGACAAGGTAAATTATTACCTCAATACAAGACGTGCTGAATATCAGCAGGAAGGCTTTGTTTCAAAGTATCCTGGTTTCTACCGTTCAGATTACAGAATCGAAGTAGATAACCCAAGATTCTCTTCTGGAGAAGGTAAGGCTGTAGTCAAGAACTCAGTTCGTGGTCATGACCTCTTCATTATCAGTGATGTAATGAATCCTTCTATTGAATATAAGATGTATGGTCAGATGAACAGAATGAGCCCTGATGATCACTATCAGGATCTTAAGAGAGCTATCCTCGCATGTTCTGGTAAGGCTCGTAGAATCAATGTAATTATGCCTTTCCTTTATGAGAGCCGTCAGCACAAGAGAACTTCACGTGAGTCTTTGGACTGTGCTTTCGCACTCGAAGAGCTTTACAATCTCGGCGTTTCAAACATCATCACTTTCGATGCACACGATGAGAGAGTTGCTAACGCTATCCCACTTTCAGGATTTGAGTCACTCCCTGCTACATACCAGATTATCAAGGAAATGTATCGTCAGATCCCTGACCTTAGCTTTACAAAGGGTAAGTTCATGGTAGTTTCACCTGATGAGGGTGGTATCAGCAGAGCTATGTACTTCGCTTCTATCCTTGGAGTTCCTCTCGGAACATTCTACAAGCGTCGTGACTACACAACTATCGTAAATGGTCGTAACCCAATCATTGCTCATGAGTTCCTTGGTGATTCAGTTGAAGGCATGGATATCCTTATCGTTGATGATATGATCTCTTCTGGTGATTCTATGCTTGATATCGCAAGAGCTATGAAGGAGCGTGGAGCTCGTAAGGTATTCTGTGCTGTAACATTTGGTCTCTTCACAGAAGGTATCGATAACTTCAATAAGGCTTACGAAGAGGGCGTATTTGATAAGGTATTCGCTACTAACTGTATCTATCGTCGTCCTGAGCTTCTCGAGGCACCATGGTACGCTGATGTAAATATGGCTAAGTTCGTAGCACTTCTTATCGATGCCATCAACCACGATGCTTCCCTCTCTAACCTCATTAATCCTACTGAGAAGATTAAGAAGCTCCTTGCTGAGAAGGGTGACGCTCAGTAATTCGTGTTTAAACAGATAAAGACTAATAGGCGGTGTTTACCGCCTATTTTTATTCCTCGAATTCCTCATCCACATCCTCTATTTCTTCTTCAGAATCATCACTATTAAGTTCTACTTCTCTCCTGTGCTGATATCTTACATACACTCCAAATATGTGAAACAAACCAAAAAGTGCAAGAGCAACAGCAGCATATACTCTGTACTCAGTTAACAGGAAATTAAGAAGCAACAATAATACAATAATATTTATATACACCTTACGAAAACTTGTCTTCCCGCTTAATTTATCAACAAGAATTACATCATTCCTGTCTGCTAATTCAACAGCCTGTCTTGTATATGTGTTGTTTGTAACAACCATTCCCCTGTCACAGTCATAGTAACGCATGCCACCAACAACTTCCTGAACAGCATGGACTCCAACTGGCTTACTATAATACTTACACTGAACAGCATACTTCTTACGATGTTTATAACAAATAATATCAACACCATAGTCATTAGAAGCCTTAGTAACACTAACCTTCTTAAAACCATGATTCCTTAAATATAATGCAACTCTCTGTTCGTACTTTTTTCCATCCATGAAAGTATTGTAGCAAATATACTGTCCAATTTATGGTAGAATATGTGAGATATAATTGCGTTGAGGTACAAAATGGCACAGGCATCATCTGGTAATAATAGAAGAAGAACAAATTCATCTGGTAAATCTGGTTCTGGTAATAATTCCAGATCCCGTTCTACTTCATCTTCATCACGTTCAAATTCATCTAGAAAACCTTCTACAAAGAGTACTAACTCTTCAAAGAAGGCTGTAATCAGTGCTGAAGAAGAGTTTCTCTCTTTTGGGGATTACTGGCATGCCTTCACAAAGACACGCTTTTTTAAGCCTGTTATGACTATTGTAGTTCTCGTACTTATTGTATTAATCGATTTACTTATTTCATGGAATTATTTCGACAGATTCTTCACTATTCTTGGAATCGAATTAATAATCGTTTCATTGTTGTGGGTTATTGGTCTCGTATTTAATATCAGTTCTGATCATAACAACACTGCACCTGAAGTTAACGATAAGGAATAAATCTTATGGCTCTTGATGGCATTACATGCGAACTTCTCGCCTACGAACTTAATAACGAGCTGACTGGTGCGCGAATCGATAAGATATTCGAGCCGGATAAGCATACTATTATTCTGCATATTAGAAGTAATGGCAGAATTAACAGACTTCTTATCTCGATTAATCCATCAGCTCCAAGAATCCACTTTACTGAATCAACACGTGAGAACCCACAGACTCCACCAGGATTTTGTATGCTCCTTCGTAAGTACCTTTCAGGTGCAAAGATTGTTTCAGTTACAAATCCTGGATACGAGAGAATTATTGAATTCCACGTTTCTACTATTGACGAACTTCATGATACAAAAGAGATTAGACTCATCGTTGAACTGATGGGCAGATATAGTAACGCTATTCTTGTTAATTCAACAGGAAAAATAATTGATTCTGCTATCCATGTTGACTATAGCATCAGCAGAGTTCGTGAAGTTATGCCTGCACGAATCTACGAATATCCTCCTTTCCAGGATAAATTATCAATTGAAGAAGCTTATAAACTAACTTCCGATAATCTTTTGCCAGTTAAGGAAGAAGAATCAAATCGTCCTGTTGAGAAGGCTTTACTCAACTCAATCAAGGGCATGGCCCCTATTCTTTCGAGACAGCTTTGCATTAAGGCTAACGTTGAAGAGAGAATGCCAGTATCAAAGCTTAGCAGCAGCGATTCTGAGAGATTAAGAAATGAGTGCAATTTGCTTTTCGAAGCAATAATTAATAAGAATTACTCACCTTCTACTTACTATTCAGGCGACAATCAGGCTGAAGAATTCTCACCTTTCAACTATATTGGATACCCGGTTGTAGTTAAGAGCGATACTCTTTCTCAGGCAATCGACGCCTTCTATTTAAAAAAGGATGCATATATTGACCTCGATAATAAGCGTCAGCGATTAATTACAATCATTAACAATGCACTTTCACATGCAACCAAGAAAGCTGAGATTCATAAGGCCGACTGCCTCGAGGGTGAGAAGTCTGATATATACAAGAAATATGGCGATTTGATTTTAAGCTATATTTATATGATTAAGGATAAGAACGACAAAGTTACTGTTAGTGACTTTTATGTTGACCCACCAAAGGATATTACAATTCCGCTTGATCCAAAGTTAAGCGCCAACGACAATGCGCAGGAATACTATAAGAAGTTCCGTAAATCCAAGCGCAAGTATGAATTATCCTCTGAATATCTTGCTGATGATTTAAGTGCACTTGAGTATTTAAGAACGCTTAAAACTGCTGCACAAAGTGCCAACTGTGAAGACGATATTCTCGCTCTTAATTATGAGATTGAGACGCTTATTGTCTCTCCTTCTAAGTCCAATAAAGAGAAAAAGAGCAACATTAATCCTAATACTACAGTTGGACTTGCAAAGTCTGGTAAAGCTTCCTCTCGTGCTTTAAGAGAAGCAGCAAAGAAAGCCAATATGAAGAATAAGTCTTCAAAGAAATCAGAGAAACCATTACCATACCGTAAGTATTTATCTTCAGATGGATATCAGATTCTTTGTGGACGTAATAACATTCAGAATGAGGAGCTAACTTTTAAGGTTGCTGATAAGAATGACTGGTGGTTCCATGTTAAAGGACTTCCTGGAACACATGTTATTCTTAAATGCCGTCAGGGCGAAGAAATGCCTTCTGATGATGCTGTAATCGAAGCTGCTCAGACTGCTGCTTTCTATTCAAAGACAATAATGATTGAAGAACATAATTCAATCGAAGGCAGTAGAGCTGGTGATATTAAAGCGGAGATTGATTACTGCCCTATCTCACACGTAAAGAAGATTCCTGGAGCAAAACCTGGAATGGTTATTTACGAAGGTTATTACTCGATTGTAGTTAGCGCCAAAGAACCAGATAACATTGTAAAAGATTAAAAGAGTGCTGTAACAGCACTCTTTTTAAGTCTCAAATGATTTAAGAATCTTCTCTTTAAAATCTGATTCATCCAAAGAGAAAATGCATCCACAGTATTTCTGTCTATAAAGACCAATATCTCTTGCCATGCTCTGTCCCTGCCTAAATCCAGGTCTAAAGTCATAATAATCGAACTTCACACCATACTTTTCAGCCTTCTTATTTGCAGAATCAATAATCGCTTCATGATTCTGATATGGACTTACAAGTAATGTAGTTGAGAAAGAATCATATCCATTCTCAGCTGCATACTTTGCTACTTCATCCATACGAACGTCATAACACATAAGACAGCGGCTTTTGTATTCTTCCAAATAAGACTTGGAAAGCCAGTATTCTTCCCTGCAGTCACCAGTCTTAATCAAATCAAGATTATAATGATCAGCTACTTTCCCTAAATTCTCCAAACGTCTGTTCCATTCAAATTCAGGATGAATATTAGGATTGAACCAGAATAGATCTAATTCCAAACCTTCATTCAACAAATAATCAACTGGATACATGGCACAAGGTCCACAACAGGCATGCAGAAGCATAGACATATCAGTCATTACCATCCTTCATATCATCAATAGAAACATTCTGAGGAAGAATAGTCTTATTCTTCTCATAAAAAGATGCAGGCATCGGAATTCCAAGATGCTTAAATGCACGTTCTGTAAGAACACGTCCGCGAGGAGTCTTTGCCAGGAATCCATTCTGAAGAAGGAATGGCTCATAAACATCCTCAATAGTTACAGCATCTTCACCAGTGCAGGCTGCAAGAGTCTCAAGACCTACTGGTCCACCCTTAAATACATCAGCAATAGTCATAAGGACACGTCTGTCAACTGCATCAAGACCAATCTCATCAATATCAAGAGCCTTAAGGCCGTAATCTGATACTTCTTTATCAATTACTTCCTTGTCCATAAAAGCAGCGAAATCACGCATTCTCTTAAGAAGTCTGATAGCAATTCTAGGAGTACCACGTGATCTTGAAGCTACATTTCTAAGGCCATCTTCATCGATAGCAATATCAAGAAGCTCGGCATCACGCTTCAAAATATTCATAAGATCTTCCGTCTCATACAACTCAAGTCTGTGAAGCATTCCAAATCGGTCACGAAGTGGAGCTGAAAGCATACCAGCTCTTGTAGTTGCACCAACCAAAGTAAAGTGAGGTAAATCAAGTCTTACCGATCTTGCTGCAGGTCCCTTACCAATCATAAGGTCCAAAGCAAAATCTTCCATTGCAGGATATAAAACTTCCTCAATACTCTTATTTAATCTATGAATCTCATCTATGAAAAGAACTTCATTCTCATTAAGGTTTGTAAGAATGGCTGCAAGGTCACCTGCCTTCTCAATAGAAGGACCAGAAGTTATATGCATTGCAACACCCATTTCAGATGCAATGATTCCCGCAAGTGTAGTCTTACCAAGTCCTGGAGGGCCATAAAGAAGAACGTGATCCAAAGATTCTCCACGCTTCTTGGCACCAGCTATAAATATCTTAAGATTCTCCTTAACCTTCTTCTGACCACTATAGTCTTCAAAAGTTACAGGACGCAAATTCTTCTCATCGTTATCACCAAACTGCTTGGTTCTACCGATTACTCTCTCTTCATCTTCATATCCGTTAAATGTACTATAATCCATCTAAATTACCTCGCAAGACTCTTAAGAGATTTACGAATAAGGTCCTGAAGGGAGATTCCATCCTCGTAAGCTGAACTTACAGCAGCTGTAGCATCTTCCTGCTTATATCCAAGAACAAGTAATGCATCAATTGCATCATTAGCTACGCTTGTAACAACAGGAGCACTACTATTAGGTACAGTTACTATAACATCATTTGAAGTCTTACCAAGCTGCTTAAATTTATCCTTAAGTTCAAGAATTATCTTCTCAGCGCCCTTCTTACCAAGGCCTTTAACAGTTGTAAGAGTCTTAACATCACCACCCAAAACTACAAGTGCAAATCTGTCAGGATCCATCTGGGAACATACAGCATGGGCAAGCTTAGGACCAACACCATTAACTGTAATAAGGAGCAAAAACATATCCTTCTCTTCAGGTGCAGAAAAGCCAAACAAAGATATATCATCTTCTCTTACACTCTGATATACCCAGCAGGTAATCTGCTCTCCAAGACTTCCGAACTTTGAAGAAATAGCAACTGGACAAACAATCTCATATCCAATGCCATTGTTATCGACAACAATATAATCATCAGTTCTCTTAACTAATTCACCCTTAATATAAGAATACATTTATTTATCTCCCAAAAATTCATTACGCTTACTATAACCATATCGACCAAACTGATAACCTGAAACAGCTTCTGAAGAAAACTTAGGACCAGTATGAGCAAGACAGATTGCAATTGCCAGGGCATCAGTAACGTCATCTGGCTTAGGTTTCTCCTTAAGGCCCAAAAGCCTCATAACCATCATGGCAACCTGCTCCTTCTGAGCTCTTCCGTAACCAGTAACAGCATTCTTAACTTCTCCAGGAGTATATTCAAAAACAGGAATATTAGCTCTGGCAGCCTCAAGAATAACTACACCTCTGGCCTGTGCTGTACCAATTGCAGTAGTTGTATTCTTATAAAGGAACAATTCCTCGACAGCCATAAAATCAGGCTTATAAATCGAAAGAATACTTCTCATACTGTCATTGATTGTTAAAAGACGTTCAGGAAATGGTGTCTTGGCTGCAGTTGTAATGGCTCCATAGTCAATGCACTTAAGTTTATTACCAGTCTTGGAAATAATCCCGTATCCTGTTATGGCATAACCGGGGTCAATACCAATAATAATCTCAGTCTCAGGAACATTAGCCATTAAGCAACCACCTTATAAATAAACATTTGTTCTATTATACAAATATCACCTGATTACGTCAATTACAGCATGATGCTCTGGTACAATTTCATCGCTGTAAGAATATGCAGACTGAACAAGTGCCATTACATCCCAAAGTCTCTCTTCATCTACTTTCGAGTTCTTTCCAAGGCAGAGCGAGCAGATTACATCGCCTCTTTTTACCTTTGTACCAGGCTTCGCATAAAATATTAATCCTGCGCCATAGTCAATCTCATCTGCTTTTGTTAATCTTCCTGCACCAAGAAGCACAGAAGCATGTCCAATTGTTTCTGTCTGAACAGCAGAAACATATCCGTCAGAAGTAGCAAGAACCTTCATCTCTTCGAAAGGGTCATCCTTATAAACAATAGTTCCATTAACATTTATCGTTCCACCCTGAGCTAATATGAGTTCGAAATACTTCTCAAGGGCACGACCATCAAACAAACGCTTTGTGCATTCAACAAGAAGTTCTTCCCTTGTCATTCCATCATTTTTGCCTGCAAGCATTATCATTTCAGTTGCGATATTACAAACTACCTCAACTACATCAGGAGCGCCTTTACCAGTAAGAGTCTCATAAACTTCGTTCATCTCCAAAACGTTACCACATGTTCTTCCCAAAGGCTGATCCATATCTGTAATAACAGCTACTGTTTTACGTCCAGCAAGATTACCGATTTTAATCATTGCTTCTGCAAGTTCACGTGCCTTCTCAGGAGTCTTCATAAAGGCACCAGTACCACATGTCACATCAAGAACAATAGCCTCAGCTCCACCAGCAATCTTTTTACTCATAATACTTGAAGCAATTAAAGGTATAGAATCAACTGTTCCTGTTACGTCTCTAAGGGCATATAAAATCTTGTCTGCAGGAGCAAGATTAGGAGTCTGTCCCGAAATACACATTCCAATTTTATTAATAAGTTCTGGGAATCTTTCAGGGGCAAGCTGAACATCAAAACCTTCAATTGATTCAAATTTATCAACTGTACCACCAGTAAAGCCAAGACCACGACCAGAAAGCTTAACTGTATTTACACCAAATGTAGCGCATAGAGGCATTACAAGCGGTGTTACCTTATCTCCTACGCCACCTGTACTATGCTTATCAACGGCTATACCATCAACGTATGACAAATCATTAATCTCTCCTGAAGAAGCCATCTGAAGAGTAAGTGTAGTCATCTCACGTTCATTCATTCCATTAAGTACAATTGCCATAAGAAGTGCTGAAATCTGATAGTCAGGAATACTTTTGTCAGTAACACCCTTCACAAAAAACTCAATCTGCTCATCTGATAATTCTCTGCCATATCTCTTATCAAGAATAATATCAACAATATTCATACAAATACGTACCTCGATGCTTTTTGAAAATATTATACCTTAAAGTGTGGTATCATTATTAATGACTTTAAATAAAGGAAACTAATTATGGATAAAAAATATTCAGTAATTATTATCGGTTGTGGCCGTGTAGCTGTTAAGCATCTTAAGGCAATTCACAAGCTTAAGAACAGATGTGAACTTATGGCACTTGTAGATGTTAGTGACGTTGCTCCAAAAAAACTTTTGGAAGGATCAAAAATAGATTCTAAGAACGTTAAAATTTTCAATGATTATAAGACTGCAATCGATGAGATTAAGCCAGATATTGTCGCAGTAACTGTACCATCAGGCCTTCATTTCAGCATTGCAAAATATGCTATGGAGAATGGTTGTAACCTCCTCCTTGAAAAGCCTATGACAATGTCTTCTGATGAATCTAGACAGATTTACGAGTTATCACAGAAAACTGGACGTAAGATTGCCATGGGGCATATTTACAGATACTTCCCTCTTGTAAGCCTTCTTCAGAAGGATATTAAGGATGGTAAATTTGGCAAGGTTACTCATGGTACTATTTATGCTCGCTGGGGTCATGGTGATGACTACTATAATTCTGCTGCATGGAGAGGAACATGGAAGTCTGATGGTGGCGCTTTGATGAATCAGACTATTCATGCCATTGACCTTCTTGTATGGCTTATGGGAAGTAAGCCAGTTGAAGCGACTTCAATGCTGTCGCAAAGACTTAGAAAGATTGAAGCAGAAGATCTTGGTATGGCTATCTTAAAACTTGAAGACGGCTCTCTTGCTTCCATCGAAGGCACAACAGCAACAGATGAGAATAATCAGTCAGCAATGTTTTCTATTTTCTGTGAGAAGGGTGTTATAAGCCTTGGTCTTAAGAAGAAAATACCTCAGCTCGACATCAGAGGTGAAAATGGAAAAAAGCTTAATATGCACTATATTAACAAGCATATTAAAACATATGGATTTAATTCAATGCTTAACGCTTTGAACCCTCATACAGGAATCTATGATAATTTCATCAGTGCTATCGATAATGATACTCAGCCACTTGCTGATGCTATGTCTGGATATTCTTCAGTTGATACCCTTATGGGCATATATAAATCAGCAAAGGAAGGCCGTAAGATTGCCCTCCCTCTTGAAGAAGACTTCAGCAGTATCGATATGCAAAATTTTTTCAAATAAAGTGTTGACTTTCGTTTTTGCAATGATATAATAAACAGGCTTAAAGAAAGCACACGCGCCATTAGCTCAGATGGTAGAGCAACTGACTCTTAATCAGTGGGCCCCGGGTTCGAGTCCCTGATGGCGCACCAATTAACCGGATCGCATGGTCCGGTTTTTAATTGCAAAAAACTACTTTACATATATAAAACTTAGATGTATACTCTTCTAGGTTTCACACGCGCCATTAGCTCAGATGGTAGAGCAACTGACTCTTAATCAGTGGGCCCCGGGTTCGAGTCCCTGATGGCGCACCAACTAACCGGATCGTATGGTCCGGTTTTTTATTGCTTATTTTCCCTGCTGTTGATGTATAATTAGTAGGATTTAATTGAAATGGAGAAATATTATGTTAAAGCAGCTTTCAATTTTCGCAGAAAACAAGCGTGGAGCAATGAATGCTATCACAAAGATTTTAAAGGATAACGAGATTAATATTACTACTCTTGTAACTAACGATAGTGCTGAGTTTGGTATTGTACGAATGATTGTTGATAATCCTGATAAGGCTTGTGATGCCGTAAAGAATGCTGGCTATCTCTGCAGACTCGATTCAGTTACTGCTGTTGAGATGAAGGACACATTCGGTAGCCTTAATTCCCTTCTTGACGATATCACTAACGCTTATCTTAATCTTGATTTTATCTACATCTCTTTTGACAGAGAAACAGCTACACCAGTTGCAATTATGAGATCAACTGATGGTGATGAGCTTGACAGCTTCCTTAAGGGTAAAGGTTACAGAATTCTTTAATCCCTGACTATTATTTTCAAAAATTTTCTGCAAATAAAAAGGAGCACTTCTTACGAAATGCTCCTTTTGTTGTTAGTTCAAAGTCTATTAGATTCTTGCAACTCCGCTATCCTTAGCAGCCTTAGCAACTGCAGCAGCTACTGTCTTACCTACACGTGGATCGAAAGCATCTGGGAGGATGTAATCAGCATTGAGTTCCTCTGCTGATACAAGACTTGCAATAGCGTCTGAAGCAGCAAGCTTCATTGCATCATTGATATCAGAAGCACGTACATCAAGAGCACCACGGAAGATACCTGGGAATGCAAGTACGTTGTTAACCTGGTTAGGGAAATCTGAACGACCTGTAGCCATTACTGCTACACCAGCTTCCTTAGCAAGCTCTGGACGAATCTCTGGATCTGGGTTTGCACAAGCAAATACGATTGGATCCTTAGCCATTGTCTTTACCATCTCTGGTGTAAGAACGTTAGCAGCAGATACACCGATAAATACATCAGCGCCAACGAGAACATCAGCAAGTGTACCCTTCTTACCCTTCTGGTTTGTGATTGCAGCAATCTCTTCCTTAGCTGGGTTCATGTTGTTTGGACGGCCAGAATAGATAGCACCAGCACGGTCACAAAGAACTACATCCTTAAGACCACGAGCGATAAGAAGCTTTGTGATAGCTGTAGCAGCAGCACCAGCACCGTTAACAACAACAGCGATATCATCCATGTTCTTGCCAACAAGCTTAAGAGCATTAATCATACCAGCGAGTGTGATAACAGCTGTACCATGCTGATCATCGTGGAAGATAGGGATATCAACTTCAGGATCTTCCTTAAGTCTCTTCTCAATCTCAAAGCAACGTGGAGCTGAAATATCCTCGAGGTTTACACCACCGAAAGAACCAGCAAGGAGCTTAACTGTATTAACGATATCATCAACTTCCTTAGAACGTATGCAAAGTGGGAATGCATCAACATCACCGAAAGCCTTAAAAAGAGCACACTTACCTTCCATAACTGGCATACCAGCCTCTGGTCCGATATCACCGAGACCAAGAACTGCTGTACCATCAGTTACTACTGCAACAAGGTTGCTTCTTCTTGTGTACTTATATGAAAGATCTACATTGTCAGAAATCTCAAGACATGGTGCAGCAACACCTGGTGTATAAGCGATTGACAATGCCTCCTTAGAATCAACAGGAGCACGATTTACTACCTCAATTTTACCCTGCCATTCAGTATGCTTCTGAATAGCTACTTCTTTAACGTCCATATTTATACCTCCAATAAACTGTATATAAATCAACTGCAAAGCAGAATCATTATTGTTTTCCAGGTCTTCGCACAATAAAAAGCGGAGCCTCATGTATTCTACAGTAAATAAAACCTGCATACCTTCCTATAACAAGGAAAATATACGCTACTGCGAAAGGCGCAACTACATAAGTCACAACGGGAATTTTATCACCAATCATCGCAAGCAGGTAATCAAGCAGAAAATAACAAAGCATTATTGTACTTAAATCACGCGCAATCAAAAGATAAAATCCTCTGGTTCGTTTAACTGTTTCAGGTATGCTGGCAAATATTCCCTTGTCACCAGACAGATAACATGCTACATACACAATTAAACACGGGAAGATAATAATAAAAATTATCGGTAAATACAACACAAATATGCTAATTGGAACAAATAAAAATACAATTATCAGTCCCATCAAAAGAATGCGGCCAGTTAATCGTGAATTTGAAATCACCATTTTCCCAAAGGCCTTATTAACTTCAGCGATTTTTTTACGATAATTACGTATATAAGCACCACAATAAGTGAGTGCACCCATTATCATAAGAAAATCAATAAACAGACTTGAAATAATAAATACAATGTTCCCTAAAGTAATAGGCATATCAGATATTGTTGCATTCATAAGCATATCAGGATTTGATAATGCATCTTGTGACCACTTATAAAGCGGATAGAAATCAGGATCACCCAAAGGAAAAAAATTAAAAACAACGCGAATCAAGAACAAAAAAGTAAACAGAATCTTAGTAAAAACTCTGTTACCTAAATTGTCTATATCAAGAATGTGTTTATACATTTTAAGCATAGAAAGATTTTGCCCTATTACTGCTTCAAAAATCAAGTTAAATTTGTGGTTTTTGCATTATATATATAGTTACATATAAATTGTTTACTAAATTTCATTATGATAGAATATCGTTTGATGATGTGAAAAATGTAAGAGGATGGTATTTACCATGACAGAATTTAAAGTAAATCCGGATTTATTGAGCATAATTCCGCCAGAGAAGCATTCAGTAAGTGATATTACTGCAATCCTTGAAGCTCATCCGGAAATTAAGTTTGTTTCACTTATGGGTGTTGATTTATCAGGAAACGACACTGACGAGAAGATTCCTATTAGTGATTTCCACGACAATCTTCAGAACTATCTTGATGGTCAGGCAGTTCAGACTGACGGTTCATCCGTAGTACTCCCTGGTATTGCAACACTTAATGATGGTAAAGTTGATCTCGTTCCAGATTCAGATGTAGTTTGGTACATCGACTATAATTACGAGCATATTGACTATGCTACTGGTCTTCCAATCGGAACACTTCGTATCCCTTCTTTCCTTTACCATAACGGTGATGCTGTATGTTCAAGATCAGTACTTAAGAAGAGTGCTAACTATTTCGAGAAGGTTATTAAGGAAGTATTCGAGAACGACAAGGCACTTTGTGAGGAATATGGTTTCGAGCCTGAAGATCTTAATAAGATTACTCTTATCATGGCTACTGAGCTCGAGTTCTGGGTTAATTCCCCTGACGAGAAGATTGCAAGCGAGCAGCTTTCTATATCTCAGGTTCTTAAGGAGCAGTACTGGAAGCGTACTAAGGGTGTTGTAAGAACAGCTCTTGAGCAGGTTATCCTCGTTCTTGATCAGTATGGATTTAATCCAGAGATGGGTCATAAGGAAGTTGGTGGTGTTAAGGCTGCTGTAACTTCTTCTGGTGACTTCCATCGTATTATGGAGCAGCTTGAGGTTGACTGGAAGTATTCTGATGCACTTCAGGGCGCTGACTATGAGCTTACTGCTCGTATCCTTATTAAGGAAATCTTCCGTATGCATGGTCTCGAAGTTACTTTCGAAGCAAAGCCAATTCCAGGTGTAGCTGGTTCTGGTGAGCATACTCACGTAAATGCTGTTGCTTTCCTTAAGAATGGCAAGAAGATTAACCTCTTTGCACCAATGGATATGAAGGCTGATTACCTTAGCCGTCTTGGCTGGGGTTCACTTATGGGTATCATGAAGCACTATGATCTCATTAACCCATTCGTTTCTGCTACAACTGATGCATTTAAGAGACTTCAGCCAGGTTTTGAGGCACCTACACATGCAGTTGCTTCACTTGGTAAGGATGTACTTACACCATCACGTAACAGATCAGTTCTTTTGGGTCTCGTAAGAAGCGAAGAGAACAGATACGCAACACGTTTCGAGCTTCGTTCCCCTAACCCACATACTAATACTTACCTTTGCCTTTCAGCTATCTATCAGTGCATGCTCGATGGAATCAAGTACGCTCTTGCTTCTAACAAGACTACTAAGGAGCTCGAGGCAGAATTCATCAAGCCTTACGGTACTCCAGGTGATTACCTTGAGACAAATAAGCTTTATAGATGCGAAGAAGATATTTTCGAGACAATGTCAGATGAAGAGAGAGATACTTTGTTTGGTGTTCCACCTGCAACTGTTTACGACTCTTTGAAAACATTCATCGCAGATGACAACGTTTCAGATGTACTTTGTGCCGGCGACGTATTTAACGATAAAGTACTTACATCTTATTCACACGCAATGCTTGACAGATGGCAGTACGAACTCATTGAGCGTGTAGTTCCTAATAACCTCACAACAATCAGAGGCTATAACAAGAAGCACACAACAGCTAACATCGTTGATGACGATATGTGGAGTGATATCGAGAAGCTTAAGATGACTATCGCAAAGTCAACAAATGAGAGCACATCAATCTTTGCAAGCATCAAGGATGCAATCGCAAATAAGAATTTGAAGGATATCTCAAGACTTCAGGTCAAGATGAATGCTTCCATGGCTGAACTTGCTACTCTCTACAGAGAATATTGTGAGAATCAGATATGATAATTTATAACTACTGCTGGTTTCTTCTGATTTACTCTTTCATAGGATGGATAATCGAAGTAATCTATCAGGCTGTAGTTAAAGGTAAATTACTAAATCGTGGATTTTTAAACGGTCCGGTATGCCCTGTCTATGGATTCGGCATGTCGGCCGTTCTGTTTTTCTACCAGACAATAAATATCGATAACGTTTTTATCGTATTTCTTGAGGGAATTATCCTTACTACTGCCATTGAATTATTTGCAGGCTTTATACTTGATAAGTTCTTTCATGCCAGATGGTGGGACTATAGCAAAATGCCATTCAATCTAAATGGCTATATTTGTCTTGCATTCAGTATCATATGGGGGCTTGCGGTTGTATTTGCTGTAAAGATCGCTCATCCTGCAATCTATAATATTACAGTTGCCAACATACCAACAAAATACGGATATCCTATTCTATTTGTTCTGTATTTCGTTCTTATAACTGATACTATTGTTACTACACTTATTCTTATCGGGCTTAACAAAAAGCTCAAAGAACTTGATGAAATCAGTTCTTCCATACGAATTATTAGTAACAGAATGAGCTCAAGAATTGGTGAAAACTCACTTAAAACAGCTCAGAACATTCAGGAAACAAGAGTTCAGGCTGCACTCGCCAAAGCTGAAGCTCACGACAGACTTGATGATGCAATCGAACATATTCACGAAGAATCCGAGCAGCTACTTAAGGAACTTTCTGAGAAGTATGAATCCAAGAAAGATGATCTTTTAAAACACAGACACATTGGCCACGGCCGAATTCTTTACTCCTTCCCTAATGCCAAACATCGTCATTATTCCGATGTAATGAAGGAACTTCAGGAAAGAATCAAAGCAAAAAAATAAGACCGGATATCCGGTCTTATTTTTATTAAACTACAATAAATCTTAAGCCATATAATGGAGCCATGTACCATCAACAGAAGCTACAAGTGTCTCAACATCCTTATGAGCAATTCTCTTAACGATAACTGCGGTATTTTCAGAATCATCAAGAGCAACTTCAAGATCATAAGAAGCAAATGCTGCCTTAATCTCATCTACCTTACCAGCAGCTGCCTTTACAACGATATCTGTAACGATATCAGCATACTCTGATGTTACTCTGTTACCATTTGGCTCAACGTACCAGTTATGGCATGAAGCATTCTTGTCTACAGGAAGTGCAGCCTCAAGGATATCACCAACAACTGCAGAAGCTGTTGGAAGCATACCAGCACCACGGCCATAGAACATTGCCTCTCCAAGTGCATTACCCTCAACAATAATTCCGTTAAATACATCCTCAACAGGAGCAAGCATTGATGACTTTGAAACATAATGTGGAGCTACAAATACAGCTGGCTTATCGTAACCTTCGTTATTAAGAAATACTGCAAGAAGCTTAATTCCGCAGTTAATCTTTGAAGCAAAGTTAATATCATCAAGTGTAATAGCAGAAATACCTGTTGTATTAATCTCTTCAGGTGATACATAAAGACCACCAAGGCAGATTGATGAAAGGATAGAAAGCTTTCTCTGTGCGTCGATACCATCAACATCAGCAGCTGGGTTCTGCTCTGCATAACCATTAGCCTGAGCCTGTGAAAGAGCCTCAGAATAAGAAATACCAGCAGTTCTCATATTTGTAAGAATGTAGTTTGTTGTACCGTTTACAATACCTGCAACTCTTACTACCTTATTTGCAGCAAGACATCTGTGAAGTGGACGAATAATAGGAATACCACCACCTACTGCAGCCTCGTAAAGGTAAATACAGTTATTCTCCTCAGCAAGCTTCATAAGCTCAACACCGTGAGTTGCAACAAGTTCCTTATTACTTGTTACTACGCTCTTACCCTTCGAAAGAGCAAGCTTTGTGTACTCGTAAGCAATTCTTGCACCACCGATTGTCTCAACAACAACCTTAATATCTGGATCTTCAAATACGTCTGCTGCCTCGTGAGTTACAAGATGTCCAAAAGGGCTATCAGGGAATTCACGCAAATCAAGAACACGCTTAACCTGAAGTTCTTCACCAAGATGCTTTGCGATCTTGTCAGAATTCATAGCAATTACTTCTGCTACTCCTGATCCGACAACACCAAAACCTAAAATTGCAATACTAATCATACTACTAGCCACCTTTATATAAATAAATTATTCTCTACTTAATAACTTACAGGAACGAATACCTGCAATTTTCTTAATATCAAATATAATGTCTTCAATCGAACCAAACATTGAAGCAGTCTCAAGAGAAATCGAGATATCAGCAAGTCCGTTAACAGGGATATTCTGATTAATTGTAAGAATATTTGCCTTGGAAGTTGCAACAACATTAAGAATGGAAGATAAGATACCCTGGAAATTCTCAACAGTAATAAGGAGTGTCACCTTCTTACCATTTGTTGCCTCAAAAAATGGGAGAACTGAATCCTTATACTTATAATAAGCACTTCTTGAAAGACCTGTCTTTCTAACTGCTTCATTAACGGAAATTGATTCACCAGTATTTAAACGCTGCTTAACTTCCATAACTTTAATGAATACTTCAGGAAGAACATTTTTATCAACGAGATAATATTCTGTTACTTCATCACTCATGGTAAGAAAGACCTTTCAAAAAGATTTCACGTTTGATAGTCCACACCACGTGGACATTTGTACGTGCTGACAAATATTATCACGTCTCCAAAAGTTTTTCAACCATTGAACGAAGGGCCTTTCCCCTGTGACTCATACTGTTTTTCATTTCGATTGACATTTCAGCACTTGTCATATTGTATTCAGGTACAAAGAAAATAGGATCATAACCAAATCCATTCTCTCCCTGAGGCTCTTTAAGAAGAACTCCATTGAAATACTCTTCAACAGTAAATGAAGATCCATCAGGTCTTACAACTGCAATTGCACAAGTAAAGTGAGCTGTTCTTTTCTCGTCAGGAACGCCCTCAAGCATCTCGTTAATCTTTGCAAACTTCTCTTCATAAGTTGAATCTTCGCCACAAAATCTTGAAGAATAGATACCTGGAGCTCCATCTAATGCATCAATACAAAGACCTGAATCATCAGCCATTACATAGTCATTAGTAAACTCATGAACTGTCATTGCCTTCTTCAAAGCATTACCTTTGAAAGAATCTGCATCCTCAACAATCTCAGGATTAATTCCAACTTCCTTCATGGAAACAGCATCAAACTCTGTTCCTGCAAGAATCTCATTAATCTCTCTAACCTTATCTTTATTTCCTGTAGCAATAATAATTCTCATTATTAAGTCTCCTCTTAAATATATTCTCTTTATCTATAATAATCAGACAAGTCTCCATGCCTTAGGATAAAGGTTCTTAACAGAACCATCAGAAGTAATTTTTCCAAATCCAACAGGATACTTATCAACAGCAATTATCACTGTACCCTTCTTCTTAAGTTCAGGATAATCATTAAAATCAATATTAATTGTCTCACCCTTAAGATAACGAATTGTTAATTCCGAATCTCTTCCAAGACTAATAACGGAATCCTTCCTTATATCTTCGTACTTAAGACCAAGTGCCAGAGAATGTGATGGAATAAAAATTCTCTCAGTTGTTGTTGGCTTAATTTCTCCTGGGAACTCACCAAGCTTTACAACTTTAAGCCCATCAAATAATCTCTCAGGAACAGACAAAATATGAAGTCTGTTACCATGCATAATGAATTTATCTTTAATATAGTCAGCGTATTCCTTAGCCTTCTCCTTAACAAGGATCTCAGCCATAAAGTTACACAAAGTCTCACGAGACTTACCAAAACCGTAATTATCGTTACGCTTTTTCTTATAGGAAGGAATCTTGGATAGTTCATATTCCTCAACAACTGCATCATCTTTCTTTCGAAGATGCACGCAGAAATGGCCATCTCCTTCTGACAAGTGAGGCCAGATACGCATGCTTCCAGGAAGTTTACTATCAGGACCAGCATGACTTACACCCACTAATTCCGGATGAGGAATAACCTCGTATTCAGGATACTTCTCCATAAAAGCAAGAATCATGTCTTCATCCTCACCCTCACAAAAAGTACATGTAGAATATACAAGCTCACCACCTGCCTTAAGCATACGGTGAGTGCTTTCGAGAATCTCATTTTGCATCTTCATGCATGTAACAGGACCAAATTTCTCCCATGACTTAACTGCAGATGGATCTCTTCTGAACATGCCCTCTCCAGAGCAAGGCGCATCAACAAGGATCTTATCGAAAAAGCCAGCAAAATTAACTGCAAGTTTCTCTGGAGTTTCATTAAGAATTACACAGTTGTTTATTCCCATTCTTTCGATGTTACGAAGGAGCGCCTTTGCACGATTCTCATTAATCTCGTTTGCAATAAGAAGGCCTTCACCCTTCAAATCTTCTCCAAGGCGGCACGCTTTACCTCCTGGAGCAGCACATAAATCAAGTACCATATCTCCTGGCTTTGCTGCCATAACCTGGGCAGGAAGCATTGCAGAAGGCTCTGTTGGATAATAAACACCTGCATGGTAATAAGGGTCGTTACCTGAAGATTCATTTGTTGTATAAAAACCAGATGAACACCATGTAACCTTATTTACTTCTTCTCCAAGCGAAGAAATAACAGAAGAATAATCTTCTTCTGCTACTTTACTTCTGTTAAGTCTGACACCTTTAAGGGGAACCTTATCAAAGCTCTCATAAAAGCCTTCAGAAGGAGTATTAGTTTCCTTAAAGAATGCATTCATTCTATTAATAAATGTCTCTGGTAAATTCATATCAAAATCCTGTCAATTAAAGATTCAAAAACTTGCACGCACTATAAGCAAGTTTCTTTATTACACCAACATCAAATGGAGACTCAAGGCCTGCACGATCAATAAGATTAAGGAACGTATCAGTACCACCCATCTCACACAAATGATTGTACTTAATGAGAGCTTCCTTCTTATCTTCAAGTGAATCGCTCCAGAGTTCCAAAGCACAAATATGTGCAAGACAATAATCAATATAATAAAAAGGAGTTGTAAAGATATGATCCTTCTTCATCCATGCACCACCCATTGAATGGAAAGGATGCTCAGAATTATATTTAATATCTGGCTGATACTTCTCCTCAAGTTTCTTCCACACTTCGTGGCGCTCTTCAGGCTTCAAATCAGGATTATCGTAAATAATATGCTGGAATTCATCTACCATACAGCCATATGGAAGAAATAACAAAGCCTGTGTCATATGAAGCTCACAGTACTGCTCAGCCTTATCACCATAGAACATGTTCATATAAGGATATGACATAAACTCCATTGCAGTTGAATGAATCTCACATGTCTCAAGTGTTGGTGACAAGCACTCAACAAAAGGCGAAACTTCAGCACTCTTAATTGCAGCATAAGCATGTCCACCTTCATGAACAATAGTAGCAACATCATCCGCTGTACCATTACCATTCATAAATACAAATGGGATTGCATAATCCTCGAGATACATACAGTATCCACCAGTAGACTTTGCTTTACGTGCAAGAAGATCAGTAAATCCATGCTCCGAAAGAACATCAAAAAAGCTTGGGCTTAAGCCAAACATTTTTGTAAAGAATTCGCCAGCAACTCTCTCATAGCCATTTCCAGATACACAAGGAACAGGATTACCCTTCTTAAAAAGACATGGCAAATCATAAAACATGAGATTCTCAACGCCAAGTCTTTCCTTCTGAAGTCTTCTGATTTCAGATGTAATAGGAACAATATACTTACAGATTGCATCTCTGAACTTTGCTACATCTTCCCTTGTATAGTCGTATCTTTCCATACGCTTATATCCAAGTTCAGTAAAGTTCTTATAGCCTAACTTCTGCGCAGCAGTTGTACGAACCTTAACAAGTTCGTCGTAAATATAATCGAAGTCACCCTTCTTCTCCATATAGTAACGATCGAGAACTTTATGTGCTTCACGTCTTGTTTTACGGTCAGTTGACTCAAGATAAGGAACAAGAGTACTTAAAGTACAAACCTTACCTCTGAATTCAATTTCAGCTTCAGACTGAATCTGTGAATAGTCATTCTCCAAGGAAGACTCTGCAGCAAGTTCTCCCAAAATTTCAGAAGAAATAGTCTCTTTGCTGTTTACAGCCTTCTTAAAAATCATATCGCCAAAACGCTCTTTAAGCTTATCGCTACAAGGGCAGTTCAGCATGCATGTAAGCATGGCGGCAGAAAGCTCACTCACCTGAGCAAAAGCTTCATCGAAAAACTCAAGCTCTGTTGTATAAAACTCATCACTTGTATCAAGGTCATGCAGGATATTACAAAGAGCATACTGAGTATCAAACTTACTGATAAGCTTCTCAAAATCCAGCATAACACCAGCAGCGATATCCGGATCCTGTGATGTCATAAGCTTAAGTCTTGAATCACGAACATAATTCGTTATCTCTTCAACACTTGGTCTTACATACTTAATATTCTTAAAATCCGGCATTTCCTGCATAGTGAATTACATCCTCTCTACTTCCTTGATTCCAAGAAGATTAAGACCAGACTTAATTGTGTTACATGTAGCCTCACAAAGTGCAAGTCTTGCTTCCTTACGCTCATTTGAATCTGCACCAAGGATGCTTGAATTGTTATAGAAACGGTTAAAGCTTCTTGCAATTACACCAAGCTGACGTGAAATCATAAATGGTTCGTTACTTGCAGCAGCCTTCTTTACTGCATCCTCAAAATCAGCAAGACTTCTGATTACACTATATTCTTCATCATCTGTAAGAGTCTTGATAACTTCAGGATCTGAAGATGGCTTAAAGCCCTGATCCATAGCCTTACGGATGATTGACTTAGTACGGGCATATGTGTACATAAGATATGGAGCTGTATCACCTTCAAAATCAAGAATCTCATCCCATGAGAATACGATATCTCTTTCTCTTCCTGACTTAACATATGTATAAATAACAGCACCAATACCAACGCGCTCAGCAATCTCATCGATTTCCTCATCGCTCATCTGCTGTCCACGTGTCTCAGCATTCTTTACAATGATTTCTCTTGTCTTTGAAACAGCTTCATTAAGGAGATCCTCAAGAAGGACGATGTTACCGTCTCTTGTTGAGAACTTCATTCCGCCACCAAACTTAACAAGACCAAATCCTACGTGTACGCAGTCATCAGCAAAATCAAATCCAGCCTTCTTGATTACAGAGAAAACCTGCTTAAAGTGAAGCGCCTGTGGTGTACCAACAACATAGATATTCTTATCGAAATTATATGTATCATGACGATAAAGAACGGCTGCAATATCACGTGAAGCGTAAATTGTTGTTCCGTCACTCTTCAAGATGATACATGGTGGAAGTCCCTGATCCTCAAGATCTACTACCTGAGCACCCTCACTCTCAACGAGGAGATTCTTCTCGCGGAGCATATCAACTACAGCAGGAATCTTATCAGAATAGAAAGACTCACCATTATAGTTATCAAAAGTTACACCCATTCTCCTATAAAGCTTCTCGAAAACAACAAGAGACATATCTCTGAACTTCTGCCAGAGAGCTACTTCTTCCTCGCATCCATCCTCAAGCTTCTTGAAATTCTCACGTGCTGTAGTTGTAAGTGAAGGATCATTCTTCTCTTCCTCATGGAACTTTACATAGATTCTCAAAAGCTCAGTGATTGGGTCATTATTAAGAGCCTCTTCATCACCCCAAAGTCTATACGCTGTGATGAGCTTACCGAACTGAGTACCATAGTCACCAAGATGGTTCATACGAACTACCTTGTAACCAAGCTTTGTATAAATCTCTGCAAGTGAATTACCAATAATAGTTGTAAAAGCATGTCCAACATGGAATGGTTTTGCAATATTAGGAGAAGAATACTCTACGATAACTGTCTTACCTTCACCCTCATTTGCAGTGCCATATGAAGCACCAAGATTATTAATCTTGCCTACAACATCTGAAGCATAGTAACTTCTGTCGATAAAGAAGTTTACATATGGACCTACATTCTTTGGAGTAAGAACCTTATCCTCTGAAAGTCTTGGATCAGAAGCGATATCAGCTGCAATCATAGGTGGAGCCTTACGCAATGTCTTTGCAAGAATAAAACATGGGAAAGCAAAATCACCCATATTCTCCTGTGGTGGAATCTCAATAAGCTTATAAATCTGCTCCTTATCAAGACCTGTAATTTCTGAAATCTTTTCTGCTATATTAGATTTGTAGTCCATGTAGACCTCCAAAATATTGTGATTTGTGTAATTAACGAACAAAATTATAGCAAATTTACACTCGAATGTATATTATAATGCTTAGGCTTGAGAGGTGTATTATGACTGAATTAATTAGATTATTTGCTGTGGCTATTGTTGGTTTTGGACTAACTTTCATTCTTCTGAGATTCCTTCCATTTGGAAAGGCACTTTTGGGTCAGGATCGTGGTCGTAAATTCGCAATCGGAAGCGAAGTAAATATTGGAAAGCCAACTGGTGTTGGTGTATATTTCGCGACAGCGTTTTCTCTTCTTTCTTTCCTTTTGGGTGAGATTACAATTGGTACTGCTTTTGTATGTGCTTTGCTTTTACTCTCGATGCTCTTCGGTTTCCTTGACGACAGATCAAAGACACCATGGGGAGAATATCTTAAGGGAGCACTCGATTTTGGTGTAGCGATTGCTGGTGGATTTACATTCCCATTCCTTTTCAGCAACGAATGCACTATCGGTATCACAGGTTCATCATTCTTCATTAACCCATTTGTATATGCCGTTCTTGCAGCAATTCTTTATATCGTTTCAATCAATGCTACAAATGCAACAGATGGTGTTGATGGTCTTTCTGGTTCACTTACAATCCTTGCTGTCATCACAATGATGATTGTTCATTTTATTAATGGTCAGTACAGACTCGTTGAGTTTATTCCAGGCTTTGCAGTAGTTGCTTGTCTTGGAGCTTATCTTATCTTCAACCACTACCCTAGCAAGATGCTTATGGGTGACGCTGGTTCAAGATCAATTGGTTTCTTTATTGCTTTCTACGCAATGTACTTAAAAATCCCATTTGCATACCTTATTATTGGCCTTCCATTCCTTATTGATGGTGGACTCAGCATTCTTAAAATTACTATCGGAAGACTTACAAAGAAGAAGGTAATTATTCTTAAGAATGTAACAACTCCTATCCACGATCATCTTAAGAAGAAGATGGGATTCTCAGTTCCAAAGACATGGGCAACAATTGTATTATGCGGACTTATTATTGATGTAATCTACATCGCTCTTTGCCTGATTATCTAATCTCGATTGATTTTTACACAAACTAAAAGATGCTTCGATGAAGCATCTTTTTTGTTTCTATCATTATCAGTTAACTTATCTCAAGAAGCCGTTAATAATCTGCTCTTCTGCTTCCTTCTCTGAAAGACCCAGAGTCATAAGCTTATTAAGCTGCTCACCTGCAATCTTGCCAATAGCTGCCTCATGTACAAGTGAAGCCTCAACAGAATTAGCTTCCAATGCTGGAACTGCAAGGATCGTGCCCTTATCCATAATGATTGAATCACACTCAGTATGACCATAACATGCTGCGTTACCCTTAATACAAAGGTCAAGTTTCTGATAAGAAGTATCTCTTGCAACAGATCTTGAAACGATATCAGCAGATGAATCATCACCATTAAGTTCAACATTATAGATACTTCCAGCTGTCTGTGTACCATGTGTCATAAGACGCTCATGAACAACAAGTTTTGCACCAGCAGCAAGCTTTGCAACTGTAGTACGCTCAGTAGAATCTACACCCTTGATCTGAACCATCTCCATCTCCATGGAGCTTCCCTCTTCCATAGTAACTTCAGTTACAGGATTAAGAATTCTCTTACCTGTTCCGTCACCATCACCATAGTGCTTCTCAACATACTTAATCTTGGCATTCTTTCCAACAAAGAATCTGTGAACACCATCATGCTCTGAATCCTGCTTACCACAGTTATGAATACCACAACCAGCAACAATTACTACATCTGAGTCATCACCGATATAAAAATCGTTATAAACAGTCTCCTTAATACCACTTGCACTAATAACAACTGGGATATGAACACTCTCATTCTTTGTGCCTGGCTTAATTTTGATATCAATACCAGAACCGTCATCCTTCGAAATAATATCGATATTTGCAGTTGTATTTCTTCCTGCAAGTTTGCTGTTTGCTCTAAAGTTATAAGCACCAACTGGTGTCTCGTGAAGGTCAGCAAGTTCTTCAATCATTCTCTGCTGGATTTCATCCATATTCTCAATCATGACTTCTTACCTCCTTCATTTGATAACATTGCACACGCATCTACTGCAGCCTCTGTACCAAGAATTGTTGGAAGAATCTCACTTCCAGGACCCTGTGCCTTAATAGAACCATTAGCAAGAACTACAATCTCATCAGCAATCTTAAGGATTCTCTCCTGATGTGAAATGATAATTATGGCTCTCTCGCTAACATCCTCACGCATCTTCTCGAAAATACGTGTAAGATTCTGGAAACTCCAAAGATCGATACCAGCTTCAGGCTCATCAAACAAAGCGAGTTCAGAATTACGTGCAAGTACAGTAGCAATCTCAATTCTCTTAAGCTCACCACCAGAAAGCGAACCATTAACCTCACGATTAATATAATCACGAGCACAAAGTCCTACTTCTGAAAGATATGAACATGCATCATTTACCTTAAGATCCTTGCCAGCTGCAATTCTCAAGAGATCAATTACTCTAATACCCTTGAATTTAACAGGAGCCTGGAAAGCATAACCAATACCAAGATTAGCTCTCTCAGTAATTGACATATCAGTAATATCTGTTCCATTGAATATAATGCGTCCGCTTGTTGGCTTCTCAATACCAGCAACAAGCTTGGCTAGTGTTGACTTACCGCCACCATTTGGGCCAGTAATAACAACAAACTTATTATCATCTATAGTGAGATTAAGATCTTTAAGGATAGCCTTCTTTGACTTTCCATCATCAACCTCGAAAGTAATATTTTTTAATTCAAGCATTATCTATGCTCTCCTTTCTAACGTACCCCAAATAACGCACGTATTATACACTAATCTACTAGTAAATTGTACATTTTGCCTTGATATTGTTTTAGTTATATAATTAGACAAACAAGGAGTTATCTATGAAATCATTCACACCTGCAGATTGTAAAATATTTATTCTTTTCCTCGTAAAGAATGCACCTGGAGTCAGTTATCAGCTTCTGCTCGATAAGTGCATGGATTCCCTTTACATTGACTTTTTTACATTTTCTCAGGTCTATTCCGAATTAATCGCTGGTAACTTAATGGACAAAAAAGAATCTGACACCGGAACTGGTGAAGTTATCGGAATGAACGAGAATCTTTTCATCACAGCTGGTGGTGAAGCTATTCTTGAAGACGTTTCTTCTACATTAAACAGACAAATTCTCGCTTATCTGAAAAAAGCTGCAGCTGAACTTGTAGTTGAACTCGAAGACACTAATGCCGTTAAAGCATTTGTTGAACCATCTGGTGATGAGAATAACACCTATATGATTCACCTCTCTTCTACTAAAGGTGGTCGTGATTTTAAGGCATCTTTTAAGGTATCAAGCAAGGAACTTGCTGAGTCAGTCTGCAAATCATGGAGAACTCGTTCAGGAAAAATCAGCAACCTGTTTATCGACGAATTGCTTAAGGGCTAATAACAGGTTTCTAATAATTTCTCTTTTTCTAATTAAACATTTTTAGTGATAATTTTCATTTTTCGCTTTATAATACGCTTTGTAATACCAATATAAAGGTATGAAAGGAGCAAATTTATGAAGAAAACACTTATGAAGATCGTTTCACTTTGCCTTATTATGACAATGTGCTTCGGTTTCGCAGCTTGTTCAAAGAAAGCTGAAGACTCTCTCACAATCAATGAGGGTAAGCTCGTAATGGCTACAAATGCATTTTTCCCACCTTACGAGTTCTATGATGGAGATACTATTGTTGGTATCGACGCTGAGATCGCAGCTGAGGTTGCTTCAAGACTTGGTCTTGAGCTTGAGATCCAGGACGTTGAGTTCGATTCAATCATCGCTGGTGTTCAGTCAGGTAAGTATGATATTGGTTGCGCAGGTATGACAGTTACTGAGGACAGACTCCAGTCAGTTAACTTTACAACATCTTACGCTACAGGTATTCAGTCAATCATCGTTCTTGAGGGTTCAGAAATCACAGATATCGACGCACTCATCGAAGGTGACTATATCGTTGGTGTTCAGCAGGGTACAACTGGTGACATCTACATGTCAGACGATATTGGTGACGATCGTGTAGACCGTTACAACAAGGGTGCTGATGCTATCGTAGCTCTCATTAACGGTAACGTTGATGCAGTAGTAATCGACAATCAGCCAGCGCTTGCTTTCGTAGCAGCTAACGAAGGTCTTACAATTCTTGAGACACCATACGCTGTAGAGGATTACGCTATGGCAGTAAGCAAGGATAACGAGGAGCTCTTGAATGAGATTAACCGCGTTCTTGAAGAAATGACAGCTGACGGTACTATCGCTGCAATCATCGAGAAGTACATCCCATCTGAAGCTTAATTTCTAATTTATAAATCAGAATTATTTAGAGGAAGAAATGAAATATTTCTTCCTCTTTTTTTATGTTAAAATATAGCGATGCTTATTTTGTGGAGGAATATAATGATTTCCCTATTTTTAAAAATGCCATCCTGGCTTCAAAAGATGGTTGACGAATTCGTTTTAAACTTTGTCAAAGATGACAGATACATGTACATCCTTAAGGGTTTAAAGATAACATTAATCGTTACTTTTTTTGCTACTCTTCTCGGAATTCTTCTTGGTTGTATCATTGCAATTATCAGATCAACACATGATAAAACTTATGCTGATTTGAATCCTGGAATTGGTAAAGCCTCATTAAAGGTTCTTAACTGGATTGCAAACATTTACCTTACAATCATTCGTGGTACTCCAGTCGTTGTTCAGCTCATGATTGCATATTTTATTATTTTCGCTGCTTCTACAAATAAAGTTATGGTAGCGATCATTGCATTTGGTGTTAACTCTGGTGCTTATGTTGCTGAGATTATCCGAAGCGGAATCATGAGTATCGATAATGGCCAGTTCGAAGCAGGAAGATCTCTTGGTTTTAATTACATTCAGACAATGATTTATATCATTATTCCTCAGGCTTTTAAGAACATCCTTCCTGCCCTTGCAAATGAGTTCATTGTACTTGTAAAGGAAACATCTGTTTCAGGTTATGTAGGACTTCAGGATCTTACCAAGGGTGGTGATATTATCAGAAGCCGTACATATTCAGCTTTTATGCCACTCATCGCCGTAGCATTAATTTATCTTGTTATTGTTATGATTTTCAGTAAGCTGATCACTATACTTGAAAGGAGATTAAGAAACAATGAGCGCTAATAATCATCTTATTGTTGTTGAAGATCTTAAAAAGCACTACAACAAAGGCACTATCAAAGCTCTTGATGGTATTACTACCACTATCGACAAAGGTGAAGTAGTTGTAATCATTGGACCTTCTGGTTCAGGTAAATCAACTTTCCTTAGATCTCTTAATCTTCTTGAAAAGCCAACTTCAGGCACAATCACTTTTGAAGATGTAGATATTACTTCACCTTCAACTGATATTAATAAACTCAGAATGAAGATGGGAATGGTTTTCCAGCACTTTAACTTGTTCCCTCACCTTACAATTCTTGAGAACATGACTCTTGCTCCAACAAAGCTTTTAAAGATGAGCAAGGAAGAAGCTAATGAGAAGGCCTTGAAGCTTCTTGCAAAGGTTCAGCTTGCTAATCGTGGTGATGCTTATCCTAGCCAGTTTTCAGGCGGTCAGAAGCAGCGTATAGCTATTGTAAGAGCTCTCTGCATGAATCCTGATGTGCTTCTTTTCGATGAGCCTACTTCAGCTCTTGACCCTGAGATGGTTGGTGAAGTTCTTGAAGTAATGAAGGATCTTGCTAATGAAGGAATGACAATGGTTGTCGTAACTCACGAGATGGGTTTTGCGCGTGAAGTTGCAAGCCGTGTTATCTTCATGGATGAAGGTCGCATCATTGAAGAAGGAACACCTGAAGAGATTTTTACAAATCCTCAGAATGACAGACTTAAGTCATTCTTGGCGAAGGTACTTTAAATAATGGTTGATTCTGTAAAGAAACTTAATGAGTTGCTTGCCGTACTCGGAAACAAAAAAGTATATATTCAGACTCATAATTATCCTGATCCTGATGCAGTATCTTCTGCTTTCGGTCTTCAGTATCTGCTTAGATTAAACGGAATCGACGCCGACATTTTATATTGTGGAAAAATCGTTAAGAGTAACCTTATTCAGATGATTTCCAAACTGAATATCCAGCTTAGATCTGCTCATGAAGTATCACCATCTGTGGATGATTACGTAATAACCATTGATGGTCAGAAGATGAATTCGAATTTTACTGATATCCCAGGATATGAGATTGCTTGTATTGACCATCATCCATGGTCAACCAAGTATGAATATGATTTTGTTGATCACAGACTAACTGGTGCCTGTGCAACTATCATCTGTGACTATTTCAACGATCTTGAAATTCCAATTCCAACTGATATTGCAACAGCACTTCTCTATGGTCTTAAAATGGATACAAACAAGTTCACACGTGGTGTAACACCAATGGATATTGAAGCGTATTCCCTGCTCCATAAAGCCGCAGACCATGAACTAATTTCATTATTTGATAATAATGACATGAACCTGTCTGATCTTAAGATTTTTGGACAGACAATTAACAATATTGATTCAGTCGGCAGAATTGGATTTGCAAGAATTCCATTTGATTGCAGTGATGGTTTAATTGGCGAGATTTCTGACTTTATTCTCGCTGTTGATACAATCGATGTAGCAGTTATTTACGCTATTAGATCAGCAGGAATTAAATTATCCATTCGTTCTGAACTGACTGAGGTAAACGCAGGAAAACTCGTTTCAAAAGCATTAGAGGGCATTGGCGAAGGTGGAGGTCACGCTACAATGGCTGGCGGATTTATACCTGCTTCTATTGCCAATCAATTAGGAAGCACTCTTCATAAAGAACTGATGGAAAGATTTACAAAAGTCGTTTATGAATTTCAAGGCAAAAAATAAAGAGGTCTGACCTCTTTATTTTTTTGTGTTATCGATTGAAATTACAACAGTTTCACCTGGCTGAAGTGTAATTCTTACATCACTTCTTCTGTATGCTCTATCAGTGAGTAATTCCCCAGTTGATGAATATCTCATTAAATGTGAATTACCATAAGTTACACCATCTACTGTAAACTGCTGTTGCGTTTCTGAGATGTTAACAACTGTCAGATAAACAACACCCTCCTTCTCAACCAGTGATACAACACAGTCATTAGAGAACTGCTCAGCACTCTGAGTAGAAGTAACATCAAGAGGATCAATAATATCAAAGAATAGCGCATTTGATTCATTAATATAATCAAGATGCGAAATAGCAATCAAAGCATCACGCTCAAGATTACTCTCAAAAATCTCATCACCTTCAGTATCAATAGGTATCGTTGAAACAGAAATATTAATCATAAACATTCTTACAAAAGATGACTGATTACAAATAAGTGGTGCTGTCAAAACACCAGTATTAGTACCTGAATACTCGCCTTCATAACTGAAGTTTGAAATTAACTCACCTGAATCAGATGACATAAGTGGCATTCTTGGAACTTCATAATTAATCTCCTCGAACACCTGCTTTAAATTATTTACAGACTCAAGATTAATTGCGCCATCTATAGCATGGAAATCAGCTGAAGACTGAACGACTCCACCCTCATATGTCATACCATCAATAAAGATTACGCGGTCCTTAATCTCTGAATAAAATGAAGACTGAATAAACAAAGACTTAACATAAGAAACATATGCACCTCGCTGCATATCTGTAAGATAAACATTATCAGAATCATATATTTCAATATAGATAACATCGAACTGTCTTGACCAAGGGATGGCAGTTCCATTATCAATTCTAAGTTTACCGTACTCGTTAGATACAGAACCACAGAAATACCCCATAAAACGATCAATACTGTCTGCTTCAGCAAATGAACCAATAACAAACCATGGAGATGAATTAGAGTCCTTTACAAGATCCAGAGAACACTCAAGTGAGTTATTGCTTAATCCAAAGAATATCTCGTCTGAGTTATTGCTTGATGAAAAATTCAAATTATTAAGCCTGATTGCTGAAGGATCTGAAGCCGTAATTTTCTCAACAAAAGCAGAAGGAACAGAATCATTACCGGAGTATCTGTCTTCACCAAGATATACATCATCTACAAATACAACTCCGTCACCTTCAAAAGAAATATTAAAATACAATTTATCCTCATCTGAAAGTGTCTTACTTCCAGTTAAAGCAAATACATACGAATACTCAGTAGAATTTGATGTGATCTCATCTATAACAAAACCTTCTTCACCAAAAACATCACCATAAATCCAGACCTTAACATTTGACAGATTCTCAGAATCACTTCGAACCTTAAGTGATATTCTATAAAAGGTGTTATATGAAAAATTATCAGTAGCATTTCCATAAAGAGGCTGAGAGATGGCATGAACGCCATCACCAAGACCAAGAATTCTGACACTACTGTTTGTAACTACAGAATCAAAAGTATTATAAAAAGATACAGATGTATTCTCAGTTAGTACATTCCAGTTATCTTCATTAAATGAATTAGCTGAAACCATTCTGATATAGCACAAATCACCAGGATTAACCAAATCCTGAGGTACTACTGAATTGACCTGAATAGCACTTAAAACAGTAACAAAATAAAGATTATTACCACTCTTCATTATTAACTTATCGCCAGAACCAAGAAATACTGAATCAACAGAACCAGCATTCTGCGTAAGATCAGAAATATGGCCATCTGAAGAAACAAGACATGCTCTTCTGTCATTAGTAACAACAATTACACTTCCACTTTCAGTAACTTCAAAAAGTTTTGGACTAATAGTGGATAAGTCAACTGACAATGACTCACTTAATGAATCAACATTAAGAGTAATAAGTCTTCCCTCTTCAGTTAAATAGTAAAAGCAGTTACCAACAGACTTATAATCTATAATTGCAGACAGAGAATCAAAAAGTCCTACCTCATCATGAACAGCAGAATAAATAAGTCCATTACTTGTGGCATAAACATCACCATTACCATTTACTACTACTAATTTATCTGAAGAAGAAGAGATGATTGTATTCTCATCAATTTCAAATGGCACATCTACTTCGACAATCGAAGTACCAGTAAACAGACAATATCTGTTATCTTCTGTAATAAATGCAACTGCATTTCCTATACCAGCTATAGTTCTAATATCAAACTGCTCATCATTTACATAATACAGAGAGAAATTACGACCATCATTTGACAGATAAATCTGACCTTCATCAGTCAAAGCATAGATATAGTTCCCGTAACTACAAAGGCCCTTAAATGAAACTACTTCCTCAGATTCAAATGTCTTAACAAAATCATCAGAAGTAATATCAAGAACAAGCTTACCACTCTCTGTCATTGCGACAACAGTTCCTGATGAAGAAGCAATATCAATAACGGAATCATTAATCCAGTAACCTTCAGTATCTTCAATCGGAACATTTAAGCCAAATCTTGAACTTATGAAAGTATTAACGAGACCTGAATACCTAAGACTCATTACTCCATCATTATCAAGTGACAATATTCTGACTTCACTACCATTAATGATATCACTCTCACTTATTGAAGAATTCGCATCGAGAAATACATAATCATCAACACAATCAGCAATAGTAAAAGACTTATATGAATTCTCTCTCTGAAATTCTGAATAATTAATTCTGTTTGAAGTTGGAATATAATCAAGATTAATACCAACACCATTACTATACTGGCCTGAACGATTTGTAGAAAGTCTGATACTTACAAGTTCTGATCTGAAACTGAAGATACCAAGAACAGCAAGAAGAATTAATGCCACCAAAAACACACCGGCTACTATAGTAAACAAACCGAGAATTCTTCGTTTATGGTAACTACCGAATCTAAATCTATCGAGCTTATTCAAACTTCAGCCTCCGCAGTAACAGCAGCCTTTTCCTTGTCTTCAAGATACTTATTATCTTTATATCTTTTCCAAAGGAAAAATAAACAAACAAATGAAGGAATTATCATCATAAGATTAAAGTAACTACTGAAGGTATTAACCTTATCAATGAGAAGTTCCTGATCACCAAATACTCCACCTTCGAGAAGTGTTACAAAACCAGCACCCCAGAAATTAAATACAGAATGAAGCGTTATTGTCGCCCAGATACTATGAGTAACATAATAAACAAAGCCGATAATTATTCCTGAAATTAACGCATATCCAATCTGAATTGAAAGACCGTGGAGTGTTCCAAATACTACAGATGAAACAACAACAGCAAGTGCCGGATGAATCTTTCTTGCAAGTTCGCCAAGCAAAATTCCTCTGAAAGTAAGTTCTTCAACGATTGGTACAAGGAAACATACAGAAATAAAATTCAGCCATGAATCGATAAATGGAATAGCTGAAGCATCTACTTCAGAATAACGGTCCATTGCCTGATTATATGTATCATACTCATCGCTTACCTTAGGAATAATCGAAGAAATATTGTCAACGACTACAAAATAAAGAAGCACTACGCCCATGAGACCAAAAGCTATAACGATAGCAGGAAAAATAATCTCAGCATTAGGTTTATCTTTGAATACAAGAGTATTCTTTTTAACAGAAAAACCGCCTCTTAAATAGGAATAAAACCCAATAATTACAATTCCAAAAACAGCAGCAAGAAAACCATAAACGCCTTCATATATATCAGTATCAAGGCGAAGTATCATACAAAGAACGATGGCAAGAATCTGAGAAAAAAGGAATAAAACAACTCCCAAAACTCCCCAGAAACCACCAATAAAAAATCCACCAATAGCGTTAACAATCTTATTAAAGCTGTTACTCATTATATACTTCTAACCCCTGTTCGCTTCTTCTCATTAGGAGCAACAGATCCATAATATCTGCGCATAAAACAAGAGAAGGCAACCTCAAGTTCGTCTTCATCCTTAATGGAGTAAAACAACTGATCGCCCTTCTTGGAAAATTCCGCACGCATAATAACAAGTTCTGGTTTATCGTGATTACCATCATCAGGAACATAATTGTACATAACAACATATTCCTTCTTCGCATATACGAAAGTATCAACTACAGAAAGATAATAATCTTTATTATTTGAAACATCACGAATTACAACGAGTTCATCCTCGCTGCCCCTACGCTTCTTGGAAATATTATTCTGTCCGGAAGTACTTTTACCTTTAAACGGATTATTATTCTTCCTCTGCGTTGTCTTCATCGTCGAATTCTTCGTCGCAAAGCTGATCGTAATAATCGTAAATCTCGTCTTCTTCTTCCTCAGAAAGTGAAGCAAGCATTACATCGCCGCCATCTTCTTCAACTTCCTCAAGAATAAGCATCTCGGACTCATCCTCTTTCTCCTCTACTGTAATCAATACAGCAAAGCTTCTGTCCTTATAATCAAAACCATCTACGAGAGCAAACTGCATCTCCTCACCAGTTTCTTCATCAATCAATGTAACGATATCAAGTTCTTCGCTCATAATAATTTCTCCTAAATTTATATAGTAAATTACTTAATAATTATAGCACACCAATATATAAATCAATAACTTAACCCCTGTGAGATTCAAGGTACTCTCTGACAATAATCTCCGCTGCAACCTGATCAATTATCTTCTTCTGCTTTTTGTGTTTCATATTTGTATCGTGAAGCATTCTGGCAGCAATTACAGTTGTAAATCTCTCATCCTTAAACTCTGGTTTGATTCCTGTGAGTTCAGTTAATTTTTCTGCAAAACCAATTGCCTTCTTTTCTGTTTCAGAAATAGTTCCATCTGTACGTGAAGGCTTACCTAATACAATAACTGAAACATTCTTCTCTTTTACAATTGCAGCAATTCTATCAAGTGCCCAGGAATCATCTTCACCATTCCAGTTAACAGTCTCAAAACCAGAAGCAGTAATCCATAATTCATCAGACAAAGCAACGCCAATATGGCGTGTGCCATAATCAATACCCATTACTCGACCTTTTGACATAAAAACTCCTATCAAACAAATAATGGCAGATAGATTATCTGCCATCAATTACTTTACTTATAAACTAAAAATCAAAGTCTGTTGCAATACTCTGTAATAATTACTTCGAGAAGTTCATCGCGATCCATTCTCTTGATAACACCACGTGCACCCTTGTAACTTGTAATATAAGTAGGATCACCTGAAATAAAATAACCAACAAGCTGATTGATTGGATTATATCCCTTCTCCTTCATTGCGCCATAAACGTAAGACATAAGCTCTCTTACATTAGCAGACTTGTCAGCTGAAAAACTAAACTTCGTTGTCTCAGATTCCATAAATAATTACCTCTAAACAAATTCTAAAAACATTTTAACACAAAGAATTCCAAATTCGACATATATTCGATAATATTAACCATTTCTTAATTAATTGAACCTTTAATAGTACATCCATCAGCAGATGTAACGTCAAATTCAACAAGTTTACCCTTATAGTCAGTATTATCAGATGAAGAAATAGTAATTTCAGCCCTTACATATTCGGGAGTATATCCGGAAATTACTTTTATACTGTCATTTGAAGAGATTTCTCTTTCGATAAGAACACTTCTCCTGCTGCCTACAAATGAAGATGCGAACTCACTTTCTTTCCTGTCAGACCATAAGATCAGTTCATTTGCACGCTTTTTACCAACACCTGAAGGAAGCTGCTCCATTTTTGCAGCCTTCGTACCTTCTCTTAAAGAATAAGGGAAAACATGAACTTTAGTAAAACCTGCCTTCTCAACGAAAGCAAGAGTTTCTGCGAATTCTTCATCGGTCTCACCTGGGAAGCCACAAATAATATCAGTAGTTAGTGCCATTGTCGGGAATTTCTCACGCAAAAGATTAACTCTTTCGAGATATTCTTCTGAAGTGTAATCACGATTCATTCTCGAAAGAACAGTATCGCTGCCACTTTGAAGCGATAAATGAAAGTGTGGGCATAACTTTGAAATCGTAGCAAGTCCATCAATAAATTCTCTTGTCATTGATTTTGGCTCTAATGAACCAAGACGAATTCTGTTAATTCCATCTATTGAATCTATTTCCTTTAAAAGCGAAAGCAAAGACATAATATCCTCGCCACGATCTTTACCATATGAACAAAGATGAATACCAGAAATTACAACTTCAGAAAAACCACTTTCGGCAAGAGAAACTACTTCCTTAACAACGTTCTCCCTGCTTCTGCTTGCAACTCTTCCTCTTGCATATGGAATAATGCAGTAAGAACAGAACTTATTGCATCCATCTTCAATCTTTACAAATGCTCTTGTTCCTTCAGGAGAAAGTACAGTACCAAATTCATGGTAAACATCACTTCTGGTTACTTCAGGACGTGTATGCCATACTTCCCTGTTCGACTCACTATTAGTCTTAATGTATTCTTCAACTATAGTAACGACTTTATTTTTATCTCTTGTTCCAACAAGTACATCGCCATCAACTTTACCATTTGCCACTTCAACAGCGCAACCCATTGCTACAACGATAGTATCAGGATTTATTCTTGCCATTTTACGAAGCTGCTGTCTTGATTTACGATCAGCTTCACCTGTTACAGAGCACGTATTTACAACGCAGATATCAGCCTCTTCAGGATTCTCTGTTATCTCATATCCACCTTCGATAAAAAGTTCGCGTGCAGCATCTGTCTCATACTGATTTACACGACAGCCAAGTGTATAAAAATAAACATTCATTAAAAATCTAGTATCCTTGTAAGTTTTTGTATAGTTTACATTGAATGGATTAAAAAAGCCACGAGAAATAATATTCCCGTGGCTCATAAAATCAGTAATAAACTAACGATTAAAGAATTGTAATTCCCTTAGCAGCGAATGCATCTACCATATCCTGTGGCCATACAGATGACTGCACCTCACCAATGTGAGCCTTCTCGAGAAGGAGCATGCAAAGTCTTGACTGACCGATACCACCACCAATTGTAAGTGGCAATGTGTTATTTGCAATCATCTTATGATAATCGAACTTCATTCTGTCCTCAGCACCACGAATCTTAAGCTGTGAAGCAAGTGATTCAGCGTTTACACGGATACCCATTGAAGAAACCTCAAATGCATCCTGGAGAACTTCGTTCCAAATCATGATATCGCCGTTAAGCTCCCAGTCATCATAGTCTGGAGCACGTCCATCATGAATCTCACCATTGCTTAATTCGCCACCAATCTTCATAAGGAATACTGTGCCGTGTTCCTTAACGATTGCGCGCTCACGAGCCTTTGTATCAAGGTCAGGATACATATCAAGAAGTTCCTGTGTTGTGATGAAGAATACATCTTCCTTGATAGGATTATTAATTTCTGGATAACGAAGTGTAACCTGTCTCTTTGTATAAACGATAGCCTTTACAATAGCCTTAACAGTTTCCTTCAAATACTCAACTGTACGGATGTCAGCTGTAATAACCTTCTCCCAGTCCCACTGATCAACGTAGATAGAGTGAATATTATCAACGAAGTCATCACGACGGATAGCTTCCATATCTGTGTAGATACCTTCGCCTGGCTGATAACCATAACGATAAAGAGCCATTCTCTTCCACTTAGCAAGTGACTGTACAACCTCTGCGTTTGTATCAATCTCCTTAATTGAAAAGTCAACCTTACGCTCAACACCGTTCAAATCATCGTTGATACCAGAACCTGTTGATACGATAAGTGGAGCAGAAACACGATCAAGTGTAAGAGCAAATGAAAGTGTCTGCTGGAATGTATCCTTAATAAGCTTAATTGCACTCTGAGTCTCTCTTAATGAAAGAGATGTCTCATAGTTCTCTGGAATATAAATCTTGCTTGCCATAACTATACCTACCTCTGTTTTATCTAACGTTATTAACTGTTCTTGGGAAGAGAACTACATCTCGAATGTTACTTACACCAGTTACATACATGATAAGACGCTCAAATCCAAGGCCGAAACCACCGTGTGGAACTGAACCAAACTTACGAAGATCAAGATAATCACCGTAAAGATCAAGGTTCATACCACGAAGATTCATTGCCTCAACAAGCTTATCGTAATCAGCTTCACGCTCAGAACCACCAATAATCTCACCTACACCAGGAACCAAGAGGTCAACAGCAGCAACTGTCTTACCATCTGGATTCTGCTTCATGTAGAAAGACTTAATCTCCTTTGGATAATTTGTTACGAATACAGCCTTATTAAAGATCTTCTCAGAAATATATCTCTCGTGCTCTGTCTGAAGGTCACAACCCCACTCAACTGGGTACTGGAAATCAACATCAGCCTTCTTAAGAAGCTCAATTGCCTCAGTATAAGTAATTGTTCCAAAATCATCATTAATAAGCTTTGTAAGACGATCGATAAGACCATTCTCCATCCACTTATCAAAGAATGCCATCTCATTAGGACACTTCTCAAGAACTGTACCAATTACAAACTTAACCATCTCTTCAGCAATTGCAATTACATCAGGAAGCTCTGCGAAAGCAATCTCAGGCTCAACATGCCAGAACTCAGCAAGGTGCTTAGGTGTATTACTGTTCTCAGCTCTAAATGAAGGTCCGAAAGTATAAATCTTACCCATTGCAAGAGCAGCTGTCTCACCCTCAAGCTGACCTGAAACAGAAAGACCTGCCTTCTTACCAAAGAAGTCACTTGAGAAATACTCTTCAGCAGTCTCAAACTTCTCATCAAAATCATGAGTTGTAACTGTAAACATCTCACCTGCACCCTCACAGTCAGAAGCTGTGATAAGTGGTGTGTTTACATATACGAAATTCTTCTTCTGGAAGAACTCATGAATAGCAGCAGCCATAACAGAACGCACTCTGAATACTGCGTTAAAAGTATTTGTACGAAGACGAATATGAGGCATAGTTCTCAAATACTCGAGAGTCTGTCTCTTTTTCTGAAGTGGATAATCTGCTGGAGATACACCAAGTACCTCAATAGATGAAGCATTTATCTCAACGATATTATTGGCTGAAGGAACAAGCTTACCTTCAACCTTAAGGGCACTACCGAGTTTAAGACACTGATCCAACTCGATGCCAGAATTCTTGTCAACAACAATCTGCAGGTGTTTTAAGCTTGTTCCATCATTCAATTCGATAAATGCAACATTCTTAGAATCTCGAGCTGTTCTAACCCAACCGCAAACAGTTACATTATTATTAAGAAGCTCCTGATTCTCAAAAATTTCTTTAATGTCAATGTGCTGCATATAAATCTCCTTTCATGTATGAAACTTTACTTCGATAAAAAGTATCAAGTTATTATAATATTCCAACGTGTTTTTTCATAGCAAAAATTTATACATTTCAATTATCATAGATGATATTTTATGATAAAATTCCAAAAACACATGTGGAGGCTACTATGACTACACTCAAAATCAAATTAACAACAATTAATGACGTAAAGGACTTCGTTACAGCAGCTAACTTCTGCCCTTACGATATAGATTTAATTTCAGGAAGATATACTGTAGATGGAAAGAGTCTTATGGGTATTTTCAGTATTGTTCCTTCTGAAGATCTCACATGCAACATTTATTCAGATGATGCAGAAGCATTTTTAAGGCTTATCGACAAATTTATCGTTAAGTAATTACTCTTTAATAAAAAGCACTTCCCCTGCTTGTAACGCAGGGGAACTTTTTTATCCAATGTCATTAAGTTAAGATTACTAACTTGGTGACGAACGATTAAAATTACAAAATGAGATTAAAGATTGCGTAATCTTTAATCTCATTTTTACTTTTCCAAAAATTTATTGCAAAGCAAACAGACAGATACATTATCTG
>JAZLLF010000007.1:0-4046 GCA_045598005.1 Saccharofermentans sp. | reverse complement strand
CAGCTATTTCCTTACGTATTCGACTGATAACATTATAGCACTTTTCTCAGAATAGAACAAGTGTTCGTTTTTATTTTTGGAATATTTTTTCCTTACAATTCATCCCCTGCTTACTCGCTCGATTATAGATGCGTTTAACCCGAAGACTACATACTCGCTCCTTGAAGTAGGGGAATTCTTGCTTGATTTAGTTAAAGAGAACAAATCTTGGGTCTCAGTATCCAAAAGAAAGATTTTATGAAAGGATTGGTAAACTGGTTAACAATGTTGCAAATGAAGATGCGATTCCATTTTATGAGAAATTAGGAATGAAATTGTCTGATGATGTTATGCAGTATAACAAGATAGAATGGACGGAATTTACGGTGAAATAATAACTAAATCACAGTTTGTCGAGGTGATGAATTGTTTGTGGGATTTAATTTCGATTTAATAAGTTAAGAGGGTGATGTATTTTGGAGATAAGGAAACTTGAAAAGAATCAGATTGAAGAAATAATGATTACGGCGCTTTCATAGCGCCACAAAATCGCACCTCACTGAGCCATTAAAATCGCTCTTAATAGCGCCACTTCCGTCGCACTAACAGTGCCACTTAATAATCGCCTTCAATATGCAGATATAATGTCTGCACAACCTAAGGGTTGAATAAATATTGGATGTGGCTTTATGCCCAATTACAACGAAATTGCTCGATTAAAGCAGAGCAACAAATCAAATCGCTTTATTGCAGACGTGTTAGGTATCTCACGAAATACTGTGAACCTGATAGTCAAACGGATGGAGGATTCTGGCTTTTCTTACTCCGAACTCATGGACTTTTCAGAAGAGAAGCTTAAAGAACTAATGTCCTATTCCTCTACCAAAGTTAATCGTGATACGGAATACTTCCTGCCTAACTTCGATGAACTGAAAAAGGAATTAGCTAAACCAGGTGTTACTCTTCAGATTTTATGGGAGGAGTACTCTGACCAATGTAGAATGGCAAGTCTCAAACCATATGGCCTTACTCAGTTTAAGCGATATTTCAATCAGCATCTTAGTAATGTTGGATTTAAAGACATTATTCACCATAAGGCTGGAGAGCAAATACAGGTTGACTGGGCTGGAGTTAGACCTAGCTGGCAAGATCCAGATTCTGGAGAAACAATATATGGTTGGTTATTCGCTGCAGTACTTCCTTTCAGTGGTTTGGGATTTGCTTATGTTACACCTAACATGAAAATGGAAAGCTGGATTAAGTGTCACATAAAGATGTATGAATTCTTTGGTGGTGTTACTACTATACTTACTCCTGATAATCTGAAGACAGGAATCACTAAGCATACACGTGAAGAGATTGTGATTAATCCAACCTATCAGGATATGGCTACCTATTATGGAACTGTTGTAGTTCCTACAAGAGTAAGATCTCCTAGAGATAAAAGCCAGGTTGAGAATCTTGTATACAGATTTGAACAGAATGTTATTGGCAGGCTTAGAAATTGTCAATTCTTCTCGATTGATGAATATAACAATCAGCTCTATATCGAAGTTGAAAGATTCAATAACAAGCCATTTCAAAAGAAAGAAGGAACTCGTCGTTCAGTCTTTAATGAACTTGAGAAAGCCGCGCTGAGACCTTTGCCAATACAAAGATATGAGATGGCAATGTACAAGGCCGCTATTGTTCAAGCAAATTCACATGTAGCATACCAAAAGAATTACTACTCAGTTCCATACAAGTACATTGGTAAAGAAGTTCAATTGAAGATTACATCTCACCGAATTGCAGTTATATATGAACGCACAATTCTTAGCGAACATGAACTTATATGGAATAAGATAGGTGCTTACTCGACAATAACAAGTGATATGCCACCGCATAGTAATGCATATGGTGAATGGAACAGTAACAGATATCTCAATTGGGCTAAAAGCAAAGGACCGTACGTATACGAAACTGTTTCAAACATCTTTAGCTATGCAAAAGTAGAACAGCAACAGTATAGAACGGTCCATTCTATCCTGAATTTGGCATCGAAGTATTCCGACCAAAGATTAAACGATGCCTGCGGAATTGCACTTAAATATACAAAAGTTCCTAAATACAGAGATATTAAACACATTCTAGAGACTGATGGAGATAAGTGTCAAGGCGACAATGACGGTGACAATAACAACGAGGGTTCTCCAAGCAAGTATACGAGAGGCGGTGATTACTTTGGATTCTAATAAGATAGAGATTATAGTTACACGATTAAGAGAGATGCGATTACCAGAAATGGCAAATCAGCTAATGGCACTTTATGAATCAGGCGAATTAATGAAACAAGACCTAGAAACAGTGTTAGATATACTGACAAACGAAGAGTTATCGTCACGTAAAAATAATACAATAGATCGCTATCGTAAGAATGCAAAACTGTCTCAACAGTCAGCTGAATTAATAGATATTAATTACTCGCCTGAGCGAAAGATTAACCGTAGTGTTATAGAACAGCTAGCTACTGGTGAATACATTAACAAACGTCGAAATGTTGTAATTGTAGGAGCCTGTGGTACTGGCAAAACTTACATAGCTAATGCATTAGCTTCAGATGCATGCAGAAAACTTCACAGAACAGTTTACTGTAGAATGTTTGAATTAATTGCAGATGCTTCCCAACTGGATTTAAAAAGGCTAAAGAATCGATATGTAAAACCAGATGTTTTGGTAATTGATGACTTTGCAAACATATCTGTTAGTGAACAAGATTCCATGGAGATATTCAAATTGATGGAATATCGCTATGGCATTAAGACTACAATTATTGCATCGCAATTAGATCCATCTGAATGGCACAAAAATTTTGGTGGAGGAATTCTAGCGGATTCGATACTGGACAGAATCCTTTCTAATTCTTACAAAGTAATACTTGGCGGGGAATCCTTAAGGCCTAAAGATATAGTTGATTAAATAATGGTGGTGTCATCTTGGCAGATGGCACCATTTGGGGCACAATTTAATGTGTTTTTGCTGGCACTGGCAGAGCGATTTAAGTGGCACAAATCAGTGCGACGCGAGTGGCGCTAAAAATGCGCTGTATTCAAATAAAAACTCTTTTCAAAAGTGTGTTTATGAATAAGCCTTGGAATGATGATTGGAGTAACGAAAAGCAGCTTGATGAGTATATGTTAGATTTATCAGGAAATAGAAATTCATTGTCAATTGGTTTATATGATGGAGATGAACTTGTTGCTGTATCGCTTGGAAGCATAATGCATTGGTGCACTGGTACGGAATATTATATTTATGAGTTTTTTGTTATGCGTGAAAGACAAGGCAAAGGTTTAGGAACAGAATTCATAAAAGATATTATTGAATATGTGAAGAAGCTGGATGTGAATCATATATTTTTACAAACAGAAAAAGAATTACCAGCATATTCTTTTTACCAAAAGTTGGGGTTTACGGAGCTTGAAGGACACGCATCTTTGATAAAGCGGTTTGATTAAAAAATTCGATTATATTAATTGTGATGAAGAAGTATTTAAAGCGAGAATGACCGAGTTATTATCTGAGTGAATTGAGTTTTGTAGTGTTGTATAATAAGAAAAAATGGAGGCAGAAATACATGCGAACAGAGTTTTGTGTTAAAGATGGAATCAGAATTGCATATACTGCAGAAAATGTAAGTTTCGAGGATATAGTAACTGCAGAGTCCATTCTTATAGATAATTCAGGTGAAGTTATTTTTAATAACTATTCAGACGATGACGTTAAGACTCAATGGTACATTGAATATTATAAGCAAATTTATCCATCAATTGTTCTTCTTAGAGCATTTGACAGTGTGGAGGTTGCAGGTTAATGCCGGTCTTTTTGCGAATTAATGGTTATAAGATTTATTTTTGGTCAAATGAAAATAATGAGCCAATTCATTTTCATATAACTATTGGAGATCCTTCTGAAAATGATACTAAAATATGGATTAAGAAGGATGGCGGATTACAAATTGCTCATAACAAAGGTCGAGTTTCAGAGAGAGACTTATTTAGAATAATTACCACTATGTCCAGTTATGT
>JAZLLF010000006.1:0-16379 GCA_045598005.1 Saccharofermentans sp. | reverse complement strand
CAGGCACAGCTTGCACAGGAAACAGCAAGAAGAGAGCTTGATCGTGCAAAGACTAAGGAAGATAAGGCTGTTAAGGAAGCTGAGACAGCTGCTCAGAAGTTAGATGAAGCTCGTGAGGCTGTTAAGAAGTCTGAGGAAGTTAGAATTGCAGCTATCGATTCTGAGAAGAATGCAATTGAGGCTGCTGCTCTTGCTGAGAACGATTATGATGCAGCATTGAAGAATGCAGAGGATTTGCAGGTTGCTGCTAACGAAGCAGCCGCTGTTGCTGCTGCAGCTGCTGAGAGAGCTAGCGAAGCTGCAAAGATTGCTGCTCAGAAGCTTACAGAGCAGAATGCAAGACTTACAGCTAAGAGAGCTGAAGAGACAGCTCGTAAGGCTGCTGAGGAATTCGAAGAGGAAGCAAAGAATGCATGTGTTCATGCTGAGGAGTTAGCTGCTTCTACAGCTGCTAAGGCTGATGAGGCAAAGGCTGAGACTGCTAAGGCACAGGAAGCTTTCGATATCGCTCAGAAGAACCTTGATGAGGAAGAAGCAAGACTTAACGCAGAGAAGGCTGAGGCTGAGGCTAAGGCAATCGCTGAGGAGGCTGCTAAGAGAGCAGAAGAGGCTCAGAAGAGACTTGAAGAAGCTATGGCTGCTGCTCGTAAGGCTGAGGAAGAGGCAAAGGCTGCTGCTGCACTTGCTGCAGAGGAAGCAAAGAATGCTCAGGCTAAGGCTGAGATCAGAGCTAAGTATGCTGCTGAAGCAGAGGCAAAGGCTGCTGCAGAGAAGGCAGAATCTGAGACAGAGGCTGAGGCTGAACCAGAAGCTGCTTCTGATGACGCTGAGAACGCATAATTAGAGTTAATTTAAAAATTAATGGATGTCTTCTTTTGATAGAAGGCATCCATTTTTTGTCAATAAATATGCGAGGGTTAATAACTTTCTGACATAATGGTCTCTGCCTGATTTTGAATGATGGCAGTAACTTCATTGATGTCTCTGCTTCCATCAAAATAAGCGGACGCTGATTCAGTTACTATGGCAAAGAGTTGTGGATTGTTTCTTACAACAACTGCATTTTCTGAATATAGGATATCTTCAAGTTCGGCATATGCAGAATCTATATCATCGAGATTAAGTGAACTGCTTATATAAAAATCATGACAGCTGTCAATGAATGTATCCTCATTTGCTGCATTATTTACAGCAAATCCTACTCTTGAAAATACACACTGCATATCATAACTTAAAACCATTTTTATAAAATCCCAGGCGATATTTGGAACGGAACAGTTTTGTGTAATAGCAAAATTGTAAGATGGTACAAATCCGTAAATGGAGTTATCGTTTGTTGGTAAACCAACAAAGTTTACGTTCCTTTCAAACTCATTTTGTTCCAGCATGAAAATGTTCATCCTATCAAAGTACTCATAGTATTCGTACATTGTATATTCATTTGTCAGGAATGAACTCGAATAGTCTCCTTCATCCATAAATACATTAGTATCGCCAACATAATTTACCCATTGAAGTAATTCTCTGAATTCGTCCGAGTCAAAGTTGACAGAATGGGTTGCTGTATTAAAGAATCTGTCTAAATCAACCTGAAGCATAATGTTAAGCAATGCTTCCTTGGATATATTAGCGAGAATAGCTGAATACTGGTTTCCTGAATACAATGAATCAAGCTCATAGAAATCACTATAAGAAGACAGCCTTGTGAAATCATCTTCAAACGTAAGCATTCCACGAATACGATAAGTTGCTGGAATGTAATAATTGTCATGATTAAGGTTAATCAGCGTAGAGTTATATTCTTCTACATTAATATCAGAAGACATATACTCATTGAGATTAACAAGGTAATCAGAACCACAGATGCTGTCAAATGGTAAATCAATTAATATGTCAGGAGCTTCACCATCGTTCATTTGAAAAAAGAATTCAGTTATAATCGAGTTATCATCTGTAGATGTTCCGTTCAGTGCATAATCATAAATTTCTATTCTGTAATCTTCGTGATCTAAGTTAAAGTGGAATACCATGTTACGAATAACTGGATCACTGGATATACCGACGCCACCAATAACAAGAACTTCACGCGAATCTATATAGTTCGATTCCAGAGGTATATATGTACACATATAATAGCTGTAGTCGATTCCATTTGTAGCAATAGAAATGATTTCATTATCTGAATTCATAAAGAAATCATTAGAACCAAATATTCCATTATTATCTGAAAGATTGAATACTATATTAACTTCAGAGTTACTGAGGTTATAGTATTTAATCTGATTATTACCTTCGTCCAGATATAAGAACCCGTTTCCATGTGGAGAATAATAGTTTGCATAAATATCTAGTGATATACCATCGTTAACTTCCCCTTCGAAAACATTATCAACAGGTGAAACAATGGAAATTACACTATCATTATCCTCGGTATATCTGTTTAAAACAGCATAAATCGTATCATTAATATTAATTAGTGTGGAACAGTTATTGGCAGCATCTTTTTCTTCAGCGATAAGATTACCCTCTGAATCAAACTTAAGAATAACGCCCATCCAACTTGAATCCTGAGCAAATAAAACTATGCTGCCATCATCAGCAATCTCAACGTCACTTAATATATAGTTATTATCAAACTGTAGGAGAGTAGATGATATCAGTGTTCCGTCCGGGTTGAATTTACAATCGTAATATTCATATTCATCCACGTTTAACTGGCGGATTTCAGTAATTAAGTGAATGACTTCATTTGAATCAATTGTAATTACAGGACAGTAATACATATATCCCAATAAATCATTTAATGAAATATTTGTAATTAATTCTGCATCATAGTTATAAACGGTTAAAGATTTTGAAGAAAGCTGAATGTCTCCGTTGTCATCTGTTGGAAGATGCTCGTTGCTTGTGAAATCGTTATAACTTTGTAAAGCTATTTCTGCTTCATCAGTATAGTAATCTTTGATGCAGGCGATGAAATTCTCGCAAAACGAGGTGTATCTATAGAATCCATCTGTTGTATATCCCAAAGGTGCATACTCATCTCTATAGGTATATTCTCTTGAAACGCGAAGTTGTTCTGGAGAAGTCACATTATCCTGAATTGTTGTTTCTGATGTTTTTCTTGAGCAGGATGTTCCACACAAACAAATTAAAAAAGATATCAAAAGTATAAGTGAGATAAGTCGTCTGTTCATTGTAATCGCCCTTAATCCTTGAAATAACCCTAACCGCAATTAGGTTCATCTTAACATATGTGGTTTCACAATAATATATCGTTTCTTAGTTCTTTTTGAGTTGTAAACGCTGTAATATAGTAATAGGTTATTTTATTGGAAGCGAGGATTAGTAATGAGTCCTGAACTTGAAAGAATATGTGAAATTGTGCGCGAGTGTGGAAATCTGATTAAGAATGCAGACAGAACTAGTCTTGGTATAGATTCAAAAGCTGGACGCGCAAATTTTGTTACTGAATACGACAAGAAGGTTGAGCTTATTTTGAAGGAAGGTCTTCTTAGTGTTATTCCTGAAGCACTCTTTATTGGTGAGGAGGGCGAAGCCCAGGCCTTTAATAATGAAGATAAGTTTTTTATAGTTGATCCAATTGATGGTACAACTAATTTTATAAAGGACTATCACATGAGTTGTATTTCTGTTGCTCTTATTGATGGTGGTAAAGGTTCAAAGGCAGTTATTTATAATCCATATCTTGATGAGATGTTTACTGCTGAAGCAGGTCAGGGTGCGTTTTTGAATGGGAAGAGAATTCAGGTATCAAATCAGCCATTAAGTAATGGTATAGTTCTCTTCGGTTCTTCACCTTATAACGAAGAATTAAGTGAGAAATCTTTTAAGACTGCGTACACATATTTTCGAAAGGCGCTTGATATTAGACGTAGCGGCTCTGCAGCGCTTGATATGTGTTCCATTGCATCTGGACGCGCGGAACTCTATTTTGAGCTGATTCTGCAGCCTTGGGACTATGCTGCAGGTGCATTAATTGTTGAAGAAGCAGGAGGCGTTGTAACTGATATGGATGGAAATTCAATTTGTTACGATAAACCATGTTCGATTCTTGTACGTAATTTTGATTAATAGTCTTTGGAAAATGAACATAGAAACAGCCTCCAGATATCTGGAGGCTGTATTTGAGTCAGGTTGTGTTTGGTAAAACGTTAGCCAATATGAATTACAGGGGGGATAGATGTTCAAATCAAAATCGCCTTCACTAATTCCAAGAAACTGCTCATTTGTGATTGAAACATTATCTGAATGGTAAATCTTCTTTGTATCAGGAACCATTCTCTTATATCCTTTAGGAACAATCATTGCGCTTACAACTACAAATCAATTAGTAAAGCAAGAGCAATCTTCAAACCATTTAATTCATTATCAGAGGTTAAGGCTGAAGTACAAAATTAATCTCGATTATCTGACCATCTTCGATTATTACAGGGAAGATTCCAGCAGCAAATCTGTACCAGTTATCGATGTGTGCTGTGCGTGGACTAGTTTCAGTGATATGTGTCCAGGCAATAGATGAAGTCATTGCGTTATCACCAGGATTATCAGCATCAGATGGAATCGCTGCATATTCAGCAATAGGGATAATTACAAGACGATCGTTTACTGTTATTGGACTTCCATCAGGTGCGAATAAATTGTATGATTCGCCTTCATCAGGACGTGTAAGTTCTCCAACAGTAAAGTCCAAAAGAATTCTGGTGCTATTATAGTCGATGAAGAACGAATCAGGATCCTGTGCATCGAGAAGTTCGTTAGTAATGACGACTGGCTCTCCAACACGTGCAAAAAGTGTTGTTCCATCGTCTGATACAGCAATAGCAAAGCCATAGTATTCGCCGTCTGCGATATCATCATCGAAAGTAATAGTTGTGCTATAACCCCAATATGAGAATACAGGACATCTGAGAAAATCCTCATAAGTTAACCCTACATGAGTCATACCTTCAGTAACTTCATAATCGATATCCATTGTATGAGTAATCTCGCCATCGTTACTCATCTCGTAAAGAGAAACTGTTCCGTTACCATCGTCTACGCGTAACTCATTATCGTAGTTGAAACTATAGAAGTAACCATCATCATCAAAATTCTCTACGAAAGCACGCCAGTTAGAGTGAAGCGCTTCAATAGAGAAGATAGAATCGTTCTCTGTTACCTGAACTTCTGAAGACTCTTCAACAGTAGTTTCGTCTACTGCTTCTGTTGTAGTAACTGAAGTTCCAGTTTCTTTTGTTTCTTCTGGAGTTTTTGTGCAGCCAGCAAGCAATGCAACGCACGCAAATACAGCTGCTGTTTTAAGTAGCTTTGTGTTTTTCATGTTTTTACCACCCTTTAAGAATATGAATTGAGTTTATCACATACTCGAAATGTGTCTATAGTTATAATGAGTTCTTACAATATGAATTACTGTTGCTCCCGACTGTCTTTTTTGCTTGTATTTGCTCTGATGCAAATAATAAAGGCAGGAATCAGGAGTAAATCTCCGAACGCCCATGCGAGAGGATGCGCAAACTGTACTCCTGTAAATCCAATATTTGGAATTATAAGTAAAGCAGCAATGACGCGCGCTATTACTTCCATTACTCCAGAGATAACAGCTATTGTTGTGTATCCCATGCCCTGAAGAGCAAATCGAAGTGCATTAAGTACAATCAGAACTAGATAGCATGCTACCATAGTAACAATGAGACGATATGCGTAGTTAAGAACTTCATCGTCTGGCTTTTCCATGAATAGGGAAGCGACATTTCGGCCAAAAAGGCAAGCCAGAATTAAAGTTACGATTGCTATTACTACGCCACAAATAAGAGCTGCTTTAACGCCGCTTTTGATTCTTTCAGGTTTTCCTGCTCCGAGGTTTTGTCCTGCAAAAGGGGCCATAGTCTGAGCTACAGCATCAAGGGGAGATTGTAAGAAATTATTAATCTGAAGTCCTGCAGTAACACCAGCTACTACCTTTGTTCCAAGGTTATTGATTGCACCCTGTAGCGTCATTATGCCAATACCAGTAACGGAAGTCTGAAGTCCCATCGGGATAGCAAGGCTACTAAGTTTGCCAATATGCTTCCAAGAAAACTTAGCTTCACCAGACTGAAATTTAAGCACCTTATATCCACGTCGCATTTGAATTAGGCAGAGAATTCCTGATAGTGCCTGCGAAATAATAGTAGCGATAGCAGGACCTTCTACTCCCATATGAAGACCGATGATAAATACAAGGTCTAGAATTATGTTTAAAACTGTTGAAAGCATCAAGCATATAACAGGTGTCTTGCTGTCTCCGATAGCGCGTAGAATACCAGCTAGCGTGTTATAAAAGATAGTGAATGGGATACCTAAGAAAATAATAAAGATATATGTCTTGGCGTAAATATAGATATCTTCAGGCGTACGCATAATGTGTAAGATGCCATCGCAGAAAATACATACAAGAATAGTAATTACGATAGAGAAGAACAGGCAAAGAAAAAAACTGTTTGCTACATACTTACGCATGTCTTTCTTTTCCTTGGCACCAAACTTCTGAGCAACAGGAATTGAAAAGCCACCACTAATTCCTGTGCAAAATCCAATTACCATAAAGCTAATAGCACCAGTTGATCCAACTCCGGCAAGAGCCTCGACACCGATTCTTTGTCCTACGATAATTGCGTCGATGATTCCATAAAGCTGCTGCAAAATCATGCCAAGAAAAAGAGGGAACGCAAAACGAATGACATGCTTAATAGGCGAGCCTGTTGTAAAATCGTTTGTCATAAATCTATCCCTCTTTAATATCTTTCATCGATACATTGTATAACAGCTTTCTTGCTTTGCATATGCAGGGAAATATATAATTTTTATGTTTGCTATTATTGACGTTAACCCGATTAGTGTTTATTATAGTAAACATAAATGAGGTGATAATTATGAAGAAAGCAGCTTATAATATTGTTCCTGCAACAGAAGAAATATTAAAAACAATGGGAGAACAGATAAAACTTGCCAGATTAAGACGTAACCTTCCTGTTGAGCTTGTTGCTGAAAGAGCTGGAATAAGTAGATCTTCTTTGTGGAAGGTCGAATCAGGTAATCCTGCTGTTGCTATGGGTATTTATGCTGCTGTGCTTCATGCGCTGAACAATATGGATAAGGATTTACTATTAGTTGCCAAAGATGATGATATGGGTAGAAGGATGCAGGATTTGAATTTAATTACTAAGAAGAGAGCGACTAGGAGGAGAAACAAGTTAATAATAAAATAATGAGCTGTCTCAAATACAGAGGCAGCTCATTTCATGTGTGATAAATATTAACTTTAACGTATTAGTATCCCAAATCCTCACCAACAAGAATAACCTTGATTCTTCCTGGAGCGCCAGAACGACGTGTGATAACTGTCTGGTTACAGATACAGTCGGGTGAGAAGCAGTCTCCACAGCGACCTGTTGTAGCGCAAGGAGTGTTTCTGTTAAGTCTTACTGTGTTAGGAGGAGTTGCGATATCCTTAACTCTCTTATAGCCTGATTCAACGTCTGATACGACCTTGTTCATGCCAGTAACAACGATAACGTTAGATGGGCCAAAGATAAGGAAAGAAACACGGTTTCCACGTGCATCGATATTTACAAGTTCACCATCCATAGTGATAGCGTTTGTACTTGTAAGGAAATAGTCAGCATTTACCATGCGAGCGTAAGTAGCTTTATACTCTTCATCACTTGAGATAGCTTCACGATCGATTACATCGTATGATCCGCTTTTAATCGCGTCCATAAGACCAATCTCGTTAATTGTCATGGAACCACCCCAGCCAACGCTTGAGCCTTCTTTTATAATCTCTAAGGCCTTCGCTAAAGCATCTTCCTTGGTATCGCAGTAGTAGCCTTCCATATTTCTTTTGTTAAGATTCTTGATGATTGTATTGGCAGCATTTTTATATGCAGTTTTCTTATTAGGATTCATATGTATTCCTCCGTTTGTTTTGTACCACCTAATTATCGCATAATTTTGGGTGAAACGATATTACCAGTTGGAACTCAGGTAGCACAGTCATTAGGTGATTCATATATAAGTTATGCAAAAAAGAAAAGGGGTTATCTCAAAGAACAGTCTGTCCTTAGAGATAACCCCGTTAAATTAGTTTGGTTTAATAAAATTTATGGATTAATTCCAGCTTCATTGCAAAGATTAGCGAACTCATCTGATGAAGCAAATCCTTCAAATACAGATTCTCTTCCGTATGTACTTACATTAGTTGCCCAGTAGGAGATATCTTCTCTTGAACCTTCACGGCCAAGGAATGTTCTATAAAGTCTCTGAACAAACTCAATGTTTGTATAACCACCGCTGATGAACTCATCTGAGAAAAAGAACTCATGAGCTGCATCTCTTCCGCTAACATAGCCATTACGTAAATTGTTTGCCCAGAAGTTAATTCCTGCTTCATCGCCATCTCGTCCAAGACAAGTTGAGTAAAGTCTTGATGCAAATGCAATAACTGGATCAACAGGTGCTGGTGCTTCTGGAACTGTTCCTGGAAGGATTCCATAAGACTCACAAATCTCATTCCATTCTGGTGAACCAACGAAGCCCCAGAATACGCTCTCACGTGTCATTGCTCCTGAAGTAATAAGATCTGACCAGTAAGCAAGTTCAACATCTGATGGAACACGATTCATGAATGTTGTGTAAAGACGTCTTACATATTCCTCATCAGAATAGTCACCATCGATGAACTCAGGGCAGAAGAAGAATACGTGAGCTGCCTCAGCTCCTGTAGCGCCATTCTGGAGAGATTCAATCCAGTAAGCCTTACCAGCAGGCTCAGATGCTCTTCCAAGACAGCATGTATAAAGTCTCTCGCAGAAACCTGCAACACCAAGTTCAGGGTCAGGTGTTGCTGTCTTTGATGTATAAACTACGCTATTAGATTCAGGTGATCCTTCAACATTGTATTCGTCAATGCTTGTACCAACAACAGGGCTCTCGTTTGTATCTCCGTTAAGTACTGCGCGATTGCCTTCTCCAGCCAAGATTGAGATAGATCTGTTTGTTCCGTTAAGGTATACCTTACTATCGTCACCATAAAGTTTTACGCCTGCGCGGTCACTAATGATGTTAATCTTGCCGCTTCCAGAAATTACAAGACTTCCGCCTTCAGAATAAACACCATAGACTGCAGAAGTGATTGAAACATCACCATCACAAGAGATTGTTATGCTACCATAAGCCTCAATACCATCAGAAGCCTCATTTTCAACACAGATATCGAGGTTGCCAGAGCCAGTAATAGTGAGGTCACCAGGTGTAAAGATTCCATGTGCAATAGAGTATTTGTTAAGAGTGATACTGCTATCGCCAATTACATTAACGGTAAAAGAACCTGAAGACTGAATTGCAGCACCAGAGTATGGAGCATAAGTAATCTGTGCACCATCAAGTGTAAGAACGTTAGTAGCAGGATCATAAGATGCTGTACCATTACCACAGGCAATAGTCAGGTTCTCTTCTGAGAAACGATTACCGTTTACCCATACATCATAAACAGCTGGTCCTCTCAATGTATAAACAAGACTATGAGAATCAATTGCACCTTCTAAATCATATTTATCAAGGTTTGTTCCTTCAACAACACCATCCGTAACAATTGTTGAAGTACCATTTGCTTCAAACGAAATCATACTGTTAGTACCGTTAAGATAAATCTTATCTGTACCAGGAAAATCAAAATCGATTACACAAGGTTTTCCTGCGGAAGAACCATATCCACTTAAACTAACGTCACCACTTCCTGTAAACACAACATTGTCCCTACACTTAATAGCAGAACTTTTACTGGATACAACACTTACATTACCAGAACCAGCAAAAGTAACATTAGTACAATGAATACAAGGACCATATGGAGTATAACTAGGAGAATAATTAATACTAATATCTCCCTCATTAGCGAAGACAAGATTTCCTACATATATTGATCCAAAATACAATATCACCACCTGAAGTGGTTAAATTACCTGTACCAGTAAAGGTCACATCAGCATATCGCATATAGATAGCCATAGATGAACTTGTCAGACTATTTGAACCTATCAATTCAATATTCAATGGTTGTGATAATGACTCTATCTGTCCAGTATGAGCCTTTGTAATCTCTGCATTATTAAGTGTTAATTTATATGGAGATGTAGTTATATCAAGTGTCGCTGTACCACTGCCACACTCGATTGTTAACATATCTTCTGTAAACTGCTCACCGTTTACCCACACACCTGTAGGGATTGATGCACCGCCAATAGGAAACATCTTGGTACTAAACGAACAGCCATAATCACCATCGCTAGCAGATACTGTTTCTTCATCATTATCAGTATAGATAATTTTAACTTCCCCTTGATAATTCCAATCAGAATCATAATCGATAACATGTCCTGACTTCGGCGAAACACCTACAAATAATTCATAAACGCCATCTTCAAAAGTATCTGTTTCTTCCAACTGAATCCACTCATAACCCTGAGACCAGAAGTCAAAATCTTCTCCATCTTTAGCGAGTCTCATCCAAAACATATAAACATAAACTGAATTCTCAGGATCTGAATTAACTACAATCCCTGAAGTGGAACAAGGCTCACCATAGACAGGTTTCTGAACACCAGTTACAGTGATGCTTTGAACTTCAGAACCTTCAGGTCTCGTATATTCGTATACATCAGAACTTTCTGAAGGTAAACTCTCAGCTCCATAATAGCCATACGCGGTGATTTTAAATGTATAATTTCCATCACCATAACTAAGCATGTAATTGCCAAAATCATATGATGGATCATATGCTCCACTCGAGGTCACATACTCTCCATTTTTATACAATTCACATTTGTAATTCCATGCACCTGATACATTATCCCAAGTGGCAACAGTTCCGTTCCACGCAAGGCCAGTTGGCGTCTCAAGTGTCACTGCTGCCATAAGATTCACAGGCATAAATGAAAAACAAATTGCAAGACAAACAAGCAGACTAATAATGCTTCTTTTTAATCTCATTTTTTCCTCCCTTTTAAGCACTAATTGCCGTGCAAAATTTAAAAATGGTAATTGCCCAAATTTATTCATTTATATATTGATGGAAATAATAAAAAAATGCCCTATCCGAAATAACAGGTTTTTGTAAAAAGATAGAAAAAACCTTCATATTTTTGCAGGAACAAAAACATAAAGGTTTAATTTTTATATTAAATAACAATTATTCGATTCCAGTTACTGCGATGCCGCTACGTGCTGCAGCAACTGCAAGTTCTATTCTAGAAGTATATCCAGTTTTTGACATTAGATTTCCCTGATGGAAACGAACTGCACTTATACTAATATCCAGCTTTTCTGCTATATCATGATTGGAGTATCCCATGGCAAGCAGGCGAAGGATAGTCAGTTCACGGTCAGTTAGTTCTGTGCTGTCACAAAGCCCAAGTGGGACGACAGGTGTACTATTAGGCCATACATGTTCTCCAGCCATAGTTCGGTCCATTACTTCAAGCATTGGTGCATCCTGAACCTCTTTATACCAGAAGGAATCAACACCAGCATTTCGAGCTTTTTGAAGAAATGTAACATCAGGCATGGAAGTAACGGCAAGAATTTTTATATTAGGATAATTCTGTTTTATTTTGCTTGTGGCTTCGAGACCGTTTACTTCATCGGACATGACAATATCCATTAGTATTATGTCTATATTTCCTCTGGCACAATATGAATATGCCATTTTTGCTGAAGAAATAGCTGCCTTAAGAGAATAGTTTTCTGAATGGTTGACTATGTTTTCAAAATACTGGCGTGCCATAGCCTGATCATCTACGATTAAAACGTTATAAACCATGCTTTATAGTCTCCTTTGGAAGAGTAATTGTTAATCGATAGTTAGGTGAGGTAGTAATTAGCATTTTACCACCTGAACGTTCTACGAGATCTCGGAGTGAATGAAGTCCTCCTGTCTCAGAAACATCACTAACGGGTTTTGTGTTATTGTCACTTAACTTAGTTGTGATACTATCTTCGCCTTCTGTCAGTTCTACATATAATGTATCACCATCTGTGTGTCTTATGATATTTGTAAAGCATTCATGTATTGCTGTCGCTACAATATGCTTGTTTGGCTCACTTTGTGGAAGGTCGCCATCTGTCTTAATGGTTATACCCAAGTCTTTGGCGGTTGACAGTATGAGTTTATATTCATCCTGTTTGATGGAGCTTTCGTCTTGCTGCAAAAAGTTGATGTTGCTTCTAAGGTGCTCAAGAAGTTCTTCACGCTCTTTGCTGCTTCCACCAGTTACAAGATATCGCTTAATTGCAAGAAGATTTAATCCAAGTTCATCATGGATTTGAATCTTTGCATTCAGGATTTCCTGCTGCGTGGTAATCTGTTCGATCTTTTTGTTATAGAGAAGAAGATTCTTGTTAAGTTCTTCGACTGTTTTCTGTCTTTCAGCAAGAATTTGTGTCTTTTGGTAAGCGTCTGTTACGTTGTAGGCGATAAGCAGTGTAAAACTGTTGTTTCCATCTATAATGTCATCTTTTTTAAAGGTCCATACACCATAATCTGGTAGTGTTACAGTAAACTCAGTAAGGTCAGATTTCTTTTCCTTTAGCATCTGGAAAAACTCGTTGCCATTAAGAAGTGGCAATCCTGTGAGGGCACGGCAAAGCTGCTCCATAGTACTGTTTCTTAATGTAATTTTTCCGTTTGATTCATATGCGCATATACCTGCAGGAAGTGTCTCAATCATTTCCTTTATTGAAGCCGATGTAATATGCGTGTTGAACCATTTATTCATTGTTATAAACAAAGATGCCTCAATTGCTGTTAATATAATGCACGCGAGTATAAGGCCAAGGGCAGGTAGCTTGGAATACGCTTCCACGATTTTAATCATTGTTGATGTTACTGCGTTCTGTGTTGTATAACCTATCGTGCACTGAAACAGGGTGTAGTCTATAAAACATAAAAGAATCAGAAGTGAATTGCGCAAAGCAAGATTCATCTTCCTCTTGTCGTGAAGACCGAAGATTAGTATATATACACCAGCCCAGAATAAAAGCATCTGCCAGCTGCTTAATATGCCAAGAAAAAATACGGAAAGAGAAGAGATTGGTCTCATGTGACTGTTTCTCCTTCCGGATATGCTATGGTAATTGTTATCTCATCAACGTCGTCTTCTGTTGATGAAACAATAATTTGTTTATTTACTGACAACTTATTCTTTATTGAATCTATGTCTATTTCTGAAGTTTTGAGAGTCATTCTTAGTAACGGAAGGGAAGAATGCATTGTGATATTTACAAGAAGAATCTTAAGTTTATCAAGGCAGTTTTCTGTTACAACCTGAAATGCTTCGTAAAAGAAAAGCTGTGTATCAGCAGAAAGTTCACATTCAGGTATAACGTGAAGCATTGCATTTACACCGCAAAGTTTAAGATACTCGCAGGATTCTCTTATAGCTGATGCAAGTTCCTCAGTAGGGAAGTGCATGAGATCAGATTTTAATAATTCCATATTGCTACGTCTTTTGATATACGCATTTAAGAAAGCAATTTTGGCAAGACCGCTATCATCAATATTATCTTCTAATAGTGATTCGATAGAATTAATCTGAGGACTTACAATTTCTGTAATCCTGTTATAAAGAGTATTTCTTGCAGTAAGTCTTGCCTGTTCTTCCTTCAAAGAGTTTTCAGTTTTGAGTAGTTCATTTCTGCTCTCGATACTGGCAGTTGTTTTCTTGAGTTTCTTATTAAGTTCGTTAATATCTGTTAAATCAACAGCCCATGATACATTGCCTCCACTTATAGGCTTTTGGAGAATCTGTATATTATCGTCTCGCTGGAACATTTCCTTTGCAGCTTCTGTCATGTAGACAGGGACGCCTTCTCCGTCTGAAATGATGAAAGGTTTATTTGAATGATTAACTATCATCTGATAACTGCTGTTAGCAGGGATTAGTCCTAACTGAATACAGGCTTCCTCCATGCCGATGATAACCATGGCTAGACACTCTATAAAAATCCAGACGCTTACACCTGCAATCTTTGGAATATCAAACATACTAAGTACATCTAGAATTCCGAAAGCAGCAAAATAAAGTGGCATCCAAAGTTTCTTTCCAATGCTTGGAATATGGCACTGCTTTATTGCAAGAACCAGTGACAGAATGAGAACTCCAATAACCCAGACGTATATAGCATAGAAAAGCATTCCATGGGAATACGTACCTGACTGACCGTTTGTTCCGCTGATAAAAACAAAAATCAGTTGATGAAGATCGTTTGTCATAGTCAGAATAATTAAGGCCAGGGAAGGAATCAGCATAAGAAACCAGCCTCTTTTTGGCTTTTCATTCTCCTGAAGATGCAAGTGTAAAACAACAAATAAGAATAAGACAGGAACAGAAATTATCGTGATGTAATAGCCATACCAGAAGTATCTGCTAGCAGTAAGGAAATCCTCAAAAATACGATAACGGCACATTTGAAGAAAAAATGCGAGCATAAATAGTGCTGCCGTCAAAAGCATCAGCTGTCGTACTTTTCTGTTTACGATACGGTAATTAATTGTTACTGCCCAAATTAGTACGAGAGTACTGTAATAAATCTGTGCAATGCAGCTTGTAAAATCCCAAGGTCCCATAACAACATGGATAAGTCCGCCAATAAGAAATAACGCAGTAAAAAGAAGTGTCACAGATATTTCTTTTTTTATGCTAAGCTGCATTTTTTGCTTTTTATTACTCATGTTGCTGTCCTTTGGTGTTACGAAGATAATTGCTTCTTTTGTTATGTTCTTTTAATTACAGTAAATTCATAAAACATAATATCAGTTATGCTTCTCTTCATCTATGTCTATTGCTTTAATTTGCCCCCTGATATTTGCTGAATGTGTTTCTGGTTGACGAGTAAAAGACAGACGCAGGAATAGTTCAGATAATAAGTAGGTTGGGTTGTAGGGAGGAAGGGTTTATATCACATCATAATCACTAATTGAGAACATTTGCGTGTTTTACAAGCAAAAAGAAGAGGCTTGACACACCCTTTTTGTATTTTGACAAGACATCGAAATGAATATATTCTACTATAAAACAAATCATAGGAGAGGTTAATTAGTATGCGTAAGATTACAACTCCAATTCTCATAGGGGGAATAGTCATTTCTTTAATTGCTGATTTACTAATTTTGGTGAACTATGTTCTTACTGTAGTTAAACTATGGGGCGATACCAAATGGTACAACGCTTTACTACTTTGGGAGAGCGAATCTTCTGGAATTTTTTATGGATTTGGTTTATACAAAATCTCTTTAATTATTATTCTTGTAGGTCAGCTGCTTTTTTTTATTGCGCATTTTATAGGTGGTGGTATTTTACGTAATATTCTTGTAGTACCAGTAACCGTTTTGGAGACTATAACTGTTTATTCAATAGTCTTGGATATGCAGGATAAAAGTAAAGTATATGAGACTTTCACTTTTTTAAGCAAAAATAATTGCTACCCGATTATTGTAGGTGCATTTATTCTCTGTGCATTAATACGAGCATTTATCTTCTTTACGAATGATGATTTTAACATTCCATATCTGATTGTTGCTATATCTACAGTGTTTGTAGTTGCATCTCGTTGGATATTTACTATCGGATTCCTCTTTCTGGCAATTTTTATTGTATTGTTAGTAGTTGGGAAAATCCCAACACCAGGTGATATCAGACATGACCTGATTGAAGGTATGTATAACAACCGAAGAAAATAGGCATATACATTGCTGATATAGATATCGACACAAATTCGTCGTTGAAGCAAAAAGTAAAGGTGCCGCCACAAAAGGGAAGTAATTCCTGATTGAGGCGGCTCTTATATCGTTCAAAACTACAACTAAATCACTCGAAAAACAGAACAAGCACAAGTAAAATCACTCGTTTTGTAGATTCAATAATTCCGATTATTCGGGTTAACGAGGGGAGGAGGAAAAATGAACAGCATCCGGCTATATATGCCTTTTTTAATCCTGCTTTTAATGATCCTTCAACAACATTTGTTGTTAATTAAATATAATCCCAATTATATTAACTAATGATGGCTCAGGAAAATCTCAATTTCATTGTCTAACATCATCTCGACAAACCTGCTAATATTTTGCAAGCATTTTTTCTTCTTTTTTCGAAAGTTTTTCCTTACCAAGAATTTTAGCATAACAAACTTAGGGGCAACAGATTTGTCCCTTTTTAAGCTATATAAATTAAGTTGTTTTTAAGCCTCGAAAGTGTTGAGAACCTCTGAAACTCTCGAGTGATATATCCTAAGGAATTTGTTGTATGCAGCAAACATTGCTA
>JAZLLF010000005.1:0-75983 GCA_045598005.1 Saccharofermentans sp. | reverse complement strand
TGTTTGAGAGCTGTGTTAATGAATAGGGTAATCAAACTTTCAAGAAGAAGTATTAAGAACCAGAGTAGTTTGAGAGCTGTGTTAATGAATAGGGTAATTAGTATATTTTTGATATGATATTGATTAGTTAATTATTATGCTAAGAAGGTAATGATATGGCACTCGCACAACCAATAATTCGAGAGATTATCGATTCGCAGCAAGGTTTGTTTGAATTCGAAAACATCACACTTTCGAATGAAAGTGATAAAACCCAGGATATTATTAAAAATTTTCCAACTGTATATATTCACAATTGGACTGATACTGGAATGTATGAAGTTTATGTTGGTGAATCTAATGATGTAATAAGAAGAACAAAAGAGCATTATAACGATTCATCTTCGCCAGATAATTGGCAACATAATTTAAAAACTCATGATGCTAAACTATTCATTATTGGACACGAGCATTTTAATAAATCAATGACTTTGGATATCGAAAACCGTTTGATGCATTATCTTATGAGCGTCGATAAGGTTAAGCATGTCCATAATCTTAGAGATAATCCGCAGACACGTTATTATCCAGTTGATGAGTTGGATGAGATATTTAGTAATATTTGGAATGGACTTCGTAAAAAGAATAAAGACTTATTCCCAACTGAGAGTGCAATAAGAGATTCAGCAATTTATAAAGCATCTCCTCTTCATAAACTTACAAATGAACAAATAGCTATTAGAGATTTGATTCTATCTAAAGTTAAACGTGCATTTGATAATGACGAAAGGCATCAGTTGATATTTATTGAAGGTGAGGCTGGTACTGGCAAAACAGTACTTAATAGTAGTACTTTCTATGAATTATATTGTCGCGCAGAAGAAAGTGGGAAAACAATTAAATGTCACCTTCTTGTTAATCACGATGAACAGTTACGTGTGTATGAACAAATTGCTAATAAACTTGGATTAACAAAGAAATACGGAAATGTAGTAAATAAACCAACACCATTCATTACGAATTACTCTGAAGATGATCCGGTTGATGTTGTATTTGTTGACGAAGCACATTTACTTCTTACTCAAGGTCAGCAAGCGTATAGAGGTAAAAATCAACTAGATGATATTATTAAACGTGCTCGTGTGACTGTAATTATGTTTGATGAGAATCAAATTCTATCTACAACGCAGATATGGGAAAAGCAAATTCTTAATGAGTATCGTAGTATGGCTGTTAATAGTGGTAATTATTGTGTTTTAGAAAATCAACTTCGTATGCACGCTGATCCTGATACAGTAGATTGGATTGATTCATTTACTAAAAAACGTTATTTGAAGAAAATCCCTCAAAATGTAGATTATCAAATTCGAATATTTGACACACCGCAAGAACTGGATGATGCAATACGCGAAAAGGCAAATAGTAAAGAATCATCACTTTCCAGACTGGTTGCAACATATGATTGGGAGTATAGTACCTCCAGAACTCCTGAGAACGTATTAAAAAAATATTGGGAAGTTGTTATTGGCGACTGGCATAAACCTTGGAATCGCGAATTATCGGATGAACTTACGTACAAAGAAAAAAGAGAAAATAAAAAATTGTCTTGGGCCGAGCAGCCTCAGACTATAAATGAAATCGGCTCAACTTTTACAATTCAGGGATTTGATTTAAATTATGTTGGAGTTATCTTGGGCCCATCAGTTATATATAAAGATGGTATGATTTCGTTTGATCCTGATTCAAGTCATAATAGTAAGGCTACACGAAATAGAACATTGTCCGATGGAACTAAATGTAAGTTTTCAGAAGAATTACTTCGTCATGAATTACGAGTACTAATGACACGTGGCGTAAATGGAATGTTTATATATGCTGCTAATCAGGAATTAAGAAATGCTTTAAAAGAAGCGGCAAAGTAAGGTGTAATTATGAAGCAGGAAACAATAGATAGAATTCGAAAATTTACAGAGGATCGTGATTGGGATCAATTTCATTCACCTTCTAATTTGGCAAAGTCAATTGTAATTGAGGCAGCTGAGCTTCTCGAGTGTTTTCAATGGTCTGAAGATAAATATGATATTCAACAGGTTAAAGAAGAACTTGCAGATGTAATTGTCTATAGTCAAAATTTGTTGGATAAACTTGGACTTGATTCTGACGAAATAGTTAATATGAAAATGGATCAAAATGAAGCCAAATACCCTATTGAAAAAGCACGAGGAAGAAGCGAGAAGTATACTGAACTTTGATTTGTTGAGGGTATTTAGATGATAGTTTACGACGGCACAAAAACAGAATTTTTAAATAGTGTAGAGAACGACACTATTGCTATCGAAATAGAAAAGACAATTCTTGAGAAAATGGGAAGGCATACTGCAAAGAATGAATTCCGTTCTTGGGAAAACTCTTTGAATTTTATGTATCGCATTATTAACGATCCTGAAATTCCTTCAAGCGTTGGAGTTGCGATTGAGTATAATATTCCGCAGACTTCAAAGAGAGTCGATTTCATGATTTCTGGTTATGACAATAATGGCAAGCCGGGAATAGTAATTGTTGAACTTAAGCAGTGGGAATCACTAACTGCTATAAATTCTGTAGATGGCCTCGTCGAGACTTATACAGGAGGCGCTAATCGTAAGGTTGTTCATCCATCTTATCAGGCGTGGTCATATGCACAGCTTATTAATGACTACAATTCCTCAGTTCAGGACTATTCTGTAACTATTGCGCCATGTGCATATCTCCATAATTATTTGCGTAAAGATAATTGTGATCCTTTAGATTCTGAAGTGTACAGTGAATATCTTGAAGATGCTCCTGCATTCACGAAGGGACAAGGTGCAATGCTTCGCAGTTTTATTAAGAAACTAGTTAAAACTGGTGATAATGCAGACACTATTTATAAAGTTGATCATGGTAGAATTCGCCCATCAAAGAGCCTCCAGGATTCCATAACTTCTATGCTTAAGGGTAATCCTGAGTTCATTATGATTGATGAACAGAAAGTGGTTTATGAGGAAATTATTCGTCAGTCTGAATTATCACACCATGATGGTCATAAGCGTACAATTATTTGTCAGGGTGGTCCTGGTACAGGTAAGAGCGTAATAGCAGTTAATTTGCTTGCTGAACTTACAAGACGTAATCAAAATGTTCAGTATGTTTCAAAAAACAGTGCTCCAAGACAGGTGTATCAGGCAAAGTTAAAGGGTAATTTTAAAAAGAGTAGTGTGGGTAATATGTTCAAAGGTTCAGGAACATATACAGATGCGCCTAAAAATGCCTGTGATACTTTGATTGTAGATGAAGCTCATCGATTGAATGAAAAATCTGGAATGTTTAAGAACCTGGGCGAAAACCAGGTGAAAGAAATTATTCATTCTAGTTTGTGTTCAGTGTTCTTTATTGATGAAAATCAGCGTGTAACTATGGATGATATTGGTTCAGTTGCTGAGATTGAAAAATGGGCTGATAGAGAATGTTCACTTGTAACTAAACTCGAGCTTCAATCTCAATTCCGCTGTAATGGTAGCGATGGATTCCTTGCATGGATTGATAACGTTCTTGATATTCGACCAACTGCTAACTTTACAATGGCAGATGTAGATTATGAAATAAAGATTTGTGATACACCTAATGAAGTGCGTAGTTTAGTGCTAGAGAAAAATTCTGTTTCTAATAAATCCAGAATTCTTGCAGGCTATTGTTGGAAATGGATAAAAGAAGGACAGAATGATACTAATACACACGATATCGTCATTGGTGATTTTGCTATGAGTTGGAATCTCGGAAGTGGCGAGCCATTTGCAATCGGCGAAACCTCTGTAAATGAAATCGGTTGCATTCATACTTCTCAAGGTCTTGAATTTGATTATGTTGGTGTAATTATTGGTGATGATCTTCGTTATGAGAATGGACACATTGTTACTGATTTTAAAAAGCGCGCTTCAACTGATCAGTCCATTAAGGGAATTAAGTCTTTGTATAAAAAGAATCCTCAGGAAGCTTTATCTAAATCCGAAGAGATTATCAAAAATACATATCGTACTCTCATGACCCGAGGTATGAAGGGTTGTTACATTTATTGTACTGATGATGGTTTGAGAGATTATTTGAAGAAGATGATTGGGTGATGATGAATGAAAAAGTTAAAATTATATATTTCTGTTATACTCGCCGTTTCAATTCTCGTTTCTTATAGCAATTGTATCAATGCTGATAATTCTGGTTCGCGTAGTTTTGTTGAAAGACTTTATGTGTATTGCTTGGGTAGAGGAGCTGATCAAGAAGGCTGTGATTATTGGGATAATCAGTTACAACAAGGCGTAGTTACAGGAACTGATTTAGCAAAACAATTTTTCTTTTCTGATGAATTGCAGAATCGAAATATCAGTGATGAAGATTTTGTGAATCGTTTGTATTTCACATTGTTGAATCGTGCTAGTGATGCTTTGTTATATTGGTCGGAGATAGCTCGAACAGAAGGAAGAGATTTTGTTTTTTATAGTTTTACTAATTGTCCCGAATGGGAAACTATTTGTGATTCATATGGTATTGTTTGTGGAAATAATGAAGTTACTGTTAGTGGTGTAGAAGGTTTTGTTTCTCGTTTGTATCAACAGACGCTGAATCGTTTAGCGGATTCTGATGGTATGAATTATTGGAGAAACGAGTTAATTGAGCAACGCCTATCCGGATCTGAAGTAGCTGAATCCTTTTTTAATAGTGAAGAGTTTTTGTTAGCCAATTATTCTAATGACGATTATATTTGCAAATTATATAACGTATTTTTTGATAGAAATGCCGATGATGAAGGAATGCATTATTGGAGTCAATTGCTTGATTCTGGAAAAAGCCGTAATGACATATTAGAAGGGTTCGCAAATTCTAATGAATGGATAGAGATATGTAATCAGTATGGGATTAAATCTTTAATTAATAGGGAACTGGACTACTGCGCGCTATATTCTCAAGTTTTATATGCAACATATGATTTCATTATGAATTATTATTCTTCTGATCATTTTGAATATGACGAAAGTATTCCTATTGATTATTATGCAGTTGGTGACGGACTGCAAACCTGGTATGGACGTTGGCAAAGTGGAGAAGAAATATTAGATGACATCGGGTTCTATTTTGTTGATTTAAACAATGATGGTGTAAAAGAATTGGTAGTTGGAATTGCGTCATATTATTGCACAAAAATTAATGTAATTTTTGGTGTATATGCACTTGAGAATAACCAACCTAAACTTGTCGTAAATGGTTGGAATCGTAACAGTTTTTGTTTGTTGGATAATGGGAATCTTTTGAATCATGGGTCCAATGGCGCTGCATATGGCATTAGTGCGGTTTATTCATTAGATACTAATAATCGTTTAGTTGTTCAGCAGTATTATTTTACATGGGAATCACCAAATTATGAGGGGTTGCTATACTATTTTAATACAACGGGTATTTATGATAGGCGTTATTCTCGAGAAATAGCGAAGGAAGAATATGATAGAGCTATGGAATATTATGAAAGTAGAGTGGCTGATATCACGTTTATTCCGTTGGCATCACTGTTTGATTGTTGATAGTTTTAATCAATCTTCACATAAAAAATCTTATGAAGAAATTCAGCAATACTATTTGCTCCAGAAAAGAGAACACCTAATATCTGTGGAATCATAATAAGTAAGATTATTGCTGCGATAATAAGAAAGATTATTGAGATAACTTTGTTGCCAGGATTCTTTTTAAGACCAATAGCATTAGCGACAATTATTACGATAGGGCAGATTAATAATAGTAAGACACTGATGCTTTCGAAGATTCTGTAAGCAGCATCTATTCCTAATCTATTGAATAAGCCACCAGCGAAAGAAACTGCAAAAGGTATTATAAAAAGAATAACTGTAAGTATTACATAATTCTTGGAAGTCCACTTTTTCTTGTTATCAGACATATTAGTATCCTGTTCTTTCAATAGATTCATGATTGAAGAATACACTATTAGTATTTCGTGATTCAACAGGGGAGCAAAAAGTTCTTCACATTGATAATTATACTCCTGTGGGAGTATAATTTGTTTGACGGAGGACTTAATATGATTAAACGAATTTATCATGGTTCAGAGCATATTGTTGAGAAGCCTCAATTTGGTTTGGGAAAAAAATACAATGATTACGGATTGGGTTTTTATTGCACTGAATCTATTGTTATGGCCAAAGAATGGGCAGCTGGATTTAATCGTAATGGGTATGCAAATTGTTATGAACTTAACATGGATGGTCTTATTATTTTAAATCTTAATGATTCAAAATATTGTATTCTCAATTGGCTTACAGTGCTTTTGCAGAATCGCGAATTTGATATGACCTCAGTTCTTGCCAGAGAGGCGAGAGAATATCTTTATAAATACTATTCAGTTGATTATTTAGATGCAGATATAATTATTGGATATCGTGCGGACGATAGTTATTTCTCGTTTGCACAGGATTTTCTAAATGGAACAATTTCTTACCGTCAGCTGACTAATGCTATGTATCTAGGGAAATTAGGACAGCAGATTGTACTAAAGAGCAAAAAGGCATTTAATCATATTAATTTTATTGAAGCTAATATTGCATCAGCTGATGAGTGGTATTTAAAGAGACAAGTGCGTGATAAAAAAGCAAGGGATGATTATTTCAATATAGAGCGCAATAAACGTCAGCGTGGAGATTTGTTTGTTATGCAAATCATTGATGAGGAGATAAAGGCAGATGATGAACGCTTACGATAAGATGTACCTTGAAACTGCTAGAAATAATCTTGGCAGAATGTTGGAATATGCAGTATATGACCTTGGATTTGAAATTGAAGTATTTTGGGATTTGTTTGTGAATTCTGATGTTGCTGAACGATTTTCGAGGGGCGACGTATCTGTTATTGTTGGAAGATCAGGTGTCGAATTAGCGCTCGAAGTAGCTAATATAACAAATGACTATGAAGCGCCATCTTATTTTGAATCCAAAAGTGAGGAGTATTGGACTGGATGGGCACTTGCCTATTATCAGTGGAACACTGGTCTTAATTTTAGAACCATTTCAAACAGTATTTCGATAAACGAGATAAAACTATTGTATTCTCCTTACCATGAGATGGATATAAGACAATTCTGCGACAAGGTATACGAAATATGTTTTGAATATAAGACATATACTAATCTTAAGAGCAGACGCCTTTTGGCAGGATTAAGCCAATCAGAACTCGCAAAGTTAACAGGTATTCCTGTCAGAACCATTCAGCAATATGAGCAGGGTCAGAAAGATATAAATAATGCCAGATCTGAATATATAGTTGCTCTTGCGAGTGTATTGTGTTGTGAACCTAGGTCTTTACTAGAAGTGCGTAGACAAAATTAACAACGGAGGTAATACTTATGGCATTTGAATCCTGGATGTTAGCTGCTATGGAAGACGAAGGTTACATGGATACAAGTCATGGACTTAATATGCGTGTAGCAAAGTATCTTGCGAAGAACGGCAGTGACGAGATTGGTATTGAAGAATTCAGAAGTGCATGTATCTCCTGTGGTGTTGATCCTGATTCTGTTACCCAAAGTGATTTGAATGAGATTCAGGATAAATTTAATAGATTAACGTAAGATACGGTGCTATAATTAATGCAAGAAAAGAGTGTTCACCTTAACGGTTGTCCTCTTTGAAATTGGTTTAAAATAACCGCAACTTCGGAAGGGCGCGGTTATTTTTTATTGGAAGAACTTTTCCAAACTGCTATTAGCAGAGAAAGAATCATCAGCACAAGGCTTAGCATTTCAAAATCTGACATAAGCACCTCCTTTCTAATCTGTATAAAACAGATTGGATAAGAGGACAACCGCTTTCGTTAAGGGTGAACACCCCGTAAATATTATAGTTTCTTTAGGATGGAAATATAAGTACAAAAAGTCGACAATAATCGACAAAGAAGCCCGTAAATAAAGGGTTTACGGGCTGTTTGGATGTGAGAAATCAAAGGTCGGTATGAGACTTAAGCTGACGAAGAATTACTTACAAAAACCAGTAGTTACTTTTGATTAAGGGTGCTATAATTAATGCAAGAAAAGAGTGTTCACCTTAACGGTTGTCCTCTTTGAATTTTTTGGTTAAAAATAACCGAGCATTCTGAGGGCGCGGTTATTTTTTATTTGAAGAAGTTCTCCAAACTGCTATCAGCAGAGAAAGAAACATAAGGACTATACTTAACATTTCAAAATCTGTCATGAGCACCTCCTTTCTGATTTGTCAAAAGGCAAATCGGATAAGAGGACAACCGCTGTCGTTAAGGGTGAACACCCCTTAAATATTATAGTTTCCTAATGATTAATATATAAGTACGAATAACCGACAATAATCGACAAAGAAGCCTATAAATAAAGGGTTTGCTACATGTTGAGTTTATATATTGAAATTGTTATTTTACTTATATAGTCAGTAGTAACTTCTAAATTAGGGTGCTATAATTAATGCAAGAAAAGAGTGTTCACCTTAACGGTTGTCCTCTTTGGTTTATTTGTTAAATAACCGTAGCTTCAGAGGGCGCGGTTATTTTTTATTTGAAGTTTTTCCTCCCCCATAAATTCTCCATATGATCTCATCCATATAATGGATTCATACAAAAAACAGTTGCACTGATTGTTTCTCATACACCTCTTTCACTCCTTTCGGTTGACATGCCTATTCATGTCTGCTAATATGGTGCAACATTTGAGAGGCCGGTGCCTTGACAGAGATAAGAACGACATACCTACGGGTAGAACTATGTCTTTTTGTTCCTGTCAGGGTACCGGCTTTTTTTGTCGTGCCTCTGGGATTTGAACCTTGACAACTGAATCCACAAACTTGAAGGATTTGCCGACCGGTGAAGCACAGCGATGACCTCTTTAGAAGAGAGCGTGCCAAGGAAAAGTCTTTCCTGGATTGTGATTTTTTGAATATGAAATTAATTTTGGAGGTATACGATATGAAAAATAGTAATGCATTAGCAATTAACGTTTGTAATTTGGACAGAAAGAGTGCTGATAAGGCTGCAACAAAATTTAGCGATGCTGGCAGAGTATCAATGGGAGAAGGGAATTATCTTGTCTGGCATTTCAATATAGGGCTAAGGAACATGTCATGGATGTATGACGCGAAGAATGAGACTTCTGATTTTGGATGGATTCTGGAAGATATTGGTACAACTTTGGAGGTGCCAAGAAGAAAGGAGTTTGCGCTTAGAGCTGGATGGAGAGAGGATGCATTTCGCTATATGGTTGTGGCAGATTATGGCGATGAATTCTTTGATGATTTCAAAAAAGTTGATTTTAATCAGATAGATGAACTCTTCGATGAGTTGCTTGAAATTGGAGTAAGAATCAGGATGAGTAGTTATGGCAACATTGTTATCGAATCAAATCAGAGACTTACTTTTAAGGCGCGAGCACTTTTTGGCAAGGCGTTCGACTGGGCTGAGCTTGTCGAACTTAAAGAGGATACCGAAATCTACGAGATACAATTTGATATCTTTAAGCCCTTCGTTGAAGGAATTATTGTTGGATATCAGCATATTTGTAAGGACACCTGTACTTATATTGATCAGGATTTGCGCCGTGTCAGGGATATGGATATTTCGCCAAGAACCATGGTTAAACTTGAGCGTAAGAATATCACTATACTGAAGGAGGTAGTTGAAGCAAGTAAAAACGAATTTAAGGGATGTAATCTTCAGTCATACGAGAAGCAGATGGTTAATAAAAGCCTTGAGTATTACACATCTATCCCGAAGCCATTTAAGAATGTGCCTGGTGCGAAAAAACTTGATGCCATGGATGAACTGGAAAGTCTTATAGGCCTTGAAGGCGTTAAAAACCAGGTAAAAAGAATCAGAGCTTACGCAAAAATGAAGCAGGCAAATCCAGTTTGTGCTGCTTCAGGGATGTCACTTAACATGGTGTTCAAGGGGAACCCTGGTACATGTAAAACTACTGTGGCAAGAGTGCTCGCGAAGATTTTCTTTGAACTTGGCATACTTGAATCTTCAAATATTGTTGAAGTTGGAAGATCAGGACTTGTTGGAAGATACATTGGTTCTACTGCGATCAGAGTGCGAGAGACTTTCGAGAAAGCATCTGGAAAGCTTCTCTTTATAGATGAGGCATATTCTCTTGCTGAGCAGGACCACGATGGTTATGGTCAGGAAGCTATAAGTACAATTATTCAGGAGATGGAAAACAGGAGAGACAAGACCGTTGTCATCTTCGCAGGTTACCCTGAGCAGATGGATGAGTTTCTTAAAAGTAATCCTGGCCTTAAGTCGCGAGTGCCTTTCGAGATTTCCTTCAATGACTATAGTGCATCTGAGATGTTTGCTATTGCAGAGCATGAAGCTATAAAGCGTGGATTTAAGATTAATCCTGAAGCAAAATCTCGCGTAATGACGCTTATATCTTCTTACGGGATGGAGCCTGATTCGGGTAACGGCAGATTTGTTCGTAATCTTGTTGAGAATGCAATTATGAACTACGCCTGTCGTTTCTATGGTGAAGATGTTTCCTATGAAGCCAAGAACGACTTTGTTCTTCTCCCTGAAGATTTTACATACGATAGCGAATCTTCTTCGAAAGCACGCGAATACAGGATCGGGTTCAATGTAGCCTGATTCTTGTTCGCTTTCTTGTTCGTTACTGGAAGTAGCGTTAAAATTGGTGGGTTAGCAAACTTTGCTACAAGGAGTTATTTATGAAGAAATTTATAGCAACAATATTAACATTTACACTTTGTGCATCAGCCCTTTGCTCATGTGCGAAGAAGGAAGATTCAGAAGGGACAAAGCGTACACTTAGAGAAACTTCTGAAGTAACTACTGGTGAGACTTCAGGTGCGGATTTATCAGATGAATCAGCAGAGACAACTGGTGAGACAGAAGGTACAGTAGAAACTACAGCACCTATCAGCTACGATTATGAGGCCGCTTATATTCAGACAATTGATGATTATGTAGCAAGTTACAGCGGCAATGATCCACTTGTATTTAATCTTATAAGATTCGATGATTCAGGAATTCCTGCTCTTACAATTGCTGTTCCTGGTTACAATGTATCAATGTATGTTTACAGAGATGGACGTGTGTATCAGGTAGCTGATCAGTGGGGTTATGGCGCATTTGGTGTTGCTGGTTACGATTATATTCTGGGTCAGGGAGTAATCTATTATTCTGATGCAGATTATGCAGGAGCACTTCGTTACGATACTTACCTGTCTTTGACAGAAACTTATGAGTTCGAGTCTATGTATGGTGATATGCACATGCAGTTCTTTGAGGGTGATACACCAGGAAATACTTACCTCGATGAGCCTTTGTACTATGTAGATGGTCAGCAGGTTTCTGAGGAAGTTTATCGTACATACGGTGTTGAAGGTAATCGTTTCAGCCTCGTTGGAGACTATAATTACGATCAGATTATGGCTTTCCTTACAAGCGAGACAATTCCTACTGTAAGTACCTATGAAGTAGTAATGCAGGATGTTACATGGGAAGAAGCAAATGCCATTGCTATTTCGCGTGGTGGACACCTTGCTACTATCAATAATGATTCTGAGTATTATCAGATTTGGAGTGTAATTGCTTCTTCAGCTGATACTAATGGTGTTTACTTTGTAGGTGGAACTCTTGTAAATGGTCAGTATTTATGGACAGCTGATAACTCAATGCAGCCAATTACAGAACACTGGAGATCTGGCGAGCCATCTTATACTGGTTCAACTGAGGATGGAAGAACTGTAGATGAGAATTATGTCAGCCTCTGTGCTTTCCGTACTTCAGGAGACTACTATAATTATGAGCTTTTGGATGTACCAAACGACATGATTGATGCAGCTGCTACTTATGCGGGTAATGTTGGATTTATTATTGAGTATGAGATTTGATGTGGTGGATTGATAGAAGATACTTATAAACTGAGCGCCTTCCTTTCGTTGGGAGGCGTTTTTTGCTTTTAATTTTTGCATAGTAAAAACCCCGCCTTTTTTGTTGGAGAAGAGAGAAAGGCGGGGCATCGTTAAGAAGAGGAGAGAGATTACTAATTAGGGGTTAAGCCCATGGATTGGATGACTCTGGTTGACGGATGCCTGCCATAAGTCCCATTACTGTGTCACTCCAGATAAGGTATGTACCATCCTTAAGCTTACGCATTGTAAGGATACGCTCGCTGTCAGCACCTGAAGTCTTAAGTAAAAGTCTAGCGAATCCTTCTTCCTGATATGAATAAGGATTTTCCTTAACTTCAACCTGAAGTGGCATTGAAGGCTCGTAGTTGTTTGAAGGTGTTGCACCAACAAAATATGACTTTCCGATATACTCGTACTTATTCTCAGATGTCATTCTGTCACGGAGCTGCTGCTTCATGAGAGGTGACATTGGCTGAACGTCGCCCATTAAGTACTGCATCATGTTGTAGAAATTCTCTGTGTCATTTGGCTTATATGAATTCATTACATTAACGGCACATGCTGCAACATTAAATGGATTAGTTCTGTCAATTGCTTTGATGTCTTCAACTGATTCAAAGAATTTATCGAAAGTAATAATCATTTTGTGATCCTCCGTTTGGATTCTTATGACTAAAGAATAGCATTTCGAGGAAGGGCGCGTATCAGCCAAATGGATAGGTTTTTGAATTTTTTTGAAAATTTGTCCCCCGTTTGAATATCGTTTTCGAATATGTATAATGAATTTATGTTTTAAATGGAGGAAATGTGTATGAACGTGAAGAAAATTGCCGCTGTAGCTATGACTGCAGTTATGCTTTTTGGAATGACAGCTTGTAGCCTTAATAAGACAAGTAAGTATACTAAGGTCTTGGATAAGATGAAGTTTACTGAACTTAAGGGCAAGGATATCAATGATTTTGAGGATTACGCTGAAGATGGCTGCTATGCTGTTGTAAACGACAGAAAGAACATTAAGTCAGTTTCAGACTACATTACAGATTCTGTTGATGTTGACCTCGACGGACTTCGTGTTGTAGTTGCTGCTGCTCAGCTCGATGAGGAGGCTGATGCTCAGTTCTATGCTTATGTATTCCAGTTCAAGAGTGATAAGGATGCAAAGTCATTCTTCGAGGATTACTCAGATTTCTGGGAGGATGAGGTTTCTGATTCTGAGGATCTTTTATCTTCTTTCGGTGATTTGGAGTCAGAATTTGGTAAGTCACAGTCTCTTGTTGCATTGAGTGTTTCTTTCCTTGGTGAATCAATGGATACACGTGTTGGTATTTACCTTGATGGTTCTGTTGTTATCGTTGTTGCTTCTAACGGTACTTCAGATGCTGGTGAAGATTGTGCTGATCTTGTTACAGACTTCTGTGATGGTGCAGGACTTGATGATCCTTCAGATCTTCTCTGATAAAGCGAATTAAAATGATTTTGTGGGCTGGATCCTTCGGGGTCTGGCCCTTTTTTGTTGGGGTTGGGGTGCTCTTGTACGACTTCATGTATGAACCCTGGAGACATTCATACATGAAGTCGTACAAAGACCTCAAAAGAGTCATCATTTACCAAATAGACACACTTTGTTAAGAATTCCTGAGTGGCTCAAATGATAAAATATTACCCGTGGCCTTTGTGGCTACGAATTATATTGTTTGGAGTTTTATTTATGGCATGGTATGACGAAGCGGTATTTTACCACATCTATCCTTTGGGACTTTTGGGTGCTGAGAAGCAGAATCCTTATGGGGAGGTACAGCACAGATTAAGGGAACTTGATCCCTGGATTACACATATTAAGTCCTGTGGTTTTAATGCCATTTATATTGGTCCCTTGTTTGAGTCAGTTGGTCACGGTTATGAGACAACAGACTATAAGAAACTTGATTCAAGACTTGGAGATAATGAGGATCTTAAGCATTTCGTGAAGAAGTGTCATGAGAATGGGGTGCGCGTTATCTTTGATGGTGTTTTTAACCATACTGGAAGAGATTTCTTTGCTTTCCAGGACATTAAGCAGAATCGTGAGAATTCACGCTACAGAGACTGGTACTGCAATGTAAATTTCTGGGGAAACAATGAGTATAACGATGGTTTTTCCTACGATAACTGGGGTGGATATAACCTTCTTGTAAAGCTTAACCAGCGTAATGGCGAGGTGCGTGACTATATTGCTGACGTGATTCGTTTCTGGGTATCTGAGTTTGATATCGATGGTATTAGACTTGATGCAGCTGATGTTTTGGATTTTGATTTTATGAAGATGCTTCGCTGGGTTGCATCTACTGTTAAGCCTGATTTCTGGCTTATGGGTGAGGTAATTCACGGTGAGTACTCAAGATGGGTTAATGGTGAGACTTTGCACTCAGTTACAAATTACCATCTCCATAAGGCTTTGTACTCAGGCCATAATGAGCATAATTATTTTGAGATTGCGCACACTGTAAGACGTCTTTACGGTATGGGTGGCAATAATCCTAATGGATTTAAGCTTTATAACTTTACTGATAATCACGATGTTGAGCGTATTTATACAAAGCTTCGTAATAAGGCGCATTTCGCTCCTGTTCATATTTTGTCTTACATGCTTCCTGGTATTCCTTCAATGTACTATGGATCAGAGTTTGGTATTGAGGGACGCAAGGAGAGAGGATCTGACGATTCATTAAGACCTTATCTTAATATTAATGATTTTAAGGATGCTGTTATTACTAATCCTATGACTGCTCTTATTAAGAAACTTGGCTTAATCAAGCAGAATGTGGATATCCTTAATTATGGTGATTACCGTGAGGTAATGCTTACAAACAGACAGTATGCTTTTACTCGTAATCTCGATGGCAGAACTATCGTTGTTGCAGTAAATAATGACGATAATGATGCTGATATTAATGTTAACGGAATTCCTGATGGTGAGTATGTTGGTGCAATTTCGGGCAATCGTTATGGTGTTGGATATGGCCATCTTGGTGCAAGAATTCCTGCTAATTCAGGTGAGATTTTTATTCCTTCTTATGTTTGGGATGGACTTAACTTTAAGGAGAGTAAGGTAAAGGCTATTCCTAAGGTTAAGGTTCAGGCTGAAACTCAGATTAAGAAGGCGAAGGCGCCTGAAGTTAAGGCTGCGCCAGCTCCTGAAATTAAGAAGGCAGTAAAGCCAGATGTTAAGGCTTCAGCAGAAACTACTCCTGTAGCTGAAGAGAAGAAGCCATCCAAGATGGGTGCTGTTAAGGTTGCTATCTCAAAGAAGGCTGCTATGGAAGAGCCAAAGAAAGAAATTAAGCGTGATTTTGTTGGCGCTGCTACAAAGTTTGGTCTTGATTCAAAGTACGATGAGATTAATCCTGATGTGATTAAGGGAAGATCTGATTATGACTCAATGTCTATTGAGGAACTTCAGGTTGCAATTCTTGAGAAGATGGCAGGTAACGGTCCTGTTAATGAGCAGATGGTAAAGACTGTTATGGATAATGTTTACCTGGATTCTTTGAAGAACTGGGTTAAGAGTTTCAGATGATAATTGCTTTAAATTTGTGGCGAGGTCCTCGCGAACTACTAAATACGCCACAAATTATTCGCAATTATTCTTTTGTTAGTTATTGGATTATCGGAGAATTAGTATGGAAATAAATGCTTCTTTGCTTAATAAACTGCATCTTAAAATGATTGAGCTGGACTCTGGCGATTCCAAAAGAATTCAGCATTTTTGTAAGGTTCATAGTTATTCGAAGTTAATTGCTGAGTGTGAGGAGATTGATTCTCATAAGCAGTTTATTTTGGAGGCTGCAGCACTTACTCATGATATTGGAATTCACTATTGTGAGGAGAAATATGGTAAGTGTAGTGGCAAACTTCAGGAACAGGAAGGACCAGCAATTGCTGATAAGATGCTTCATGAACTTGGTTTTCCTGAGGATGTAATTGAGCGTGTGAAGTTTCTGATTGGTCATCACCACACTTATTCGAAAGTGGATGATATCGATTACCAGATTCTTATCGAGGCTGATTTTCTTGTGAACTGCTATGAAGACGAAGTCCCACTAGAAGCGGCGAAGTGCTTTAATCAGAATGTGTTCAGAACTAATACTGGTAAGAAGATACTTAAGGATATGTATTTGCTTTAAGTCTTTGTTTTGAAGAAATAAGTGTAGTAAATTTGCCTATAAGTAAAGGCGTTTTGAAGTTCCTTTGCAACAATGATATTTATACTGGTATTTAATTTGTTAATTAACTCAGTAATTGCTTTTGTAAGTAGTTGCTGAGTTTTTTGTTGCCTTTAAAGAGGTTCAAATCAGAACTTGGTTCTCATGTTATCTACCAATACTTCACTCAATAATCAGTTCACTTAAGAACTACTACCTCATATTAGAATCACCCTAATAAAACAACAAAGGAAGGAGTGATTTCTAATGGTTAACTATCAGAAGGCTGTTATGATCGGGTGCGGTTTTGTTGGCTCGGCCACTGTATTTGCGCTGATGGAAAGCGGTCTCTTTTCGGAAATTGTCATGATTGACCAGGATTATGTGAAGGCTGAGGGTGAGGCTATGGATATAAGTCATGGTATACCTTTTGCGCATCAGATGAAGATTTATGCTGGAACTTACGAAGATATTGAGGATGCTGGAATTGTAATTATTACTGCAGGCTCGAACCAGAAGTTTGGTGAGACGAGACTTGATCTTGCTTATAAGAACGTGACAATTATGCGCTCGATAATAGGAGAAATTAAGCAACGTAACTTTGAAGGAATTCTGCTTATAGTAAGTAATCCGGTGGACATTTTGACTCGAGTTGCGCAGGAAGTGTCAGGGTATCCTCCAAACAGGGTAATTGGTTCTGGAACGGTGCTTGATACCGGAAGACTTAAGTATAAGTTAAGTGAGCATCTCGAGGTTGATACAAAGAATGTGCATGCGTTCATTATTGGTGAGCATGGCGATAGTGAGATTGTCGCATGGGAAAGCGCAAATGTCTCGGGAATTACGCTTGATAAATTCTGCGAAATGCGTGGGCATTATCACCACGATGAAGCTGAAGCAGATATTGCAGAAGCAGTAAAAATAAGCGCTTACGAGATTATCAGTAGAAAGCATGCAACTTACTATGGAGTTGCGATGGCAGTTAAAAGAATCTGCGAAGTTATAGTTCGAGACGAGAGGTCAATTCTTCCAGTGTCAACTCTTATGACAGGCGCATACGGTATTAGCGATGTAGTACTGTCCATGCCTTGTATTGTTGGCAAGAATGGCATCGAGACTCAGGTTCCAATTGAACTTACCCCAGATGAAATTAAGGCTCTTAAGAAGTCTGCTGAGACTTTGAAGGGAATATACGATTCAGTAATTTAGCGAAAGGCAGGTATTCAACATGAAGTTTTTTAAGTGCGATAAATGCGGAAATATTGTCCAAATGATAAACGAATCCGGCATGCCAATGAGCTGCTGTGGACAGGAGATGACGGAATTAATTCCTGGCATAACTGACGGCGACGCAGAAAAGCACGTGCCAGTTTACTTCTGCGAAGGCAACTGGGTAACAGTTATAGTCGGAGTCAAAGACCATCCTATGGCGTACGAGCATTACATTGAGTGGATTGTACTTGAGACAAGCTGTGGCTCCTACATGAAAAAGCTAAAGCCAGGAAGCACTCCAAAGGCATCTTTCCTCGTATCTCCATGCGAAAGGATAATGGGCGCTTACGCGTACTGTAATATTCACGGCCTCTGGAAGTCATGATTACAGAAAGTCAATAGCTGTTTTCAAAAATACTGTCCCATTAAAGCAACACCAAAAGAGTAGTATAGAATGTATAAAAGACATTCTGTACTACTTTTAATTTGGAGGAATTATGGTTCTGGATCGATATACTCTTTTTAGGCATTTCTGTCTGTTTGCTGGTTTGACAGACGATATCTACAGACTTCATGCTGCGCTTACCCAAAATAAGGTAAAGCACCAGCTCTTCTGCTACAGCAATGAGATGTATGGCCGCATTCAGATTGCTACGGATGATATTGACCTTTTTATGCTGCTTGTTAATGAGTTTCCTGAACTTGAGGGACTTATCTGCTTTGGAAGAGGCGATGTTTTGTTCACTTATTCTGGTGAGAGTGAGATCAGAATTGTTGGTGATGTAGTTCCGCTTTTTGATCACACTAATATTACACGTATGGAGCCTGTTATTGATTTCCCTGAAGAGTCTAATATTGGAAGATATGGGAAATCAAAATCAGCTTTCTTTTCTAATGCAGAGGGACCTTACAAGAGACTTTTCTTCCCTGAAGATAACGTAATTAAGAAGGTTTCTATTGATTTTGCTGATGGAACAACAGTTGAATACGGCCTTCAGAATAAGTCTATTCATGATGTGGTTTTGTCTCTTACTTATGACCCTGTTACGTCTCATAGTCTTGCTGAGCTTTTTATAGAAGGTTTTACGGCAAAGATTAAGGAGAAGAGAATCTCGGATTTCTGCCTTGTGCATCCAACTCTTGATGATGTTACTTCAATCAGAGTTTCTGATTTCAGAATTTATGGAGAGTTTTTTAAGGATGAATCTGTGAGATTTAAGGATCCTTCAATTGACAGACTCCTTTTCGCTGATTTTACCGAGATTTTAAGGTTTACGTTTAATCTTCGTGAGAAGAAGATGGTTGAGACCAGAGAACGAATTGTAAGGATTCCTGACCCAGAGTGTGAGGGAATTACTTATAAGACGTTCAGACTGAGTTTTGATACAGCAGATGCTATGGATATCGTAGGAATTCCAAGTAGTCTTTTTGATATTGATAGTGGCTGCAGAATTGTTATGTCTGATAATTATGTTTTGGAAGATTACTTTACGACAAATAAGTCTATAGTGCTTCCTATGGGTGTTAGACGTATAGCTGGGAATGCCTTTGCTTCTTCTGGAAAGAATCTTAAGGAGATAGTTCTTAACCCTGATCTTAAGGTAATGTCACCTAAGGCGTTCGACTCTTGTAAGGCTTTAAGAAGACTTGTTCTGCCATGTGGATTTAAGATTAAGTCTTTTAATACGAAGGTACTTTCAAAGAGTAAGATTAAGGAGATTAAACTCTCTGATGGAACTTTGATTAAAATCAGGGATCCTTATATGTACGACTGCTTTATCCAGAATAAAGGTGAAGAGATTAGTTTCTCTTATGAACTTTGTGCTAGAGATATCATGAAGGCTATATCTCCCAAGAATCGTTATCAGGTGGCTATTGATCTTTTGAAAAATCACAGAGATGAATTAGGTGAATATATATCTAATGTTATGGATGCTGCTATTCGTTATGTAATTGGTGTTAAGGATGTTCCAGGTCTTAAGGAACTTCTTGATATGAATATTAGCTGCTCACTTAATATCGAGGAGCTAGCTAAGACTGCAGCAAGACTTAAAAGCCCTGAGATTGAGTCAATGATTCTTGCAATCGGAGGAGGTCTTGGTTCTGTCAAGAACAAGACAGTTGTTGTGACTGAGACTCCAGCTGAGCATACAAGACTTCACTACATTAAGATTGCCTTTGAGAATGGAACGAGTGCTTCCTATTTCTGCAGATTTAAGGTGCAGCCAGGAGACCACGTGACAGTTTATGGTTCAAGGAAGGATATTCGCGGTGAAGTAGTATTAATTCACCCTATGAAGGATTTTCCTAAGGGACAGAAAGCAAGATATACGACTTATGTTAAGGAAGCATTTAATGTGCATGCTGAAGAAGTTGATATCGAGGAAGGACTTGGAGATTTGTAATTATGGAAGTTGATAACAGCTTACTTCAGGATTTAGCTGGAAACATAATTAAGGTTTCCAGAAATCACCTGATTGTTAATCTTCGTTTTATGGATACAGCCCTTGTAAGACTTAAGGGTGACTTTTACGAGGGCACAATTGCAACGGATGGTGAGTATCTTCACTATAATCCGATGCATATTTTGAAGTGCTATAAATCTTCGAAGAATCTCGTGACTCATGCATATCTTCACATGATCATGCACTGCGTTTTCCAGCATTTTTATGTTGATATCGGTGAGATTAATCATGACTTATGGAACATTGCATGCGACGCTGCCTGCGAGGCAGTTATTGCTGATTTGAAGGTTGAACCAGTAAAGCTTGCAGGTGATGTTGAAAGACAACTTGCGCTTGATAGTCTTAAGGAGCGCTGTAAGTATTTAACAGCAGAATGTATTTATACATATCTTATCGATGAGTGTGATTCTGAAGATGAGATCAGGAAATATAAGGTTCTTTTTGAATTTGATGATCATAGTCTCTGGTATGAACTTGGAGGACTGGCACTTGAGGATAATGGTAATAATAACTATGAAGTCGATCACGGAATGGAGAAACGTGGCAAGCGTATCACGGCTTCTCTGAGTGATATTATAAGCGAGTGGCAGAAGGTTTCTGAGTCGATTAAGACTAATATGGAAACATTCATGAAGAATCGTGGCGATGAGTGTGGAAATCTCATGCAGAATCTGGAGTCAGTAACGAGAGAGTCTTATGACTACACAGATTTTCTTAAGAGATTCTCTGTTCTTGGCGAGACCATGAAGATTAATGACGATGAATTCGACTATATTTTCTATACATATGGCATGGACTATTACGAGAATCGAATGCCGCTTATAGAGCCTCTTGAATATAAGGATGTTAAGAAAATTAAGGAATTTGTTATTGCAATCGATACGTCAGGATCTACTTCAGGTGACCTTGTAAGAGAGTTTCTTAATAAGACTTATAACATTTTGAAGCAGGAAGAGAATTTCTTTACAAAGATTAATCTTCACATAATTCAGTGTGATTGTGAGATTCAGGAAGACCATAAGATTACGTCGCAGGAAGAGTTCGATGAATATATATCGAATCTTAAGGTTCTAGGTCACGGTGGTACTGACTTTCGCCCTGTGTTTTCCTATGTGGATAAGCTTATTGAAGCTGGTGAATTCACTAATCTTAAGGGACTTATTTATTTTACTGACGGATACGGTGTATTTCCAAAGAAGCAGCCAGAGTATAGTACTGCTTTCGTGTATCTGGATGATGGATATAACAACTACGATGTGCCAGTGTGGGCGATAAAACTAATACTTAGAAGCAGTGATATAAAGAGCGGAAGAGGAGAGACATAATGAATATTAAGAGTAGTAAAGAGCAGATTAAGAACGCAATTACAGCATATTTTACAAAGGACAGCTTCGGGAATTACATGATTCCTATTGAGAAGCAACGACCAGTTTTTCTTATGGGTGCTCCAGGTATTGGTAAGACTGCAATTATGGAGCAGATTGCTTCTGAAATGAATGTTGGTCTTCTTTCTTATTCCATGACTCACCATACAAGACAGAGTGCTCTCGGTCTTCCTTTTATCGTGCATAAGAATTATGACGGTAACGAGTACGATGTTTCTGAATACACAATGAGTGAGATTATCGCTTCTATTTATGAGCTTATGGAGAAGTCAGGAGTTAAGGAAGGAATTCTTTTCCTTGATGAGATTAACTGTGTTTCTGAGACTTTGGCACCAGTTATGCTTCAGTTTTTGCAGTATAAGGTGTTTGGAAGACACAGAGTTCCTGATGGATGGATTGTTGTAACTGCAGGTAATCCACCTGAGTACAACAAGTCTGTTCGTGAATTCGATATTGTTACATGGGACAGACTTAAAAGAATTGATGTAGAGCCTGATTATAACTGCTGGAGAGAGTATGCGGTAAATAGGGACGTTCATCCTGCTGTTCTTACTTATCTTGATATTAAGAAGAACGATTTTTACAGTGTTAAGACTACTGTTGATGGTAAGTCCTTCGTTACTGCAAGAGGCTGGGAAGACTTAAGTTCCATGATGAAACTTTATGAACTTAATGGAATCAATGTGGATAATGAACTTATCTCACAGTATTTGCAGGATAGCAGAATCTCTAAGGAATTTGCTGCTTACTACGATTTATACCAGAAGTATAAGAGTGACTATCAGGTAAGAGATATTCTTGAAGGTAAGGCATCTGAGAAGATTAAGAATCGAGCAAAGGCTGCACGCTTTGACGAGAGACTTTCTCTTATTAGTCTTCTTATGGATGGTATAAGAGGCGATATTAAAAACAGTGTAATTAAGGCATATGCAGTTGAAAAACTTCTTATTTATCTTAAGAAGTTTAAATCTGAGGTTGTTGATTCAAAGGATGCTGCTTCAATTTTAAGAAGATTTGTAGAAGAGATTACTGATGAGATTAATAAGGCGAAGGCTGCCAATAATCTTCTTGTTGGTGATTATGAGATAAAGCAGACAGTTATTAAATATCTTGAGCACGAGATAACTCTTATAAATGGTGAGGAAGACTATAAGAAAGCATTCGAAGCTGTTAAGAAGGACTTTGATTCAAATGTTATCAGCCTTAAGAATAATGCTGCTTCAATAAAGAAGACTTTGAGTAATATCTTTAATTTTGCTGAAGAAGTATTCCCAGATGGTCAGGAACTTTTGATTATTGTTACTGATCTTACGGCAAATACTTATAGTGCAAGCTTTATCAGCCGCTATGGATGTGAAGAATACTTTAAGCACAATAAAGATCTCATGTTCTACGAGAGAAATCAGGAGATTGAGGAGACTATCAGCAAACTTAAGTTGTGATTAATCCCCTGTAATATTTTACTTTGTGAATGATTATAATAATTGTATGGTGCTTATTTGGGAGCATAAGCTTATATTGAGGGAGAGTTCATATGGGATATTCAGGGTTAATTTATAAGACAAAAGGTAATAGTAATCCTCAGGGTAAATCTAAGGTTTATTTCTGTGCTACTCCAGACGATTACAGATGTCACTTTGAAAGTATCACAAAAGATATTTTTACCTATCACCGTAACTGCTCCATCTGGTATTTTGAAAATCCGGATGTAGTAGTTGAAGACGATGAGATGGAACTATTTGAAGCTGATCTTCGTGAGATGCAGCTTTTTGTCGTCGTTGTCTCTTCTGAATTCCTGCATAGCAGTAACAGAGCAAGAGAGATTGCTTTTAAATTTGCAATTGATAACAATATTCCAGTGCTTCCAATTATTGTGGAGCAGGGTCTTGAGAGTGATTTTAATAATCTCTGTGCTAATCTTCAGTGTCTTAACAAAGTTGATAAAGATCCTACAGCAATCCCATATGAAGAGAAGCTCAAGACTTTCCTCGAAGAAGTTCTTGTCAGCGATGAACTTGCAAATAAGGTAAGAGAAGCCTTCGACGCTTATATTTTCTTAAGCTACCGTAAGAAGGACAGAGCCTACGCACAGAAGATTATGCACTTAATTCACGAGAGTGAATTCTGCCGTGATATCGCAATCTGGTATGACGAATTTCTTGTTCCAGGTGAGGACTTTAACGATGCAATCAAGGACGCTTTTGATAAGAGTGGCCTCTTTGTTCTTGCAGTAACGCCAAATCTTCTTGAAAAGCCAAATTACGTTATGTCTGTTGAATATCCAATGGCGCTTCAGAATAAGAAGAATGTATTGCCAATCGAGATGGTTGATACGGATAGTGCAAAATTAAATGAATGTTATCAGGGAATTCCAGATTGTGTACGTCCTGATGCTTCCTTTGAAGAGAAACTCAAAAGCTTCGTGAATAGCAGCCTTGAACTTAAAGTAAATAATAATCCGGTTCATCTGTTCTTTATGGGCCTTGCTTATTTGTCTGGAATTGATGTTGAAGTCAATAGTAAAAAGGCAATCGAACTTTTTACAAAATCAGCTGAAGGCGGATGTTATGAAGCATACGAGCGACTTGTAAGTATTTATGAGAATGGTATTGGTGTTCCAGTTGATGTCGCAGCAGCCATGAACTGGCAATGTAAATATGTAGATTGTTTGAGGGCAGCATATGACAATCAGATGGAGAAGAATCAGAATACTGCTATTAAAGTTTTCAGGGCGCTTCATAAATATAATAGAATGTTCAGTTATAGTGAGGACTATAAAAAGAGTTTGGAGGTTTGCGCACTTTTAATAGAATACGCAAAGAAGATTGGTGACAAACATTTTATGCGTGTTGCTGAAGTGATTTATGGTCACGATGAACTTAAGTGCCGTAATTATGACGTTGCTTTGGAGCATTATAAGAAAGCTTTAAATATTGCTATTGAGATTTGCAGAGAGAATCCAAGTAACGCTAATTTAATTGATGTTGCTGACTGTAGTAATAGAATTGGTCATCTTTATTCCAGTCTTGAAAAGAGTAAGAAGGCAGCAGATTTTTACTCAAAATACTATGAGATTATGGAACGACTCTTTGATGAGAAAGGTATTCTAGAAGATTCGATTGAACGTTTTTCTGTTTTGCAGACAAAGGCTAATGTTGCAATTGAAAAGAATCATTTTGACGATGCACGTAAATATGGAAACACACTTCTTAGTATCGCTTTACAAAACCGTGAAGTGGCAAATGATACTGAGTCATTAGGACTTTTGTATGACGTTTATTCCATTCTTGAGAAGGTGGAAGTTTCCAGTGAGAATTACGAAGATGCAATAAAATTTTGTCGAAAGCGAATTGAAACAGCAGAAGAAATATATGCAAAAACTCAGACTAATTTTTCAAAACTTCAGTTAGAAACAGCATATGATTCGCTCGGTGTTTGTCTTTTAGGTGCAAAAAATCAGAGTGACTACGGCGAAGCCCTTCTCTGGTTTTCCAAGGCACAGAAGATTCTTGATGATATCTTGGTTAATCAGGAGTCTGCAGATACAAGAAGGTCATTAGCTTATTTATATGATCATTTTGGGTCTGCTTACAGACTTCTTTTAAAGACTGATGATAGCTTCAAATATTACGAGAAATCGCTTGATTTGAAACTTAAATTGTTTGATGAGTTCAAGGATCCACTGTCAAAGTACGACCTTCAGATTGCTTACTGGAATATAGCGGTTTTGTGTAACAGCTGTGGCAAAACATCTGAGGCTGTAGACTACCAGAAAAAGTGTCTTAAGATTGCAGAAGAAATGGTTGAAGAGACTGATATCTATCGTAATGTAGGTCTTCTTATAAGACATTACGTAAATCTTTACGATTACCAGATTGACGATAATCAGATTGAGGCCGCTATAGAAACATTCTTTGATTTCATAAATAGACTTGAGTCCTCTTTTGCTGCTGTAGAGTCAATTAATGTATCTTCGGAAGTGTTATATCCTTTTAAGAAAATCAGGCATACACCAGAAGGTAAGAGAGCATATCAGAATTGTAGAAAGGTTCTCATGGAGCACTACTACAGATATTGTGTTAATTACATGGATGGAACTGATCTCGAGGAGAAGGAGACTTCCAGTATTGAAAAATTCCGCAAACTTGCAAGTGATGTAGCACTATATTTCTTCGATGTTCGCGATTATGAAAGAGCAAGAGAAATCTGCAAAATGTGGACAGAATCTGCTTTCGAGCTTTCTGACAGAGATACAACTATTGCTAATAGATTTGAGAGTTACAACGCATATTTCGAGCTTGGTGAGATTGAACTTCAGCTTGGTAGAAACTATGACGCTTCTAAAACAGCCTTAAATATCGCTCGCAATATTGTGACAAAACTATATGAAGAGACAAATGAGAATGAGTATCTGTTCCAGCTCGCTCTTTGTAATTCTCAACTCTTTATGGCAGAGGTGGAAGACATTAATCTTAAGCGCGCTTATATGGAATTAAGTGTTGCTCAGTATTCTGAACTTGTCGAGAAAGATCCAAAAATTAACAATAAGATTAATCTTGCAATCAGTGCCAGCAACCTTGCCGCTGCCTCTGATACCAGAGATGAGAAAGTTAAGTACTATTCACTTGCCATGCGCACATTTAAGTCAATTGATGAAGATAAAATGCCAGTTGAAGTTAAAGGTATTATGATGAACTGCTCTGCTAAACTGAAAAGGCTTATTGTGAGCTGGTAATATTCGAGATTTAGAGAAATGTTTGAATTGTAATTCTCTTTTAAGGCTTAATTTATAGGCTTATTCCTCGAAAGTGTACGTTAATTGGGACATATACTTGTTGTAAAATAACACCATCAGGGTTGTTATTTCTTTATGAGGAGGAATTAATTATGAATTATGTGTTTGTAGATTTTGAGATGGATTCTGTGCTTCGCGAGTATAAGGCTGAGCGTAAGATTTGCCGTATGGAGATAATTGAGATTGGTGCGGTGATGCTTAATGAATCTTATGAAGAGATTTCCAGTTTCAAGGCATATGTGAAGCCTAAGTTCTCAGAGCATGTTTCTTCTAAGATTGTTGAACTTACAGGAATTACTGATAACTGTCTTATGGGCGCAAAGAACTTTGAGACTGAGATTAACGCTTTTGCTGACTGGTGTCTTTCAATGGGTGAAGATATTAAGGTATTCGCATGGAGTGAGAGTGACCTTAAGCAGGTAAGGGGCGAGATTGCACTTAAGGGCATTTCTGAAGGCTCTTCTCTTCTTAAGGTTATTGATTCATGGAATGATCTCCAGCTTGAGTTTGATACATCACTTTGTTCTGACAAGAGTACTTCTCTAGTTAATGCTTTGGAGTCACTGGGCATTATGTTTGATGGTCATATGCATGATGCACTCGATGATTCACGTAATACAGCTAAGCTCTTCGTTCAGATGTCAACTTCAGATGATTATAAGAAGGACGTCGAGTTCATTAAGAGCTGTTTCCACGATGAGTCCAAGGGAACAGGAGTTACACTTGGTGACTTGATTGATTTTTCAAAGTTTAATTTTGATTTTGCTGTGTGAATAGTTGATTTTGAAATGGCAAATGAATATGATATATATCGTGATATATATCATATTTGCAGGAGGTGTTTTTATGATGACAGCAAAAGTGTTTGAGAATGGTAGAAGTCAGGCTATAAGACTTCCAAAAGAATATAGATTTTATGAGGATGAAGTATCTATTAATAAAATCGGAGATATTGTGTTGCTAGTCCCAAAGAATAATAAATGGAATTCATTTGCTCAGGCGATTGATATGTTTTCAGACGATTTTATGGAAAAGCGAATTACTGATATGAACCAGGAAAGAGATATATTATGAAATATATGTTGGATACTAATATTTGTATCTATGCAATAAAGCACAATCCTGAAAAAGTCATTTCACATTTAGAAAAGCATGATCCTTCGGAAATTTGTATTTCATCAATTACATATGCTGAATTGTTTCACGGAGTTGAGAAGAGTAAGGCGATTGATAGAAATAGAATTGCTTTAGCTATGATGCTTGCAAATATTGAAATAGTAAATTTTGATTCACTAGCAGCTGAATCATATGGAAAAATTCGTGCAGATTTAGAGAACAAGGGCATTGTAATTGGTCCGATGGATATGTTGATAGCTGGTCATGCATTGTCTTTGGGATATACAGTTGTTACGAATAATGTGAGAGAATTCGAGCAAGTTGTTGGATTGCATATTGAGAATTGGATTGAATAAATATTATTTTTGCCTCTGTTTGTTAACGTGTTTTGAACTTTTGACGTTTTCCTTGAAGTTATTTCCTATTGTGTGGCACAATGCCTTTAGATAGATGATTATTAGAAGGCTTGAGGGATTTTATGATTAATAAGAATCTAGTTTACACAACAAGGGATGGATCTTCTTCTGAAGACAAAGAGAAGATGATTTTTCTTGGAACCTCAGTTGACTGGGCTGTTGATGGCGCCAAGGTGTCTGAGGCTGTTTGGGCAGAGTTTCCTGATGTTGCAATTGGACACTTTAATCTGATTGAAGAGAATTTTTCTTTCGATGAGCATAAGGATATTTCCACAGCACTTAAGAATTCAAAGTGTTGTATTTTCCCTACAAGGACAATGTACTGGTCTGAGGGAAGAGATAGTAAAGAGTCTGCTGTTTATGAGATTTTTTCAGATTATCTTAAGCGTGGTGGAAATCTCATTACTTATGAGAATGCTGAAGGTGAAGTAGTAATTGATTCAACTTTTTTGAATTATAAATCACCGCTTGAGAGAGCAATGCAGTTTGAGAGTGGTTCTCATAACGCATGGACTAAGGATTCTTCTCAGGATAACTTCGCAGTGCTTTTTGTTTATACAAATCAGCTTGCTTTTATTTCAAAGGCTCTTGGTAAAGAGAGTATGGCTGTCGATAATTACACAAAGGCAATGGAAATGTGTAATGAGGCGATAGAGAATTCTTATTCAATCTGGGCTTCAAATTTCAGAAAATCAGATGTTTATCAGATGTCACTTCTTAATCTTGCAGTTGTTACGCATGATCCTAAACTTTACGGTAAGGCACTTGATGCGGCAAAGGCAAGTTATGAAGAACATAAGGATTATGAGTCAGCACGTTCACTTCTTTATTGCTATGACATGGTTTTTGAATTTGCGATGGCTCATAGCGATTTTGCTGGTGGTATGAAGTACAGAGCAGAGTCAGTTAACTTTGCTCATGACTATTTACAGAATGGTTCTTCATTCCCAATCGAATATGATTTCTGTCAGAATTTTGATCACTACAAGAATGAGTGGATTCCAACTGATGAAGCAGAATATCTGATGGTTAAGCTTGATGTTTATAATCAGATCAAAAAGAAGAAGGATCTTCTTGTGTTCCGTATCGAGATTATCGATATTATTTCGAAGCTTTGTAAGTGTCTCGATAGTTCAAAGGCATTAATCTTTGCAAAGAATATGGTTACGCTTTCGCAGGAGCTTTATGAAGGAGCAGGTACTGAAGAGAGCTTCCATAAGTATTTGCGCTCACTTTGCTCTATTGCTGAAATCTATGTTGAACTTAAAGATAGTGAGAATGCGCTTGCTTCCTGTAATAAGGTTTTGGAGTTAACTTCAGCGATTGAAGATAAGCGTGGATGGATTCAGTATGAGGAGAGTCATGCTCAGAATATTCTTCACGAACTTGCAAAGAACTAATTTGACACGATGTGTATAATTAGCATGTTATTAATTTATTAGGAGTTTTTTGTATGAAAATTGCTGTTACATATCTTGATGGTGAAGTATTTGGTCATTTTGGTAAGACACCATCTTTTAAGATTTACGATGTAAACGATTCAGCTATTACTGATTCAGCTGTTGTTGAAGCAGAAGGTCAGGGACATGGTGCTCTTGCTGCTATTCTATTTGATAAGGGTGTAAATGTTCTTATCTGTGGTGGCCTTGGTGAAGGTGCAAAGCTTGCACTTGAAGGCGCTGGAATTGAAGTAGTTTCTGGTGCATCAGGAAATGCAGATGCGGCTGTTGAGGCTTATCTTAAGGGTGAACTCGTTTCCGAAGGTGTTAACTGTGACCACCATGAAGAGGAGCAGTCAGGCTGCGATTGTGGTTCTGAAGGCGGCTGTGGTGGCTGCGGTGGTGGATGCGGCGGCTGCGGAGGTGGCTGTGGCGGAGCAAGACAGCCTTTGTTTGAAGGTCCAAACGTAGGCAAGGCTTGTATCGTTAACTATAAGGGAACATTTAATGATGGAACCTGTTTTGATTCTTCTTTCGAGAGAGGCGAGCCAATTCAGTTTATCTGTGGTGTTGGCATGATGATCGCAGGTTTTGATAAGGCTGTTGCTACAATGAAGGTTGGTGAGACGGTTGATGTTCACCTTATGCCAGAGGAGGCATATGGACCATATAATCCAGATGCAGTTCTTGATTTGAATATTGCTCAGCTTCCTGGTTCTGAGGATCTTAATGTTGGTGATCAGGTTTATCTTGCAAATGCTTTCGGTCAGGAGTTCCCAGTTAAGGTTCTCGAGAAGACAGCAGAGACAATTAAGCTTGATGCTAATCACGAGATGGCAGGTAAGGAACTTAACTTTACAATTGAACTTGTTGATATTATTGAAGAGTAATTAATTGGGGATGAGGTAGATAGGGATGGCTGAGAAAAAGAAGAGTGCACCAGAAGGAATGCATTGGGGCGTAACTTATATTGTGGCAGTGGTTAGTGCAATTTTTTGCCTGATTTGTAGAGCGCTCCATATTGTTTCAGTTGGATATGTTTCTTTTATTATTATTTTTGGTGGTCTTTACTGTGCGTACGAGTCTATTAGAGGATATGCTGCAGAAAAGAAGTTCGGTTTTGTAGTCCTTGCCATTATTGGTGGACTTTTAAATATCGCAGTTGCGCTCTTCTACCTGAGAATGGTTGTGAACGGATTTATGGGAGGTAATTTCGCGTTCTAATTTGATTATTTGTTGCCTAACTTTTGCCTATATTTTGGCTATTGTTTGCCACAAAGATTCAGGTTTACAAACCTTATTTGGAGTAGAATATTGACAAGTAAGAAATCTCCCCTCGATTCTTACTTTCAAAGAAAATCTCATAAAAGTACCCTCTTGTCGAGCTCCTGGTTAACGCCAGGGGCTCGATGTCTTTTTGGTGGAAATTTTCAGGTGACGTTATCACGATACCGTGACACAATTGCTGTAGAACTTGAGTGATCGGAGGTGACACTAATGTTTCATAAGATTAAAAGCGTACAACCTATGAATGAGTATCGACTTAGCATTCAGTTTTCTGAAGGAGTTGTAAAGGTTTATAGTCTGAAATCTGTTATTGGTGAGATAGAAGAGTTTAAAGCATTAATTGATGTGCCAGACTTATTTGCTCAGGTTGTTGTTGATCCAGGGGGATATGGGATCTCATGGAATGATGATTTGGATTTGTCCTGTGATGAACTCTGGGCAAACGGTGAGACTATTGAAACACCTTTCGATGGGTTAATTGCTTTTGGTGATGCGACTGAACTTTGGAACCTGAATGAGAGTACTTTGCGCAAGGCTATTTCTTATGGAAAACTGGTTCCAGGTATTGATGTTTGTAAGTATGGAAAGCAATGGATAATCACTCGTTCTGCAATGGAAAGAGAATATGGAAAGCCTAATGCAGGATAACAAAAAGACTATCTCGCAAGTAAACACTTTACTTTTGAGATAGTCTTTAAATTTGCTTACTAGTAACCTAACTTACTTTGCAGCCTTGAAGATCTCGAGCATAGCCTCTTCATCGAGAAGCTTTGCTGAACCCATTGAGCCACCAACACCTACTGCACACTTGTGTGCCATGAGAACGAGGTCTTCGTCTGTAGCAGCAACACCGAGTTCTCTAAGGTTAGTTGGCATCTTGATTTCTCTATAGAAATCTTCCATTGCTTCAATTCCCTTGATAGCGATTTCTTTATCTGTTCCTTCATTGGCAACACCCATTACGTTGATTGCAAACTTCTTAAATCTTGGAAGACAGCTGCCGAGGCAGAAGCGTGCCCAGCTTCCCCAGATTGCTGCAAGACCAGCACCGTGAGCTACATCGTAAAGACCACCGAGCTCGTGCTCAAGCTTATGTGTCATCCAGTCGCCACCATCGTTACCACAACCTGTGAGATCGTTATGAGCAAGAGAACCTGCCCACATAACTTCTGCTCTTGCATCGTAGTTCTGTGGATCTTTTGCGAGAATCTTTGCATTGTTCATAACAGTTCTTAAAAGGCCTTCAGCGATAGCGTCTGTGATTTCCATGTTGCCACCATTTGTGAAGTATCTCTCCATTGTGTGCATCATGATATCTGTGCAGCCACATGCTGTCTGATAATCAGGAAGTGTCATTGTAAGAACAGGGTTCATGATTGCAAACTTAGGACGTGAGTAGTCGCTGCTGTAGCCTCTCTTTACAAGACCTTCTTCCTTAGTGATAACAGAAGAGTCACTCATCTCACTACCTGTAGCTGAAAGTGTGAGGATTACACCGATTGGAAGACAAGCAGTTGCTTCTCTCTTGTAGTCGTAGAAATCCCAAACATCGCCTTCGTTTGTAACTCCGTAACCGATTGCTTTCGCGGAGTCGATTGCACTACCGCCACCAACTGCAAGAATGAAGTCAACGTTCTCCTTCTTACAGAGTTCGATACCTTCGTAAACGAGACCAAGGTGTGGATTAGGTACTGCGCCACCAAGCATGATGTAGTCGATTTTTGCCTCGTCGAGAATGTCAGTTACTCTCTTCATAAGGCCTGAACGGATTACGCTTCCGCCTCCATAGTGGATAAGAATCTTCTTGCCACCGAATTCCTTGATGAGATCAGCAACCTGATTCTCTGTGTCTTTACCAAAAATTACCTTTGTAGGTGTAAAGAATTTAAAATTGTTCATTGTTTACCTCCCTTATTTCGTCGTCGATAACCTAATTATATTGGAATAGGGTGGGTTAATATTTAAACTAATTATCAATTTTTGCGGGGAACTGTGACAAAAAATAAAACACCTGCCTTTGAAATACAAAAGCAGGTGAGAAGTCTTATTAATGTTTGTTGCTTATTTTTCCTTAACGATAAAAATTGAACTGTTGGAAACCTTATAAGTTGAAGCCGAAACGTGCTTAAAAACAGTTACAACTCTCTTTCCAAAATCGCTGATGTCTTCAGGAAGTTTGTTGAAGCCAACGAGCTCAAATTCCACACGATCCTTGATATAGAGGGTAGAGATGAGGTCGTGAAGTGCATCAAGATTCTTGCCGTAATACTCAGGGAAGCTGAGGCTCTCTTTGATGATATCGTGAATCTGATCCTTTGTTGTAGCTCCAGTTACATCGATTGTAATCTTATTCATGAATTACACCTCCCCATAAAGCAAAGTAAATGATTCGTAGTGGTCGCCAGTATAGTAAATAAGGCCATCGTTTGAGAAAATAATTCTCTCAGCTCCACGTGATCTCGCACCGAGTGTATTAATGTCGCACTCATGGTACTCGCGGCTAGGCGCTTCAGGCAAAAGCCCTTCGTAATTTCCAAAATAGTCGCCACCTATACACATGCCAGGTGCATAAGGCTCCAAGGATCCGCCTTCCCAGCCAAGGCTTCTTGCTTCATTTTTTGTGATGAAATTGTGTGGGAGTGTTCCATAGATGTGGATATAAAGCGCCACATCTTCCATTGTTGTATAAGTTCCGTCTTCGTCGATTGTTATCTCAGTCTCGATTACTTCGGAAAATGCAGTAGTTTCAATTGTAGTCTCAGTTGTAGCACCAGTAGTTGCGGAAGTTGTCGCTTCGATGGTAGTTTCTTCTTCCTCAGAAGTAGTCTCTTCCGAAATTACAGAAACCTCAGTCATCTCATCTTCGTCAATAAATTCAATAGAGCATCCACTAAGGCCAAAAAGCATAGAAGAAGCCAAAATAAGACTTGTCGAAAGTGTTAAAAATTTACGCATAGTAAGTCTCCTGTCATTTTGTAGTTACATATTAACAGAATCGTAGTGTTTTTTCTGTTATTATAGTGAAGGAATCAGAGAAACTTTCGGAGGGATATTTCTGTGGATAATAATAAAGGAAATGCCAAACTTACCATTGAGAATCTTAAACTCAAGGCAAAGCTTCTTAAAAACAACAGAACAGCAATGATTGTTATTGCAATATGCGCTGCTGTTCTTGTTATTTGCTTAACAGTTATTTTTGTCGTTAAGACAATTGAGAAGAACAAGGCTGATATTCCAACTCCAAGTGAGGTGATGGATGCAGCTGAGAGTTTTGTAGAAGAAGAGATTATTGGTTCAGAAGGTGAACTTGTTGAAGTTACATCTGCTCCACAGCTTTCTGATCTTATTGCGATTGAGCAGCTTAGAACAGTTTCTTCAACCTATAGATCAATTGCTGCTGTAAGCGATTCCAGTGGACCAGTCTACTACGTAATTTATTCAGCAAGTATTGTCTGTGGAATTGATATGACACAGGTTCAGTATGTAATCGATGAAGAGACACAGACAATAAGAATCATTCTTCCTGATGTTCAGGTATTAAGTTCAACAGTTTCTCAGGATGATATGGAATACATGTTTATTGACCATAGCTACGATACTCCTGAGGTAGGTGCTGAGGCTCAGCGAATCTGTGAGGGCGTTCTTGCTCAGGAACTTGAGAACAGTACAGCGCTTTTCGAGACTGCTCGTGCAAATACTGCAAATGAAGTTGAGGCGATGTTCTCACCAATTATTCAGCAGTACTACTCAGAATACACTTTAGAGGTTGTGTACGAAGGCATTGGTGGCTCATCTACAGGAGGTAACGCAGCATGAATCGACGTTTGAATTTGAGAATTACTGCAGCGCTTCTTGCTGTCACAATGCTTGCAACTATGGTTTGTGCCTGTGGCAAGAAGGATAAAGAGACTGAAGCAACAGGCGAAGAGACAACAGTTACTACAACAGAAGTTACAACTACTGAGACTGAACCAACACAGGTATTTGTGCCTGAAATCATGCAGATTCAGTCTATCTGCGAACTTGCTGTAATGAAGACTTACTACCATAACGTTGCCAAGGGTGTTATCGAGGCTGGAACAGGATTAACACACTGGGGTGAGACTGATAAGGAATTCTGGGTTTATTATTCAGCTTATATCACATACGGAATTGATTTCCACGATGTAACTATGGAGATGGATGGCAATAATATTATCGTTCACATGCCTCATGCGCGTATTTTAAGTGGTGTTGAGGTTGTTGCAAATTCAATTGGTGATCCTTTTTATGAGGAGAACGAGTGGTGGCAGAATGATGTTCAGATTCATGCTGAACAGATAAATCAGGCAATTGCTGCTGCAAATGAGCAGCTCCTTGCTGAGGCTGAGGCTGATTCGACTACACTTCGTTCCGCTGAGTTCCGTGTGCGCCAGCTGATTGAGAATTACATTAATCAGATTATGCAGCTTTCTGGCGACGAGTACACTGTTACTTTCGAGTTCATTGAAGAGCAGGCTTCTTGAGACTAAACAAAAGAAAAAAGGAAATTCCCATGGAAAAGAACAATCTGTCTTACATTTTTATACCATTCTATTTCGATAACGAGGAAGAGTATAAGAGCATCGTGTCGAAGTGTAATGACAGTGGTTTTACCAGACTTGACGACGACTACAAGTACCTTTTTAAGTACGTTACCGAAAGAATGGGTAAGCGTGAGTATTCTCACTTTGTAAATAAAACACTGGAGCCAAGCGATAAAGTCTACGAGTCTTTTTATTCCAATGGCAAACGTGACGAAGAGGGTAATCTTAAATTCAAGGCGATTGGAGCTGATTTCCAGATCCTCGAGGCGCAGGTTTACTGCTTTAATACTGGCGTGTGCATTTTTGTTTTCGCGATTCATTTTAAGGACGACGAGCCATTTAAGATTTCTGAGAATCTCTATAATTTTAAGAAGGTGGGAAGAACGTATTTCCGACTTAAGGGCACAGACGATGAGCGCATAACGTTCCTCGATTATGCTCGTAAGCTTATCGGCAATCAGAATTTTATGTATTTCCAGAACAGCGAGCACGAGCGTTCCAACATTCTTACTTACCTTGAAGTGGATGCGCCTGCTGACGGTTCTGAGGATTTGCCGGAAACTTACAAGAAGGAGCTTTTCTTCCTTCGTAACTGCTATGGCAAGAACTATACTTACGACGAGAAATATAATGTTTGCCCTGAAGGTGAGTTCCATTATCACTCCAAGTACGTTATCTGGGGCTTAACAAACGAGGCTGCAGTCTGCCTTGCGTGCCCTGACATGGATAAAACTAACTTCATAAGAAATCATTTCTATCCAAATTTCCGCAAGCAGTACTTCAGCATGTACATTCTGCTTCTTCACCAAAAGTATGTGCTTTACATGTTCCTCATGAAGATTATTGACCTTGAGGAAGCTGGCAAAGATCAGCAGGAGCAGCTTAGAATTCTTGAGCAGTACAAGGCTACGCTGTACGATTTCGAGAAGGATTTCCTCTTCTCCTGCGTTACGGAAGTTCCGCAATATCAGATGCTTTACACCAAGATTTACAAGCAGTTCTCCATCGCTGACATGGTAGTTGACGTGCACGAGCCTATCCGTTCCATCGGTTCCATCAAGCGTGAGCAATACGAGGAATCCGTTCGAAAGGAAGATGAGAAGCAGAACGGTCTCCTTTTCTTCCTGGCACTTCTCGGAATCGCTTCCGCTCTCGTCGATTCGTTCGACTATATCGAGAAGACATTAGGCATTATTGCACCATCAGTCGTTGTAATTACACAGATAATTGCCTTCCTGATTATTGTCATTGGCACTATCTGGTTTGTATGGAAGGCAAAGAAAAAAGATGTTAACGGATAACAAAAAGTACCTATATATCGGCCTCTTCTTCGAAAGCGATGCAATCATCGAAGGTGTTAGCTCAATAACTAGAAATCCTCTCGAGGTTTCAATCAAGAACCTTCATGTTACCTTTGCTTATAAGCCAAAGCTCGTTGACGAGTCCTTGTTTGGTGAACCAGTCACAGTCTTTGTAACTGGTTACGCTTCTGATGGCGCAAATGAGGCTCTTAAAGTGGCACTTGTTTCCGATAATCCTGCTGTGAATTCTTATATTAACGAAGTTGCAGTTCCGCATATTACTTTATCAAGATCCTCTGACGGTCATTCTGTTAATTCAAGATACCTGGATTTTGAACCTGTTCAATTGGAAGAAGGTCAGGAAATTAAATTCACCGGCATCTTTGGCGGTTTTGGTTTTGACGGGAAAGTTAAGTTTTGACGGCGCTTCAGGCTGTTAGACTGATATGCTATTTTTTTTGAGAGGAATCTATGTTAAAAAACAAAAAGTTTATAACAGTATTTATCGTAGAGACAATAATCCCATGGATAGTTGGTATTCTTGGTCTTTTTACTATCTTTTTCTTCAATGATATGGGCGACTATTATAGAGAAAGACTTATGGATAAATACGAAAGAGCCAATAGTCTGTTTGAAGGATTCATGAGTTCCACTATGTGGACTGGAGGAATAATTGCATTTTTACTGTTCGTAACAGGATTTGTTGCCTTCATTATTATGATCGTCAAACTATGCAGTTCCAAAAAAGAAAAGTACTCCGTTATGATGCCACTAATTATCTGGATCTGGAGTGGAATGTGTGCTTCATGTACTCTCACATTAATGTTTTTTACTAATGTTTTTACATATGGAATGAGTGTGTAGGTTTTTGTGTTAGGGTGGCTTGGGTGAGTCTGTTTAGCTATAAAATAGAAGGAATATTAATATGAATGGTATAGATTATGCAAATGCTTTAAGAGCGTTTGAAATTGCAAAAAGTGAAGGTAATATTGGTAAATTTTCTATCGGTATTATTCCGTATGCACGAACTGTAAAAAACGATGAGGGAATATCAACTCCGGTGATTGAACCAAATCTACTGGTTTTATATTATTACTATAAAGCAAATCCTGATATTGGTTTTGATGTTTTAGTTCAAAATAGTATTGAAGAATATTTAACTCAAAATAGTGATAATGCTTTTGTTATATATTGTGCATTGATTTTCATTACTGCTCATTTGGAACATGAGAAAAATGGTACAGCAGCATTTAAATTAGAAATACCAAATTTTTTAAACATAATACGAGAATCACTTAAAAGAAATAGTGAATTATTTAAAAAGCCTGTTTTATCTTTTGAAAATGGTTTTTGGGGTTATGTTGAATTCTATGATAGTTTTATTGAAAAGAATTATAATCTTAAAGTTTTATGAACTGAAGATGAGAGTGAGAACGGCTTGGGGGGCGTTCCGAACGTTAGTACCATTAATGGGACAAGGGCTGTGGTATTCTCTAGACAGTTCAAAAATGACTAGAGAATTCTCCGTCTTTAGTCCACGTTGTTTTCACATAATTAATACCTCTTTCGACTAAGACTTCTGGATCCACCTCACTTTCCAGAAGTCTTTTTCTTGTGGACAAATAATTATTATAGTTTCTGCTTTCGTGAAATGCACGGAAAATGGGCCAATTGTATGGAATTGTCGGAAATTGTCGATATTTTTGTACCAAAAACGCGTGTTTTTCCTGTAGAGTGCAGATATGAAAGAATTAATTTGCATGCCAAAGTTCTGGTATATCGCCAGAATCAAATACCTTAACGAACAGCTTCAGTCGATGCCTGATGCCCGAATCGGCTCGCACCGCGGAAAGATTGTGGTCAGAGTCGGAACCACACCTAAATATCGACAGATTGGCCCCAAGTCTGAAAAATTCGATTCCTATTTTGGTGCTGCTAAGGAGCGTGAAAAGATTACGAAGGAACTTGCGGAGCTCCGGAGTGAATTCGAAGAATTTTTCGGAGAGAAAATTGATGACAAAATGCTTGAGGAGACATTTTGTTTTAAAAGTAATAGCAGTCTTAATATGGAATTTTGGAATGGGTTAGTAGATGATGAATGTGATTGGCCATATAAGAGTCAGTTCCCTTTAGATGGGCACATCTTTAGGTCAAAAATTGAGCGTGAGGTTGCTCAAGCAGCGAGAGAACTGCATCTTGTCTACAAATATGATTCTGGAATTGATTTGGGAAATAGTTATGTATATGCCGATTTTGTGTTTGCATTCCCAGAATTTGATCGATGCGAAATTTTAGAGGTTTTTGGTCTTATGGGAGATACAGGATACGCGTTAAAGAACGCTTCAAAACTTTCTAATTATGCAATAAGTGGGATATTGTTAAATCGAGATTTGTTTGCCTTTGCCTGTAATGAAAAATACTCGCCAGATGATAAAACGATTAAGCGCCAGTTAGTATATATGGTTCAAACTCTTTGCGACTCAATTGTCAGCAGTCATTCTTAAGGTTTTTGTACGAACGGATGTATGAACGGGTGTGCAATTCATACAATGAGTCGTACAGAATAACGTTTTTGAGGGTTTTGTACGAACGGATGTATGAACGATGGTGCAATTCATACATTGAGTCGTACAGGATAGCGTTTTTGAGGTTTTTGTACGAACGGATGTATGAACGATGGTGTCATTCATACATTGAGTCGTACAGGATTAGTACAACCACTTAATAAACGATTGAAAAGTTGCCCTGACACCCAAAATGTTTTACTATTAACTCTATAACCAATTAAAAATAGGGGGTAATGGTCCGATGAATTTCAAAAAGTTGATGTCTTCTGTAATTGCGGCGTCGATGGTATTGTCACTGGCTTCTGGGCTTAAGGTTAACGCCGCTTCAGTTGCTATTGACGTTAATAATTTCCCAGACGAAGCATTCAGAACTTATATTCTTGACGAAATCGATAATGGTAATGGTGTTCTTGAAGAAAATGAGATCTTACGAACAACAAATCTGCAGATTGGTTTTCTTGGTGTATCAAGACTCGATGGAATTAAGAATTTCACAAATTTGCAGGTTCTTGGCTGCGAGGGTAATTCATTTACAACATTTGATGTTAGTGGAATGACAAATCTTAAAGAGGTATTTGCTGGTGGTGGCGCTGTTACAAGCATTAATGTAGCTGGCTGTACTGGTCTTACAAGTCTTAGTTTCTGGGGTAACGCAATCACATCAGTTGATTTGTCTGGGGCACCTAATCTTACTTATGCTGATTTTAACAGCAATAATGTAACAAGCATTAATGTTGCTTCAAATAGTGCACTTGAGACACTCTGGCTTAATGGTAACAGTGGCCTTGGTTCAATTGATGTTACAAATAATGCTGCACTTGTTGGTCTTTATGTTAATAACTGCGCATTGACAACTCTTAATGTTAGCAACAATACAAACCTTGAAGAGTTGATGTTTGGTGGTAACTCAGTTGCTTCAATTGATTTGTCACATAATACAGGACTTAGAGTTCTTGATTTCAGCAGTAATGGAATTACTGAGATTGATCTTCAGAACAACAGTAACATTGAGAGATTCATTTGTTATGGAAATCCTTGTAATGAGTACTATGTAGGTTCAAATTCAGTTATTTTTGATGCACTTGATTATGGTGATTACTATCCTGATTTCGATGGTCATGCTCTTTATGAGTATGAAGATGGCGGATTGTACATCGAGATCCAGTGTGATGCTGATGACGAGCTTATTCCTAGTGCTCCTGGAACAGGTGATGATACACCGGTTGATCCTACTCCAACTCCAGATCCAGCGGGAGTTGCTTCTTTCGTGTATAGACTTTATGCTGTAGCGCTTGGAAGACCTGCTGATGAGGGTGGAGTTAACTACTGGGTAGGAATGCTTAGAAATAACCAGTATACAGGTGTTTCTGCAAGCTATGATTTCTTCAAGAGTGATGAGTATCAGAGTAGTAACAAGTCTAATGGCGAGTATATTGATGATCTTTACAGAGCATTCTTTGGTCGTGAGACTTCAGAAGATCCTGCTGGTAAGGCTTACTGGGTAAATCTTCTTGAGTCTGGTGTGAGCCGTGATGAAGTATTTGCAGGTTTTTCAAATTCTGATGAGTTCTATAACCTCTGTAATGAGTATGGAATTCTTGCTGGTACATTTATGCCAGGATGTAACAGTTATCAGGTTGCTCAGACAAACTTCTTTGTACAGAGACTTTATTCAATTATTCTTGGACGTAACTGCGACAGAGCTGGTATGGAGTACTGGACAATAGAGCTTGTTACAGGTAACCAGACTGGAGCAAAGGTTGCTGATGGATTTGTTTTCTCACCTGAGTATCGTAACAAGAACAAGGGTAACGAGGCTTTCCTTACAGACCTTTATCGCGCAATTATGGGACGTGAGCCAGATGAATCAGGCCTTAGTTACTGGGGTTCATGGATTTCTGGTGGTGCAGTAGACAGAGAAATCTTTAATGGATTTATTGTTTCGGACGAGTTTACAGGTATCTGCGCTAATTACGGTATTGTAAGAGGTGATAAGGTTCTTGAAGGTGAGCCTAATGCACGTTCAAATCGCCGTGTTCCAAACTACAGAATTTACTGGGATGATGAGACAAACTTTATCGGTACAATTTATGCCGAACTTCTTGGCTATAATGGAAACGCTAACGTAATTCTTTCTTACAATGACAATCCAATTTATAGCGAAAGCACTAATGAATTAGTGTATGCTTCAAGCGGAATGCTTCCAGAAGGTTACTACACAGTTTCTTTCTATAGTCCAATGGGATTCCTTCTTGTAAGTGAGACAAGAGTAGTTACTCAGGACTATAATTTGATTCAGTCTGGTCATTCATATTATGGTGCATATACAACAGATTGTTACCAGAATACAGCTAATTGGTGGCTCTATGATGTAGATAATGATGGTAGTATTAGTGGTGGAATCGTTCCATACTACTGCACAACATTCCAGTTAACAGCAGAGAAGGATCCAGATTACAACGAGACTTTGTGGTTTACATGGTACTATTCTGCTGATGGTGATTTTGCTCATGCAACAGCATGCTGCTCTGGCAGAGCCCGCATTGCAGGTGGTTATTACGAGTGCGATAACACAAACGGCAGCAGATATGGCTCATACTGGTGCGTAGTATCTTCATCAAGTAATGAGATTTATGTAATCTACCGCTGCGAGCGATAAGATTTGCGTTTTGAAACTTTAAGGGCTTCGCTTTTCCTGGCGAAGCTCTTTTTCTTTGCAGCAATTTTCTCCTTCGAAAGGCGCAATCAATGATCACATGGGCTATAATGTTACAAACATTGAATTAAAAAAAACACGCGTTTTTTGAAGAAAATTATCAAAAAACATGCAAAAAACACAAAAATGACGTAGCGTAACGTATTGTTTGTGACGTTACGTAATAGGATAAAGTGGCATCATCAAGGAGGTGAAAGCCGTGTCAAAGTACACAACTGGAGAAATCGCTAAGCTTTGTAATGTGACAGTGAGAACTGTTCAGTATTACGATACAAAAGGAATTTTAATTCCAAGCGAACTTACTGATGGTGGCAGAAGACTTTATTCTGAAGAAGATCTTAAGAAGATGAAGATTATCTGTTTTTTAAGAGATCTGGATATTTCCATCAATAATATTCAGGATATCTTAAAGGAAGAAAATCCAAACAATGTAATTTCGCTTCTTCTTAAAAAGCAGCAGGAAGAAATTAAGGCTGAGATTGATGAGAAGCAGGAGAAATTCGATAAGCTCGTTGAGCTTAATAAGATTATTTCCGAAAGCAGTAAAGCTGGCGATTTAGATCTAAGCTCCATTGGCGATGCGGCTAAGATTATGACAAATAAGAAAGAATTATTTAAGGTAAGAAGAAACATGATTCTTGCATTGCTTCCATTTAATATTTTGGAGTATGCAGCAATTGCACTTTGGATTATTAAGGGAATCTGGTGGCCATTTGTTGTGGCAATGGTACTTTTAATTCCAGCAGGCATTATCACAGTTAATTATTACATTAAGAGCGTTAAGTATATCTGCCCAGAGTGCCACACAACTTTCGTGCCAAAGAAGTCAGAGATGTTTTGGGCTAACCACACACCTAATACAAGAAAACTTACATGCCCATGCTGCCAGAAGAAGCGCTGGTGTGTAGAAATCTATAACGATGACCTATTGAAGGTAAAAGAGGCATAATATGGTTTCCAATAGTGTTTTTATTTGTTTAATAGTTATGATTATCGGAGGTGTCCTCCTGGCAGTAGTACCTGCAATCTGGTGGATTAAGTCTCGTCATGAGAAGGTTACAACAGTATTAGCTGGTGTAGCTACATGGTTTGTTTTTGCTCAGATTCTTGAAACTGTTCCTAAGCTGATTCTCTTTAATCCTGCACTTGAGATTAGTAGCACCATTAGAGGAAGTGTATTTCTTTATACTTTGGTTGGTTGCCTTTTGGCAGGCGTTTTTGAAGAAACAGGTAGATTTGTAGCATTTAAGACAGTTCTTAAGAATCGCACTAACAAGGAGACAGCAATTTCTCACGGAATTGGTCATGGTGGCTTCGAGGCATTATTCCTTATGGGTGCAATGGGAATACAGTATATAACTTATGCTGTTCTTATTAACACTGGAATGATCCAGGAGATTATTGATCAGGCAGCTTCTCAGGGTGCGTCAATCGATGAGGTTAATGCAGTTGTTGATACTATTAAATCGATTAGTTTCATGTACGTAGGACTTAGTCTTTATGAGAGGGTATTCGCTATTTTGCTTCATGTTGGTTTGTCAATCCTCGTTTTCTACGCTGTAAGAGAAAGAAAGACATGGATGTATATTCTCTCAATTGTTCTGCATGGCCTTTTCGATGTGCCTGCAGCACTTTACCAGACAGGCGCTATTACATTACCAGTAACTGAAATCATACTTACAGTATATGCGACAGTATTTTTCGTTATTGTGTATAAGGTTTTGTATAAGAAAGATAAGAGCGAGGCTACCCAGGAAGGAGTATAATGTTCCCTAGTAAACATGAGGGGGTAGCGTTAGGCGCATGAGCAGGCGTTCGTTCGAGATAGATATGACGAGTGGCAGCATTATGGATAAGCTTATATCCTTTTCGCTGCCACTTATGCTGTCTGGAATTTTGCAGCTGCTTTTTAATGCTGTGGATATCATTATTGTTGGGCGATTTACGGGAAGTACGGCGCTTGCGGCTGTAGGCTCGACCACAGCGCTTATCAACATGATGATTAACCTCTTTATCGGTATCTCGATTGGAACCAACGTCCTTGCGGCAAGGTTTTACGCAGCGCAGATGCGAGAGGAACTTCAGGAGACAGTCCATACCTCTGTTGCGTTCTCGATTATAAGCGGAATTTTTATGGGAGTTCTTGGCGTTGTGCTCGCGCGTCCGGCACTTCTTCTTATGGATACGCCAGCAGATGTTATTGATCAGTCAGTGCTTTACATGCGCATATATTTCTGCGGTATGCCGTTTTTTATGATTTATAACTACTGCGCGGCAATTCTTCGCGCCGTTGGCGATACAAAAAGGCCTCTGCTTTTCCTCTTCGTGTCAGGCTGCCTCAACGCCGTACTTAATTACATCCTTGTGCGTTACTTCGACATGGGTGTGGCTGGCGTTGCCATCGCTACAGTTGTATCTCAGCTTTTGTCATGCATCCTTGTTGTCATCTGCCTCCTTCGCGAAAGCGGTGACTTCCATCTCGACTTTAAAAAACTTTCAATCAGATGGCGATACCTTAAGGAGATTTTTAAAGTTGGAATCCCTGCAGGGCTTCAAAGTACAGTAATTAACTTTAGTAACGCACTTTTGCAGTCATCAGTTAATTCCTTCGGCGCTAACGCGATGGCAGGCTATACTGCTGCTAATAATGTTCTTGGATTTTTGTACGTTTCAGTTAACTCAATTACACAGGCATGCATGAGTTTTATGAGCCAGAACCTTGGCGCACTTAAAAAGGACAGACTTGATAAGGTCTTCAGAGACTGTGTGATTCTGGAACTTGTACTGCCCTTGATTCTTGGCGGACTTGCATTCTTCTTTGCACGAGACATCCTTGGAATCTATACTCGTAACAGTGTAGACGTTGAGTACGGATTTGCGATTTTGTCTATTACTACTTTTACATATTTTCTTTGTGGAATAATGGATCTTATTCCTGGTGCGATGAGAGGCCTTGGCCATTCAACTGTTCCAATGATTCTTTCAATTATTGGTACTGTAGGTACAAGAATTGTATGGATTTTTGGCCTTTTCCCAACTCACCATACACCTAGATTTCTTTTCGTTTCATATCCTGTCTCATGGATAATTACAATCCTTATGCAGGTAGTCTGCTTCTATTTTGTAAGACGCAAAGTTATGAGCAGAATTGGAGCAGATTTTTCAGAGTATAAGGGCTAATTTGAGGTCGAGAAGTAACCAAAAATGTGCTATTATGTGTGAGCACGTCTATTAATACGCGCGCATTTTTCTTAAAGAAGAAACGAGAAATTAGATTTATGATTTATAACAATGTATTAGAGGCTGTAGGACATACTCCTATGATCCGTCTTAACAGAATGGTTGAAGCAGATAGCGCTGAAGTTCTTGTTAAGTTTGAAGGTGTTAATATTGGCGGTTCCATTAAGACAAGAACTGCACTTAATATGATTAATCAGGCAGAGAAGAAGGGTCTTCTTACAAAGGACAGCATCATCGTTGAGCCAACTTCTGGTAACCAGGGTATTGGACTTGCACTTGTTGGTGCCGTTAAGGGTTATAAGACAATTATCATCATGCCTGACTCAGTAAGCGAAGAGAGACGTAAGCTCATTAAGCACTACGGTGCCGACGTTAAGCTTATCCACGATGCTGGTGACATCGGTGCATGTATCGAAGAGTGTCTTCAGACTGCACTTAGAATGAAGGAGAAGAACCCTAAGGTATTTGTTCCTCAGCAGTTTGAAAATCCTGATAACGTTAAGGCTCATAAGAACCACACTGCTCTTGAGATTATGGAACAGGTAGCAGGTCCAATTCATGGATTCTGTTCAGGAATTGGTACTGGTGGAACTTTGACAGGTATCGGAGAAGTTCTTAAGGCACAGAACCCTGATATCGAGATCTGGGCTGTAGAGCCTGAGAATGCAGCAGTTCTTGCTGGCGGTACTATCGGAACACATATCCAGATGGGTATCGGTGATGGAATCATTCCAGAGATTTTGAATCAGAATATTTACGATGAGATTTATATCATTACTGATGAGGAAGCACTTAATACTTCAAAGCGTCTTGCTAAGGAAGAGGGACTTATGTGCGGTATCAGCAGTGGTACTAATGTTGCTGCAGCATTGAAGCTTGCAAAGAAATTGGGTCCTGGTAAGACAGTTGTTACTGTTCTTCCAGATACAGCGGAGAGATATTTCTCAACAGATCTTTTCTGTGAATAATAGTTGGATTTTAGTTTGGGTGGCAAGATGAATTTTTGTGGAAGATTTAAGAAGTTAGTAGCTGTCATGCTTGTGCTTTCGCTCGTGTTTGGTGTTTTTGGGTGCGCCAAGAAAGAAGAGAAGAAGCACAAGGACAGACATGAATCACGTACTACCATACCACATGAGTCGAAGGCGGATCGTGAGCCAACTAATTCTCCAACTCCTTCTCCTACAAATACTCCTACGCCAACGGCAACTCCAACTGCCACACCAGTTCCATTTGCACATCGCAATGAGTATAACGGTGAATATGGAAATGCTGGAACAATTGATGGAAGAACTGTAATTGTTTCGATTTTTGTTAATGATGCCGGTACTTCATGGGATGGCGTTTCAATGAGAGAGCGTGAGGAGTACGCAGAGCAGCTTGTTTATGCGTGTGACTGGCTCGAGGCACAGGTTGCCCGTTATGATGAAGAGTCCGAGTTCGTATGCGACTGGCGTGAACATGAAGATCTTTATATGGAAGCTGAGTTCACTGTTTCTCTTGTTACGATGACTAGCGAACACTTCGCCGATCAGAAGAACTATATTATTAACAATATCGACGCTGATTATTACAAAGACAAATATGACTGTGAAGACATTATCTATATGTTCTTCTTTAATACTCCTGATAACGATGATGTAAGAAGCTGGACAATTAATTACGAGCCTGGCTACAACAATAAGTGTGAGTTTATCAATATCTATAACTACGAGGGCGAGTATTTCATAAGACCATCAGCAATGGCTCATGAGATTATGCACTGCTTCGGTGCTCACGATTTCTACTATTCAAGCGATTTTGTACCTCAGGAATATATCGATCATCTGGAAGAAATCGGAAGTGAAGACATCATGTACATCGCTTATAACATGTACGAGATTGTACTTGAGTTCTCAGATGTAGATGCGTATTACGTGGGTCTTATAGACAGTTGCGACGAGGTTGAAGAGTGGGGGCTTGGAGTCGCTGACTGGGACGAAGATAATTATTAACAATGAAAAGCCTTAACAATAAGGCTTTTTGTGTTTAAAGCAAGAGAGAGACAGAGGGATTTTATGAAGATTAAGGTTAAGAAGAGTACATACTCTGACGTATTAAAGCGTCCTAAGTATGCTCACAAGAATCCTATGAAGCAGCCATTAATTCTTCGTAAAATAATGAGCCTTGTTGGAAATGCTGACTTTAAGGAAACTAATTTTACTTATTCATTTGAAGGCATCTGTGGATTTCCTGATGAGCCTTGTCTCATTCTTATGAATCACTCGAGTTTCATAGATCTTGAGATTATCGCCAAGCTTCTTAAGAACAGGCCATATTCCTTTGTAGCTACTTCAGATGGCTTCGTTGGCAAAGAATTTGTCATGCGTCTTATCGGATGCATTCCTACCAACAAGTTTGTGTCAGATATTACTCTTGTCTCGGATATTACTTATGCGCTTAAGAAGAATAAAGCTGACGTTGTCATGTACCCGGAAGCAAGTTATTCCTTCGATGGAACTGCGACATCTCTCCCTCGAAAGCTTGGTGTAATCCTTAAAAGACTCGATGTTCCTGTAATCATGATTACAACTGAGGGTGCTTTCGCAAGAGACCCGCTTTATAACTGCCTTCAAAAGCGTAAAGTGAAGGTTACGGCAAAGATTCAGATGCTCTTTAGCCGTGACGAGATTAAGGAAATGAAGGTATCTTTGATTGACAGTAAACTCGATGAAGCGTTCTCTTTCGATAACTTTAAGTGGCAGAGTGAGAACAAAGTCGAGATTGCGGAAGAGTTCCGTGCAGATGGTCTCGAGAGAATTCTTTTTAAGTGCCCTTACTGCCTTAAGGAGGGAGAACTTAAGGGAAGTGGTACACGAATTAAGTGCTCCTGTGGCGTGGAGCATGAGCTCGATAAATACGGTCAGCTTATAAAGGCATCGGAACACGAAGTAAAGATGCCGCATATTCCTGACTGGTATAACTGGCAGCGTCAGGTGATTCGTAAAGAGATTACGGATGGCACTTATAAAATAGAGTGCGACTGCAGGATCCTTGTTCTTCGTGATTTGAAGGCAATTTACGATATTGGCCAGGGGCATCTCGTTCACGATATGAATGGCTTCAGATTAACTTCTGATGCGCCGCCATCTCATGAGAGACTTAACTTTAAGATGAGTCCAAAATCGTCCTATAGTCTTTACGCAGATTATTTCTGGTATGAGCTTGGTGACATCATTTGCATCGGAAATAATGAGATGTTATTCTACTGCTTCCCAGAGGAGCAGGCGAAGATTCCTGTTGCAAAGGCAAGAATTGCAACAGAAGAAATGTATAAATTATTAAAATTAGAACGTAACAGAGGGTAATTATGTTTGATCTTGATCATTTGAAGAAAACTTACTTCAAGATGGCAATGCCAGTTGTAATCGGCCTTGTTATCACACTTATCTATAACCTTGTTGATACATGGTTCATCTCCCAGACAAGAGATGTAAATATCATCGCAGGCGTATCTCTGTGTAGCCCAATTTTTACTACACTTATGGCTTTTGGTAATATCTATGGTCAGGGTGGAAGTTCTCTTATCTCAAGACTTCTTGGAAAGAAAGACAGTGATTCTATAAAAAGAGTAAGTTCATTCTGCTTTTATATTTCGATAATTACAGGTGCAGTTATTGCAGCGATTATGCTTGTGTTCAGAGACGGACTTCTTAAGATGCTTGGCGCAGATGCTGCAACACTTCTTCCTGCAAGCGACTACTACACAGTAATGGCAATCGGCGCGCCAATCGTAGTTCTTACTTTTATCCATTCGAACTTAGTGCGCTGCGAGGGAATGGCGCTTCAGTCCATGATTGGTAACATCCTCGGAACAGTTCTTAACATTATCCTTGACCCAATTCTTATCTTTAACTGCAACATGGGCGCAAAGGGTGCCGCTGTTGCAACAATTCTCGGATACCTTCTTACAGACGTATTCTTCCTCATCCTCGTCATGATGAAGAGCAAGAATTTAAGCGTAGACATCCGTTCATGCCGCGTAAATGGCGAAGAACTATGGCAGATCCTCGGTGTAGGCGTAACTGCTGCCATCACTAACATCATGTCCAGCCTTTGCGTAATTATCGTTAACCGCATGCTTCTCCCATTCGGCGAAAACTACATCGCGTCAATGGGCATGGTTCTCCGTGTCAACATGATCGCGCAGCTTGTGTTAACTGGTTTTGCTTTCGGAGGAGTTCCTGTATTTGGCTTTATCTTTGGTTCAAATAATCGTCAGAAACTCAACGAACTTATCAAGTTCTGTATCATGTTCCTTGGCGGTCTTTCAATTGTACTTACTCTGATTTTGTTCTTTGGTTCTTCAGCCGTTATGAGCATCTTTACACCAGATCCTGAGCTTCTTTCAATCTGCAGCAGCATGCTTAGATTTCAGGTAGCAGGAACAATCTTTGTATCAGTTGTTCTTCTTACAACTGTATTGTTCCAGGCAACAGGTAAGGTTATTCAGGCTTTCATTATGTCAATCAGCCGTCAGGGTGTTATCTTTATCGTTGTAGTCTGGTTTCTTAGTGGCGCTCTTGGCTACACAGGAATCATTGCAAGTCAGGTTGTTGCTGATTTTGTAAGTGCTGCAATTGGCCTTTTCCTTTACTTTGTTACTTTTGCATCTAAGAAGGATTCAGAAGAAGCTTCCATTGAGGAGTAAATAGAAACCAGTTTTCTTAATGCTAATTAATGCGTTTTGCTTAAGTTATGTAAAACATAGTATTTGGGTGTAATATAGAGACACTTTGAATGTGAGGTTGGATAGATGAAACTTACTGATATATATAACAAGGAAGGCAAAGTACTTTCTTTCGAGATATTCCCGCCAAAGAAAGAGGAGGAGCTTCAGAATATTGATGCTACTCTTGAGATTCTTGCAGACTTAAATCCTGCATATATCTCAGTTACTTTTGGTGCTGGTGGATCTTCTAATAACAACAAGACAATTTCGATTGCACGTAAGATTAAGGAGCAGTATAACGTTGAGCCTGTAGTTCACCTTACATGCCTTCCTTATAATGAGCACGAGATTGACGAATTCTGTAAGGAGATTGCAGACGCTGGTGTAGAGAACATTCTTGCACTCCGTGGCGATGTTAATCCTAACTTTGCACCTAAGGGTGTATTCAATCACGCAAGTGAGCTTATCGAGTACATTAAGCCAAGAACTGACTTCTGTGTACTTGGTGCATGCTACCCAGAGAATCACCCAAATTCTCCTGACACTGTAAGCGAGATGAGAAACCTTAAGAAGAAGGTAGATGCGGGTGCTGAGATTTTGTTGTCACAGCTTTTCTTTGATAACAACAATTACTATCGCTTCGTTGAGAATGCTCGTATCGCTGGAATTGACTGCCCAATTACTCCAGGTATCATGCCATGTCTTTCAGCTGCTTCAGTTAAGAGAATGGTTTCAACATGCGGCGCTATCCTTCCACCAAAGTTCGAGAAGATTGTTGAGAAGTATGGCGATAACAAGGATGCATTGTTCGATGCTGGAATGTACTACGCAATCGCTCAGATTATCGATCTTTTGACTTCAGATACTGATGGAATTCACCTTTACACAATGAACAACCCAGTTGTTGCCAAGAGAATCTGTGACGGCGTTCGTAATATTATCTGATTATAGTTTTGTTTGAATTAATAATGACCCGGATTTAAGTGTCCGGGTCATTTTTGTTGTGTTTTGTGGTGCGGCTGTACGACTCAATGTATGAATGACGTTAACGTTCATACGTCTGGTTGTACAGACTCATAGAATCAGTCAATCAAATCGTTCTGGAACCTTGATAAATGCTCGAAAGGCAGGATCAAGCGGCCTCTGAAGAGTCCGCAACCATCATTAACCAGTACGTTATCGAGTGCGCCGAACATGTTGACGTCGATATCTGCGAGATTAAGTTCGTGGAGCTTTACAACTCGTTCGTAAGCTTCGTCAAAGACTGGGCAGGCACCGTATGGGATTTCATCGCGTCTTGTGCGTTCAGCTTCCTGACGCTTCTCGTAACCCATGTGGTTGGCAGCTCCGATCTCTGCGTAGTCGTCCATCTCTTTTGTTCTAAGCTGAACTTCAACGTAACTTCTGGATTCGTTATCGTACAAAGTTATGTGAAGAGATCTGTAACCGATTGGACTTGGGTTCTCGATATAGTCACGGAAGTATGGCTTATAGGAAGTCTTAAGTCTAGGTGAGACCTTTGCTCCGTCCTTCTCTGATTTCTGGATTGTAAAGCCGTGTGCTTCAAGGAAATCAGGGAGGATGTTGGCAATTTTATAAAGATACTCGAGTTCAACTTCTTCGCGGCTCTCGCCTTCTTTGATGTGACATCTTGGCATCGAAATAACAATTCTATATGCGATAAGGTCGCGGAAACAGCTGAGCTTCTGCTTGAGATCAAGAATTGAAGGGAAGTCGCCATTTTTCTTATAGTAGTCGTAGATATATTCAACGATATAACCGTTGAACTTCTCTTCAGATCTGATAAGTGACTTGATGCGTCCCTTAAATGTGAAAGCCAAAAATGGATACTCTTTGGCCATGAGTTTATATAATTCACGAATTCGCTGTGACTGTGAAGTCAGGAATTCATTGTGTTCAAGAAGTTCAATCTGCTGAAGAAGAAAATTGCAGTGAACCATATCAATCGCGTTGTTGTTCTCTAATGAACTTGTTCTTAAGTCGTTTGAGTATTTCTGGAGAATTTTAAGTACTGTATCTCCAGAATACAGATAGTCGTTAAGTGTAACCATAAACCTTCCAATTCATCTAATAAATTTTACATTTTCATATTACTATGTCAGGAGCATTTTTTGAATGATTTATTGTTTTTACAAAGTAAGAGACCGGCACTTTATGGTACCGGTCTCAAATCATATACAAACTCAACTCACTGGAGGTTTCCTAAATGGTCCTCCGAAAATATATTCCTAAACCATTCTTCCCACTATGTATAGTCTATCATTGTTTGCCAAGCAAAGTATTAATGAAGTGTAAACAAATCGGGGGTACAAAAGCGCATTATGTCACAATTTGGATATAATAGACATATTTAATTTTAAAAATGGCGCGTTGTTGCAAGTGTCTAATAATGCAATAATTAACTCATTAACGAGAAACAATAAATAGAATATATTACCTGGAGGACTTATGAGTAAGTATGGATACAATCCAAATTTCCATGCTAATCACGAGAATGGGTTAGATGAGAAGGAGCAGCTTCGCAGTAAAGATGTCCAGAAGCGCCTTGAGATATGCGAGAAGATGGTTATGACATGTATGTCTCTTCTTAAAAAGCATGGAGTAAGTGAAGAAGAGTTTATGGAGGCACTTGTTGATACTCACGAGCGTAAGATTAAATACAATCTTGCAAGCGATTCTGTTCCATGCTCTAAGTGTAAGCGTACAATGATGATTTCTAATATTTCGCCATTCATTGCAAAGTGTATGTACTGTAATTCAGAGAAGGTTATTAATCCTTATGCAAAGTACTATCCTGAAGAGTATCAGGAGGAGCCAGTCGTGGAAGAGCCTGCAAATGTGCCTTTCGTAGATGATATGTCAGATTTTCTTGGAGATAGTCCATTCGGAAGATTCGGCGCTGATCGTTTCTGATACCATCCACCTATAAACATAAAGATACAAAAAGGAGTTGATTCAAAATTAGTAGAATCAACTCCTTTTTTTTTACCTGTCGTCCCTGTAAATATGGCTTCCAAAAAGCTTCTTAATCTCTTCCAAAGCATCGTCAATAAGTACAGGCCTCATGTTATGGCTATCAAGTCCCACGTGGTACATAAGCGGGAATGGCTTTCCATCAATTGTATAGAAGTTATCCTGCTGATGTGTGTGGCCGTAGAGGTTAATTATTGAGTACTTCAGGCTGTTGTCGTTGAAGTTTCCTGTAAGTGTAGGGTAGTGGCACAAAAAGAAAGTGAACTTTCCGTACTTTAAGTAAGTTGCAGGAAGAATCTCAACAACGTTTGGAGATTCAGGGTAAAGTGCAATCTTGGTGAGGCTGTCGTGGTTGCCTCTAATAATATGAAGCTTTCCCTTAAGTCTTCTTAAGTACTCCATACCCTTATCAGTATCCGCGAGCATTATGTCGCCAAGCACGTAAACGTCGTCATCGTCTTCGATAATCTCGTTCCAGTTTCTAATAAGCCCCTCGTCGTGTTCTTCTACTGAAGTAAAGCCACGAGGCGCGTACATAAATTCCTTGTTGTGGCAAAAATGCAAATCTGATGTCAAAAAAATTCTGCCCATAATTATTCTCCTTCTCGAAAAGTATAACTACAGGCAGATATTATTCTTAATCCTTCTTTGCAATGTCGTCTTCTGTAAGGTTACTGAGACGAACTGCAAGGGCGCACTCGATACGCTTGCGGAAAAGTTTGCAACCGTAGTCGTAAACGCCTGCTATCGAACCTGTAGCATGATATGCGTTAGCGGAACAGCCACCAGAGCAGTAGAGCTTTGCCCAGCAGTTCTTACAGTCTTCACGAGTGTAAGCATTGCATTTCGCGAATTCGTCTCTGAGTGGAATTCCCTGATCTTCGGTGATGCCGTTATAGATATCACCCATTTTGTATTTGTCGTCGTTAACAAACTGGTGGCAAGGGTAGAGGTCACCCCAAGGTGTTACCGCGAGGTACTCAGTTCCAGCGCCGCAGCCTGAAATTCGTTTGTAGATGCAAGGACCGCATGTGAGGTCAAGCATGTAGTGATAGAAGGTAAAGCCGTTACCATCGTTGTTTCTTTTAATCATCTCACGAGCGAGTGTCTCGTACTGCTCCATGAGTTTTGGGAGGTCTTCTTCTGTAAGGAAAGAAGGTGAGTCAGGTGAAGTTACAACTGGCTCCATGGAGAGTTCCTTAAAGCCAAGGTCTGCCATGTGGAGGATATCGTTTACAAAATCAGTATTGAAATGTGTAAATGTACCTCTCATGTAGTAACTCTTGTTGCCACGTCTCTCAACGAAATGCTTAAACTTAGGAACGATTCTGTCGTAAGAACCGTTACCTGCGAGGTCAACACGGAATTTATCGTTAATCTCTTTACGTCCATCGAGACTTAATACAACGTTATGCATCTCTTCGTTACAGAAGTCGATCACATCATCTGTGATACCGATGCCGTTAGTTGTAAGAGTGAAGCGGATGTTCTTGCCTGCTTCCTTCTCGATTGAACGACCGTATTTAACGAGCTGTTTTACAACTTCCCAGTTCATGAGTGGCTCGCCACCAAAGAAGTCGATATCAAGATTTTTGTGGTAACCAGAGTTCTCGATAAGGAAATCGATAGCTCTCTTACCAACCTCAAAACTCATAACTCCCTGCTGTCCGTGGAAATTACCCTGTGCTGCAAAGCAGTAAGAGCAGTTGAGGTTACATGTGTGTGCAACATGGAGGCAGAGTGCCTTAAGAGTGTATTTTTTCTTCTTAAGGTCGATAGCAATTCCCTCGTATTTATCAGGAGCGAAAAGCTTACCAGCAGCCTTGAGTTCCTCTATATCAGCGATGCACTCGTCAACTTCGGCTTCGTTTACATCAGGTAAATCCTTATATTTTGTAAGGATTTTATCCATGATCTCTTCTCTTGTTGAAGTCTCGTACATCTCAATGATGTCATAAGCAACTTCATCCACAAGGTGAATGGAACCTGAGAATACATCCAAAACAATATTCTTATCGTCAAACTTATAGCAGTGAATCAAAGTAACTGCCTCCTTAAATTTTATGCGCCAGATTAATTAAATTAATTGGCAATGAAAAAGGTCTCGAGCTTAGCCGAGACCTTATTAATCACAATAGATTAAAACTATTACTCTGCTACCTTCTCGCAAGCCTGATTTGCTACACCGCAAGATGTTTTGCAAGCTGACTGGCAAGATGTCTGGCACTCGCCGCATCCACCTTCGTTAACTGACTCATTAAGGTCGCGTGTATTGATTGTAACGATTCTTGACATTATCGTTGCCCCCTTAAAATTAGTATACAAAATTATACTTGCTATAGTGTTTAAATGTCAACCTTTACGCGAATTTCGCCGGAATATTTGCGCATCGGATCTATAACAATTGTAGCCCCTTCTTCGTGAAGTTTTGTAAGGGCAGAGATTTTTTCTGTGGTAATCTTCTCGCCAGGGAATATGAGTGGCACTCCCGGAGGATAAGCGAAGATATACTCCGCAGAAATATTCCCTGCAGCAATATCAACAGGGAAGATTCTTGACCTTCCTTTAATCGCCTCTTCGAAAGCCATAACCAACTCTGGTTTATAAGGCGAATAGATTTTTGAATATGCCTCTAACTTATATCCGCTTAAGCTCTCATCGATTTTAAGTATTGCTTCACTAAATCTCACAAGAGACATAAGTGTATCGCCAATTCCAGTCATTGCAATTATATAGTCAGGGAAGCTGGCCTCAACTTCAATTTTATATTCCTCGCGAAGAAGTTTTGCCAAATCGTAGCCACTCATAAAACCGTTAGTCATAATTATGATTTTTGATGGGTCATAAGAATAATTCTTAGGATTATAAAGGCTGAGTTTTTTAAGCATTGCAATAAGTCCAACTCGTGTTTTGTTGACGTTGGAACCCCAGGAATCTAATAGTTCAGGAGTCTCCGATAACGTTCTTATGCACTTGTCGATTCCGCTCATAAGGATATAAGACGGACTTGTTGTCGTTGTAAGACTTATATAGTGGCTAAGAATATATGGTGATGCCAGATATTTATTTACAAGCATTACGGCTGTTCCAGTTGGAGCATTAAGTGTCTTATGGATGCTTGTTATGATCAGGTCGCCTGCTGCTTTCGCTGGGAAGAATTTACTTAAGCCAAAGTGTGCTCCGTGTGCAGAATCGATAATGAGCGGCACGTTGTACTTTGTTGTGACGCTATAAATGGAATCTGTGTCGGAGAGAATTCCCTCGTATGTTGGGGAAGTAAGAATTACGAAGGCGTACTCCTGATTCTCCTTAAGAAGAAGTTCGATGTCATCAGGGTTAACGGGACCGTAAAATGGCATTTCGGAAGTTTCCGGATTAACGATAACTGGAGTTATATGCGCAAGTTCCAATGCGCGCCAGACGCTTATGTGGCAGTTTGCAGCAACGATTGCTTTCCTGTATGGGCTTACGCTTGCCGCTGCAAGAATTGCTGAGAGAATAAGACCGGTTGAGCCATTAACGGAAATAAAAGCCTCGCGCACATCATAAACTGAAGCTGCGAGAGTTTTAATATTGGAGATTACTCCCTTGGTGTGATGGAAGTTGTCAAAGCCATCAATCTCAGTAATATCAGCATTTAATGAAGGGTCGATAAGAGAAGGGTTACGCTTGTGCCCTGGCATATGCATAGGGAGGTAATCCTTGGAAACATAATCGTTAAGCTTATTGTTAAGACCTTCGTTTTCCATAGCGCTAAGTTACAACAAATCAGAAACCATTTGCAAAATCTGAGAATGCACCAAAAAACATAGTAAACATGAAGATTGTGAAAATAATCATCATTAGTGCAGTTACGGCAACTATTATTATACCAACTTTCGAGACAGTAGAAGCCATCTGACGTGCTTCTTCTGCCTGCGCCTCAAGTCTTGCGCGCTCTTCCTCAGAGAGATTCTCGTAGTCAGCATAATGTGAATGCGAACTGCTTCTTCTAAAGGAGGATCTGTGATGATGTCTGTGATGTGCTGAAGTTGCATGTGATCTTCCTGAACGGTGTGACATAGTTGATTTTCCTTGTGTTTTTGTTGATTGTACCACACGTAAGATATAAGGACAAAAAGAAACCCCACTCCCGGGTAAGAGAGTGGGGAAAAGAAATGGAGTATAAAGATTGAAAATTTTCTAAATTAATTAGCCGATAACAGTGAAGCTGTATGTATCAACAGCGTCCTTGTTCTCGTAAACAGCCTTCTGGAAGTTAATAGCTGTAGAAAGAGTAAGTGTGTATGGACCTACTGCTACACCAAGCTTAGCTACATCTGCTGCATAGCTGATAGCCTGAGCCTCGTCATCAGAAAGAAGCATGTACTGTGATACGAGGAAGAGGCTTCTTACACCAATCTCCATGTTAACGAGCTTAGGGTTAACAGAATATGTTGATGAAGATGTTGTAGTAGCTGAAGGTGTTGAAACACGGCTTGTGAATGAAAGACCAAGTGCTGATGATGGTGAAGAGAAGTGCTCCTCCACGAGGAAGTATGGCTTACCTTCAACACCAACCTTACCAACATCGTGGAAAAGACCGATGATGATAGCTGACTCTTCGTCAAGCTGTGGCATAAGTGTATCCTTGATTCTCAAAAGCTGCTTTGTAACAGCAACGCTTCTGATAAGGAGACCCTTCTCACAAGCGAGAGGACCCTCAACATCTGCTGGAGCTGTGAGCCATGATGTTCTGTTCTCAAGGAAATCGATAAAGTTATCGAACTCTGTCTTTCTCTTAACTACTGCTGCCTTAAGCTGTGAATAAAGCTCGTCAACGTTGCTCTTTGTAACGTCAACCATTGGCATGATACCTGCGCTTGCTGCTGCCTTAGGTGATGTGCTAACAGCTGCTGTTGAAACTGCTGCTGCAGCAGCTGGAACTGCTGTAGCCTCGTCTGTTGACTCAGCAAAATTGAACTTACACTTTGGACATCTAATAGCCTGATTAGCAATTGTCATTCCGCAATCTGGACATTTCTTCATAAATAGGACCTCCTGGTCAAATAATATACGTTTTAAATTGATAGGGATATTTTACAACGTAAAATTCGAAATTTCCATTGCGAGTAGTGCAATATGAACATAGTTTACAATTTCTTAATGTTTGCTTTTGTGCGACTTTGATATCTGCTTTTGATAATATTTGATTTCTCTTTTGAGACCGTCAAAATAAGTTTTAAAGTTAAAAACAATAGGGAAATACTGCATTCTTCCAGTCTGATGCGCACGAAGTACCATCATGAGTTCTTCCGGATGAACTTCTACGTTATTGTTCATCATGTAGCCAGTAGAATCGGGAACTTCATAATAGAATCTGTATCTTGCACCGTAAGCATCGCCTATTCCAAGAATATGGCCAAACTCATGTGCACATGTTTTCTTGAAAGTAGGGAGGAACTTATACTTCTTCATGTTAATTATTCCAGGGAAGGTACGTGACCAGTTGAGCATTGTACTTTCAAGACTTAAGTAGCCGAATAGCCCCCAGACCCATCTCCATGGCTGACTTGAAACAAAAGATGTGTCAGAGACCTTGGAATAGCGCATCGTAAAAAAGCGCTGCTTAGGATCAAACTTTGCGTCAGGATCGTCAAATCTCACTAAATTGACCTCAACCTTAACTGGTTCTTCCTTTCCAGGAAGGATAAATTCTTTGCCCCAGGAGTCTTTGATTCCTTCTATTGCGGCGTCAGCATAAGTGTAGCCTTCAGGTTTTGGCTCTTCTCCCTTTTTACGAAAGCCAGTATTAACGAGTGCATAAGGTTCAAGCAGGTTTTTGGAAAACTTAATATGGGCTGTAATTACTATTTTATTTTCAAGCAGCTCAATAGTTACAGGGTTCTTAAGTTTATTCCTGTAGCTGATTTTAAAATCTTCCCATGAAGCCTTGGTAGAAGGCATTTTTGTAGCGCTATAAAACATAGATTAATTATAACTCATTAAATTATTCCTGGCTGGCCAATAATTGTGGCAGGTATGAATTAAAAAGGCACCGGATAGTACCGGTGCCATGAAAGGAGGGTGTTATGAAATAAAATCTGTTTTTCTTTGATGTACTTATCTTAACATTTCAAAGGTTTACAATATTAATCAAAGAGGGCAAAATATAGGCAAACCTACGGAGGATTTGTGGCATGGTTTTGGAAGGCAGACTTTTTGTATCTAACAGAATGACTGAGATTAAGGAAATCGTTTACGATGGAACAAGTGAATCATTCTCGGTTAATCTCGAGCAGGCTTTAATTATTCTGTGCCGTGAACTTCAGGTTCCAACTCCAATCTGGATGAAGAAGAATACAAAAGAATTCGCAGCCTTCCATCAGACAATCTTTTTCAGCGATCAGTTTACTGAGAAGGTGAGATTTGACAGATTCCAGATCACCATGATCGCCTGATTGTTTTGGGTTGTTGAGTAAGCCAAAATCAGCAAAACTTTAAAACTGGCTTACTCTCGATTAAGCCAAAATCGGCTAATCCTCGGAATTGGCTTACGCCTGTTTAAGCCAAAAACGGTAAAGATTATAAATTGGCTTATCCATAGGTAAGCCAAAAATGGCAAAGATTCAGAATTGGCCTATTTTTGAGTAAGTTAATAACGACAAAGATTCAAAATATCCTGTCTTAAGTAAGCCAAAAGTGGCAGAGATTCAAAATTGGCTTATCCTCAAGTAAGCCAAAAATAGCAAAAGCCTTCAATTGGCTTATCCTCAAGTAAGCCAAAAACAGCAAAAGCCTCAAATTGGCTTAATCACATGTAAGCCAAAAACAGCAGAATATAAAAATTGGTACATTTCCAATACTCTGGCACCAGAATTTCAAACAAAAAAGCCTCAAAACTATCAAAGTTCTGAGGCTGTTATTTACTTAATTTAAAAATCCACTTACTCGCCGTTAGTTCTGAAGATAATCTCTCCTGGATAAACCATATCAAGTTGGTTTCTTGCGATATCTTCGATATAAGCGTCATCTGAATTTTCACGGCTGCCCTGAGCAAGAAGCTGATTGTTCTTCTCAATAAGAACCTGCTTCTGAGCGTTGAGCTGACGATTCTCCTCGAGAAGTTCTGCACGACGCACTCTGATCTCGTGGAGCTGAGTAACACAAAGAACAAATACAGTAACGAAAGCAATCAATACAACACACATAAAAAGTGAACGATCGCTGTTAAGAAATCTTGGTCGCTTCATTATTGCCTTCGCCTTTCTGTAAGTTTTACCTACTATATTTTATCTATAAGCAGGCGTTCTTAAAACCTCTTGAGCGTCTTTTTAACGAGACTGTAATATTACTTATAAGACTGTCTGGAGGGCGAGTTTTGTTGCAAAAAAAAGAGGATTCATTAAGAATCCTCCAAAATCTCGTACATTTCCTGAGCGTTTTCCTTTTTAACTGTCTCGGCAATCTTAAGTACTCTGAAACTTACGGTTCCGTTACCAAAAACGATTGATACAACGTCGCCAACCTTAAGTCTTACAGAAGGTTTCGCCTCGCGCCCGTTAACTGTAACACGTCCCATAGAGCAGACATCGTTTGCGACTGTGCGTCTCTTGATGATTCGTGATACCTTCAAAAATTTATCTAATCTCATGAACTGATATCTACCCTTCCCTTAAGTGCATTTGCAAGCGTGAGATCATCAGAAAACTCAATATCTGAACCCATTGGAAGTCCTGAAGCAAGTCTTGTTACCTTGATTCCTGAAGGTGAGAGGAGCTTTGACACATAAAGCGCTGTTGCGTTTCCTTCCACAGTCTGGTTTGTCGCCATAATGACTTCGTTAATCTCAGGATTCTTCGAAAGCCTGTCAAAAAGCTCCGTCAGAGTAATCTCATCCATATTCTTTCTGCTTGCAGGATTGAACACGCCGTGAAGCACGTGATAAAGCCCCTTATACTCGTGCATTCTCTCGAAAGTAGAAACGTCGCGAGGTGACTCAACCACACAGACAGTAGTTCTGTCTCTCTTTGGATCACCACAGATAGGGCATGGGTCACTGTCTGTAAAGTTCTGACAGCATGAACAGCGAACTGTCAGTTTACGTGCATTCAAAATTGAGTTGGCGAGTTCTTCAGCCTCGTTTTGAGGCATTGAAAGAATATGAAAAGCCAGCCTCTGGGCTGACTTTCCGCCAATGCCCGGAAGTGATCCGAGCTTACTTATTAAATTCTGTACTGATGGTGAATAGCGTGCCATTAGATTAGAAAGGCATCTTTACGCCGCCAGTGATCTTGTTCATCTTCTCAGCTGAAACAGTCTCGAGTTCCTCAGAAGCCTGGTTGAAAGCTGCAACGATGAGATCTGAAAGCATCTCTGGATCTTCTGGATCGATAACTTCTGGAGCAATCTCGAGGTTGTAAATCTTGTGGTCACCACCAAGAACGATCTTTACCTTATCGCCACCAGCTGAACCATTGATTCTCATCATCTTGATCTCTGCCTGAGCTGTCTCGAGTTCACGCTGCATCTTCTGAGCCTGAGCCATGAGGTTGCCCATGTTTCCCATTCCGCCCATATTAGGCATTCCACGAAAACCACCTTTTGCCATGTTTATATTCCTCCGAATAATATTATTTTAATTAAATGCTTTTCAATTATACATTAAAGTGTTCAACTTAGGAAATATCATTCATCTCCGAAATGAATTTCTGTGTTGATCCCAAACTGCTTTGTCGAATTCAGGAAGTTCTCAGCCTTTGTGTTCTGAGTAAGTACTTCGCGAGGGTTAGCTCCATTTCGAATAAGCTTCATGTTGTTGTACTGATTCTCTGTTGCGAGATATACGTGCTCGCATGTAGAAATCTCGCGCTTGATGTCAGCAGAAACCTGCTTGTACTGAGGATCGTTCTTGAGCGTATTTATAAGCGGATTATTCTCGTTAGAGAAAATAATGAACGCCGAATTATCCTCATAAAGGAAGCGTGACTGCTCGAGAATTGAGGACAAAGTGAAATCAGAAGTCTTTGTCGCATCCATAATCTCGTTCCAGACCTCTTCAGGAGTTTTCTCGAGAGGTACCTTGCTTGTAGCAATTGGAGTTGTATCAAGAACTGCTGAAAGGCGTGTCTTCTTTGTCTCGCCGATTCTTCCAGTAGGCTGGTATACCTCTGCGAAAGAGTCACCAGGGAAGTTAACCTGTGGTGCTTCGTCTTTCTTATCGTCAAGCTTTATATCATCAAGGAAGTTACTTGAAAGATTTGCGAAGATGTTAGAGCCAGACGCTGGCTTCTTTGGTTCTTCTTTCTTATCAGGTTTGGAAACTTCAGAATTTGCAAATACAATTTCAGGCTGCTTAGTAACTTCAGGCTCAGCAGGCTTAGGAGCAGGAGCTTCTTCCTTAACTACAGGCGCCTCTTCAGCAGGTGCATCATTAGCAGGAGCTGGTTCTGGTGCAGGTTCACTACTTACAGAAGCGAAGGAGAAAAGGTCCATCTGATTATCCATTGGTGCATCAGTTGTATCTTCCTCTGGTGCTTCGTCATCTGAAGAAGGGTAGGAAGCAGGAATGGAAACAATCTCTTCCTGAACAGGTGCTGGAGCTTCAACAGTTTCTTCAACTGTAGCTGCTGGTACTTCAGCAGGTGCTGGCTCAGATGGATCAGAAGTCTTAGCTGGCGCAGTAACTTCAGGCACAACTGGAGTTTCCACCGGAGCAGGAGCCGGAGAAGTAGTTTCAACAGGTGCAATAGTTTCAGCAACTGGCGCTGGTGTAGAAGGTGCAGCAATTCCTGCGAACTTTGCCTCGATTGAAGGGACAGCCTCTGCCTGCTTCTTTGCAAAATCAGGGATTACAAGAGGTACTTCGTCAGCCTTAACCTTACGGCCGCAAAGACGAAGCATCGTAATCTCGAAACTTGTTCTTACTGAAGGTGACCACTTAAGCTCACTTACTGTCTTTGATAAAGATGAGATAAAAGCGACAAGAGTCTGTGAATTTGTCTTTGACGCGATCTCGTACATTCTCTTAATTGTTGTTGCAGATGCAGAAATAAGAGTAGTAGGATCTGGCATCATGCGGACAACCAGGAGATCTCGGAAGTACTGAGCGAGATCCAGAGTAAACTGGATTGTATCGCGTCCACTCTCAGCAAGCTTTCCACATGCGATAAGGAGCGCGTCGAATTTACCATCAATAAGAACTTCTGCCATATCAGCAAGGAAAGCCTTATTAACAGAACCAGTCATATCCTCGATTGTCTCAGCAGTAATATGTGCGCCGTTAGCAGAAGATCCAGCCTGATCGAGCATTGAAATCGCATCACGCATCGCTCCATCAGAAAGGGAAGCGATAAGTGCGAGTGCATCGTCAGAGATATTAATCTTCTCTTCGGAACTAATATACTTAAGTCTGCCAACAATAGCTTCCTGTGGAATTCTTCTGAAGTCAAATCTCTGACATCTCGAAAGAATTGTCGCAGGGATACTGTGTGGCTCTGTAGTAGCAAAAAGGAAAACTGCGTGTGCAGGTGGCTCTTCCAAAGTCTTAAGAAGAGCGTTAAAGGCTTCGGTTGTAATCATGTGAACCTCATCAATGATATAAACCTTATGTGGAGCCTTTGATGGTGAGTAAGTTACTTCTTCACAAATTTTACGAACGTTATCGATGCTTCTGTTGGAAGCGGCATCAATCTCGATTACATCCATGAGACTTCCATCAAGAATTCCCTTGCATGTAGGGCAGGAGTTACATGGATTTCCATTCTGTGGATTCTCGCAGTTGATAGCACGTGCAAATACACGGGCAATTGATGTCTTACCAGTACCACGCTGACCGCAGAAAAGGTAAGCGTGTCCAATTCTACCTGTCTTAACAGTCTGCCTCAGTGTTGCAACCGCAGCCTTCTGCTCGACAATCTCATCGAAGTTCTTAGGTCTGAACTGTCTATAAAGAGCAACGTGTTCCATTAATAATCACCATCACTAAAAATATATCTATACCTATTATAAAGGAAATTATGCGAAAACGAGATTTTGGGGATAAAAAAAGCTCGTGTCATGTAAACTGCAGTCGAGCAGGCACCCTTGCGGCACAAACGGAAATCCGCTTACTGCTGCTTCCTTCCGGACCTGACAGGGTTCACGGGACCGAATCGCACAAGACCAATCCCGACCACAGATTACATGACACGAACCGTCAATGATTATAACATAAAAAACTTAGTTTGTGTGACAACTTGAAATATATTGTGCCACATAATATGAAAGATCAGTAATTATCTCATTACCACGTTCATAGTTTGAGCATTCACAGTTGATTGCAAGAACGATTGGTTCATCACAGTCAATGATTGCAACGTCAGTATAAGCATGCATATGCTCGTTACGACCTGAGAAATGGAGAATAATCGCATCTTCTCCGAAAGCTGATCTATATGGTGTAAACTTCACTGAATTATAAAGGTCGTTAATTAATGGCTGATAAAGTTCAGGGTTGTTGATATATCCATAATAGAGGAATGATGCATATTCAGCGAGGTCATAGCAGCTTGTTCGTCCAGTTCCACCAACAGAGCGGCCGTTTGCACTTGTGTAAGTAAGGTTCGCTGTGTAGTCGACGTAGTTACTTATTTCGCTGATGTAAGGCCAGATTTTATCCATGCCTCCCATTGTGTCGATTAGGTACTGGAGTGCGAGGTTGTCGTTTTGTGCTACTGCAAGATTTGCAAGTGTTCTTAAGAAGAATGGCTTTCCTGCAGAGTAGGTATTGGCTATATATGAACTTCCTCCAGGTGCTGTCTCACCGTAGTAAGTAATAGTTGAAAGAGGGAACAGGAAGCCTGTATCAACCTTGTTATAGTAAGCAAGTTCAACTGGAAGTGAGATTGCGCCACCAGGTAAAACAGGGTAGAGGTCGTTAAGACCCAAAGTCTCGTTGGAGTTTAAGTTAACGTATCTGAAGCAGATTCTCTCGTTTGGATGATTTGTTATGTAGTCCTGAACCTGCTGCTTCAAAACATCGAGAGAGACATCGCGTTCTTCATGTGTAATAGTCTGAAGTGGGTGAGATATTCTGAAATATACAGGATCAGTCTCAACAAAAGGATCAGCAATATTAACCTGGACTGTAGATTCTGGAACAGTTTCACTTGTCTCGTCTGTTCCGATAATTGGAGCAAGAGCAGAAGTTGTTGTAGTTTCTTCGGAAGTTTCTTCCTCTGTTGTAGCTTCAGTTGTTGTTCTTCTTGCGATTGTTGTAGTCTCGCCAGTAGCCGCACCAACAAGTTCAGGGTAGTTTTCTGCATAAATCTTCTGCATGTGAGCGCCCCACAAAACGAAAGTAATTATGAGCGCAAGAATAACGAGAACAACAACCGCTATTATTGTTCTCGTACGTCTTTTACCTCTGATATCTGACGCTTTGGTCAGGAATGTTGGATTAGGATAACTCATTAGTTATTAGAATAAGCCGTGGATGATTCCGTCATCGTCAATGTCGATGTCAAGAGCAGCTGGCTTTGCAGGAAGTCCAGGCATTGTAAGAATCTTACCTGTAAGAACTACAATGTAGCCTGCACCTGCACTAAGTCTTACGTCTCTTACTGTAAGTGTAAAGCCCTCAGGACGACCCAATGCCTTAGGGTCATCAGAAAGTGAGTACTGAGTCTTCGCAACACAGATAGGGAGTGTACCGTAACCTGCGATTCTGTAAAGCTCAATCTTCTCTCTTGCTTCAGGGAGAATCTCAATATCTGAAGCACCATAAATTGATGTGGCTACTGCCTTGATTTTGTCTTCGATTGACTGATCAAGATCGTATGTGAAGTTAGGCTTTGTAGGGATATCCTGGTCAAGGATTTCCATTACCTTGTCAGCGAGCTCAAGTCCGCCGTCACCACCATCAGTAAATACTTCTGCTGCAGCAAATGTAGCGCCCATGTCCTCACACATCTTTCTTAAAAGATTAATTTCTTCGTCTGTATCTGTATAGAAACGGTTTGAAGCAACTACTACAGGGATACCGAAAGACTTCATGTTCTCGATATGCTTTGCAAGGTTAGGGAAACCTGCCTTAACAGCCTCAAGGTCTGGCTTTGTAAGCTTCTCCTTTGGGATACCTGCGTTGTACTTAAGAGAACGTACTGTAGATACGATTACGCATGCATCTGGCCAGATACCAGCCTTACGACACTTGATATCAAGGAACTTATAAGCTCCGAGGTCAGCACCGAAACCAGCCTCTGTTACGAGAATGTCAGCAAGCTTAAGTCCAGCCTTTGTAGCGATAATTGTGTTACATCCGTGTGAGATGTTTGCAAAAGGCCCACCATGAACAAATGCAGGAACATACTCTAATGACTGTACAAGTGTAGGAGCTACTGCATCCTTAAGAAGTGTTGCAAGAGCACCTTCTGCATTAAGGTCACCAGCTGTTACAATCTGGTCGTTGTTGTTATAAGCAACAGCAATTTTCTTAAGTCTGTCCTTAAGATCATGCATATCTGTAGCAAGGCAGAGAATAGCCATGATCTCAGATGCTGCTGTGATTGTAAAGCCGTCGTCTCTTGTAACGCCGTTTGTACCACCGCCAACTCCGATTGTAACGTTACGAAGTGCACGGTCGTTCATATCAAGACATCTCTTCCAGATGATTCTGTTGATGTTAATACCAAGACTGTTGCCCTGATAAATATGGTTGTCAATCATTGCTGCCAAAAGATTATTTGCAGCAGTAATTGCGTGGAGGTCACCTGTGAAATGGAGGTTAATATCTTCCATTGGTACGAGCTGTGAATATCCGCCACCAGCAGCACCACCCTTGATACCAAAAACAGGTCCCAAAGAAGGCTCGCGAAGTGCAAGCATTGTTTTCTTGCCACGCTTCTTAAGTGCCTGCGCAAGACCGATACTGATAGTAGTTTTACCTTCTCCTGCTGGAGTAGGATTCATTGCTGTAACAAGAACGAGCTTCCCGTTAGGGTTTTTCTCTCTTGCCTTGATAGCGTCCATCGAAAGCTTTGCCTTATATTTTCCATAAAATTCAAGTTCATCTCTCTCGATTCCAACCTGAGCAGCAACCTCTTCGATTGGCTTCATCTTCGCCTGTCTTGCAATCTCGATATCGCTAAGCATATAGCACCTCTTATTTTTAAAAATAGTACATTAGATTTTACAACAGGTTAGCATTCAATTTCAATTCAAGCTTTTGAAGCCACTTTCTGAAAAGGGCACCACTATATATTGTGGTGCCAAAAATGCCCGAAAACGCTGAAAACACTACATTTTGTTGGAATTACACAAAAGCCTGCTAGATATTGTGCTCTCAAGTTGACAAAAAAACTAGATAAAGTTATAATGATTTTGGTTTTTTCAGAATTTAGCGGAGGTATGCGCATCATGATTATTCGTTCAGATCTTGAGTCCTGTAAGAGTAGACTTCAGACAATGATTGGTAAGAGAGTTCGTCTCACATCTAATGGAGGACGTAAGAGACTTATCGTTCATGAGGGCGTTATCGATAACTGCTATCCAAACGTATTTACAGTTAAGTGTAAGAGAGACGAGGATCATTTCGAGATCGTATCTTATAGTTACATTGAGATTCTTACACGTGCAGTAAGAATTGCAATCCCAGCTGAATCTGCTTCTGAGGCTGCTGTCTGATTTAACCACCTATATATAATAAGATTATTTATTAAGGCCTTCTCAGGATGAGATGGCCTTAATTTTTTGCCTGTTATGAGATAAAGACAATAAAATTTTGAAATGTTAACTGTTTCTCAACTATCTCCTGATATTCTACAATCACTAAAACCGAAGAGGTATCGTTATGAATCTTAAAAAAGTCATTGCTTTTGGTGAATCATTGTTATTATTTGGCTCAGTTTTTGCTTTCGCTGGATGTAACAGGTATGTGGGATTTACTTCTGAATATGTATCAGGCGAGAGTAACTGGTATGACGCAACATCGGTAGAACTTGAAAATCCATACTCAATTGAAGAAGTTGGCAGCGTTTTTTATAGCGGAATGGTTTATACCGAAGACGCAATTTATGTTCTTGCTTCATGCGAATCCAATTATGATGTAAGTCAGGTTACATCAAGTGATTTCAACTATAACGATTATCTTGAAAATTCGATTTTAAAGTACGATTTTGAGGGTAATTTCCTCGATTCACTGGCTCTTGATGAGAGTTTTGGTTCTGATTACTGCATGCCTATGTCGATGACTTACGATGGCACAAATATCGACGTATCAGTTATGGCAGCAGAAGTTAACGGAGATGAAATCTCATGTTCAATGAACGGAATTATCGAGGTATCCTGCGATTCTTTTGAAGTCGTTGATGCTTATACTATTGACGTGGAATCAAATGGGCTTTCGCAGATGGAGTATCTTGGAGATTTTAACGGCGAGAAGGCTTACTTTGTTTATGAGTACGATGAACTCGATAATTACTACTGCAAGTTTGTTTTTGTAAATCGAGATGAAGTAACTAATGTAGTTGATATCTGTAATGCGACAGGACGTACTATTTCATTTACGGATTGTGCTACAAAGATTGATGACGACACAATCGCACTTGATTACTATACAGAAACTGAGATGGGATCAATTAAGTATACTGTTTCGACGGGGAATTTCACTTTCCAGGATTTTCCTTTGAATACTTCAGGAATGTTTTTTGAGAAGACTCAGGATTCAAGAAGTTTTGCTGTTGATTCAAGAGGAATCTGGTACATTAATTCTCAAATGCAGTCTAAGATTTCAATGAGTTTTGCTTCTGCAAATATTAACGTATTTGATGCATCAAGAGCAAGAGTAATCTCAGCTACAGATGATACTTTCGTTCTCTTTTCGAGTATTTTTGAAGAATCTGCTTTCCCTCGTAATGTTGTTCTTGTTTTGAAGAAGGCTGAGAGTAATCCAAACGAAGGCAAGAAAATCCTTAATGTATATAGTGCAACAAATTCAATTTCATATGCAGAGGCTGAAGCCGTAGTTGAGTTTAATAACAGTAATGACGAATTTATGGTCATTGTGACTTATTCTAATTTTGAAGTTTTTGACTATGGTGATGAGACTTACGAGATAGATAATCAGATTTCGGAAGAACTTAAGAGCAAATTCTATATGCTTGATTCTGGTTCTCCTGCTGTTGTAATTAACGCTTCAAGATTCAGTCAGTTTAACAATGACGAATACTTTATGGATCTTACTCCGTTTATGAATGGAAGTAATGGAATTAATCGTGGTGAGTATTTCGAGAATATTCTTGATGCAGCGTCTTATAATGGTGCTTTGTATCAGCTTCCACTTTCTATAAGTGTATCTGGAATTGTTGTAAATTCTTCTGATATCAGGGAAGGACAGACTGGATTTACTTATGAGGAGTATCCTAAATTCCTGGAAGAAGTATGTAATGGCGTGAGTCCATTTGAGACAACAAAGAATCAGTACGTGATTGATTCTCTTGCGCTTGGATATATTAATTACTTATCTAATAGCGGAGTGGATTTTAATAGTGAGGAATTCAGAAATCTTGCTGCTTTTGTGGATGAGAATATTGTTGATGTGTCAGATGCAGTTTATTCAAACGGTGACGAAGAAGGTAATGGACCATATTTTGACGAGATGATTTTCCCTTATCACATGCTTTCAACTTTTTATAATGCTGACTGCGGATTAAGACTTTGTGGCATTCCTTCTCCAGATGGAGCAAGCCCTTATGGAAAAGTATTGTCCTCAGCTGCAATTACTTCCTATATCGATGAGGAGACAGCAAATGCTGCCTGGGAGTTTATAAAGATTATGCTTGGAGAGAATGTTCAATCCAAGGAAACTTCAGGATTCCCTGTAAATCGTAATGCCTTTAATACTGTAATTCATAATGAAATTGATGAAGCCAACGAGAACTACAGAAGTTTTACTGCACTTGGCCTTTCCGAAATTCAGCTTCGCAGTTACGGAATGAATCTTATCGATGAGAGTGCTTACGATGTAGCACTTGGAATCATTGAAGGAGTTGACAGTATTTATTCAGGCAACACCATTGTGTCTTATATTGTCGCAGAAGAAATTGGTGGTTATTTTGCAGGACAAAAGACAATAGATGCAGTAATTATCATCATGAACGACAGAATTACAACTATGTTAAATGAGGGCTGAGATTCCTTGTAAAAACTCATGATTTCAGATAATCTGTTCTCATGAGTAAGACATATGATGTAACAGCATTTGCTAAAGTAAATATTTTCTTAAGAGTCTGCGGTAAGTATGAGAATGGTTACCACAGACTTTTAATGCTTATGCAGGAAATTGACCTGTGTGACGAGATTAAACTCACTCTCGATTCTGGACTCGAGTTCGACATTACTCTTGATAGCGACATGACTGGGCTCGAAATAAAAAAGAACCTTTGCTACAAGGCTGCAGACAAGTTTTATGATAAATATCTTCGAAAGCGCGTCCTAGCAGGCGAAGATATCGACGATGTAAAACGTGAGTTTTCTCATACCACTATTAAACTTAACAAGAACATTCCATCGGAGGCAGGTCTTGGTGGCGGATCATCTGATGCCGCTTCAATCCTTATGATCCTTCAGCAGCACTATGGAAATCCTTTGGAGTTCGAAGAACTTATTGAACTAGCCGCAACTCTTGGTGCTGATGTGCCATTTTTCCTTGTTGGTGGAAGTTGTTTCTGTGAGGGAATAGGCGAGATAATTACCGAAGTTCCTTCGCTTTCTGGTCTTGATATGATTCTTATAAAGCCATCGGAGGGTGTTCCAACGGGAAAGTGCTTTAATTTATGCGACGAGTACCCTGAGGTATTTGATGAAGCAGTTTATCGCTCCGAGATGGTTAATATTTTCTGTGATGAAAATCTTACTCCTATCGAGAGAATTAAGAAGGCAGCGTCGCTTATTACTAATGATTTGCAGAAGCCTGCGATGGAAATCACACCTCGCATCAGCGAGATTAAATCAAAACTTGAAGCTACTAATCCGGCTCTTGTTCTTATGAGTGGCTCTGGCAGCACAGTTTTTGGAATCTATGAAGATTCTTTATCAGCTGACAAGGCACTCGCTGACCTTGAAGGCGATCCTGAACTTTCTGACTGCAGAATTATTAAGACTTTGACTGTCTGATTGATTGTTTTTGGGTTTGTGTCTACGATTATGTAGCTGACCAGGTGGTCACGCATACATAAACGTGTACATAACCACATCAAAAAAGGTCATCTTATGAGATGACCTTCTTTTTTATAAATAATCCTCGTTCATAACCTCTGGAATGCTCACTGTCCAAGAGTTCAAATCCACGATTGAAGTAGAAATCCTTCATCGCTCTGTTTGATATCGCAGTATGTAGAATGACAAGTCCAGTATTCTGGAACTCAGGGCAGGTAAGAGCGAAATCAATAAGTTTAACTCCAAGTCCATTCTTACGAGCCTTTGATGTTACTGCAAATCTTGAGATGTAGGCACATGACTCGTACTGCGAGAGAAGTTCATATGTCTTATTAGAGAAACTGTACTTCAAAGGATTAGTTACTTCGTGAATTGTTATTGTTCCAAGCAGAATATCTGATGTTTCTACTCCGTCAGCGACGTTCATCTCAGCTTCGTTGTGCTCAAAAATGCAAAGGCAACGCTGTGTCCTTATTCTCTGGAGCACTGAGTCGACGCTCTCGCTCAAAGATTCAAGGACATCACCTTTGATGCCGGATTCTTGTTTGTAGTATTCCATTGACTCGTGCACGATTTCCATAATCACGCTGGCATCTGATTCAACGGCTTTTCTTAAGTAAAAACTGTCAGGCATTATTTAAACTGGAATTACTCCTCAGACTTTTCCTCTGAAGCATCTTCCTCGATTACTTCTGCGTCATTCTCTTCATCAGCCTCAGCTTCATCAGCCTCAGCTTCAACAGACTCTTCAGTAGCTGCTGCAGTCTCTTCAACTGCTTCCTCTGTAGCCTCAGCTTCAACCTCTGCTACTTCATCTGCTGGAACAGATTCTGTCTCAGTAGTCTCTTCAACACTGTCAGGGAGTGCCTCGGCAACTGCCTTTGCAATATCCTGCAATGTAAGAGCGGAAGCTTCACCTTCCTGTACAGCTGGTGTTTCCTGTGTAGCAGGTGCTTCAGTAGCTGCTACTTCTGCGCTTGCTGCTGGAGCTGCTGGAGCTGCAACTGCAGGAACAGCAGGAACTGAAGGTTCTTCCTTAACAGGAGTTGATGCCTCTGCAGCCTTAAGCATAAGTGGCTGCTTCTTAAGTTCCTTTAAAATAGTAGCAAGTGCCTTAACAAAGAGCTTTGTTTCCTTTGGTGTAATGATAAGTGGTGGAGCAATACGGATTGTTCCTGCTCCGATAGCACTTACGAGGAATCCCTTCTCGAAAAGGGCATTACGCATCTTTGCAGCTGAAATATTTGAATCGAATTCAATTCCGATAAGAAGACCAATACCACGAACTGACTTGATGCATGGATTCTTCTTCTTGAGTGCGTCAAGCTGCTCGAAAAGAGTCTTACTTGCAAGACGGGCATTTCCAAGAACGCCGCCAGCCTCGAGCTGCTCAAGTACGCAGTTACCTGCAGCACATGCGAGTGGGTTTCCACCAAAAGTAGAACCGTGATCACCTACATGGAAGCCTTCAGCAACCTTATTTGTACAAAGCATTGCACCGATTGGCACACCACCAGCAAGACCCTTTGCAAGAGTCATGATATCAGGTGTGATTCCGTAATTCTGGTAGCAGAACATGTTACCTGTACGTCCGATACCTGTCTGTACTTCGTCGATAATGAGAAGAATTCCGTACTTGTTACAAAGTTCACGAACCTTCTTGATATATTCCATGTCTGCAGGATGTACACCACTCTCGCCCTGAACGAGCTCAAGCATAATAGCTGCAGTCTTATCGTTAACAGCATCGAAAAGCTGCTCGAAATTATTAAAGTCAACGTACTTGAATCCAGGAACATTAGGTGCAAAAGCCTTACGGAACTTCTCCTGACCTGTTGCAGCAATAGTACCCATTGTACGTCCGTGGAAACTCATGTTAGCTGTGATAATCTCATAACGATTCTGCTTCTGGTAGTAGAAGTAACTACGTGCAAGCTTTATTGCAGCTTCGTTTGCCTCAGCTCCTGAGTTTGCGAAGAATACCTTATCGGCAAAACTCATGCGGCAGAGACGGAAAGCGAGTTCAGAACGCTCTGCAATATAGTAGTAGTTACTGCAGTGGATAAACTTTGAAGCCTGCTTTGCAATAGTCTTTGTAAGTGCCTTATTGTTATGACCGAGAGTATTAACAGCAATACCACCGATCATGTCCATATACTTCTTCTTATCAGAACCAATAAGATATACGCCAGAACCCTTTGTGAATGAAACATCCAAAGGTGCGAAAACCTGAAGGCAATAATCTTTATCGTACTTTTTTACTAATTCAAAATCGTTCTCGATACTCATACACGATTCTCCTTATCCTTTAAAATCATTGTTCCGATTCCCTTGGAAGTGAAGAGTTCCAAAAGGATGCTGTGAGGAACACGGCCATCAATAATGTGTGCGCGTCTTACACCTCTTAATACTGTATCAAGGCATCCTTCAATCTTTGGGATCATGCCACCTGTGATGATTCCGTCATCGATACACTCTTTGATTGACTTCTCATCGAGAAGGGAAATGAGCTTGAGCTCGTCGTTCTCATCCTTACGCATAACACCTGGAACATCAGTAAGTGTAATGAGCTTTGATGCGCCAAGAGCAACTGCAACTTCAGCTGCAACTGTATCTGCATTGATGTTATAACTCTCGCCATCTTCGCCAACGCCGATTGGAGCGATAACAGGGATGAACTCGTCATTTGCGAGCATCTCAATAACCTTAGTGTTAATCTTCTTGATTTTACCAACATATCCGATGTCGATTTCATTTCCAGAAGCATCTGTTGTAAGCTTCTCTGCTTCAATAAGATTGCCGTCAATACCGCAGATACCAATTGCCTTGGAACCCTTAGAGTTAAGGACAGAAACAATCTCTTTGTTTGTCTTACCGATGAGTACCATCTGAGCGATGCCCATAGTATCTTCATCTGTATAGCGAAGACCATTTACGAAATGTGATTCGATATTAACTCTCTTAAGCATGTTGTTAATATCAGGTCCGCCACCGTGAACAAGAACGGGATTAATTCCGATATGCTTAAGAAGTGTGATGTCGTCCATAACAGACTGCTTCAAATCTTCGTTAACCATAGCGTTTCCACCGTACTTGATTACGATGGTCTGTCCACGCATCTTCTTCATATATGGAAGAGCCTCGATAAGGATCTCAGCTCTGTCAATCTTATTTTTCATCTCGCCTGTAACGTCAGGCATAATTTTGCTGTCAGCCATGATTACACACCTCTTATGATTGTATTAAGTCCTGTTGTCTCAGGAAGATCAAACATTGCGTTGAATGCCTGAATTGCCTGAAGTGCTGCGCCTTTGCCAAGGTTATCCTGAGCAGAGAAGAGCTTGATAAGATTTGTCTCTTCGTCGTAAGCACCCTTAACGTCAATGTAGTTAGAACCGTTAACTGCTTTTACATCAGGGAAGTTCTTGCCAGAGCATACACGTACAAAAGGCTCGTCCTTGTAGTATTCGTTATAAATCTCGTTGATTTTCTCTGTAGAAACATCAGCAAACTTCTCGCTAGGTCTTACATAAATTGATGCAAGCATTCCTCTCTTGAAAGGGGCGAGGTGAGGAGTAAATGAAACCTTAACATCGTTTCCATCTCCTCCCGAAATAAATGAGCACTGCTCATTAATCTCGGTAGTATGTCTGTGACCTACAACACCATAAGGCTTAAATGCTTCATCAGTCTCACAGAAAGAGTAAGCAAGATCTGCCTTACGACCAGCGCCTGTTACACCTGAAGTAGCATCGATGATGATTGAATTCTTATCGATAAGGTCAGCCTTAAGGAAAGGAGCAAGTGCTGTAAGTGAGCATGTTGGATAGCATCCTGGGTTTGCAACAAGCTTAGCTGTCTTAAGTTCATTTCTATAAAGCTCTGGAAGTCCGTATACAGCTTCAGAAAGAAGTTCAGGATGTGGATGATCAAGCTTATATGACTTCTCATATGTAGCAAGGTTCTTGTATCTGAAGTCACCACTGTGGTCGATTACTCTCGCACCGTTCTCAAGAAGTACTGGAACTGTCTTTGAAGATACACCGTGTGGAAGAGCTGTAATTACAAGATCTGAATCCTTTGCAACATCAGCAGGATCAAGGTCCTCAAGAACTTTGTCACAAAGTCCTCTATATACAGGATAGATATCAGAAAAGAGCTGACCAGCAAAAGACTGGGATGTAAGATGAACTAATTCAACTTCTGGATGATTAAGGAAACCATGCACGAGTTCTGCTCCTACATAACCTGTGCTTCCTATGATACTAACCTTAATTTTATTCATAATTATTAACCTCTAAATATTATTAAATAAATATCATTAGAATAATACGCCCAAAATGCATTAATTGGTATATCAAAATAATGACTATTTTTTATGATTTATGCAATATACTGTATAATTATGCAGATGTCAATTAAAGAATCGTTATAAACAGGCATATTTTCCAATATTTGTCCGTAGTCTGATAATTGTGCACAAAATGGCCAGGGAAATTACAGTGAGTAAATACGCCTTTTATGCCTTAATTGGCGCCCGTTTGTTTTAAGTGCACAAAAGCCGAGATTTCATTTGGTGCAAATAGTAAAATTGCCTTCGCCAAACGAAGAAATTAAATACAAAAACCCCCGTTCTATTTTGGCAAACTTGTCATATAGTTACAGATAACTCGTTTTGGTATAGTATGCGTATGAAAAAGCTCACTAGAGCGTTTTGGAGGTTATTAATTTATGGCAAGTTTATCTTTCCAGCATGTTTACAAGAAGTATGACGGCGGCGTAGTTGCTGTTTCTGATTTTAACCTTGAAGTAGCTGATAAGGAGTTCGTTATCCTCGTAGGACCTTCAGGTTGTGGTAAGTCAACAACACTTCGTATGCTCGCAGGTCTCGAAGATATTTCAGAGGGTGAGATCTACATCGAGGATCGTCTTATCAACGACGTTCTTCCTAAGGACAGAGATATCGCAATGGTATTCCAGAACTACGCTCTCTACCCACACATGACAGTTCGTGAGAACATGGCATTCTCTCTTAAGCTCAAGAAGATGGCTAAGGATGAGATCAACCGTCGTGTAACAGAGGCAGCTAAGATCCTTGAGATCGAGCACCTCCTCGAGAGAAAGCCAAAGGCTCTTTCAGGTGGTCAGCGTCAGAGAGTTGCTCTCGGCCGTGCTATCGTTCGTGATCCTAAGGTATTCCTCATGGACGAGCCTTTGTCAAACCTCGACGCTAAGCTCCGTGTTCAGATGCGTGTTGAGATCACAAAGCTCCACCACAGACTTAAGACAACATTTATCTACGTAACACACGATCAGACAGAGGCTATGACAATGGGTACTCGTATCGTTGTTATGAAGGATGGTTTCATCCAGCAGGTAGACTCTCCAACAGAGCTCTATGATAACCCTGTTAATACATTCGTTGCTGGATTCATCGGTATGCCACCAATGAACTTCATCAATGCTACAATCAACGT
>JAZLLF010000004.1:0-3892 GCA_045598005.1 Saccharofermentans sp. | reverse complement strand
TGTTTCTTTCGCACTTTCAGCATCTGATGTTCACACGTGAACATCACCCTAAATTCGCAATTCAGCCCCGGTGTTTCACGAGTGAGCATCGGGGCCTTTTGTTAGTTGTTTATTCTGGATTTGCGTTTTTCAGCTCTCATGTTTTTGGTGCCACAATCAACCATTACAGAGCTATGGATTATTCGATCGATAACTGATTGACCTATAACTCGTTTCTTTAGTTTGTCATTCCACTGCGAGCAAGGATACAGCGTACAAAAGATTGTCGATTTTGAATCACTTCTGTCCTCCATTAAATCAAGCAAGAAAGAAATATCTTCGTTAGCAATGTCTTCGCTGGTTAACCACTCATCAAGTATTAGAACCTCTGGAGAAGCATACTTCTTTCTTATCTTTCTCATATTACATTCTGGAAGATGTAATTCTGTAAGTAGATCTGGCATACGCACATATTTAGTTACATATCCCAGATTAATAGCTGCATCGTTAGCAAGAGCACAAGCCATATATGTCTTACCAGCACCAGTAGGTCCCATGCATATTACGTTGCTTTGAGTTCTTATAAAGTTACCTGTAGATAATTCAATAATTTTGCTTTTATTTAGATTTCTACCTTCCCAGATAATGTCGTTAATACAGGCATCTGGCATCTTGAGTTTGGCTCTTCTCCTAAGTCCTTGTATTGTCTTCTCATGCTTTATTCCATAAAGGGAATTAATTAGCAGTTCCATTCTGTCGTCAAAGGACATTCCTGTGAACTCTAATATGCCATCTTGTTGTTCCAATATCTCTGTTATCTCAGATAACTTCATCTTAATAAGCTGTTGTTTTGCTGCGCTACTAATCATTTCATTTCCTCCTCAATTCCTGCATAGTAATCGTCATCTCGTAAAAAGCCTTCCACAGACAACGATTGTTTATCTCTGTTATTTCTAATAATCTCGTCTTGATTCGAAGTAAGTATGCTATTAAGATTTTTCCAACGAGGACTATGGATTCGTGTAAGCGCCAACTCACATGCATCCTCTAGCCTTGTAGAAGAATATTTCTTGGATAGCTTTAATACGGAAATAGCGGGTAGGATAGCTTGTTCTCGTATAACTGAACTATCGAAGAGACGTTTAATTACTTCTTCTGTATTTGGTCCAATGTCAGTGGCCCATTTACGAAGTCGCTGCTCATTCCATTCCATATATCTGCCTTGCTCAGGCATATCGGATTCTTTGGTTGAGTAGCGATTTTTAAATTGAGACGATATTCTATCGTGTATTTGTATACGTACACCCTTGCTATAAATTTCAACTCTTGTAGCTGTAACCTTAAGATCCACTTTCTGATGTAAATAAGAATAGTGACAGGAATAGTAATTCTTCTCAAAACATACATGGCTGTTAAGCTGAACAGTTCTATTTCTGTACCAGGTACAATTCTCGTAAGAATATTTTGGCAGTGGCGATAACATTGGCTTTTCTTCTGACAAGAATATTGAGCTACGACTACCATCACGCTTATTAAACTCATCTGTATTAAACCTATGGAGTTGTTCTTCTACGCTGTTTTTTACTGCTTGTAACGAATAGAATCTATCGTTCCTGAGTCTGGCAATAATTGCTGTAGCTATATTTCCAACATTGCCTTCTACAGAAGCTTTGTGCTTAGGCTTTCTAACCCCTGCAGGCAGAATTGCAACGTTGTAGTGTTCTGAGAAGTTTATATACTGGTCGTTAAGAATAACTTCTCCTTCTCGTGGATGAGATATAACACCAGTCTTAAGGTTATCGCATTTAATTCGTAGTGGAACTCCACCAAAGAATTTCAGCATGTTCACATTACACTGAATCCATGTTTGTTGTTTCATGTCAGGACAGGCTTCTACATAGGTGTACTGGCTATACGGTAGTGTTGCAACGAATAGATATACAGTAATCTTCTGGCCACTCTGGCGATCTATATAAGCCATAGTAGGACCTGACCAATCGACTTCGACAGTAACTCCTGGCTTGTGAATTATTCGATCTGAATAATCCCTGCTTGCTCGCCAGCCTTTGTAATCTGTGCAAAACTTTGTGTATCCGGCAGGGATTGTGCCATCTGCTTTGCACTTATCCACATACTCTTCGTGAAGAAGTCTCATAGTAACACCTGTGCGTCTAAGCTCACTTGTTACATACTCGTAGTCAACTTCTGCATAAACGGCATTAGCTAACTCTTTTTCTGGGAACAGCAGAGCGTACACTTCGTCATCGGACATTTCTTTTATCCGTTCAATCCTTAGTCCCTTCGCTTTTGCACGATTACAAGCATCGGAAACTGAATGCAGAGAAGCATGCAAGGTAGTACTGATGCTTCGCATAGACATACCCTGGTTATATGCTTCCAAAATCTGTTTGGCTTTAATCTTTCTCATATTAAAACCACCTCCTAAACTTATTTCTTGCAGTGCAAGATTTCTTAAGTTTACGAGGTGATGCTCATCTGTGAAATGTATTTTTTCTTGAAGTGATGCTCTTGGCGTGAAAGAGTGATGCTAAACAGCGAATTGGTGATGCTCAACGCGCGTGCGAATCACAAGTGTTCGTTTTTGATCTTAAGACATATTTTTCTTGCAATTCATCCCCTGCTTACTCGCTCGATTATAGATGCGTTTAACCCGAAGACTATGTGCTCGCTCCTTGAAGTAGGGGAATTCTTGCTTGATTTAGTTAAACATATAGGATCTGCTGGTTACGCAGGAAAATACACACCTGTAATTATAGCTGGAGCAATAAGCATTCTTCTAATTGTAAGTTCCATTATTTTTATGGCAATCAACCCTAAACACGTATATTCCTAAAATCTTTTTCCTGAAAAATATCCCGCCAGCAATTTTTCTGCTGACGGGATATTACTAATTACGTGGTCTTAATTGCTCAAACAATCCATGTTTATTGCAATAGTAATAGAATTTCTTTGTTCTTCTAATTTTAAATCGCGCTTCAACTTCTCCTTCTGGATATAGCTTTACTAAATTCATATCGTTATCACTTACTGAAGCAATAAATGAGATATAATGCTGCTTTGTCATCGGATGATTAACGCGTACATAAAACTCATCCTCAATTATCTCAATCTCCATTTGGTGTTCTTCATCTGCTTTTTCAGCTTCAAGCAAAGGCAAAGTGATTCCGCAACAACTTACTACTGCTTCTCCGATACTTGTAATTACATTACCGCAGATAGGACACACATAAAGCTTTGTCTTTAACATATTTGCAGAAACATTTGAATTAGTTACATTATTACCAGACATAAGCTCAATTACTGATACTCCCAAAGTTTATTTGAAAGCTCAAGCTGAGTCATTTTCTTCTCTTCTCTAAGCTTTTTTATCATAGAACCTGTTACGTACTGATTCATATAATCGAACCTCCTTTAACAGGTTCAGAATAACTTTATAAAAGCATCAGAACAACCTACGCTAAGTAGAGTTACTTCTCTTCTATTCCAAGGACTCTATAGTATGCTGGTTTTGGCTGCATTTCATCGTCGAACAAAAGTGGTGCCTGATCTCTACCGTTAGCACCGCCACCTACGTTAGATGCGTCGTTAAGCCATGATGCACTATCATGTGTTCCCCAGAAAGTAATGGCTGTAATATCTATACCTTCCTCGTGGTCAAGGCGTGCATACATATCAAAAAGTGTACCGTACCATGTAGCCTGCTTCTGGTACTCTTCGTCAGGCATATAGTGTGTAAAACCTGAGCTCGCCTGTAAATCAAGCTCTGTTACCTGAATCTCATCTACGACTTCTGTATATATGCGAATTGCCTTCTCAATCTGAATAGCATAGTTCCAGTCGATACCATAATGTCCCTGCATACCCATACCATCGATTCGAGCTCCACTTGTCG
>JAZLLF010000003.1:0-2706 GCA_045598005.1 Saccharofermentans sp. | reverse complement strand
GGTGGTGCAATTGGTTATATCGATTTCACAGGTAACCTTGATACATGTATTGCAATCAGAATTGCATATAAGAAGGGTAATAAGGTATTCGTAAGATCTGGCGCAGGTATCGTTTACGATTCAGTTCCAGAGAAGGAATATCAGGAGTGCATCAATAAGGCTGCAGCTGTAGTTAAGGCTATCGAAGCAGCAAACGATGAGGATCTTTAATCAGGTAGAAAGGAGAAAAACAGATGCTTTTACTTATTGATAATTACGATAGTTTTTCATATAACCTCTACCAGCTTATTGGTACAGTAGAGCCTGATATTAAGGTTATTAGAAATGACGAACTTACAATTGCGGAAATCGACGAATTAACCCCAGATGCAATCATTATTTCACCAGGCCCAGGACGCCCTGAAGATGCTGGTGTTTGTATCGATGTCGTTAAGGAATTAGGTTCAAAATATGTAATTCTTGGAGTATGTCTTGGTCACCAGTCGATTTGTGCAGCATATGGTGCTACAGTTACTTATGCAAAGGAACTTATGCATGGTAAGCAGTCACTTTGCGAAGTGGATAATGAGAGTGGACTTTTTAAGGGATTAGAGAAGAATCTTATGGTAGCAAGATACCATTCACTTGCAGCAGACCCAGATACAATGCCAGAGTGCCTTAAGGTAACAGCACTTACTTCAGATGGTGAAGTAATGGCAGTTAAGCACAAGGACTACGATGTTTATGGAGTACAGTTCCATCCAGAGTCAATCATGACACCTGATGGACTTAAGATGCTTCAGAATTTTGTAGATATTGCAAAAGCAAAATAATTAAAATTAAAAATATATTTCTTCGGAAACGGGAGGATCAACAAATGATTAAAGAAGGTATTATCAAGATCGTTAACAAGCAGGATCTTACTTACGATGAGGCTTACACAATCATGAACGAGATCATGGATGGTGAGACAACTCCTACTCAGAACGCAGCTTTCCTTGCAGCTCTTTCTACAAAGAGTGCAAAGGCAGAGACAATCGATGAGATTTCAGGTTGTGCTGCAGCTATGAGAGAGCACGCTACAAAGGTAGATACAGAGGGAATGGAAGTTCTCGAGATCGTAGGTACAGGTGGAGATAACGCTCACTCATTTAATATTTCAACAACATCAGCTTTCGTTATCGCTTCTTCAGGAATTAAGGTTGCTAAGCACGGTAACAGAGCTGCTTCATCTAAGTCAGGAACAGCTGACTGTCTTGAGGCTCTTGGCGCTAACATCTCAATCGAGCCAGAGAAGGTTCCAGATCTTCTTAGAAACGCTGGTTTCTGTTTCTTCTTTGCTCAGAAGTATCACTCAGCAATGAAGTATGTTGGACCTATCCGTAAGGAACTTGGTTTTAGAACAGTATTTAATATCCTTGGCCCTTTGACAAACCCAGCGTCACCTGATTTCTTCCTTCTTGGTGTATATGATGAGTACTTGGTAGAGCCTGTAGCTCACGTTCTTAAGAATTTGGGTGTAAAGAGAGCAATGGTAGTTTATGGCCAGGATAAGCTCGATGAGATTTCACTTTCTGCTAATACAACTGTTGCAGAACTTAAGGACGGCGAGATTTCAACATATGTAATTGCACCAGAGGTATTTGGCCTTAAGAAGTGTTCTAAGGAAGACCTCGTTGGTGGTGAGCCAGCAGAGAATGCTCAGATTACAAAGGATATCCTCTCAGGTAAGATCACAGGGCCTAAGAGAGATGTAGTTCTTCTTAACGCTGGTGCTGCTATCTACGTTGGTGGTAAGGCTGAGTCTCTTGCTGATGGTATTAAGCTTGCTGCTGAGCTTATCGATAATGGTTCAGCATATAAGGCAATGGAAAGCTTTATCGCGGAGTCAAATAAATGAGCAACATCTTAGAGACAATCGCAGAAGCTACAAAAATTAGAGTAGCAGAAGCTAAGAAAATCAAATCTTTGGAGGATATCAAGGCTGAGGCATATGGTCTTCCAAAGGGAGATTTTGCTTTCGAGAAGGCCCTCGCAAAGGAAGGCATGTCCTTCATCTGTGAGTGCAAGAAGGCTTCTCCAAGTAAGGGCATTATTGCAGAGAATTTCCCTTATGTAGATATCGCGAAAGAGTATGAGCAGGCTGGCGCATCTGCTATTTCTGTTCTTACTGAGCCACAGTGGTTCAAGGGCGAGCTTTCTTATCTTGCTGAAATCACAAAGGCAGTAAAGACACCATGTCTTCGTAAGGACTTCACTGTAGATGAATATATGATTTACGAAGCAAAACTTGCTGGCGCTTCTGCAGTTTTACTTATCTGTTCTATACTTACAGAAGAGCAGCTTAAGTCTTATATATCAATTTGTGATGACTTAGGTCTTTCTGCTCTTGTTGAAGCTCACGATGAGGACGAAGCTAATATGGCAGTAAGATCTGGCGCTCGCGTAATTGGAGTTAATAACAGAGACTTAAAGACATTTACTGTTGATCCTACAAACTGCTTAAGACTTCGAAAAATTATCCCTGATAATGTACTCTTTGTTGGCGAGAGTGGCGTTAAGACAGCAGAGGATATTAAGACTTTGTACGATAACAAAGTTGACGCTGTTTTGATCGGTGAGTCATTTATGAGATCAAGCGATAAGGTTGCTTTCTTAAAGGAGCTTAGTAGTCTTATATGACAGCGATTAAGTTTTGCGGACTTCGAAGAGAAGAAGATATATCTT
>JAZLLF010000002.1:0-4307 GCA_045598005.1 Saccharofermentans sp. | reverse complement strand
GAGCTCAGAAATCTTCTCAGCAACAGATGTATCAAAACCAGCAGGAGCGTTAAGACCTGTACCTACAGCTGTACCGCCAAGAGCAAGCTCCTTAAGTGGGTTAACAGAAAGCTTAATAAGCTCGATATCTCTCTCGAGTGATGATCTCCATCCAGAAATCTCCTGTGAGAAAGAGATAGGTACTGCATCCTGAAGGTGAGTACGTCCTGACTTAACGATACCCTCGTTCTCAGCCTCAAGCTTCTTGAATGTAGCAATAAGTGTCTCAACTGCTGGGATAACCTTATCCTCAAGAGCAACTACAGCAGAAATGTGCATTGCTGTTGGGAATGTATCGTTAGATGACTGGCTCATGTTGGTGTCATCGTTAGGGTGACAAAGCTTGCTACCTGCAATCTCATTAGCACGGTTAGCGATAACCTCGTTAGCATTCATGTTTGACTGTGTACCAGAACCTGTCTGCCATACAACGAGTGGGAAGTGGTCATTAAGTGAACCGCTGATTACTTCGTCACAAGCCTTAGAAATAGCAGCGAGCTTCTCGTCTGTCATCTTCTCTGGCTTAAGACCATTATTAGCCATAGCTGCAGCCTTCTTAAGAATACCGAAAGCCTTTGTAATCTCACGTGGCATTGTCTCGATGCCAACTCCGATTGGGAAATTCTGATGTGATCTCTCTGTCTGTGCTGCCCAGTACTTGTCTGCTGGAACCTTTACTTCACCAAGAGAGTCATGTTCGATGCGATATTCCATTGTCGCGTCCTCCATAAGTAGAAAGTTTGCGTATATTTTACCATAGAAAGCCCTTAAAATGTGGCTTTTGCTTGGTAAGTTGTCAATTGATTGTGAACATTTATTATTTTATTATTCTTCCTGCAAATAATGATTTTCACTAGGGAATATGGAGATAATATATGTCAGATACAGTAGTAGCAGAAAATAAAATGGGCGTTATGCCCGTAAAGAAGCTTATTATTTCGATGTCGCTTCCAATGATGATTAGTATGCTTGTACAGGCACTTTATAACATCGTTGACAGTATTTTTGTAGGACAGTTTTCAACTGATGCGCTTACAGCCGTATCAATTGTTTTCCCAATTCAGAATTTTATGATTGCCATGGCATCAGGTACTGGTGTAGGTATTAATGCGCTTTTGTCACAAAGCCTTGGTGCAAAGGATTTTAAGGAAGCAAACAGAGCTGCCAATAATGGTATTTTCCTTAATCTTTTTAATGTTGTTTTATTCATTCTTATTGGTATTTTTGCAACACGTCCATTCCTTGGTCTTCTTGCAACAAATCCTGCTGTAATTGATTTTGGAATGCAGTATATGACAGTAATCTGCTGCTTCTCTGTTGGATGCTTTTTCCAGATTACGCTTGAGCGTCTTCTTCAGTCTACAGGAAGAACTCTTTACTGCATGATTTCACAGGCAACAGGTGCAATTATCAATATTATTCTTGACCCAGTTTTCATCTTTGGATACTTCGGAATTCCAAGCTTTGGCGTAAAGGGTGCAGCTATTGCAACAATCATTGGACAGTGTATCGCAGCTATTCTTGCACTTATTCTTAACCTTAAGTTCAATTCTGATATTAAGCTTTCAATCAGTGAGATTTTTAAGCCATCAGGAAGAGTAATTGGCAAGATTTATGCTGTAGGTGTTCCTTCAATTATCATGATGTCAATTGGTTCAGTTATGACATTCCTCTTTAACAGAATTCTTCTTGGATTTACTGAGCTTGCACAGACTGTATTTGGTGTTTACTTTAAGCTCCAGAGCTTCTTCTTTATGCCAATCTTTGGTCTTAATAATGGTCTTATTCCTGTTCTTGCTTATAACTATGGTGCAAAGCGTAAGGACAGAATTATGGAAGCGTTGAAGTTCTCTTTGGTATTTGCGCTTTGCATTATGTGTATTGGAACAATCGTGTTCCTTTCAATTCCGGAGACACTTCTTAATATGTTCGGAGGTCACGCTGAACTTCTTTCGATTGGCGTGCCAGCCTTAAGAATCATCTGCGTGCACTTCCCAATCGCTGCTATCTGTATTGTTCTTGGATCAATTTTCCAGGCTTTCTCCAAGAGTATTTATTCACTCTTTGTATCTCTTGGACGTCAGCTTATCGTTCTTATTCCTGCTGCATGGCTTCTTGCACAGACAGGTGTTCTTAATAACGTATGGTGGTCTTTCCCAATTGCAGAGGGAATGTCACTTCTTTTAAGTTTGATCTTTGCATCTATCGTGAAACGTCAGGTAATTGATAAGCTCTGATTCAGATTCCACGACAAAATGAGTATAATGTTTTACATTAAGTAAAATATTACGAATCGAGAAATTTCTATGATTAATATTGGTTGTCATTTGTCAACGTCTGGGGGATTCCTTCAGATGGGTAAAACAGCTTTGGATTTGGGAGCTGACACTTTCGCATTTTTTACAAGAAATCCTCAGGGAGGCGGAGCTAAGGATATTGATCCAGCGGATGCTGCTGCTCTTGTTAAACTTATGGAGGAGAATAATTTCGGAAAGCTTGTTGCGCATGCTCCATATACAATGAATGTCTGCTCTGCAAAGGAAGGCGTAAAGGAGTTTGCAAGAAGCGTTCTTGCAGATGACCTTGACCGTATGCAGTATGTTCCTGGAAATTACTATAATTTCCATCCTGGTTCACATGTCGGGCAGGGAATAGAGGCAGCAATTCCAATGATTGCTGACGCTATTAATTTTGCTTTGAAGGAAGAGCACCAGACTACAGTTCTTCTTGAGACTATGGCAGGCAAGGGCTCCGAGGTAGGACGTAACTTCGAAGAGATCAGAGCGATTATGGACCTCGTCGAAATGAAGGACAAAATTGGAGTATGTTTCGACACATGTCATACGTGGGATGGCGGATACGACAATGTTTCAGATCTTGATGGCGTTCTTAAGAATTTTGATGAAGTTATAGGTCTTGATTATCTTAAGGCAGTTCATTTTAACGACAGTAAGAATCCTATTAATTCTCATAAAGACAGGCATGAGATAATTGGCGGAGGTACTATTGGTCTTGAGGGCATGAAGGGAATCGCACTTCATCCGCTTTTGCAGGGCAAGCCTTTTATTCTTGAAACACCTAATAACAATGAAGGTTATAAGAAAGAAATTGAAGTAATAAGAAGCTGGTTTTAAGCAATTAAAAACGGGCGATTCAATTAAGAATCGCCCGTTATTTTTATTCAGTTAATTTGCTCTTTATGGCTGAATTCCACATTCGTTACAGAATGCGATAAATTCTGGTGCAGTAACAAATCCGTTAAAGACGTCACGTCTTGAAGCACCGTTTTCAAGTGCATTAATCCAGTAAGATGCGTTTGCGTCTGGTGCACGTTCCATAATTGTCCAGTAAAGGCATTCTACGAATTGTTCGTTTGTACAGTTACGTGCAATGAATTCATCGGAGAAGAAGAACTGCTGAGCAACTTCTGTTCCTGTTAAGGATTTATTGTGAAGAAGGTCTGCCCAGTAATCTATCTCTGTAAAGAAAGGCATTGTGGGTCTATTAAGACAGGAAGCGTACATAGATACAACAAAGTGCTGAATCTTTTCATATGGAGAACCAGAATCAATCCAATACTCATGACAGACATCTACCCATTCAGGAGTATCAATAAAACTATTGAAAAGCTGTTCGTAAGAAAGACCAGTTCCAATCCAGTAATTTATTTCTTCATCTGAAGGAACACGATCCATAAGAGTTATGTAAAGGCGTGTAATATATTCGCGCTGAGTAAGTCCCTGGCTGTTAATCTCATCACTTATAAAGAAAGTTGCAGCTACTTCTGCACCAGATAATCCATCATTAAGCTGCTGCATCCAGTATTCACGTCCTTCATAGTCAAATGGGCGATCAAGTGCTGATGTATAAAGTCTCTGAACAAAGGCACCAACACCACGCTGATAAATAATTTTTACATCACCACCGAGTGTGTTGAATACTGCTGTAACCTCAATATCATGGTTTGAATTAAGCTGACTTGAAACGAGACCTTCTTCAATTAATTTGTGTGTACATCCTGGAATTGTACAGCTTGCTGTTGCAGTACATATTGAGTATCCATCTGTCCACTCGTAAGTTGTCTCACCATATACGTGATCTCCAATAGCTGGAATTCTAAGTGAAGATGTATCAGGTAAAAGCTTGATTGCGTATGGGTCGCTATAAATTGCACCACAAGAACATGTCCAGTATTCCTTATGTCCTTCTGACATATGGTTTGCAGCAACTTCCTCATGAATAGTGAGATCAGGGAAATGTCTTACCAT
>JAZLLF010000001.1:0-13917 GCA_045598005.1 Saccharofermentans sp. | reverse complement strand
GGCCACACATTTCATTTGAACTGTCAATACAAATTTGAGAAAAACAAAAAAAGACCCACACCTCTTTTCAGATGTGTGGATCTCTTGGTTGTCACCTTAACTTAATGACATTGATCCGAAGACTGCTCCTTCAATAAGTTCTAAATCAAATCAGTTATCAGATCTGAGCCTGAACAGCTGTCATAGCAACTGTGTTTACGATATCTTCAACTGAGCATCCTCTTGAAAGATCGTTGCATGGCTTCTGGAGACCCTGGAGAACTGCGAAGCAGTTAGCGCCTCCGATACGCTCTGTAATCTTATAACCGATGTTACCAGCCTGAAGGTCTGGGAATACGAGAATATTAGCGTGACCAGCTACCTTGCTTCCTGGAGCCTTGCTTGCACCAATCTTAGGTACCAAAGCTGCGTCGAACTGCATCTCACCATCGATAAGAAGTTCAGGAGCGATCTCGTGAGCAATCTCAACAGCCTGCTGAACCTTTGAAACGAGGTCATGCTTTGCTGAACCCTTTGTTGAGAATGAAAGCATTGCGATACGTGGCTCTTCAAAACCGCAGAGTGCCTGAGCAGTCTGAGCTGTTGCCTTAGCGATGTAAGCCATCTCCTCAGCTGTTGGGCATGGGTTAACTACGCAGTCAGCATAAACAAGAAGTCCGTTCTCACCAAGATCCTTATTAGGACAGTCCATAAGGAAACTGGAAGAAACAAGTTTCATCTCTGGCTTTGTCTTAATGATCTGAAGAGCTGGACGAAGCATATCACCTGTTGTGTGAACAGCACCTGAAACAAGTCCGTCAGCATCGCCAAGCTTAATCATCATGATTCCGTAGTACATAGGATCTGAAGTAAGCTTCTTCGCATCTTCCTCTGTAACACCCTTAGCCTTACGAATCTCGTAAAGTGCGTTAGCGTAATCATTGAACTTAGCACTGTCAGCAGGATTTTCAATAGCGATACCTGAAATATCAACACCAAGGTCCTTTGCTACAGCATTAATCTTATCTGGATCACCGATAAGAACTGGCTCTGCAATTCCTTCAGCCTTAATAATTGAAGCAGCCTCAACTGTACGAACCTCATCACCTTCTGGAAGTACAATCTTCTTTACGTTTGAAGCAGCCTTGCTTCTGATCATATCAATCAAATTACTCATAGTACTATCTCCCTCTAAATTATTAATTACATATCAAAGCCTTCAAAGCCCTGCCATACATCCTTACCTGTGTATGTAAGAGGTGTAATCTCACCGCGAAGAGCCTTAAGTGCTGGAAGAGCAAGAGCTTCCTGCTCCATCTCACCTGGATAACTTGTAATAGGTGCAATAAATCCGCAGCGCTTGTTAATTGTCTCTTCAACATCCTTAAATCTCAAAAGACCACCTGTAAGAAGAATGCCGTCAACGTTACCGCAAAGAACTGCACTCATCTCACCAATCATCTTACAAACCTGATAAATCATTGTGTTCCAAACAAGAGTAGCCTTCTTGTCACCCTCATCAACAAGAGCGTGAATTGTATCTGAATTTGCTGTGCCAAAAAGATCAACGAAACCACCCTTACGTGAGCAGCGAAGTCTTACTTCATCGATACCATTCTTCTCAATGTAGTCAAGAAGATTAAGTACAGGAACTGAACCGATACGTGTTGGTGTAAATGCACCCTCACCGTCAGCACCCATGTTACCATCTACCATCTTGCCGTGATCGTGAGCACTTACTGTGATACCACCATCGATGTGAGCAACGATGAAATTACACTCCTCATACTTCTTGTTAAGAACGTTAGTTGCATGGTAATCAGCAACAGCCTTCTGATTAAGAACGTGTGAATGTGATACACGGTAGATTCCCTTGATACCTGTAAGTCTTGCGTAGTCGCAGTATTCATCAACATTTGTTGGGTTAAGAGTATAAGCTGGCTTATTGTACTCGCATGCGAACTTCCAAGCGAGCATTACACCGAGCTTTGCAGGGTGCTCTGAACCACCAACTGCAGCAACAGTATCTTCAAACATCTTCTCTGAAATTGCTGTAAGACCACCTGGCTGTGTGCAGGCACTTCCGCCTCTTCCTACAAATGCATCAATAGACTCAGGAGCAACATTCTCCTCCTTAAGCATATTAAGAATTACTTCATATCTGAATGGAAGCTGATCATTAACGTGTGCAAACTTCAAAAGTTCGTTAGCATCGTGGAAAAGACTCTTCTCAAATAAAGACACCTCATCCTCGAAAAGGCTAACCTTTGTTGATGTTGAACCTGGATTAATAATTAAAAGCTTCTTCTTATCGTTTGACATTTTAAAAGTACCTCGCTAACCTTTTTAACCACTCTGTTATATCACAAAGGAATTTAATATTACAGTTAATAATTGAATCAGGAAATAAATCACAAAAATTATTCAAGTTTCCAACCATAATCGTTATGGTAAATCATCTGCTTTGTCATGCCACCATCTACGCAGATATTCTCGCCGTTAATGAAACCAGACTTGTCTGATGCAAGAAACATTACTGCGTTTACGATATCCGAAGGATTTCCAACTCTTCCTGAAGGCTGCTGATAAGAATCAGGACCTGGGAATTCACTACCTGTTGTATCAATCCATCCTGGGGATACTGAGTTTACTCTGACCTTTCCACTTAAACTCATCATGAGAGCGTGAGTAAGAGATGCGATTCCTCCCTTTGCGGCAGAATAGCTTTCGGTCTGAGCCTGACTCATTCTGTCTCTTGAAGATGAGATGTTAATGATAGATGCGCCGGAAGAAAATGCTTTCGAGAATAATTTTGAAAGATAAAAAGGAGCAGTAACTCCAACCGAAAGCGCGTACTGGAATTCCTCGTATGTGCAATCATCGATGCCCTTCATAAGAGGAATCGCGTTATTTATAAGGACGTCAACGTGCCCGTGCTTATTAAGAACGTATCCTGAGAATTCTTCGAGAACTTCCTTCTTTGAGATGTCCCCAACAAAATAGTCTCCCGGAATAATGTCAATTGTCTCAACGATATCTCCGCTTTTTGTGAAAGCTTCGCAAAGAGCCTTACCGATACCCTTGGCGCCACCTGTAATTACAACAACTCTGTTCATAAATTTTGCCCTTAAAGTCTGATGACTTTTGCATCCTCTCTTCTTGCAGTTCTATAGTATTTAACAGCAGGATAGCCGATAACAATAGTTGTAACCGCCTTCTCTTTTTTGCCGATAGACATCATCTTACGAAGTTTTCTATTGTGGTTCACACACATTGTAAAAAATCCGCTAAAGAGAACTCCAAGTCCCAAAGCCTCAGCCATGAACGCAATGTTTTGAGCCGCAAGTGAAGCGTTTACGCTGTTACCTGTAAGAACGATTACAAGAGGGGCCTTTTTGAAGAAGAAATTATCATCGATATTTATTCTGCTTAAAAATGCAGTCATGGCCTTAAGTGGACCTGTAAGTTTACGGAACATGGAGACTGCAATTCCTTCAAGTTCATCCTTCCTTGAATCGAGAACATAGAAAGATGTGTTCTGAGAATTTGCTCCTGTTGGTGCAAGTCTTCCTGCTTCAATAATTTTATCAACCATCTCCTGAGGAATCTTCTGATCTTTAAACTGTCTTACAGTTCTTCTTGTCTTAATCGCACCCAAAAGGTAATCAGGATCAAGTCTTGTCTGTTCAGTAAACTCAACTGCTTCATCGGTAAACCCTGTAATCTTAACTGCATTTTGTGGGCAGACAGCCTCGCAGTGTCCGCAAAAAATACATCCGCTTCCGTTTACTTTTGCTTTTCCGTCAATTACTTCAATTGCGCCAGAAACGCAGTCCTTGTTACAAAGTCCACATCCAATACATTTACCGTCATCGATAATAATCTCGTGATTCTTTTCCATTTCTATCTTCCCTTCAAAACTATTCCTTATTACAAAAAGAACCACCGGAATTAACCGGTGGCCCATAAATACTTAATTTAAAATCAAAGTGTAGCAGCCATAACTGCCTTGATTGTATGCATACGGTTCTCCGCCTCTTCGAAAACAAGTGACTTTTCTGACTCGAATACTTCATCTGTTACTTCCATCTCAGAGATACCAAATCTCTTCTGGATATCCTTACCAATCTTTGTATCAAGATCGTGGAAAGCAGGAAGACAGTGAAGGAAAATTGCATTCTCACCAGCGTTATCCATAGCAGCCTTATTTACCTGATATGGCATGAGGTCATTAATACGCTCCTCCCAAATCTCATCTGGCTCACCCATTGATACCCAAACGTCTGTGTAGATAACATCAGCGCCAGTTGTACCAGCCTTAACATCATCTGTAAGTGTGATGGAACCACCAGTTGTCTCTGCGATTGCCTTGCACTCATTAACAAGTGCCTCATCTGGGAAATACTTAGGTGAAGTACATGCTGTAAAGTGCATTCCCATCTTTGCACATGTAACCATAAGTGAGTTACCCATGTTATAGCGAGCGTCGCCCATATAAGTAAGCTTGATTCCCTTATAATCTCCGAAATGCTCCTTGATAGTTAAAAGATCAGCGAGCATCTGTGTTGGATGGAACTCATTTGTAAGTCCGTTCCATACCGGAACCTTGGAATACTTTGCAAGTTCCTCAACAATCTCCTGGCCATAGCCTCTGTACTCGATACCTTCAAACATTCCAGCAAGAACTCTTGCAGTATCAGCAATAGACTCCTTCTTACCAATCTGTGATCCTGATGGATCAAGGTAAGTTGTACCCATACCAAGATCATGAGCAGCAACCTCAAAAGAACAGCGTGTACGTGTACTTGTCTTCTCAAAAATAAGAGCTACGTTCTTACCTCTGAAAGTATCAACAGGAATACCCTTCTTCTTCTTGTCCTTAAGATCAGCTGCAAGATCAACAAGATAAGAAATCTCTTCAGGAGTAAAATCCAAAAGTTTCAAAAAATCGCGTCCCTTTAAGTTCATATCCAAACCCTCGTGCTTTCAAATAATGAAAAAAACAAACCCACAGTGACTATAAAACAACTGTGGGTTTAATATTTATTACCAGTATAGTTTACACGGAAATGCCGCTTCTATCAAGTTACACTTATGTTTCATAGAAGTCGTAGAGGCGCCTATAGATATCGTACTCTTCAGGTGTATCGTTAGACGACTCAAACGCAATAGTTCCTGGCGCATCACTGTCATTCAAAAGCCCACTTGATTCAAGAACCCTTTTAAGCTGAAGCGCTGTTCCCTTACCTCCGTCAAGAAGTGGAACGTCTCCTAAGATCTCACTAATCTGCTTTTTTACAAAAGGATAGTGTGTACAGCCAAGAACGACATTATCTACTTTACCTTTATATGGACTTAAAAACTCGTTAAGCATCTGCTTCAAATCATCTGCTTCAAAGTTCATGGACTCGATACGCTTAGCTAGTCCCGGACATTCAACAGACAAAAAATCAGCCTTTGTTTCAAGTTTGCTATGAAGACTTTTATACTTATCAAGTCTTAGTGTCATTGGAGTCGCCATAACAAGAACGCGATTCATCTTATCTTCGCTTACGGCCATCTTGATAGCTGGTTCCATACCGATAAAAGGAATCTCAGGATACATATTTCGCAAAGTGCTGACGGATGCACTTGTTGCTGTGTTACATGCAATTAAAACTGCCTTAACTTCACGCTCAAGTAAATGCTTAACAACGTTGTGGGATAATTCAAAAACCTGCTCAGGAGTCTTCTCTCCGTAAGGCGCATTAAGGGAATCACCATAATAGATGAAATTCTCATGAGGAAGAATGCTTACTGCTTCCTTCAGTACACCGACTCCGCCAACGCCGGAATCAAATACACCAATACTGTTTGACTTGCCTATTTTATATTCAATCATATTTTTGAATGTCCCGAAAAACTTATACAAAGATTATAGTCTTCTTTGACGATAATACAATTTCAATCAGATTACTAAATATTAGTTTCTTACCTTGCTATAAACATCTGAACCAATTGAATAAGTTTTAAGGTTATAAGCTGTTACATATTTTCCTTTAACCATAAGGGCCACGAATGTATCACCCTCATCCAATGCATCATATATGGAATGCAAAACTTCATGTCTGGTTTTAAAAAGAACCGCACTCTGAATAAAGTAAGTACGACCTGATTTTCTTGTTCTTTTATATGAAGACTTTGAAACTACAGTATCTCTTACAAGTTCAAAGTTGCCAGCCTTCAGATTCTTAATTATATTCTTACTTTTAATAGTTCCTACAATACAACAAATAGCGAGTACGAGATCAAATACTACACCCATTAAAATGTTGCCACCCATTAATCCGATTAATATTCCAATAGGCGCCATAATCAAAAATACGAGCCAGTATTTCTTGGCTTTAAGGCTTTCAGCCTGATCATTAATAATCTTTTCTGAATTAAGTTCCATGTGCCTTACTCCTCTTAAACAACATACAAAAATTATAACATTTTAAGAGGCGAACTAAAGAGCAAAAGAAAAGGCGCTTCAGTAATTTCTTACCTGAAGCGCCATCATAACTAATTTACTTAAATCTTACCAGCCAAGATCCATAAGCCAGTTGTTAAGTGCTCGTTCTCTAGCCTTATCGTCAGTCAATTCGGAAGGTGCGTTGTACTCACCCTCGATGTGACCATCCACGATATAAAGAACACGTGAGCACTTTGCAGCAACCTTAGAATCGTGAGTTACCATCATAATTGTTGTGCCCTCTTTATTAAGCTTGGAAAGCTCTTCTACAACTTCAGCAGAAGACTGTCTGTTAAGAGCACCTGTAGGCTCATCTGCGAAAAGAATTTCAGGAGAGTTCATCATTGAACGGCAGATACATGCTCTCTGAAGCTGACCACCTGACACCTCATTAATATCGTTATCAGCTACCTCAATGATTCCAAGTTTTCTCATAAGTTCTTCGCCACGGGCAATCTTCTCTTTCTTGGAAGAATTATCCTTCTTGCTTTCAATTGCAGGAAGAACGATGTTATCAAGTATTGTAAGGTTCTTCATCATGTACATCTGCTGGAAGATAAATCCCATCTTATCAAGACGAATTTCTGCGAGCTCGCTTTCGCTAAGTTTTGTGATGTCTTTTCCTGCGAACATAATCTCACCGCTTGTAGCTCTGTCCATACCTGATACTGAGTACAAAAGTGTTGACTTACCAGAACCTGAAGGACCCATAATGGCTACCATCTCGCCCTCATCAATCTTAAATGAAACGTTCTTTAATACATTGTTCTGTCTCTTGTTTACTACGTATGTCTTACAAAGATCTTTAACTTCAATAATTGCCATTTTATATGTCCTCCGAATTATTCGATATTAGCTGTGTCACTGCTCTTAATTCCATAAGAAGCAAGGGATGTAAAGAAAGTTACGATTACTGTCATTACCACGATGATCATAGGGTAGATTAAGAAAATCTGAAGTGGATCAATAACGTAATCAACACTTACTGTACCCATCATGCCAAAGATTGGTGAGATACAAAGATGAGTCATAGGAATCGAGAGCGCTGCTGCGATAATTGCTGCAATTAAGGCAACGATTCCAAATCTTAATACCTGCCAGCAAATAATCTTGCCGTTTTTAAATCCGATCGCCTTAAGGATAGCAATTTCCTTCTTCTCATCTGAAATAAAAGATCTTTCCATAAGAACTGTAACGAAAATTACTACTAACAATGTGATTGCAAGAAGCAAATATTGAACAGCCTCCATAGTAGGAACAACAGTCAGAGCCTCAATCTGCATTTCCTTCCCTGTTTTTACTTCCTTAAAGTAGTCACCTTCGAGAACATCCTTACGTCTTAATATTTCTTCTTCTGAAGGATTATCCGTAAAGTTAATCTGAATACCCAAAAATGAAGACCAGTGTGAGATATCAGTTTTTGCATCCTCGTGAATTCTAATAAGCTCACCTAAGTTATTCATTGTCTGGAAGTAAGCTGTAACTACTACATCTCTTGTCTCTAAGCCATAATCGATAGTAACAGTATCACCAATTTCAACTCCTAACTTGTCTGAAACCTGCTTTGTAATAGCAATCTCATCAGAGCTAACTGGAACAACGCCTTCAAAGTAAGCATAGTCTGTCATATCTGTACCAAAGCCCTGCTGGCATGGGAACGTAAAGTCCTCTCCATCTACCGTTATCTTACAAGAATACTGAAAATCTACGAATACCTCACAAGGCATTCCAATATCAGAAAATTCCTGCTCTTTAGTATCAAAATACTGCTCCCACTCTTCTCTGGTTGTAAATGTAAAAACAGAATTCATTTCATCTTCCGGCTTAAGATTAACGTACAAATCAGAACGAGATGCAAATGTATCAAGTAATGCTTCACTCTTCATTGTGGTTACTGTATTTACAAGAACAAGCACAAACATTGTACAAAGCGCGAAAGCAATGATAATTGTTGTATATCTTCTAGGGCTACTGAAAATATCGTTTATAGCCATAAATGAAGGGACATTTGCCTTAAAATTACGAATCTTCAAAGCTGACTTACGATTATATCTTTCTCCTGTCTGACCAGATCTAATTGCATCAACAGGTGTTGCTTTCTTAACCTTATTTGTAGAAAGGTAAGAGAAAAGAAGGATTGAAAGAACTACAATTACTGCACCGATAATATTAAGAGCATACCCCAAGCTATTACCAAGATACATCTTCTCAGAAACAGACTTAATAAGAAGATTTCCAAAAGGAATACTTAAGAAGAATCCAATGATGCTGCCTACAACTGCAATAATAAAGTACTTTGTAATGTAGATTGAACGAATCTTAAAGTTACCGATACCAATAGCCTTCATGACACCAATCTCTCGGTACTCTTCTGTGATTGTAAGATTGATTGCAAATTTCAAAACTACAAATGAAACAATCATGAGGCATACACTTAGAATAAGCACAATAAATGCTACGATCATATCCATAACATATGCAATCTTGATTACTGATCTGTCGTTATGAAACATCAGGTTATCAAGTGAAGATGCGGCACTATCTATTGCCTTGATGTCATCAGTAAAGATATAACAAGCCTGTCCTCTTAATTGCAAACTCTTCTCATCACTATCAAGAAGCTCCATGTCTTCCTGACTTAGGAGAATTCTTGTATTTCCCATGAAATCAGAACCTAAGAAAGCATCCTTTACAAAACCGTCGATTACTATCTCTAATTCTGTGTCACCCATCTTAACAACAATAATATCACCTGCTTCCATGTTGTTAGAATCAAGGAATGAACCTGTTACATAGCAGTGACCATTTGAAAGAATAGCTGGTTCTTCATTATCCACTGTGAAGAATTTCATTCCACTATTTTCAAAAGACTGGAAGAGCAACATATTACTTGCTTCTAATTCATTATCATCCGGATCAAATATGTTGCCAGCACTTGCATAAAGAATATCTTCAGTTGCATATGAATTAATTGCCTCTGTTGTCTCAAGCATATTATCAAGACAGTTACGCTCGCTATCCCTTGTAAGGATAATATAGTCACCTACATCTGCCTGATCCAAATAAAAATCTGTTCCGTTTGCAACAGTGATTACGTTACTGATACCACTACTTACAAACATAGTTGCAAGAATTACAAACAATACCATAATGATATTTGTTGTTCTTCTACGCTTTAAATCCTTCTTTAAGATTCGTAAAAACATTTATCGTCCTCACCTTCTGTATCATTGTGACCTGATGATACAAGAACAATTATTAAATAATCATTAAATGCAAAAATGTCAACTCTCTGATTCTTGATAATATCTTTACACTTACTTGTTTCTGATTTTATACAGGTAAAAGATAATGATAATATCAAAACTCGTGTCGGAGGTTTTTATGAGAGAGAAAGTACTAAATAAATGCAAACTTTTTGCCAACAACAGAAATACAATCACAAAGGCTTTTACATGGGACTCAGAATATATGTCTTTAGCTGCTGCCTCTATTTTCGCTGCAAATGGTGCCGATGCAGATACAGAAAAGCTTAAGGCGTGTGAAGAGATTCTTCGAAAGGAAACAGATTTCTTCTCAGAATTCAGAGGTAACATCAAGCTCCCTATCGTATGCAAGATGGCAATGTCAGATGATCCTGTTGCATATCTTAATAAAATCCAGGAAATCTACAGCGTAATGAATAAGAGCAAATTTGCTGGAAACGAATATAGAATTCTTGCTTCAATTATCATTTACGATCGCGTTCCTGATGGCGAATACGAATCATATATCAACAGAACTAATGAGTTATACAGCATGATGTCAAAGAAGCACCCATTCCTTACAGGTTACGAGGACATCCCTTTCGCGGCTATGCTCGCAATTTCAGATTTTGATGTCGACAAGCTTATTGAAGACATGGAGATTTCCTATAAGATTCTTAAGAAGAAGTTTGGCGACGCCGATGCTGTTCAGTCCTTGTCACACGTTCTTGCTCTTCAGAGCATTTCGCCTGAAGTTAAGTGCGAGAAGGTATTTAAGATTTTCGATAGTCTTAACGAAGCAAAGCACAAGTACGGCACAAGCTACGAGCTTCCAACTCTCGGTTCTCTTGCACTTCTTAATGTATCAGAGAATGAAGTTGTCAGCATAATAAGCGAGGCTGATGATTTTCTTAAAACACAGAAGGGATTCGGTGGCCTTGTTGTGGGTGCATCAGAAAGAAGAATGTTTGCTGCTCAGATGCTTATAAGTGAATGCGCATCCGATGATTCAACAATCAATAACGCAGTAATGAATAGTCTGCTCTCAATTTCAATCACAATTGAAATGTGCCTCATGATTTCTATAATTACTGCTTCAACTTAATTATTATTTACTATAAAAATTAAGGCATAATCGGTGTTGGTACCGGTTATGCCTTTTTTAAACTTTTCTTACTACAGCGACAATTATAAACTTGTCCGAATCGATATTAGCAAATATATCTCCATCCATCATTCGTAAAAGGGACTTACAAATATAAAGTCCAAGACCACTTCCTTTAACTCCTTCAGAATTGCTGCCTCTGTAGAATGACTCAAACAAATGCGGAATCTCTTCCTTCTTAAGAGAATTACCGCTGTTACTTATACTAATAAGACGGCAGTCTTCTTCATCATCAAATGAGATCTCGACGCTCTTTCCATCGCCATACTTAATGGCGTTCTCAAGCATATTCTGGAGCACTTCCTCAAGGCGTGTCTTATCACCTTTCAAAAGGCAGTTATCGTAGGAATTAATCTTAAATTCCGTATGAAGCGATGCGAATTTATCCTTATAGTAAACAGCGATTTTCTCTATGACCTCATTCATATAGAACTCACCCATAGTTACTTCAAGATTAAGAAAATCTTCCTTTGAAGCAGTCACAATCTCGCTCACATACTTCTCAATGTCGGTGATATTTTTATCAATTCCTCTGAACGCTTCTTCCTGCTTCTCCTTTGTATCATAAAGGTTCTCATTTAGCGCCTTTGTATAAAGCCTTATTGCAGAAAGCGGTGTCTTTATATCATGCGAAAGCGAAAGGATGAGTGTCTTCTTCTCCTTCTGAAGTTCAAGTTCCTTCTGCTTGTTGCTCTCAAGATTATCACGAAGCATATCCATGCCCCACAAAAACTTCCCGAAAAACTTATTCTTATCTTCCTTAATAGGCGTTGTAAGATTACCCTTGGCAAGTTCCAGCGTCATGTTACTCATAGTATTAAAAGGCTTCAAAACCTTGTTATTTACATAAACAAGAATTCCAAGCGTAACTATGAGCATAAATCCAAAGCCGATATTCATATATAGTGTCGCGTAATTTCTATTAACAACTCTATATTCAATGGAATAAAGCTTACCGTTAGCATCAACTACCATGTAATCGTTATTTGTCTTATATGAAGAATCAAAAGGCACAACATCAACAATCGTCTCATAGTCAGAGACATTAACTTCATTTCCAGCCTTAAGAGCAGTCAAAATACGCCCAGCCTCGACACGGTAAAACCTTCCTGATATATCGTGACTTTTATAAACAATTATATTAAAAACGCACGCCAGAATAAGCTCGAAAGCAATAATTAAAACAGCTATTCTTTTAAAATTATTCATAACGATAGCCTGTTCCCCAAACTGTCAGAATGTGCTTTGGATTCTTAGGATCTTCCTCAATCTTCTCTCGAAGCCACTTAATATGAACTGTTAAAGTCTGCATCTCAGAATCACTATCGCTTCCCCAGATATTGTTAAATAAATAATCCTTACGAAGCGTAATATTCTTATTCTCAATAAGAAGCTTTAATAGATCAAACTCTTTCTCAGTAACTGTCTTAGTTATGCCTTCAACAGTAAGCGTTCTTGTTATATTATTTAAAACGATATCGCCGTCTTTAATCTCATCCATCGCATATTTTCTCTTGAAAATACCATTAATCTTAGCAAGCAAAATATCAATATCGTATGGCTTCTCAATATAATCGTCGGCACCAAGGTAAAGACCATTAAGTTTGGAATCCTTATCATTCATTGCACTAGCAATCATAATATGGGCATTAGAAGTCTCTCTGATTTTTGAACAGACAGCAAAACCATCAATTCCAGGAAGCATAATATCAAGAACAAAAAGCTTACAGCCGTATTTATCAAAAACGTCCAAAGCCTTCTCACCTGTAGTACATACGGTAACTGTATAATTCTCCTTACGGAGGAAATCACCAAGCAAAGTACCAATCTGCTCATTATCTTCAACAATAATAATATCAAGCATCAGCTAAACTCCTCAAAAACTCAATAGTCTTATTCTTCATCGAGATCTTACCAACTTTGTACCCATAAGAAAGAAGTTCCTTCTTATAAGTCAGAAATGAATGATCAACAGCAGTTCCTGAGATACGTTCAATCTCGTCATAAGATAACCTTAAAGTATCCAAACCAGATTCAGAAACATATTTCCACAGAGCATCATACTTACTCATATTAAACCTCAATGACGGAAAAGATAATAATAGTATAAGACAAATAAATTCGAATAATATCTATAAAAGAACTTAAATCTGTGTCAGGAATTAAGCAATTCTTTCCTCAACGCAATCAAGTTCATACAAAGTATCTGGATCAATATCAATGCATTTTGTAGCATCTCTATCACCAGAAATATCCCAGGCTAGTGTATCATTTAATATAGTGCAAGAATTCATGAAAACATCGATACTCTTAAGAACAGCAAAAACCGGCTTATCTAATAAAGGTTTAACATCAAAGCAAACAATCTTACCGTCACTAAAATAAACGTAAACTTCATAATTCTCATAAGGAACAACTTGAACTATCTCATGGAACATAAAAAATCTCCTTTATACTAACGGTGCAATAGCATTCAAAGGAAGACCATCCTTTGATAACTCCCAGTTCTGCATAAGTTCATCCTGGTGTAATACACACCAAGCGAGAATAAGTTTTAATTGTTTAGAAGGCAAAACACCTTTAATAACTCTAGCATTAACAATATCAATAAGTGCCTTATTTCCATTGTATTCAGCATGAAAATGAGGCGGATTATGATCTTCATAATACATAGTTACTCTAATACCATAGAACAAAGATACTTCAGGCACTTATATCACCTCTAAACTTTTTAATAATTATACCACGTCAAGTAAACTAATAATCGTACACTTTTCAGGCAACAAAAAAGCCTTAAGATTTCTCTTAAGGCTTTGGCTCCTCAAACAGGACTTGAACCTGTGACATTTCGGTTAACAGCCGAACGCTCTACCGACTGAGCTATTGAGGAATATTAAACCGGCAGCAACCTATCTTCCCGGGCCGTCTCCAGCCAAGTATTGTCGGCACGAATGAGCTTAACTTCTGTGTTCGGGATGGGAACAGGTGGGACCTCATCGTAATAACCACCGGTATGGTTGAGAGTTTTGTACCCT